>JBILEB010000040.1:0-44660 GCA_044352295.1 Myxococcaceae bacterium
TTGCCCGTCTCGCCGCCGCGGGGGCTGGTCACCAGGCCGCGCTTGTTCTTCTCGGTGTAGTTGGTGCGGCCCAGCGCGTCCTTCGTGGGCGCCTCGTTCACCGCCACGCCCAGGCGAACCGGGTGGTACTCGACGTAGTCGTTGAGCGCGCCGCCGAAGACGTCGTGCGAGGTCGGGCCCCTGGCCTTGCCGGAGATGGTGACCTGCGTCTCGGCGCCCACCTGCTTCACGTTCATCTTGATGCCCGAGTTGAGGCTCTTCGCCTCGACCGGAATCGGCGTGCTGCGCGAGACCCGCGACCGGCCCAGTTCCGCCGCCGTCACCGAGCTGGTCCAGGCGTTCACGTACGACATCGGGTTGAACGGGTTGAAGACGAGGGGCATGGCGGGCTCCGGTGGAGAAATCAGGGTGGATGTGCTGCGGATGCCTACATTCTCGGAGCACCCCTCAAAGAGTTTCGACTCAAATGTTTTTAGCGTTCAGTGAGAAGCTGTCAGGACCCTGAACACTCAGTATCTCAAGAAAGCCGAGTGTTTTCAGGCGCTTCAGGAGATTGCACGTGATCGAGCACGTGCGGGTTTTCTCCCCGCCGTGTTCTTCCGCGAATTCTCGGTCGTGCGCGTCAAGTCCCAGGTTCGGACCCACTGGGAGTTCCCGTTCAGCCTCGACGAGTGCACGGATTCGTCTCCGCTGGCCGGGGCGTTCGACGAGGCGCTGCAGCGGCGGTTGGACGTGGCGTGCGGACATTTGCCGTTCGCCCAGCGCACGCACGATGGCCGGCGGGCCTGGGAGATCAGCACCCGCCGCGGCGAGCTCGACGTGTGGTTCACCAGCGACGGGAGCATCTTCCTCGAGGGCGTCACCTCGCTGAACGTCGTCTTCGCGGTCTTCGTGCAGCTGCTCGAGGTGTGTCCCGACCTGGCGTTGGAGGACCGCATCACCGGCGAGCTGCACGACCGCGCGAGCCTGCTGAAGCTGGTGCGTCGCGACGAGCAGAAGGTGGCCTCGCGCGCCTCCGCAGCGGCGGCCCTGGTGGCCTGAACGGATCGCGTCTCCTGGAGCGTTGACCCGCGTTCGGCGATACAAGGCCGGCGCGCATGTCGATGGATGCTCAGCCCTCGGGAGTCGCTGACGCCCACCTGGCGGGCGGGAGTTCGTTCGCTCCCGGCAGCCTCGTGCTGGGCGACCGCTTTCGGGTCGAGCGGCTGCTGGGGCTGGAAACAGAAGACTGTGGCCAGGGTTCGGCGGCCGAGGCGCTGCGACGCATCGAGCGCTGCCAGTGACGAAGGAGATGACCGTGAAGCGAGGCGTGAAGATCGTGGGCGCGTTGGGTGTGCTGTTCGCGGTGTTGCAGTTGGCGCCGAAGGGGCGCAACCACACCAACCCGCCAGTGACGAAGGAGCCCGCGTGGTCGAGCCCCGAGGTGCGCGCGTTGGCGGCGCGGGCGTGTTTCGACTGCCACAGCAACGAGACGAAGTGGCCCTGGTACGCATCGGTGGCGCCGGCGTCATGGCTCGTCGAGCATCACGTCGAGGAGGGCCGCGGCGAGCTCAACTTCTCCGAGTTCGACAAGCCCCAGCGTCACGCGAAGGACGCGGCCGAGGAGCTGCGCGAAGGCGAGATGCCGATGGCGGGGTACGTCGTGCTCCATGGTGAGGCGAAGCTGACGGAGGCCGAGAAGGCCCAGCTCGTCCAGGCGTTCACCGAGATGTTCCCAAAGTGAAACGCGTCAGGCGACCGAGCGCACGGGTCGAATGCCGACGGCAAGGAGCAGACCGCCGGCCCGGTGACGGAACGCGGTCAGCAGCGCCTGCCATTCGCCGGGGTTCTGCCAGGGCGAAGTCGCTCCAGCGCCTCCGCGTGGCCTCGCACTGCCGAGCTACGACGCTGCGCATGTGGCGACTCTTCTTCGTCGCGGGCGTCCTCGGGTGTTCGCCCATCACGCCCGTTCGGGTGGATGGCGGTGTCGACGCGGGCATCGGCGGCGGCTCGGCTGGTGGCAGTGTCGTTGCTGGCGGCACGGCCGGCGGCTCTGCGGGTGGTACGAGTGGCGGTCAGGCCGGCGGCACCAGTGGTGGTCAGGCTGGCGGGAGCGCGGGTGGCGTCTCGGTCCCCTTCACCTGGTCCGCCATCGGCGTGCCACCCAATATGGGAATCCAGGCCATCTCCGGCCGGCCCGGAGAGCTCTACGCCGTCTCCTTCAACCGGGAGCTCCTCCGAACCACTGGTAACGTCCTCGCGCTCGTCCCGGGCTTTGACCTGGCCGACATCGGCGACGTCTATGTCTCCCCCTCGGGCCGCGTCTTCGTCACCTCGACTCGCAACGCCTCCCGGGTGTGCGCCAGCGGGTGTGAGAACGGCAGCAACTACTCCCAGCGGTTGTCGCAGCTCGCATCGGACCGGTTCGGCCCGATGTGTGGGCGCGGCGAAGACGTCTACGCCATCGGCTACGGCACCAGCCTCGGCGGCATCCTGTACCGGTTCGTCAATGATCGATGGACCCGCGCGATGACCGATGTGGGCGTCGGGAGCGCCTATGGCTGTGAAGTACTCCCGGATGGCACGGTGCTCGTCGTGGGCCTCGACGGCGTCGCGCGCTTCGATGGTGTCGCGAACGCCGAGCCCATCACGCTCAACGGGCAGGCGCCGCAGTGGCGTGCCATCGCTCTTGCAGAGCGGGACGGTGGTGTTGGCGAGGCGATGATCGTCGGGGGCTTCGGGGCGTACCGTTCGGCCACGCGCGCCGCCGGGAACTGGAACGTCCTCCCGCCGATCACCACGGGCCGCGAGTTTGAGCAGGTCGCCGCCTTCGGAGCCGACGAGTTCGTGGCGCTCGGTGAACCGATGCCGGGAGGTCCCGTCTTGATGCACCACCGTGCGGGCGCCTGGGTTCCCCTCACCGGCATTCCTCCCAACCTGAGTGATGTGCGGGGGATCATGTCGGCCAACGGCGAGCTCTTCCTCGAGGCCCAGCGGGGCGGCACCTCCGTGCTCTTCCGAGGCACACGGCCATGACGAAGGTCCCCGGCGACCAGGACGTCCGCGCGCGCCTGCGGGACGATCTCGACACCACCTTCGTCGTCGAGGCCGCGGCGGGCACCGGAAAGACGACCGAGCTCGTCGAGCGCGTGGTGATGCTCGTGCGTCGCGGGCGGGCAGCGCTGGAGCAGATCATCTCCGTCACCTTCACCGAGAAGGCGGCCGGCGAGATGAAGCTGCGGCTGCGGGCCCGGCTCGAACGCGCGCGCCTCGAGGCTGCCGATGACGTCGAGCGGGACCGACTCGTCGTCGCCCTCGAGCAGCTCGAAGCGGCCCGCATCGGCACCATTCACGGGTTGTGCGCGGATCTCCTCCGGGAGTACCCCGTCGAGGCCGGCGTCGACCCGCTGTTCGAAGTCGCCGCCGAAGGAGACGCCGACGCCCTTCAGGAGGCCGCCTTCACGCGCACCTTTCAGGCCCTCCTGCAGTCGCAACCCGAAGGGGTTCGTCGCGCCCTCCGTCGCAAGCAGCGAGGCTTCGACGCCCAGCCTCCGCGCCTCGTGCTCTTCCACGCCGCGCAGACCCTCATCGAGCACCGCGACTTCGACGCTCCGTGGACGCGCGAGCCCTTCGACCGGATTCCCGCGCTCGAGGCGGCCCTCGCCGCGCTGCGCACGCTCGCCACGCATCAACCGTTCGTGGCGCTGCGGCCAGGCCGGGACGACTCGCCGCTCCTCGACCTCCTCGGGCGCGTCTCGCGCTTCGTCGCCGAGATCGATCACCGCGAAGAGGTCTCTCCGCGCGATCATGATGGCCTCGAGGCGTCCCTGCGCGACCTCGTCGGCAACCGCTTCCCATGGGAATCGAAGGCGTGGGGGCTCACGTTCTCCGGAGGGCGCACCGAAGCGGGCGTGGTGGCGGCGCGCGACGAGGCCTTCGCCATCGTCCGGGACGCAGTCCAGCGCTGTGACGCCGACCTCGCCGCCCTGCTGCGCGAGGAGCTCCGCCCCGTCATCGAGGCGTACGAACTCGAGAAGGACCGCGCCGGCGTCCTCGACTTCGTCGATCTGCTCCTCCGCACGCGCGAGCTCCTCCGCAAGCACCGGTCGGTCCGCGAGTCGCTCCAGCAGCGCTTCACGCACCTCTTCGTCGACGAGTTCCAGGACACCGACCCGCTGCAGAGCGACATCGTGCTGTTGTTGTCGGCGAATGACGCCGCGGTGAGTGAGCCCTTCGCCGTCACCCCGGTGCCCGGGAAGCTCTTCGTCGTCGGCGATCCGAAGCAGAGCATCTACCGGTTCCGCCGTGCCGACATCCTCCTGTACTCGCGCGTCAAGGCGCACCTCGTGAAGCACGGCGCGCGGGTCGAGTACCTCTCGACCAGCTTCCGCAGCACGCCCGGCATCCAGGCCGCGGTGAACGGCGCGTTCGAGGCCGTGATGAAGGGCGGCGCGCAGGCCGACTACGTGCCGCTCGGCGAATGGCGAGAGGCGATTCGCACCCAGCCCTCGCTCATCGCGCTGCCGGCGCCCCGGCCGTTCAACCCGAAGGGGCGCGTCACCAAGGAAGCCGTCGAGTCGAGCCTCTGTGACGCGGTGGGCGCGTTCGTCGAGTGGCTGGTGACGAAGAGCGGGTGGACGGTGGACGAAGACGGCCTGCGCGTGCCGGTCGCGCCGCGGCACGTGTGCATTCTGTTCAAGCGCCTGCGCAAGTACGGCGGCGTCGACGTGCCGCGCCCGTATGCCTCGGCGCTCGAGGCCCGCAAGGTGCCGCACGTGTTGGTGGGCGGGCGCTCGTTCCACGTGCGGGAAGAGGTGATGGCCCTGCGCACCGCGCTCTTCGCCATCGATCGCCCCGAAGACGAGCTGTCCGTCTACGCCACGCTCAAGGGACCCCTCTTCGCGTTCACCGACGAGGCGTTGTTCGCGTTCAAGCACGGCGTGGGGAAGCTGCACCCGCTGCGGCCCTTCGACGTCGCGTCGATGAGCGAGGCCGTGTTCAAGGAGATCGTCGACGCGCTCGGCGTGCTCAAGGCCCTTCACGTCGAGCGCAACCGGCGGCCCGTGGCGTCGACGCTCCACGCGCTGCTCGAGGCGACGCGGGCGCACGCGGGCGTGGCGTTCTGGCGGGCTGGGACGCAGGCGCTGGCGAACGTGCTGCAATTGGCCGAGGTGTCCCGTCGGCATGAGCGCCGCGCGACGTCCTTCCGCGAGGTCGTCGAGTCGCTCCAGGCCGAGGCCGACGAGGGGGAAGCGCCGGAAGCGCCGCTGGTGGAAGAGGGCCTCGAAGGTGTGCGCATGATGACGGTGCACGCCGCCAAGGGCCTCGAGTTTCCTGTCGTCATCCTCGCCGAGCCGACCGCCAACGCCAACCGGCCCGAGCCCTCACACTGGGTCGACCCCGACGAGAAGCGCTGGGTGCACGCGCTGGCCGGCTGTGTCCCGACCGATCTGCGCGTCCACGAGCACGAGGCGAAGGCCCGCGACGCCGAGGAATCGGTGCGCCTCACCTACGTCGCCGCCACGCGCGCGAAGGACCTGCTGGTGGTGCCGGTGTGCAGCGACAAGGTGTGGACCGATACGTGGACCGAGGTGCTGGGACCGGCGGTGTGGCCCAGCCGCTCCCGCGCCCAGGAGCCGAAGCCCGCGCCCGGCTGTCCGGAGTTCGGCCGTGACGTCGTGGTGGATCGACAGGGGCCCGTGCCCGCCGAGGTGCCGCTCCCGGGATTACACCTCGCGCAGACGGGAAAGAACCGGGTGGTGTGGTTCGACCCGCGCGTCCTCACGCTGGGCAAGGAAGAGGCCGCCGGGCTCGAGGCCGACGAGGCGCTCCACGAAGAGGGCGTCGAGGGGCCGGCGAGCATCGCGGCCTTCGAGGCGTGGAAAGAGACGCGCTCGACCGCGGTGTCGTTCGGGACGCAGCCCCGGTGGCGCGTGGCCGTCGCGCGCGAGCTGCCGCCGCCCACCGGGACCGTCGCCATTCCGGTCGAGACGACGTCGGCGCCCCGTGCCGGTCGTCCCGGTGGTCGTCGCTTCGGCGAGCTCGTGCACGCGTGTCTGGCCACCGTGGCGCTCGACGCCGACGAGAAGGCCGTGCGCGGCGTGGTGGAGGTGATGGCGCGCTCGCTCAAGGCCACGGAAACCGAGACCCGCGCGGCCGTCGCCGCCGTGGTCGCCGCCCTCGCCCATCCCCTCGTCGCAGGCGCGCGCACGGCCCGTCAGGTGCGCCGCGAAGCGCCGCTGGTCGACCATCTCGACGACGGACGCATCGTCGAAGGCGTCATCGACTTCGCGTGGGAAGGAGACGACGGCTGGCTGGTAGTGGAGTTCAAGACCGACGAGGTGCTCGACGAGAGCCTCGGTGCGTACGAGGCACAGACGCAGGCCTACGTGCGCGCCATCGCCCGCGCGACGGGCCGCGCGGTGAGCGGCGTCATCCTGCGCGTCTGAGGCCGGCCGTCGTGCGTCGTGGCCGTCCGGAGTCACGCCGTCAGGGTGACGGGTGAACGAAGCGGAGCAGGCCCGGGAGCAACCTCGTGAACCGACGGCGTCCTGCCAACAGCTCGCCCGTCACCACGTCATTGACCCCGCCGATGAAGGCCTTGCGTACGAGCGCGTCGCCCGACACGTGCGCGAAGACGAGGTCGGCGAAGCGGCGGTTCACCCGCTCCCGTACGCGCAGGGCTTCCCGGCCCGCGCCCATCACCTCGACGACGAAGGCCCTCGCCACCAGCGGATCGGCCGACAACGCCTCGAGGTAGCGCTCGAGCTGCGCTCGCGTGCGTCGGGCACCGCCGGGCCCTTCCACCCGCGCGAGCCCTTCGACGAGCCGCCCCGTCAGCTCTTCGTAGGCCTCGAGGAAGCACGCCTCTTTGTCGCCGAAGTACTCGTAGAAGGTCTTCCGCGACACGCGCGCCGCCGCGATGACCTGCGCCACGCTGGTGGCCAGGTAGCCCTTCGAGCCGACCAGTCGCGCCATGGCCTCGAGGAGCCGCACTCGCTGCGACTCTCTCGCTGCGGCCCTGGTGCCGGGTCTCGGCAGGCTTGCATCAGGTGGTTCGGAAACACTAGTGTTTCTGAAACGGCGTCGCGAGCGGAGGCTCATACCGATGAAGGTACAGCGAGCAGCACCAGCAGTGGCAGCGAACCCGAGCGGGCCCGTGTCAGAGGGAGGGCCCGCGGCGGCGGGAGCGCTCGCGCCGACCACGCCGATGGGGTGGGTGCCCAAAGGCGCGGCTGAGCCCGCTCACGTCGAGCCCGTGGCGACGGGCCCCACGCCGACCGAGGCCCGCAACCGCGCGACCGCCGAGCAGTTCTTCGAGGCCTTCGGGCGCCGCGACTTCGCCACCCTCGAGGGGCTCTACCGTCCCGATGCCTCGTTCAAGGACGACATGTTCACGCTCTCGAAGGGCGGCAGCATCATGACGATGTGGAAGGGGGCGCCGCCCTTCAAGGTCTTCCTCGCCGAGGTCGGTGAAGCGAAGGGCCATCAGGTTCGCGCCAGCTGGGTGGCCGAGTACGAGATGTTCGGCCGGCCCGTGCGCAACGAGATCGACTCGACGCTCACCTTCGACGCCGCGGGCAGGGTGCAGTCGCAGGTCGAGACCTGGAACCGTGAGCGGTGGATGTCGCAGGCCCTGCCGTTCGTTCCGAAGTGGGCCCAGCCGCTCGCCTACGCGGTGATGCGGCCGTTGTTGAGCTGGCGCATGGGGGGCTGAGCCCAGCCTTCGCCAGGCACGCGCAGGTGCCGTGGTCGCGTCGCCCCGATGCGCAGTCGTTCTCGGTTCGCGAGGCCGGGCCTGGCCGCTCGCGTGGACAGCGCATCACGGAGGCGGCCCTCGCGCACCCACACCCCGGTGCTCCGCTGCGGCATGCTGGCGCGGTCGCTCGCCTCCTGCGGTGATGCAGCCCTACGGCAAGCACGCCGCGGTGCAGGTGCCCTGGTCGCATCGCCCTGACGCGCAGTCGTTCCCGCTGCGGCACGGTTGCCCGGGGCCCTGGGTCTCCGCGCACACCGAGCCGCCGTCCGGGCCATCGAGGCACGTGCCCCACAGGCAGGGCCGGTCGGCCGCGCAGGCGTCTCCGAGCGCAGGCAGCGGAACGCAGGTCCCCGAGACGCAGGTGCTGAAGGCCCGGCATTCGCGCGCGGTGGCGCAGGGGGCGCCGTCTTCACGCCGGGGCGCGCACACCGAGCCCCCGTCGGTCGACACGCACGTCAGGTGGCCCTGGCAGTCGGTCGCGCGCTGACACACCCCCCCGTCATCGCGCAGCGCTCCGCAGGTCCCCCGGTTGGTGCCCTGTTCGAGGAGGCATGTCGTCCCGGCTGGGCACCGCTGCCGCGCACTGCACTCGGCGCCGGGCGCGGTGAGCTGTTGGGGCGCGCAGGCCTGGAGGGTCGCGTCGCACAGCATCGTGGGCAGACACTCACTGTCGTCGTCACAGGTGACGCCCGCATCGCGTCGGGCCTCGCAGAGCCCTCCGTCGGCCGTCATCACGCAGACCGACGTCTCGTCACAGCGCCCCTGCAGGCACGCCTGCTCTGGCAGCGGCAGGCGGCGGCACGACGCGCCGACACACGCGAGCCCGGGACCGCAGGGCTGCGTCGGCCCACACGGCTCGTTCTCGAGGCTCGGCGTCGCGCACTGGTTGCCGCTGCTCCCCGTTCCGGGACGGCAGGTCAGCCCGGTGGCGCAGTCCGCCGTGGTGAGGCACGACTCGCCGACGCCTCCGCGGCTCAGGCACCGCCGCGGGCAGCCACCGCCCCGGCACACGCCATCGACGCACTCCGAGAAGCCGTCGTAGCAGCCGCCCCCCAGCGGGACGGCTGGTGAGAGGAACCGCTGACACGACGATGGCTCGGTGGTGACGTCGGCGCAGGCGCGCGTGAGGAAGTCGTCGGCGCAGGCCTGCGCGCGCACCGGGTCGTACCGCAGGGTGCCGACCTCGACGCGCGGGAGCCACCGGGTGGGCCCGCACCACGTCGCGGTGAAGAAGGCCACGCAGTCGCGGTAGGCGCCGGTGTCGTCCCCGACCAGTCCGCAGCGTCGCAACGCCTCGCACCGCCGCGCGTTGAGCCGTGGACACGCCTGCGCCACCGGCAGCCCGACGCCCGAGGCGCCACCGCCGGCGCCGCTCGCTCCCACGCCGCCGCCGGTTCCGCCTCCGGCGACGCCACCGTCGAGCGGGGGGCGGGGCGGTGGGGGCCGGCTTCCGCACGCGGCCATGGCGCCGAGGAGCAGGCCCACGGTGAACGAGCGGAAGAGGGTCAGACGAAGTCCAAATCGAGACACGTGATGCTCACAGCCCGGCGTCGGCCTTCAGCGAGCAGGGGATGCCACAGGTTCCCCCGAAGCCTCCATCGGGGCGGCGCCCGAACTCGCATTCATTCGACAGGCACATCTGATCATAGTTGCACTCTTCGCCGGCCGCACGCCGCCGGAGGCAGCGGCGGTCGTCGATGGCGCTGAAGTCGCAGAAGAACCCGGCCTGACAGCGGCCCTGGCTCCCCGTCTCGAACCCACAGTCGCCGCCGTCGGCCGGGAACGGCTCACAGCGGGTCGTCTGGTTCGAGCAGAGCAGGCCGTCTTCGCAGTCGTTGAAGGCGCTGCAGATCTCGCCGCGACGGGCCTTCGCCAGACAGGTGCCGGTGGTGACCACCGTCGAGCACCGCAGCGAGGGCAAGCAGGTTCCGTTGCCGACGCAGACGCCGCCGAGGCCCGCGCGTCGTTGGCAGGTGCCCGGCGCTGGCTCTTCCCCGGTCATGCCGGGGGGGTCCTGACGGCAGAAGAACTCCGAGCCGCAGAACGGGTAGCCGCTGCGCACGCCGCACGGCTCACCCGCGTCGGCCCGCCGCTTGAAACACGAGCCCGAGAAGCAGACGCCGTCGTCGCCGCACTCGTCGAAGTCGACGCACCCGGCGTCGGGCGGCTTGGTGGGCTGGCACACCTCGACGCCTCCGTCCCCGCGGTAGCAGGCCAGCCCCGGCTCGCACCGCCGAAAGAAGTCACACGTCTCACCAGGCCGGCGGAAGGTGAGGCAGCGGTACGGGCACGAGGTGCCGAAGGTGTCGCAGTAGGCGCCGGGGCCGCACTCGGAAGCGGTGACGCAGCCTCCGTCCGCAGCGACGCGGCCCGAGAAGACGGAGGCGCACGCCGCCGGCTCGTCGCTGCAGCTGCCGCGGGCGAAGTCGTTGAGGCAGGTCAGCGCGACGGAGGCGTCGAAGGCGAGCCGTCCGGCGTCGGCGCCCATGGTGACGGCGACCTGGTCACAGCCCGTCTCGAGCGTTCGGGTGACGCAGCCGTTCACCTCTCCCGGCGAGAGGCTCAAGCAGCGCACCTGCCGCAGACAGCTCGCCAGCGCGCGGGTGCGGCACCAGGTGTCGACCGACACCACCGTGAAGCCGGCGTCGGGTGTGCCCGCGTCGAAGCGCTGGCGGCCGGCGTCACGCGCCTCGTCGATGATGCCGGCGTCGGGCTCGGGCTCGATGGGGCCCGCGTCCACCGGTGGAACGGGGACCGGACAGGCGGTCAGGGCAAGGGCCGTGAGGGCGAGGAGGCGACGCACGAAGAAACACCCTAGCGCACTCGGCCCACCGCGCACGGCCTGCCGTCACCGGGGGCGGCGAGGAACCGGGCGCTGGTGGAAGAAGCAGGTTCAGTCGGCGTCGTGACGCCGCTCGAGGCCGGCTCCACGTTCGCCGGCAAGTACCTCATCGACGGCGTGCTGGGAAAAGGCGGCATGGGGGCCGTCTCTCTCGCGACGAACCAGGCCATCGGGCGGCGGGTCGCCATCAAGGTGCTGGTCGTCAACCTGTCGGACCGCGAAGACGTCAAGCAGCGCTTCGCTGCGATTCGGCGCTGGCGGCGAAGCGGTCGTCGCCTGGCCGGGGATTCGGTGCGTTACGCCCGAGTCCAGACGGACGGAGGCGCACGGCTGTTCGAGGAGCGGCTGCTGACGCCGCCGTTGTGCGACCACTCGGTGTCCAACCGCGGCAGCTGGCTGGGCATCGGAGAAGACGACGCGGTCAGCGGATCCTCGACGGGGGCTTCGGCAAGGTGCAGCTCGCCGCGACCGAAGACCCCACCTGGCTCATCGTGGTGTGGCGCGAGGGCACCGCCGTGAAGGCGCGGCGCGTCTGCGCTTCCGCGAGGCTCACGCGTCGAGGAACTCCGCCACCTCGGTGATGAGGCGGGCGCGGTCGAGGTCCTGGGGGAGGATGTGGAAGCCCCGCTGCAAGACGAGCAGCCTCGAGCCCACCACGTCGCGGTGGAGCGCCTCGATGCTGGCGAAGTCGACGACGTGGTCGTTCGCCGCCGCCGCGATGAGGGTCGGGCTGCTGACGCGGCTGGCAGCTCGTCGCGCCAGGCGCTGCAGCTCGAACAAGTCGAACAGCCGGGCCACCGGGTAGCGCGGCAGCACGGGCGCCCGCGCGCGCACCTCGTCGTCCTGGAGGTCGGTCGTCTTCTTCTGAACCCACGAGGCGACGAGGCCCTGCGCACGCGAAGGGCCGAGGGCCGACAACACCTGGCCCACGCGCTGGCGCACCTTCATCACCGGTGCCATCAGCACCAGCCGTGACACCCGCGCGCCGTGCCGCTCGGCGAGGAGCAGCCCCAGAAGCGCACCCATCGACAGCCCGGCCACGCACACCCGCGGGAAGGCCGACAGGCTGGCGAAGGACTCCTCCGCCGCGTGGAGCCAGTCACGCCAGGTCACCCAGAGCATCGCCTCTGGCGTCGTGCCGTGGCCCGGCAGACGCGGCGCGCGCACGAAGAAGCCGCGGTCGGCCAACGACTCGCCGAGGGGGCGCACCTCCCACGGACTGCCGGTGAAGCCATGGAGCAACAGCACGGCGGTGCCAGCGTCCGCCGGACCGAGGTCGAACGGGGCCGTGCGCGCAGGGTCGAGGGGGAACGTCACGCTCGATGGGCATGCTGTCAGCCCAGCCGGTGGGCTCCAAGCGCGAAGCGACGCGTTGTCCGTTCACTCGCTCGCCGTCGCGGAGTACACCCTGCCGCACCATGAGCGATTCGCCCAAGCCGCCCGAGATTCAGCTCCAGATTCAGCTCGATGACGACATGGCCAACGGGAAGTACGTCAACATGGCCCTCGTCAACCACACCGAGACCGAGTTCACGCTCGACTTCATCTACGTGCAGCCGCAGCAGCCGCGCGCCAAGGTGCTCTCGCGCATCATCACCAACCCCAAACACATGAAGCGGCTGCTCATGGCCATTCAGGAGAACCTGGCCAAGTACGAGCAGAAGTTCGGTCCGGTGGAGATCATCGACCCGGGCACGCCGGTTCACTGAGGGCGGCTGGGCAGTGGCGTGAATGCCCGCCCCGTGGTGTCGTCCGCGGTCGTGATGCTTCGTCTCGTCGCCAGCCTCGTCGGTGTCTGCGTGGCGTTCCTCGCGTCGACGGCTCGGGCCGCCTGTGAGGATGGCGTGCGGTTGTTCCCCACGCCGGGCGCGACCGTGCCGGTCAACGTCCAGTTCGTCCTCGAGGGCGTGTCGGGCGAGCAGGAGCGTGTGTCGGCCCTCATTGGCTCCTCCGAGCTCGCGCTCTTCGGCGGGAAGGAGGCCGTGCCCGTCGCCGTGGAGAAGGGGTGGACGTCGACGATGAATCGGGTGGCCGTGCGCCTCAAGCCCAGGCGCGCGCTCGAGCCGAACACCGAGTACTCCCTGGGGCTCAGCCGTGTGCTCCCGAAGGGGCGCCTCCTCAACGACACGTTCGGAGACAATACACCGCGCTGGCGCACGGGCCCGGCCGCCGATGGCGTGTTACCGAAGTTCACCACGCGGCCAGCGGTGTCCGAGGGCTTCTACCAGCGCACGAAGGACGGGCTGACGCGCTCCTTGAAGCTGCGGACCCAGGTGAACGACCTCGGCGCGGCGTACCTCGTCATCTCGATGGTGCGCGCGCGCGGCATGGCGACGAAGCAGCAGTACTTCGTTCCCGTCGAAGGCGAGGCTGCCACGGTGGGCCATGACGTGTGCAGCGGCAGCTTCGGCTTCGATGACGGGCGCGCCTACAAGCTGACGGTCGAGCTGTTCGACGCGGCCGGGAATCGCTCGGGCTCCACCGTCACCCTCGAGCTGTCGGCGCCGCGGCCCACCACGCCCGAGCCCGACGCTGAGAAGAAGTAGCCATGTGAAGGCGAGATGACAGGTGCCCGCGTGGGTGCACGGGCGGGCTGGAGCGAAGAAGCGCCCAAACGTCACGACGCCTGACAGAATCCCTGGCCGCGAGCCCATCAACCTCCCGGAACCGCTGGTGTCCCGCGCAGGGCGAGGTCGCTGGCAGGTTCCTCGCAATGCGCAGGGCCATGCGGCTTGCGGCGTTTCTCCTCCTCGTCGGGTCCGGGTGCGTCGGTGAGTACTCGTCCACGCCGGAAGAGCTCGCGCGCTACGAGTGGGTCGCCGAGGTGAAGGTGAACCCGACGCTGCCCGTGGCAGGCCGGCCGTTGAGCTTCAACCTCGAGTTGACCAGCCGCTCCAACACCCTGGTGGTCGTGGACATCGCCCTGCGTGCGCACCGGGCCGATGGGACGCTCCTGCACGAGCAGGTGTGGCGTGGCGTGAAGTTCCACCCCGAAGAAGTGTGGAACCTCACGCAGGGCTTCATCACCAGCACGAACGAGAAGGGTGAGGCGGTGGTGTCGCTCGAGGTGCTCGAGACCGAGACGCAGCGCTCGCTGTGGAGCGGCCCCGGCCCGTCGTTCACGTTCCGCTGAAGCTCAGCCCCGGCAGAGGACGAACCAGTTGTCGAGCCGCTCGGTCCCGCGCCAGGCGCGCCCGATGCTCACGTGCTGGGAGACGCCGCGAACCACGTCCTTCGTGCGGTTGTAGACGAAGTACGAGAGTCGCTCGTCGTTGGGCAGCACCCGCGGCGCGCCGGTGAGCGGCCTGGGTGGAAGCCGCGTGTAGTCCACCAACACCGCATCGCCCTGGGGCACCGCCACGAAGTAGCCGGGGCCGACGGAGACGGTGACGAGGGCCGAGGTGGCGTTGAAGCCCCATCGCTCGGTGGCGGCGAGCGCGAGGCTGGCGATCGCCAGGAGCGTTGCCGTGAGCTTCGCGAGGTCGGCGTCGGACAGGGGTGCTCGACGCCCCTTCGCCGAGAAGTGCTGCCCTCACGATGACGTGAAGAGACGGGTGAGCCACGCCGGCCAGCGGGTGCGCACCGTCTTCGCCGTCTGGCTTTTCATCGAGCGCGCGGTCTTGAGCCCATTCCGCAAGGACGTGATGAGCGCGTCGCGGTCGAGTGGAGACGCGCCCGGATGGCGGAGGAAGACCTCGGCGCACAACTCGACGAGCGACACCGAGACCGGGTCGAGCGGCGTCGAGGTGCGGGTGCGCCAGGCGGCATCGGCGGCGAGCCCTTCGGTGAGGAACCGCCGGGCGTCGTCCCAGCGCATCAACGTCGCCGCCGTCCACGCCTGCTGATGCGACAGGCGCGCGAGCTCGTGGAGCGTTTCGTCCCGGGGCGTCTGCTGCTGTCGTGCCGCGAGGACCGCCCGGCGCTCCGCGAGGGCGGTGAGCTGGCCGGGGAGATCGTTCAGCTGACGCTTCGCGGTGGCATCGAGCCCTTCGACGAGGGCCCGCAGGTCGCCGCGGGTGAGGTGGGTGGGCCCGTGCGCGTCGATGGCCGCCTGCTCATGGAGCGCATTCGCGGCCTCGAGCGTCGTTCGCGCCACCGAGAGCTGGGCCGTCGCGTCCTGCGGTTTTCCTTCCCGCAGCCGTGCGGAGGCCAGCGCCAGCCGGGCCTTCACCTGTGCGGCCGCCGTCGGTGGGAGGAGCGGGAGGAGTTGCTCGCCATAGGCCGCGGCCTGAGGTGCGCGCCCGGCGACGAGGTGGGTCACCATGGCGCGCTCGAGCGCCAGCGGACGATAGGGCCCCAGGGCGGCGTCGGCTTCGATGAACGCCAGCCCCTGGCGGGCTTCCGCGGCGGCCTCGTCGAACGCGTCGGCGTGCATGAGGCTGCGGGCGAAGGCGAGGTGAAAGGCGGCCTGCTCGGCCGGTCGCACGAAGGGCAGGCGCGCGCGCTCCTCGTAGTGCTTGAGGGCGATGCGGTGGTTGCCGAGCGCGGCCTGCAGCAGGCCCAGCTCGAGCAAGAGGCTCGCGCGTCGCCGGTACACGTCTGGGGCGAGGTCGAGGGCGAGGTGGTAGCGGCCGTGCGCCTCGAGCGCCTCGGTGCGAGCGCCGGTGTGGTGAAACGCTTCATGCGCGAGGAAGCCGAGCAGGTGGTGGAGTTCGGCGTTGCGGGCGAGCGCGTCTTCGGCGCCCTGCAGCGCCGCCCGTGCTCGCGCCAGCGTGGTGGTGAACGCTGCGCCATCGAGCGATGGGAGCTGACGACCCAGCGTCACCGCTTCGGCGTACCGGCGGAGCGGCTCGTCTCTTCCGAGCGCCTCGGATAGCCGGGCGCTCGACTCGCTGGATGCCATTCGTGCGCGCGCGGAGGCCTCGACGAAGCCCGAGATGGCCTCGAGCGAGCGGGTCTTCTGCGCGATGGAGAGAAAGAGCTCGGCGGCCTCCAGGCCCCGGTTCTGCTGGAGGAACCAGTACGCCCGCTCGAGCTGCACCTCGGCGTACAGGGCTTCGGCGTACTTGCGCTCGGCGTGGGCACCGGGGACGTCCTCGAGCCAGCGTCGTGCGAAGACGTCGAGCAGGTGCTGCAAGTCGTCGTGGGCGGCGCGCTCGAGCACCGTCATCGCCACCATTCGGTGCTGTTCGAAGGACGCGGCGCGCGCCCACAGGGCCCCCAATGCGGCGACGGTGGCGGGCTCGGGCGCCTCGAGCGCCTGCTCCACCTCGAGCAGCAAGCGCGCCTCGCTTGCGTCGGCCGTCCACGGCTTCGCCGCCTCCAGGGCCGAGGCCCGTTGGTCCCGCGCACGGCCGGCGGTCAGCGCGTCCACGAAGCGCCGGGCATGAATGAGTCGTTCCCGCTCGCTCAACGCCGGATGTCTGGAGACGCGGAGGTTCGCCTTCGCCCACGCCTCGCGTGCGTCGGTTTCCCGGAGCATTCGCTCCGCCAGTCGGCCCCAGAGCAACACCACGTCGGCGTCGGTCTCGGCTTCGAGGTCGATGGCGTCGAAGAGGCCGAGCGCGCGCGGCTTCTCGCCGAGCACCCGCAGGACCTCCGCGCGGATGAGTCGCGAGAGCCGACGTACGGTCGGCCTGGCGTGGTCGTCGAACGCCTCGAGTCGAGTGAGGCGTTGGCGCTCCGAGCTGATGAAGGCATCGGAGAGTTTGCCGAAGCCCAGGCGGGCCTCCTCCCGACGGTGCTGGACCAACTCGGTGGCGACCGATGCCCACGTGGCCTCGTCGCTGCCGACCCCTGCGTCACGCTGCAAGAGCGTCAAGTCGAACTCGGCCGAGTCGTAGGCGCCGAGCTCGAGGGTCGACATCGCGAGTCGGCGCTCGAGGGCGATGCGGGTGGCGACGTCCGTCTCCTTCTCGAGGCGGCGCTCCTGCAGGAGGAGCCGTTCGAAGCGATGGCGGGCGGCGGCCGCCTCTTCGTCGAGTCTGGTGGCGTCGGAGTCGGAGGGCACCTGGCCCTCGAGCGGAAGGCTCACCACCTGGAGGAAGCCGCGGCGGCTGCAGGTGGCCACCAGACGATCCGCGGCGGGCATCGGGTACTGGCAGTTGCTGCGCTTGCTCGTCAGCACCTCCACCTCGTCGCCGCGCGCCGGCCTCGGCTGCTGGCCATCGAAGGGCACGCGGGCCAGCACGCCGTTGTCATTGCCGTCCGTGACGCCGTCGGCGTTCGAGTCATCGGGGAACTGCGTGAAGTAGAGGAAACGACCGTCTTTCGAGAACGCCGGGAAGGCCGAGGAGCCCGGCAGCAGCGGCTCGAGGAGCAGGCGCTGCGTTCCCTCGAGGGCGACGAGCACGAGGCCGCGCGAGGCTCGCAGGAGCGCGGGTGTGCCGCCATCGAGGCCCGGCGCAAGCTCGACGAAGGCCAGCCATCGTCCGTCGGCCGAAGCGACCGGACCGCTGAAGAAGCCGTCGAAGAGCCGTTCGGCCTGGTCGACGCGCGTGTCCGACCGCGCGATTCGGAGCAGCTCGTGTCGACCGCCCAGCTCGAGTCGCCGCACGACTCCGATGGTGGCTCCGTCGGGGAACCAGAACGCGTGCAGCACTGCGCCGTCGATGGGCAGGCATCGGCGCGCCTTGCTGCGCAGCTCCAGCACGCACGCATCCCCGAAGGCGTCGTCCCGGTACGAGAGATAGAGGAGGGCCGTGCCGTCCGGTGAGAGGCGCGGCTGGCTCACGTCGCCTTGTTCATCGAAGAGCAGGGTCGGCGCGCCGCTGCCCAGCTTCTGCTCGAAGAGCTCCACGGTGCCGTTCGTGTTGCTGGCGAAGGCGATGCGGTCGCCGTCGGGGTGGAGCTGACCGAAGAACTGATCGGAGCCGCCTGCGGTCAACGGCCGCAACGACGTCAGGCCCGTCGGACGGGCCACCGCCTGCCCCGAGGCCGGTACGGAGAGCACGACGACGAGGACGAAGAGCGCCCTCAGCACCGCTTGACCTCCCACGCCCCTGCGGCGGTCTGGACCTGGCCTCCGCAGACGACGCTCTCGAGGTGCTGCACCCGCCACACCTTCGCGACGTCGTCCGCCGAACGTCCTGGGCTGGCGCGCGCGAGGAAGTCCCAGAGTTGACGACGTGCGCGGTTGACACGGTGGACCGCGGCGCTGGTGCGCTGCGCGGTGTGGCGTCCGTTGCAGGTCGCAGGGGTCTCTTCGAGGAGTCCCGTGCGGGCTTCGCCGACACACCGACGGATGAGGAGATCGTCGAGGATCTCCAGCTCGCTCATCAGCACCGCGTGGACGCGTGTGACCTGCGAGAGCGTGTCGTCGCCAAGGTCGACGCCGGCCGCCTCGAGCTGCCCGCGGGAGAAGTCCGCCGAGGTGGGCACGAGCACCTGCTCGCGGAGTTCCTGGTCGAGCGGCTCGAGCTCACCGGAGACCTGCTCCTCGAGCATGGTCTGCCGATCGACCATCACCACGTCGGGCGGTTTGATGCAGGCGCTGGTCGCGAGCGCGAGGAGGACGAAGCGGTTCATGGCGTGTCCACGAAAGCGAGGTGGGGGGCGAGGTAGCGGGTGATGAAGGGCCCGAGCGCGATGCCGCGCAGCGTGCCGAGGTCGAAGAGCGCGCCGAGCCCGCCGAGCTCCACGTCCATCGCGAGCAGGCCGTCGTGGAAGTCGAGCCGGAGCTGACGCGGGTAGCCCCAGCCGAGCGCCGTGCGCAGGCGGTTGAGCGAGGCGACCTCTTTGTGCGGGTCGAGCACGTCGAGCAGATCGAGCACGTGCTCGCGGCTCGTCCGCACCACCTGCACCCGCCCATCGACCTCGAGGCGTTCGAGCGAGAAGGACACCGCGGCGTTCGCGTCGAGCGGCACCGTCGCGCCTTCCCGCGTGAGGCCCGTGACGGCGCCGCGGAACGTCACCGCTCGGTTGCCGGGCTGGTAGTCGAGGAACACCTGCCCCGACAGGAGCGCCGCGCCGCGCTGCGCTTTGAGCTTGTTGAGCGAGAACCGATTGCGCTGCACCTCGAGGCTCGTGACGACGGGCGCCAGCTCGACGTCGCCGAACCGAACGCGCTTCGCGGTGATGAGGGCGTCGGACGCGAGGAAGGGCTGGAGGTCCTGGTAGCGGGCGCGCGCGAAGACGCGCTGGTCGGTGCTGGGCACGAGCGCGAGGCCGTTCTGCGGGTCGAACGTGATGGCTTCTTCGAGCGACGCGGCTCCGCTGGCGTCTTCGATCTCGAGGTCGCTGCCGGGCAGAGACGCGCTCACCTGGTCGAGCTGGAGCCGCCCGCGCACGCGAAAGAGTTGCTGATCTGCGGAGTCGACGAGGAACGGAAGGGTGACCACGCCGCGGCCTCGGAAGGCGGCGGCGTCTGCGTCGAGGCGCGAGAGGTCCTGTCGAAGCGAACCGTCGAGGAGGAAGCGCTGGCCACCGGTGACGAACACCGCTTCGTCGGTCACCCGGCCGGGGACGACGTCTTTCGTGCGAAGGCGTTTGGTGAGGTCGAGCGTGGTGCCGCCCGTGTCGCTGTGGAGCCGGAAGTGATCGACGCTGAGCGCCGAGAGCCGGTCGACTCGTGCGTCGGCGTCGAGCTTCACGGCGTCAGGGGCCCACGGCGTCCACACGTTCTGGGTGAGGCGGTCCAGCGTGCCCGTGAGGTGCAATCGGAGTTCTCCGTGCGTGGGGAACTCGTCCGAGTCGGCCACCAGCCGTTGATGGAGCCCCGTGAACGTCGCGTGTTGCTGGCCCAGGTCGACGTCGAGGGAGGCCGCTTCGACGCTCGAGTCGAGGTGCACCGCGCCATGGTGCACGCCTGCGTCGAGGACGAACTCGACCCTCGGAACACGGACCCGTTCCCCTTCGGTGCGGTGTGTGACGTTGGTGAGCACGAGCGCGACGTGCTGGCCGCTGTCGACGTGCGCTTCCCACTGCGGATCCGGCAGGAGCGCCTCGTCGAGCAGGCCGGAGGTCGAGCCTTTCGATTCGAGGTGGACGCCAAGCGCGGCGAGGTCGAGTTCGGGCTCGTCGCCCCGCCACGCCCGCAGGAGCGGCAAGAGTGGGCCGAGGTGCCCTGCGTCGACGGCGAGCTGGTGGGTGACGAGCCCCGTGCGTGCGCGCTGGAAGTCGAGCGTCAGGGAGAGCTCCTCGTCGCCCAGCGCCGAGACGTGGGCCAGGAGCGCTCCGACGCCGCGGGGCCGATCGAGCGTTCCGTCGAGGTCGAGGCGCAGCGGACCGTCGAGCACCGCGTCACGAACCGTGGGCCGTTCGAGCGTCGCGGATCCGGTCACACGCTGCACGCCCTGGCCCCCGCGGTGCTTCAAGCGAAGGTCGAGGGCGTTCGCCGAGAGCGGGTGGCCGTCGAGGAAGAGTCGCGGCTGCTCGACGCGCGCGTGGAGGTCGTCCGACATCACCCCGCGCTCATGTCGCACCGTGCCTTCGACGAAGAGAGAGGTCTGGCGGGTGTCGACGGTGAGGCCGTCTGGCAACAGGGGCCCGAAGAGGGCCGCGTACGGCGCGAGGGTCGCGGCACGGAGGGTGCCTGAGACGGCGAGGCGCTCCGGTGTGCGCTCGAGGGTGGTGTCGGCCTCGAGCCCCAGCAGTCGCCCGCGAAGGCCTGCGCGGCCGCGGTCGGCGCGAAGTTCCTGCCCCTCGAACGTGAGGGTCCCGCCCGCCAACGTGGTCGCGTCAACCGTGATGGGCGCGGTGGTGACGGCAAGGCTGAATTCACGCGCGGCCTCGTCGGCGAGCGAGGCGTTGGCCGACACCGTCGCCGTGTCGAGGCGAACACGCGTTGCGTCGTGATGGGCCGTGAGGGTCTTCATCGTGCCGGTGAGCTGCGCCGTGAGTCGCGACCGCTTCGGCGCCTGCAGGTCGAGCTCGAACGTGGGGACCTCGAGCCGCGCCGTCCCCGAGGCGACAGTCACGGTGGCGACCTCGAGCCGTTCGAAGGGCACCTCGACGGTCAAGGCGCCGCGGGTCGTCGAGTTGAGTGAGACCTTGCTCTCGAGCGCCATGGTTCCAAGGCGGGCCTGGTCGGCGCGAAGGTCTGTGCCGTTCAGGGACACCTTCGCCGTCAGCGGGACCAGCGTCGTCGCGGAGAGGTCGTCGCTGTCCATCTCGAGGACCAGCGATCGTGCGGAGAGCAGGGGCTCTTTCTGAACGACGTCGTCCAGGGAAATCGACGACGAGAACGTCACCTTCGAGCCGCGTCGGGTGGCGTCGGCGTCGAGTCGTGCCCGTCGAAGCTGAATCCGCTGGCCGGCCTGCGCGAGGAACACGTCGTCGAGGTCCGCCTTCGCAGTGGCGTGCTCGGACGATGGGTTCACAGACGCAGTCGCGGTCATCTTCTGAACGCCTCCCCACGGCGTCGTCAGCCGGGCGACCGACAGGCGAGCGTCCAGCGGCGGCGTGGTCGTTCCGTTCGGTTTCGCCGTCGCGTCGAGCCGCCCGGACTCGAGGTCGAGGGACGGCTCCAGGACCCGGGCGAGTGGAAGCAGCGCGTGGAGGTCGGCGCCGAGGGCCGCAGCCTCGACGACCGGGAGCGTGGTGTCGTCCTTCAGAGAGAGAGTCGCGGTCGCGGTCGCGCCATCGCCAAGCAGTCGGGCCCGCTCCAGTCTTGCCACGGCGCGGTGCTGATCCGGTTCCAGCGCAACGACGAGCCTGGTGTCGATCAGTTCGGCGACGGGAAACGCAAGTGGCGGAGTGGCGCCCCGCAGCGCACCGCGCAGCTCGATGGTCGTCGTTCGAGCCGCCAGCGTGGCCGTACCCGAGAGGTCGAGATCGAGCGCTTGCGTCGTCTGGGCATGACGCAGCGTCAGCGCGCCGCCGGAGAGGGAGAGACGAACGTCGGTCGTGATCCCCTGGCCGGCGTGGAGCTGCCCTTCGACCGAAAGGCCCTCAGCGACCACGTTCGGATGATGCACCGCAAGCCGCCGAATGGTGAGGGCGTCGAGGTGGACGGTGGGGAGCGCTTCGACGGGCGCGAGCAGCTCGGACCAGCGCGGTGGGGTCGACGGTGCGGTCGTGTCGTCGGTCGGAGGTTCCACGTGCAGCGCCACCTCGTCGAGCTCGAGCCGACGGAGGTGAACGACCCGTTCCCAGGCCCAGCCGAGCGACAGCTGCTTGACGGTCGCTCGCAGGCCAGGCGCCCCGACCTCGAGGTCACGGACCTCGGCGTGAGCGTTCCGAAGGGACAGCGAGAGCCGCTCCCAGGTGAGCGTGAGCCCGCGCGTCTTCGCCTGCGCGCTCACGAAGTCTCGGGCGGTCTCGGTCTCGAGGAGCCAGGGCGTTGCAATGACGACACCCACCACCAGCGCGAGCACCGATCCCAGCGCAGACCGAAGCCAGCGACGGCGTCGCGGCGGAGAGGAATTGGTGGGTGGCTGTCCGGACATCGCGGCAACAGGGCAGTCGTTGCTGACAACTAAGTACCTCGACCGCCGTCAGCCACTCACAGTCAGTCGTACACCGGGGTCATGCGAACAGCTCCAGCAGGTCCTCCTTCGTGAGCCCACCCGCCGACTGCCCATCACCGAGCGCCGCTTCGAACAACGCCCGTTTCTTCTCCTGCAACGTGAGGATCTTCTCCTCCACCGTGCCTTGCGACACGAGCCGATACACGAAGACCGGCTTGTCCTGTCCGATGCGATGCGCGCGGTCGGCCGCCTGCGCCTCCACCGCCGGATTCCACCACGGGTCCACCAGGAACACGTGATCCGCCGCGGTCAACGTGAGGCCCGTGCCGCCAGCCTTCAGCGAGATCAACATCACCGGAGGTCCATCGTCTGCCTGGAACCGCGCCGTCACGCCGCCGCGATCCGCCGTCGAGCCATCGAGCCGCGTGAAGCCGATGCCAGCGGACGTCAGCTCTGGCTCGATGAGATCGAGCAGGCTCGTCCACTGTGAGAACACGAGCGCCTTGTGCCCGTCGGCCACCGCCGTCGACAGCGCCTCGAGGAGCGTCTGCACCTTCGACGATGTCTTCGCCTGTTGGCCCGGCACCAGCGCGGGGTGACACGCGGCCTGTCGCAAGCGCAGCAACGCCTCGAGCGCCTTGAGCACCGAGCCGCCCT
The DNA here is from genome assembly GCA_044352295.1 of Myxococcaceae bacterium. Taxonomy (GTDB): domain Bacteria; phylum Myxococcota; class Myxococcia; order Myxococcales; family Myxococcaceae; genus Xiheimicrobium. The sequence continues at coordinate 22,586 of JBILEB010000040.1, forward strand.
GGCCGAGCAACCGCACCACTTCGTCCTTCGTCGCGGAATAGATGGCGTCGTACGTGGCGCGCTCCCGCTCATCGAGTGTCACCGCGCGAATCACCTCGGTGCGCGGCGGAAGATCCGGCGCGACGTCGCGCTTGAGGCGCCGGAGTACGAACGGCTTGATCTTCCGGCGCAGCTCCTTCGCCACCTCCGCCCGTCCATCGGCGATCGGCCGCGCCACCTGCTCATCGAAGTCCCGCCGACCGCCGAGGAGGCCCTGGTTCGTGAAGTGCATCACGCTCCACAGTTCGTCGAGCCGGTTCTCGACGGGAGTGCCCGACATCGCGAGCTTGAAGGGCGCGGGCAACGAGAAGACCGCCTTCGCGGCCTGGCTCTCGGGGTTCTTGATGGCCTGCGCCTCGTCGAGCACCACCGCGCGCCACGCCCGCGCCGCGAGCGACGACTGATCGAGCCGGGCGATGGCGTACGTCGTCACCGTCACGTCCGCGTCGTCCAGCGCGCGTCCGGGCCCGTGGTACGAGTTGACCGTGAGGGAAGGCCGGAACCGTTTGAGCTCCGACAACCAGTTGGGCAGCACGCTCGTCGGGCAGATGACGAGCGAGCCTTTCCCCAGCACGCACGCGGCCTGCAACGTCTTGCCGAGACCCATGTCGTCGGCCAGCACGCCGCCCAGGTTCGCGCGCTGCAGGAACTGAAGCCACGCCACGCCCTGCCGTTGATACGGCCGCAGCGTCGCCGTCAGATCCGAAGGGAGGGTCGGCTCGGGCAGCGACTCGAACCCTTCGGCGAGCGGCCGCAGCGCCTCGAGGCTGAACGGCGTGGGTTGATCGAGCGAGTCGCACAGCTCCGCGAGGCGAGGCAGCGCGTGGGTGGCGAGCGTCCCGTTCTCCTGTTTCGCCGCGAGCAAGGCCGCCAGCCGCGCTCCCTGGGACTCGAGGAACGCCGTCGGGAGCTGCGCCCACCCGCCGCCCTCGATGGGCACGAGCCCGAAGCCCTCGTTCCAGGCGCGCAGCACCGCGGCCGCGTCGACCGTCTTCGGCATGTCGCTCGTGCCGCCCTCGAGCTCGAACTGAAGCGAGAAGCCCACGCCCGTCTCGCCCGAGGTGACCGAGAGCTGGGGTTTGAGGGTCACGTCGGGAGACAGCCGTCGGGCGGCGTCTCCGGTGAGCCCGCCGCGCCATTTCCGCAGGGAGTCGGCGAAGCGCACGGCCTCGGGGCCGCTCACCGTCGTGCGTCGCCCGGGGATGAGGTTCAGGCTGTCGCGAAGCTGGTGAATGAGGCGTTGCTCCTGCGCTTCGTCGCGCAGCGGCACCGGCCCGCGCAGGTGCACCATGCGGCCCGCGTCGATGCGCACACAGGGCGGCGCGCCGTAGACGAGGACCGGCAGCACCGAGAGCCCCTGCTCGAGTTGATTGACCTCGAGCACCACGCGCGGCTCGAGCGAGCGATCGATGCGCGGCAGCCGGCTGCTGGTGACCTCGACGGGGAAGCGGCGCGCGAGCTCCGGGACGACCTGCGCCGAGACCTCGCCGGCGCGAGAGGCGTCGAAGCGCCGCACGTTCGGCAGCTTCTCGAGCCACGCTCCGGTGACGTTCGTCTCGCCGAGCCGAACCAGCGTGTCGCCCGCGAGCGCGAGGCCCGCCGAGAGGACCTCGGTGACGCGTGGATCCTTCTCCATCGCCACGATGATGGCGTCGCCCTCGTCGCGAACCGTCACCTTTGGCAGCAGCGGCTCCGGCGCGATGGAGACGGGCTTTCCGTCGAGGAGCACCGTTCGGCTCGAGGTGAGGAGGCCGAAGAGCGCGTCGACACGTTCTGGTGAGAGCGCGAGCCGCGTTCGTTTCTCGAGCATCCGGTCGGCGGCGAGATCGTGCTGCTCCACCTGGAGCTGCCGCGAGAGCGTTGGATCGGCCAGCACCTGCGCGAGGGAGTCGAGCGGCGCCTCGGAGCCATCAGGCTTCACCAGCGCGCGTTGCACCTGTACGCCCGCCTCCACACGCACCACGCGGTACACCACCCGCGCGTACTTCGTCTCGACCGAGGCCAGCGTCTTGCCGGACTCGGCGGCCTCCTTGAGCGTCAGCGCGGCCGCGACGGCGTGCTCACAAGGGTCGACCGGCGCCGGGCAGTTGCACTCCCACGCCGCGTCTGCCGGGTACAACACGACGGTCCACGGAACCGGCCGTCCCGTTGCCTTCACGCGGAGGACGACCTCTTTTCCGTCGGTCGACTCCTGCACCACCACGCCCGCGCGCGCGAGCTTCACGCCATTGGACCAGGGGGCTGGCTTCGCCTCGGCACGCATGGCCTCCAGCAGGCCGGTCACGTCCATCACAACGACTCCACCTCCAGCAGCCAGGTCTCGTCGGTCACCCCACCGTCACCGAGGGCGCCGCCGAAGAGCACGGCGGCGTTGCGCAGGGGGTGCCAGGCGATGACGAAGTTCCCGCGTGGCGATGGACCCGAGGCGGTGGGCCGCTCCGTCCATCGACCGTTCGACCACTCCCAGAGGTCATTCAGCACGCGCGTGCCGTCGCTGCCGCCGAAGACGAGCATCCGGCCGCGCTGCGGTTCCCACACGGCGCCATGGCTGCTCCGTGCGGCGGGCTCGATGACCCCGATGGTTGGGACGACCGCCCACGCTCGACCGGGGCCAGTGCCTTCGCGCGCGATGACCTCGTTCGTTCGACCGGCGTCGGTGATACCGCCCATGACGACGAAGCGGCTGGTCACGGTTCGTGGCTCCCAGACGCCCGCCGCGCCGCTCCGACGCGGACCGGGGTCGCTGGTGGAGAGCTGGTTCCAGGTGACGCCGATGCTGGGCGGTTCCCACGTCCACGTGTCACCGAAGCGGTTGGCCCCGTTTCGACCTCCGAACAGGACGAGCGAATCGGTCGAGAGGTGACGCCCCCGAAGGAACACGTGCCCGTCGCGAGCGGGGGGCGTGAAGCTCGCCGTCGAGCTTTGCGACCAGTTCGAGCCCGAGAGGATCCACGTGTCCTGAAGATAGGTGCCGTTGTTGCCGCCGAAGAGCACCATCCCCGTCGAGGGCAGGAAGGCGAGGCCCGGGTCCTCTCGGCCTCCCGGGGAGTTGGTGGTCGAGCGCGGGCTCCAGCTCATTCCGTCGAACTCCCACACGTCGGCGGGGTAGCCGCCGTCGCCCTGTTTGCCGCCGAAGAGCACCAGCCGACTTCGATTCGAATCCCAATCAATGCCGGGACCCGAGCGCGCGCTTGGTCGCAGGGCAGACGACACCTGGGTCCACACGTATCGGCCACAGCGTCCGCTCGGCAGGCAGAAGCCGGCGTCGGCGCACTCCGTATCCATGGCGCAGCGAGTGCCAGCATCGAGGCCCGCGTCGGTCGCCGCTCCACCTGCAACGCCGCCCGCCGCTCCACCAGAGGTACCCCCCGACGTCCCGCCCGAGGCACCCCCCGCCGACCCACCCCCAACGCCACCTGCCGTCCCGCCACCGCTGGTACCCCCGCCCATCGAGGTTCCACACATCGTGCCCGCCGCAGTCGACGGCTGGCAGGTACACCCGCTGCCGGTGACGACGCACCGCTGCCCCTGCACACAGTTCAGATCCGACAGGCAGGGGACTCCGGCCGGCGGTCCGCTACACCCGAAGGAGACGACCACGAGACCCCCGGCGAGACGGACGCGCATGACGCCGAGCCGATAGCGCGATTCAGAAAACCGAATCCACCGTTTCCTGAGGCTCGGCCCTTCAGTCAGGGGGACCCATCGCGCTCGGGCGCCTGACTGTGCTTGAACCTCTGACTGGACGGCCGACCCTTCCTTCCCATGAACCTTCGCGCACTCCCTCTCGTTCTCGTTGTCGCGGCCTGCGGGCGGACGGAGCTGCTCGAGGCGCCTCCGGTGCCCGACATCGTCGACTCCGAACGAGATGTGACGGTCGCACCCGACGGCTGCAGGGTGACCGACACCGACGCCTACGCCCTGCCGCCGTTCAGGCGCCAGCCGATCGACGTCCTCTTCGTCATCGACGACTCGTGCAGCATGGAGGACGACCAGGCCGAGCTCGCGAACAACTTCGAGGCCTTCTTCGGCTCGTTCCGATCCAACCAGGTCGACTTCCGCATCGCGGCGGTGACGTCGGACATGGAAGACGAGATGCGCTCGGGCCGGTTCTTCAAGCCCGTGCTGAGCGACAAGACGCCGAACGTCGACGCCGCTTTTCGCGAGCTGGTGAACGTGGGCGCCAATGGCAGCGCGATCGAGCGGGCGTTGGCCGCCACACGCGCCGCCTTGAGCGAGCCGCTGATCAGCACGACCAACCGCGGCTTCCTGCGCCCAGAGGCCGACCTCGCGCTCGTCTTCCTCGGCGATGAGGACGATCAGTCGAACTTCCCGGTGTCGGAGTTCGAGAGCTTCGTGCGGGGCCTCAAGACCGGCGACCAGCGCGTCTCGGTCACGTCCATCGTGGGCCTCGACGGCTGCCTCTTTCCGGGGCTGGTGCGGGGCTGGCGGCTCGCCGTCGCGGCGACCAACTTCAAGCAGGACGGCACGCTGGCGCTCTGCACCACCGACTACGTCAACATTCTGCGCACCACCGCAGGGCGCCTCGTCAACCAGCGCTGCATCGTCGGCCTCAAGCGCCCCATCGATCGGACCCGCCGCGTGCGCGTCACCGTGAACGGCGAGCCCAGCACCTTCCGCTCGACGCCGCCCGACAGCACGTACCCCAACGGCAGCATCGAGCTCGACGTCTGCCCGGCCGCTGGTGGCACGGTGAACATCGGCTACGACGAGTGCTGGCGCTGAGGCGTCACTCCATCAGCTTCTGCATCGACGCCTCGGACCGCTGCAGCCCCACCGTCGCCAGCACCGCGCGCGCGGCCGGGTTCTTCGCCAGCACGCCGTCGACCGCCGCTCTCGGAAACGCCACCACCTCGAGCTCGGTCAGCGCCGTCACCGTCGCCTGACGCTTCGCGCCCGACAGCATCGCCTGCTCTCCGAAGAACTGCCCGGCCAGCAACCGGCCGACCTCTTTGTCGGTGCCCAGGTCGTCGATGGTCACCTTCGCTTCACCCTTCGCCAGCACGTACAGCAGGTCGCCCACTTCGCCCTCACGGCACAGCACGTGGCCCACCGGGAAGGTGAGCCGGCCCGCGCGGGAGAGCAGCTCCTTGCGCCCGGCCGCGTCGAGCGCCTCGAACAGCTTCGAGGCCTTCGCGAGGTGGGTCGGGTCGAGATCGCTCATGGCGCCGCCGAGCCTACCGGCCGTCGGTCACCGGTGTGTGGTACTTCTGTCCTGCGTCCCATGAGAGGGACAGTTCTTTCGAATCTCGATGATTGGCCCATCAAGCCCTGAAGACGCATCTTGTCTTCATGGAGGTCGTCATGAACACCACCCGCAGCGTCCGCCGTCTCGTGCAGGCCCATCGCCAACTCGAAGGGGCGGGCTTCGTCGTTCGTCGCCCCGTGCCCACCGTGGGCCTGGAGCAGGTCGACCCGTTCCTCATGCTGGACGAGATGGGCCCCATCGCCTTCGGGCCCAACGAGGCGCTCGGTGCTCCCGACCATCCGCACCGCGGCTTCGAGACGGTCACCTACGTGCTCGAGGGTGAGGCCCAGCACGAAGACTCCGCCGGGCACCGTGGCACCATCGGGCCGGGCGACGTGCAGTGGATGACGGCCGGCGCCGGCATCGTCCACTCCGAGGAGCCCTCGGACCGCCTCAAACAAGAGGGCGGACGCATGCACGGCTTCCAGCTCTGGGTGAACCTGCCCCGGCGGGACAAGTTCATGGCGCCCCGCTACCAGGAGCTCAAGGCCGCGCAGATTCCGAAGGCCACCTCGGCCGACGGGCTGGCCCACGTCGCGGTCATCGCGGGCGAGGCCCTGGGCGTGAGCGCGCGCATCGAGACGCGGACCCCCATCGCGTACCAGCACTGGACGCTGAAGGCCGGCGCTCGCGTGGAACAACCGCTCGACCCCTCGTTCAACGGCTTCGTCTACGTGTTCGAAGGCACGGCCCGCATCGGTGACCGCGAGGTGAAGGACGGCCAGCTCGCCGTGTTGTCCGACGGTGGGGCGGTCGAGCTGTCCTCGAAGGACGGGGCGCAGCTGCTGCTCCTGGCCGGCCGGCCGCTCGAAGAGCCCGTCGCCCGGTACGGCCCGTTCGTCATGAACACCCAGCAGGAGCTCGTCGAGGCGTTCCAGGACTTCGAGGCGGGTCGCCTGGGGCAGATCGTCCGTTGACACCACCGTCAGGCGGGCGGCGCGAACGGAGGCGGGCGCCCGAGGGTTCCCGGCATGACGGTGAACAGCCCGTCGAAGTGCTTCACCACGTCTTCGATGGGCAGCCGGAACACGCCGTCGTCGGGCCCGTTGCCACCCGGCTCGGCGAAGCCCCAGGGGTTGCGAAGCTCGACGAGCTTCTTGCCGTCCTCCTCCACCACCCCGAGCAGCGAGTAGCCGTGGCTGCCATAGAGGCCGGTGTTCATGTAGCGGTCGGGCTCGGCGCCGGTGGAGAGAATGGTGGGCAGCTTCTGGTCGAGCAGTGACTTCAGCGTGTCGAAGACGACCGCGGGATTGCGCCCGCCGTTCTTGAGGTCGACGTAGCCCGGCTCGCCGCCGGTCAACATCGTCAGCACGTGGCCGGTGGAGAGCACGACTTCGGGCTTCATGCCGTCGATGCCGGCGTAGCCCTTGCGCGTGAACTCGGCGAAGGCCTTCTCGAGCAGCGGCCCCCAGAGCTCCTTCACGTCGGTGCTGCGCGCGTAGAAGGTGTTCCCCTGGTTGGTCGGGAGCTCCTTGTCGACGACGACGGTGTACGCATTCGCCGAGGTCTGGAACGTCACCGCGACGGTGCCGTCCCCGAGGTCCTTCATGGCGTTGGCGATGGCGTCGGGGTGCAGGTGCGCGACCGAGGCGAGCGCAGAGATCATGTAACAGTCGCCGATGTACCCCTGCTTGATGTCGGCGGCCTTGATGCCGTCGACGGCAAGGGCGCCGTCGCTCCAGGTCCAGCCGAGGCGGCTCGCGTGTTCCGTCAGCACGGATGGGTCCTCGAGGTCGCGCGTGGCCAGCCCCTTCGACTCGATGAAGGTGAACGTCATGGCCTTCGCTTCGAGGTCGAAGCGGTCGCCGAGGCGGGTGAGCCCACGGGAGAGCACCTCGAGCTCGCCAGCCGTCACGCCGTCCTTGCGCGCGCGCTCGGCGAGGCGCTTGACGTCGGCGGCGTCGATCCTGCCATCACGCGCCGCGTGGGAGAGCGCTGAACGAAGGGACGACAGCGAGTTGGGCGGCACCGGGCGGGGCATGCGCACATGACACCCCGGAGTGCTTCGGAGTGCAAGTCAGGGGCACGCCGTGGCCGTCGGAGGCAGGGCGCGCCACCACGGGTCTCCGCGCTCACCGGCGAGCGGCTCGATGGCCTGGCCGAGCCGCGGCGTCACCACGCTCGCCCCGGTCTTCTCGGCTTCGACGACGAGCGTCTCGGGCGGCTCGCTCCACGCGTGGAGGCCCAGCTCGAAGGTCGCCCAGTGAATCGGCACCAGGTGCTTCGCGCCGAGCATCGCGTGCGCCTCGAGCGCGCCCTTCGGGCCCAGATGAATCGCGCCCCAGGAGGGATGCCATTGGCCGATCTCCAGCATCGAGACGTCGAAGGGACCCAGCCGTGAGGCGACCTCCTTGAACTGGGAGGTCAGGCCCGTGTCTCCCGAGAAGAAGACCCGGTGCGTCGGGCCGACGAAGGTCCACGAGGTCCACAGCGCGCGGTTGTTGCCGAAGCCGCGCCGTCCGGTGAAGTGCCGTGCAGGCGTGGACACCAGCCGGACGCCGCCGACGACGCGCTCTTGCCACCACTCCAGCTCGTGGATCTGCGCTGCGGGAACGCCCCAGGCCTCGAGGTGCACGCCGACACCGAGGCCGACGTGAATCGGAATGCCCTTCGCGGCGAGGGCCTTGATGCTGGCCATGTCGAGGTGGTCGTAGTGGTCGTGTGACACCACCACCGCGTCGATGCGTGGCAGGGCGTCGAGGGGCAGCGGCGGCGGATGAAAGCGGCGTGGGCCCACGAGGCTCGTGGGCGACGCGCGCTCGCTGAACATCGGATCGGTGAGAATGGTGAGGCTGTCGAGCTCGACCAGCGTCGTCGAGTGTCCCAGCCAGGTGATGCGCAGGCCGGACTTCGGCGGCGACTTCAGGCTCGTGCCCACGTCGACCGTCATCGGCAGCGGACACGAGGGCACCCGCATCACGTCCGACGAGAGCCACTGCGTCAGGGCTGCGCCGCTGCCCTCCTGCATGACGGTGGTGGGCTCGACGTTGACGAACTCGTCGTCTTTCCACTGGGGCGAAGCGCGCATGCGGTCGAGGCGGGCGCCGGTGGCGACGCCGCCGAACGACGCACAGCCCTCGGTGGTGACGACGAGCAGGATGACGCCCACGACGACGAGCGCGAGCGGAGCGACGAGCCAACGACGAAACAGAGAAACCTCGAGTGGGGTGCGGGGAGCCGTGCTCCTAGCTCAGGCGGCGCTCAGGTGCGCCTGGTCGATGGTCGAGGCACTCGGGGATCGACGAAGCCCGAGCATGGCCAGCACGCCAACCGGAACCACCACCAGCAGCGACCACACGGCATGCACGCCGTAGCCAGGGCCGGCCGCGCCGTGGAGGAGCGGGAGGCCCAACGTCACGGCGAGGTACCACCCGAGCGTGACCGCGACGCTTCGACGCGAACGGCCCCCCACGAGCACCGCCAGCATCACCAGCGCCGACGTGTAGACGGAAATTCCGATGAGGCGGTGCAGCTCGGCCTCGGAGAGCGTGCCGACCTGCCAGCGCTCGACGTGGAGCCAGACACAGCCCACCAGCCGAACCGTGTTCGCGAGCACCGTCGAGACAAACGCCCCACCGACCGCGAAGGGAACCCAGCGAGGGCTCGCGAGCGCGTGGAACAGGAGCAGCCCGAGCGCCACCGAGAAGAACGTCACCCCCGCGCAGGCCTTCACGATGGAGAAGTGTGCCGTGGTGCTCAGCGCGCCCACACCCGCCTCCCAGGCGAAGTGGTGTCCGGTGGCGAGCGACGTCAGCCTGGTCGTCGGCTCGAGCAACCAGCGCAGCCCCTCCACCGAGGACTGCGCGAGCGTGAACTTCACCGCAAGGGCCACGCCTCCCGCGATGAGGCCGCGCGTCCACCAGGTCATCCGAGGCTCCGGCGACGGTGCAACGCGGTGAGGCCCATCGCGAGGACGAGCGCGAGCACCAGCAGCAGCGCTTCGGGCTCGTCACCGCGCTCCATGCTGTCACCGACGGCGAGGTCCGCCACGCCGGCGGGCATCGGCAGCGGCTGGTCCACGTCCGTCCCGCGCTCGGTGGCGCGCACCTGCTCCAGCACCGCGATGAAGGAGGTGTAGGGCGTCAACAGCCCGTAGGTGAGCCCGAGCGAGGTGACGGTCTTTCGCTCGTCCTCGGTGACCGCGCCGCCCGCGAAGTCCGAGACGCTGCGCACCCGCTCGCGCGCCCACAGCCACTTGAGCGCCTCGTGCTCGGGCTTCGGCGCGACCTCGCTCAACGAGAACCGATGCGACCACGGGCCGTGGGCCGAGCTGCCCGAGACGGTGATGGTGCCGCTGCGGGGCCCGCGCCACTTGCCGATGACCACGATGGGCTTCTCCGCGAAGACGTCGGGCTGCACGGCGGGCTGCAGGTCGGACGTCTCGAAGCCGTCGAAGCGCACCGACACGCCCGTCAGCACGGGCGTCTGGATGTAGCGGCGGAAGCGCTCGGCCTGCTCGGACGCCTCGTTCTCGGCGAGGACGAAGAACGGCTCGCCCCGGCCCGCGTGCGCCAGCCCTTCGATGAGCGTCCGGTTGACCGAGCTGCCGATGCCGAACGCGAAGAGGTTGGCCTGGTTCAACCGCCCGCGAATGAGCGTGAACGCTTCGCGCTCGCAGCCGACGTAGCCATCGGTGATGACGACGACGCTGCGAGACGTCATCGGCTGGCGAGGCAGCGACATCGCGTGCTCGAGCGCTGGCAACAGCTCCGTTCCACCGTTGGCGGTGGCCGTGGAGATCATCTTCTCGGCGCGTGCCAGGTTCTCGGCGTTCGCGGCCAGCGGCTTTGGCGACAACACCTGACTGCCGCCGGAGAAGAACAGCACGTTGAAGGTGTCGATCGGTCGCAGCTGCGAGACGAGGTCGTGCAGCAGGGTCTTCGTCGTCTGCAGCGGGAAGCCGTACATCGAGCCCGAGGTGTCGACCACGAAGAGGTAGTCACGTGGAGGAATGTCCTTCACGGCGACCCGTGCGGGCGGCTGCACGGTGAGCAGGAAGAAGTTCTCGTCGCCACCCTCCGACAGCAAGAGCCCGCTCGCGGTGGACGCACCCAGCAGCGAGTAGCGCACGACGACGTCACGGTTCCCCGCGCTGGCGTCGGGCGTGAGGGAGAAGCGGGCCGAGTTCTTACCCTCCCACGTCGAGGTCAAGCGATGGCTCGGGCTGGTGAGCGACTGAATCGGCATGCCGGCCGAGAGCGTCGCGTCGAGGGAGAACGACGCGTGCGGCGCCTCGCCTGCGTGCTGGTACGGCGCGTTCGCGAAGGCGGCGTTCGACTCGGAGCCATTCACGTACCGGGGCCCCACCACCGTCGGGAACACCCACTCGTACGTCCCGCGCTCGGGGATGAGCAGCTCCGAGTACTCGAGCGTCACCTCGAGCCGGTCCTTCGGCAGCACGTTCGCCAGGCTCATGGTGAAGACGTTGGGCCGGGACTCTGTGAGGAGCGTCGCTGTCTTCCCCTGGGCCTTCGCTTCGTCGAACTGCCGCTGCGCCTCGACCTTCTCCTTCACCTGGGCGCGCACCCGCCGGTCACCCACCTGCATCACCAGGCCGTGCACCGCGGCGCGCGTCGACCCTGGAAACACGTACCGGACGTTGAGGGTCCGGGCGCCGTCGTTGAAGTACACCTGCGTCACCGTGACGTGGGCGATGACGCCGACGATGCGCGAGTGCACGCGGGTTTCCTTGAGCGGCAGGGCGTCGAGCGCCGGGTCGCCATCGAGCACCTCGAAGTAGGGCGCTTCGACCCGCGAGGGGGCTTCCGCGAAGGAGACGCCAGCCACCAGCATCACGACTGCAGCCACACGAAGGATCATGAGGCGGGCTTGAGCAACTGGCATACCGCCGCGCGGGGCCCGTGCTTTCGAGCTGTTGAAGACGAGCTCCGTCGTCCACCAGCCACGGCCACCGTGTCAGGCAGGGCGACGACGCGTGTCCCGAAGCGAACGCACCGGTACAGTCTGGCTCGACCATGGGAGCGGTGGAGCAGCGGCTGGGCGAGCAGGGCACAGACTTCTTCGAGCGGCTCAAGGTGCGGCTGCGCACGGTGCCGTCGAAGGTGATGGAGTCGCACGGCCTGACGCTCAAGGACGCCGCAGTGCTGGCGCCGCTGTTCTGGCGCGAAGGCGAACCCTGGGCCTACCTGACGATGCGGCCGATGACGCTGCGCAAGCACCCGGGGCAGATCTCGTTTCCAGGTGGCGCACGGGACGCGGGCGACGTGACGCCGCTCCACACCGCGCTGCGCGAGACGAAGGAAGAGCTCGGCCTGCCACCCGAGTCCGTGTCGGTGCTGGGCATGCTGGGCGCGATGCCCACCATCACGGCGTACTGGGTGACGCCGTTCGTCGGCGTGGTTCCGGCCGAGGCGCCGTTGACGCCCAGCGCGTTGGAGATCGCCGAGGTCCTCGAGGCGCCCCTGTGGCGGCTTCGCAAGGAGAAGCGGTACCTGTACCAGGCCGATCGCGATTCCTACGTCTGGGGCGACGGCCGGCACGTCGTGTGGGGGGCGACGTTCCGCATGCTGGACCAGCTCGTCGAGCACATCACCGCCATCGGGCGCTGAAGCTGCTGCAACCGTCGCTCCTCGAGCGTGTGGGTTCGATGCGATGACGCTCAGGTTCGTCGCGGTGGCGCTGCTGTGGCGGGCCGTTCCAGGGGGATCGATCTCACCTCGTTCGGCGGCGCGGCGTACCTCGCCTCTCCGCAGAACGGCGACGTGCGCCTTCGAGTCGCGCGGGGCTCGTTCTTCAGCGGCGCCGGAGGCGGGTACCTCGACTTCGGGGGCCCGCCACGCTGCGGAAGCTCGGCGCCGTTTCCGGGGGTGCTCGACGTGCCGACGTTCTGTGAGGCCGTGTCCCCACGGTTCGCCTTCGTCGAAGACGCACTCATCATCACCTGGCAGGAGCGGTGTGCCCCCGAGGCACGGTGGCGGGTGATGGCTCGAGCCATTCGGGAGCGCTTCAGCGGCAGTGGGGTGACGCGACGTTTGCGCGATCGGCCGGCGAGAACGGGTCGACGTCAGCGGGATAGTCGACGCTCCACAACGTGAGGGGCTCCGGCGGCGCGGTGGGGCAGTGAAAGGGGCGCTGCTCCATCAGCCCCGCCTCGAGCGTGGCGAGGTCGAGGGCCCCGGTCGAGACGGCCGTCAGCGCGCCGGTGAGCATGCGCACCATGTACCGGGCGAACTGCTCGCCGACGAACTCCAGCGTGACGCCGGCCTCGTGCTCCAGGACTTCCACGTGGCTCACCGTCCGCGGCCGCGTGTCGCTCGTCTTGAAATGGAAGACGCGGAAGTCACGCGTGCCAGGCACCCGTGCCGCGGCCTGACGGAGCGCCGCCACGTCACCGGCTTGCGCGTGCGTTAGTTCGTATCGGTAGGTCTTCGCGGTGGCGCTGAATGCAGCGTGAAAGCCCTGCGGCGCCGGCCGCGACATCACCACGCCGAGGTCAGCTGGAAGGTGCGGGCCAAGGTGGCCAGCGACCTCGCGCGGGTCGAGGTCACACAGCACCTTCGCGCTGAGCACCTGCATGCGCGCGCTGACGCCCTTGTCGGTGCGGCCCGCGACGACGGGGTTCCGGGGCAACTGCGCGTCAGCGAACGCCCGGAGCACCTCGGCCTGAACGGTGCGCACCCCTGCTTGCGCCTGGTAGCCATGAAAGCCGCGCCCGTCGTACCAGCACCACAGGGCCACGACGGTGAAGGGCGTGTTCCGCACGCGAGCGCCATCGCACACCCGCCGCGGGGCTGTCCTTCACCGCGTCGCTGTCGGCTGGAGCCCCTGGAGGGCCTGCTCCAGGCGAACGCTGAGGGGGTTCGGGCTGGCATGGCGTCAGGCCAGGCGGACCGACGTCAGTGAAGACTGTCACACGTGGTCCTTTCGTTCGGACTCCCGCGGCGCGCCGCAGGCTGATGAGGGTTTCGGACGATCCGCCGCGCGCCCTCGGGCGACTTCGTGACGTCACTCGTCGTCGATCGCGCCGGTCGGGTGTTCCAGGTGAGTCAGGCGAGCGGCGACCCCACGACGACGATCCGGGTGAAGGTCATCGACGCGAACGGGAACCTCGCCATCACCGCGACGCCGCCAGGCCAGCCGTTCTTCGCGCAGGGAGCCGTCGACGCGAACGGCAACTACGTCGTCGTGGGCCAGACGTCGAATGGCCTGGGCGGTCGACTGCCTCGCTTCGGCGAGATCGACCTCGCCATCCTGCGCAACCCGCACCTGCTGTCCGGCCCCTGAGGGCTCAGGGAGGCCGCGTTCAGGGCCGCATGACCTCAGCTCCAGACGCGCCACCGGGCGACGGGCGGGTGGATGGCTGGTCGTCGAGCGGCGCGCGTACGCCCTTTGGGCGACGGTCGTGCGCGACGAAGGAGGAACCCGAGAGTCAGGTTGACCGCTGACATGGCCGACGACCGGAGCTCCCGGCTCCACGGGACGCGGCGGATGGTCGAGGAGCCTGAGCGGGCTGGCCGACGGACACGACGGAAAAAGGCGCCAAGCGCCCGACACCACCCCGTCACCCTTCCGCCGTTCCCCTCCCGGTCCCGGCTGCGCTACATGCCGTTGCCCTATGCGCCTCTCCGTCATCGGCTCCGGGTACGTGGGTCTCGTCGCGGGCACCTGCTTCGCAGACTCTGGCAACGACGTCGTCTGCGTAGACATCGATCACCGCAAGATCGACATGCTTCGCCGCGGCGAGATCCCCATCTACGAGCCCGGGCTCGCGGAGCTCGTCGAGAAGAACGTCAAGGAGCAACGGCTCTCGTTCTCCACCGACCTCAAGGCCTCCGTCGCCAACGCGCAGGTCGTCTTCATCGCCGTCGGTACGCCCGAGGGTGAGTCCGGAGAAGCCGACCTGCAATACGTCATCGCCGCCGCGAAGGAGATCGGCCGCGCCATTACCCAGTACACCGTCGTCGTCGACAAGAGCACCGTGCCCGTCGGCACCGCCGACAAGGTGCGCGCCGCCATCTCGGGCGAGACGAAGGTCCCCTTCGACGTCGTGTCGAACCCCGAGTTCCTCAAGGAAGGCGCCGCCATCGACGACTTCCTCAAGCCCGACCGCGTCGTCATCGGCGCCGACTCCGAGAAGGCCCGCGCCGTGATGGGCGAGCTCTACGCGCCCTTCGTCCGCACCGAGCACCCGATTCTCTTCATGGACACCCGTTCGGCCGAGCTCACCAAGTACGCGTCCAACGCGATGCTCGCCACGCGCATCTCGTTCATGAACGACGTCGCCGCGCTCTGCGACAAGGTGGGCGCCGACGTCGATCAGGTCCGCAAGGGCATGGGCGCCGACAAGCGCATCGGCTACCCGTTCCTCTTCCCTGGCGTCGGCTACGGCGGCTCCTGCTTCCCGAAGGACGTCAAGGCCCTCGTCACCACCGCGCGCGAGCACGGCATCGAGTTCGACCTCTTGCGCGCCGTCGAGCGCACCAACGAGAAGCAGAAGAAGCTGCTCGTCGCCAAGGCGCTCAAGCACTTCGGCTCCCTCGATGGAAAGACGTTCGCCGTCTGGGGCCTCGCGTTCAAGCCGAAGACCGATGACATGCGGGAAGCGCCCTCGATCGAGATCATCGAGGGCCTCACCGGCAAGGGGGCGAAGGTGAAGGCGTTCGACCCCGTCGCGACCGAGACCGCGAAGCGCGCGCTCAAGGACCGCTGTCACTACGTCGAGCGTCCCTACGACGCGCTCGAGGGCGTCGACGCGCTCTTCGTCGTCACCGAGTGGAACGACTTCCGCAACGTCGACTTCGCCCGGATGAAGTCACTCATGAAGTCGCCCGTCGTCTTCGACGGCCGCAACATCTACTCGCCCGCGAAGCTCCGCGAGGCCGGCTTCACGTACTACGGCATCGGCCGGCCCTGACGTCGTCCACGGCATGGAAGCCCTCTCGACCCCCGCGCCCGTCTGGCCCCTCGCGGCCCTCAAGGCGCTGCGCCCGAAGCAGTGGACGAAGAACGGCGTGCTCCTCGCGCCGCTCATCTTCGCCAAGTCGGCGTTCGAGACGGGCCTGGTGCTCAAGGCCTTCGTCGCGGTCGCGGCGTTCAGCCTGCTCGCCAGCGGCGTCTACGTCATCAACGACTGGGTCGATCGCGACAAGGACCGCCTCCACCCGGAGAAGCGTCGTCGCCCCATCGCCGCGGGCCACCTGGGCCTCGGGTCTGCCATCGTCCTCGTCGTCGCCTGCTGGAGTGCCGCGGCGGGCCTGGGCTTGTGGCTCGGCGTGCCCTTTCTGGGCGTGCTCGGGGGCTACCTCGTGCTCCAGGCCGTCTACACGGGCGGCCTCAAGCACACGGTGCTCCTCGACGTGATGGCGATCGCGCTCGGCTTCATCCTGCGGGTCGTCGCCGGCGCCACCGCCATCAACGTCGTCGTCTCGAACTGGCTGTTCCTCTGCACCTTGCTGGGCGCCGTGTTCCTCGGCTTCGCCAAGCGCCGCGCGGAGCTCTCGTCCCTCGAAGAGGCCGCTGCCCATCGCGCCAACCTCGCCGAGTACACCGTGCCGATGCTCGACCAGATGATGAGCATCGCCGCCGCGAGCACGGTGTTGGCCTACGGCCTCTACACGGTGTCATCCGAAACGGTGGCGCACGTCGGCTCCGACCGCCTCAAGTTCACCGTGCCTTGCGTCATCTACGGCGTATTCCGCTACGTCTTCCTCGTACACAAGCGCGGGCAGGGCGGGGCACCGGAGAAGGTGCTGCTGGGCGATCTCCCCATTCAGCTCACCGTCCTGGCCATTCTCGGCATCGCCGCCTGGGCGCTGTACTTCCCGGGCTGACGACCTCGCCTCACATCGCCTTGCGCACCTTGGTGCCCTTCATCAGCGTCTCGATGCGCTCGAGCACCTCGGCCTTGTAGACGCGTGAGCCACAGTTCGGACACGCCCCCTGCGGCACGTCGGTGAGCACGACGACCTTTCCACCGACCGTCAGCCGCACCTCGACGGAGCGATTGTCGTACGCCCCACCGCACGGGCATCTGCCGTAGTCGCGCTTGGCGTAGTCAGCCATCGAAGGTGCGCTACCATAGCGTTCCCGTGACTCGCGTACCTCCTTCCCGCGTGCCCCAGCGCCCGCCCCCGGCCCGGCGGACGCGGCCCCAGATGCCGGCGGTGAAGGAGCAGAAGCTCAAGAGCGGGCAGAGCGAAGACTCCACCCACACCGACCCCCTCAAGGAAATGCAGAAGGCGGTCGCCGAGGAGACCGGCGCGCACTCCATGGAGGCGCTCGCCCACGCGCTCGCCCACGCCGAGAAGGAGGACTCGAAGGAGTCCCGCGAGGGGCACCTGGAGGCCCGGGAGCAGTCCGAACGAGAAGAGAAGAAGGGCGGCTTCTTTGCCCGGGTGTTCGCGCCGAAGACGGCGCAGAAGGCGCAAAACGCCCAGGCGAAGGCAGCGCCGCAGACCCAGGCGAAGGCGCAGCCGCCGCAGCAAGCGCCGGTGAAGAAGTCGATTCGCGACGGCTTCCAGAAGATCGATCCCCGTCTCACCGCGCTCAACTCCGCCAGCTTCCAGTCGCTCGCGCCCGTGGGTGACGTGAAGGCCGCCCTGGCCGCGTCGGTGCGCACCGACAAGCCGCTCGACGCCTACGCGGCGCTCCGTCAGGCGAAGGACAAGGGCGTACTCCTCAAGGAGGACTGGGAGCGCGAGGGCCACTCGGAGGACCAGGACGACCCTGAGCTCGCCGCCGCCGTGGAAGACGTCATCGCGAGGCTGTTTGGCCGCGCAGGTGTCCTGCGGGTGGGGCCAGGCCGGGACGAGGCCGACGCGGCGGTGGTGGTGGTGGTGGCGACGCACGGCTTCTCGGACGCCTCGCTGGCCGCGGTGCCGGCGCGCTCCGGCCGCTTTCCCGTGATGCTCGCGCTGTCGTTCGACCTGTTGCCCCTGCGTCGAGAGCGGTAAACGGACGCGCCATGGACCTCGACTCGCAGCTCCGCGCCCAGGTGGGCCGCGCCGCCGGCCGCTCCCTCGATGGCGCCCCCGTGCTGAAGCTCAAGGGCGACGCCTCGAATCGCTCGTACTACCGCGTGGGCACCGCGCCGGACTCGTGGGTGGTGATGGTGATGCCGCCCGACGCCGCGAAGAAGAGCGAGGAGGCCTCGAAGGGCGACGCGCCCACGGAGCTCCCCTTCGTCAACGTGCACCGGTACCTCACGCGCCTGGGCATCCGCGTGCCGCGCATTCTCTCGTATGACGAGCCGGCTGGCATGATGGTGCTCGAGGACCTCTCGGACGAGACCTTCGAGAAGGCCCAGGCTGCGGGGGACCGACACGGCTGGTACCTCAAGGCGGTGGAGCTCCTCGCCTCGCTGCGCGCGCGGGCCGAGCGCGACCTCGACCCTGGCTGCCTCGCCTTCACGCGCGCCTTCGACGTCGAGCTCTACGACTGGGAGCTGCACCACTTTCGTGAGTGGGGCCTCGAGGCCTGGAGCGGCAAGCAGCCGACCGCCGAGGAGCGCGCCGAGCTCGACTCCATCTTCCAGCGCATCGCCCATCAGCTCGCCGCCGCGCCCCGGGGCTTCACGCATCGCGACTACCAGTCGCGAAACCTCATGGTGAAGCACGGTGAGCTCGTCGTCATCGACTTCCAGGACGCGCTCTTGGGCCCGCGGCAGTACGACCTCGTCGCGCTGCTCCGGGACAGCTACGTCGAGCTCGACCGCGGCTTCGTCGACGCCATGCTGGATGCGTATCTGGTGGCCTTCGAGAAGGAGACGAAGGAGCGCGTCGATGGGAAGGCGTTCAAGCGCTTCTTCGAGCTGCTCACCGTGCAGCGGAAGCTGAAAGACGCCGGCCGCTTCGAGTACATCAACCGCGTGAAGGGGAACCCGGGCTTCCTCGTGAGCATCCCCGCGTCGCTGCGCTACGTGAAGGCCGCGCTCGACGTGCAGCCGGAGCTGTCGGATCTGCGGCGCCTCGTCGCGAAGTACGTGCCCGAGCTCGGCTGACCGTCATGCGCGCCATGGTGCTCTGCGCAGGGCTGGGGACTCGCCTTCGCCCGCTGACGACGGTGTGGCCCAAGCCCGCGATGCCCTTCTTCGGCCGGCCGTTGCTCCGCTACGCGTTCTCGACGCTCACTCAGCTCGGGGTGCGTGAGGTGGGCATCAACACGCACCACCTGCCGCAGGTGATGGAGGCCGTCGCGTCGGCCGAGGCACGCCGCGCAGGGCTCTCGCTCACCGTGTCGCACGAAGCGGGCGAGATTCAGGGCACGGGCGGCGGCATTCGCGGGTTGAAGGCGTTCCTCTCGGGCGGCACGTCGGTGGTGCTCAACGGCGACGTGCTCTTCGCGGTGGACCTCGCGCCGATCGTCGAGGCGCACGAGGCGTCGAAGGCCGACGCGACGATGGTGCTCCTCCCGATGCCCGAAGGTGAGACGTACAACGCCGTGGAGCTCGACGTGCACCGCCACGTACGCCGCATCGCGGGCAAAGGGCCGGGCGGCGAGCGGCTGTCGGGCTGGCACTTCACCGGGGTGCACGTGCTGTCGTCGCGGGTGTTCGAGTTCATGGCGCCCGAGGGGCCGACCGACATCAACCGCGACGTGTACGTGAAGCTGATCGAAGCGGGCGGGGTGGTGCGCGGGCACGTGGTGACGGACACCGACGTGTACTGGTCCGACCTCGGCACGCCGCAGCGCTACGCCGCCACCCACCGGGACGTGCTCTTCGGCCAGGTGCCATTGGTGCGGTTCGGGGAGGCGTCTCCGCTGTCGGGCATGCTGCGGCACGGGCTGTCGGCGTGGGCGCATCCCAGCGCGCGCCTCGGCGAGGCGCGGGTGTCAGGCCCGGCGTGGTTCGGCGAGCGCGTCCTGCTGGGTCGCGACGTGCGCATCGGCGCGGGCGTGTCGTTGGGAACGGGCGTCACCGTGGCAGACGGAGCGCACCTCAACCGCTGCGCCGTGCTCGATGGCACCCAGGTGGAAGGTGGCCAGCTCTATGAGGATCTGATCCTCGCGCCAGGCGGCCTGCGCGTTCCGATGGCTGGGTAGTCGCGACAAACGCCGAGCGAAGCCGGCGTCGAACCGGGAGACTCAGTGACGGAAGCGCGCGAGCACGCACGTCACGTTGTCATTCCCGCCGTTGGCGTTGGCGAGATCGATCAACTGCGCGCACGCCTTCTCGAGGTTGCCCTGGTTCTGCAGCACCTGCTGGATCTGCGGATCCGGCACCATGCCCGACAGGCCGTCCGAGCAGAGGAGGAAGATGTCGTTGTCCTTCGGCTCCACGCGCGAGACATCGACGATGACGCTGTCCTTCATGCCCAGCGCGCGAACGATGACGTTCTTGTGCGGGAACGCCTCGATCTCCTCTGGCGTGAGCTTCTTCGCCTTGAGGTAGTCGTTGAGCAGCGAGTGGTCTTCGGTGATCTGCCGCAGCGTGTTGTCGCGGAAGTAGTACACCCGGCTGTCACCCACGTGCCCGACACACACCTCGTTGTCGCGCGCGAAGTAGACGCCGACGATGGTGGTGCCCATGCCCTTGTACTTCGACTCGGCCGTGGCCTTTTCGAAGATGCGCATGTTGGCGAGCTTGATACCCGTCGCGAGCCGGTTTTCGTCGTAGTTCCGCGCCTTGTCCATCTTGTAGGGCCAGGTGATGTCCTGGTCCTGGCCGGTCATGCGGAAGAACTCCTGCATCTCGTCGACGGCGATCTTCGAGGCGACCTCTCCGGACGAATGACCGCCCATGCCGTCGGCGACCACGAAGAGGCGCTCCTCCGGCAGCAGGAGGAAGTTGTCCTCATTGTGGTTGCGCTTCATCCCAACGTGGCTCTGGCCGCTGACCTCGATGCGCATGTGGGAAGTTGGGAGAGGCTGGAAAGAGGACGAAGAAAGCAAATCGGTTCCCATGCGACAAGCACGCAATCAGGGTTCGGCGTGAAGTTCGAAGACGAGCCGATCGCCGGCCTGGGTGCCACTGGAAAGTGCAGTGCCCGCCGGAAGCTCGAGCACGCTGTGGGCCTGCGGGTGAAAGCGGCTCATCCGCCAGGGCTTGAGCGCGTGGTAGACCTCGACGACGATCCGGTCTCCGTCGAGGAACAGCGCGTCGATGGGGATCTTCATGAAGAACGTGTGGATCGACGTGCATGGCACGATGTGCAGGCCCTGTCCCATGGGAAGCTCAGGGACCCCCATGAGCCCCTTGAACCGCTGCATGAAAGAGTCGGCCGCCCCGGCCTCTGTCGCGAGCAGCGAGCTCCGCGTCGCGTTCTTCACCTGAAAGCGCCTCACCGCCGTGCACTCTATCCCTTCCCTCACGCCGCAGGAGAACCCGATCACCCTGGTGCTCGTGTCTCCGCAGATTCCGCCCAACACCGGGAACGTCGCCCGCTTGTGCGCCTGCACCGGGTGCAAGCTGGTGCTCGTCGAGCCGCTGGGCTTCTCCATCGACGACAAGCAGCTGCGCCGCGCGGGCCTCGACTACTGGGACAAGGTCTTCCTCAAGCTCTACCCCTCCTGGGCGGACTACGTGTCGGACTCGCCTGGCGTCCGCCGGTATCTCTTCACGGCCCTCACCGGTACAGGCCTGTGGCAGGTGCGCTTTCAACCTGGCGATCACCTCGTGTTCGGCGCCGAGACGACGGGCCTCCCCGACGCGGTGCTGGCGGGGGCCGAGGGGACGCCGATCACCATTCCCATGCTCGATGCGCGTCGCGGCCTCAACCTCTCCACCTCGGTGGGGATCGCCGCCTACGAGGCGTTGCGGCAGATCCATGGCTAGACTCGCCTGGTGATGTCGACTTCGCAGGTAGCCGAGACCCTCTTCGATGCCCACGCCCGCAGGGCCACCGGGCGCGTGACGTGCATCTTCAAGGGTCGCGAGGCGCGTTTGTGGTTCCGTGATGGAGATCTGGTCGACGTCGAAGGCCAGTTCGGCATCGCGTCGCCGCTGCAGGGCCTGCTGGCCTCGCGCCAGCTCGATTTGGGCCAGCTGGACGCGCTGTGGGCCCGGGGAGAGGTCGCGCAGACCGACGCCGAGACGTTCGAGGAGCTGGGCGTGTCCAGCGCCGAGGAGCAGGTGACCCGGCTCATTTCGTCGGTCCAGCGGGTCGTGTCGCGTGCCGAAGCCGCCCGCTTCGAGGCTGCTGAAGTCGAGGCGCCATCAGTCGTATCGGGCGCTCGCGTGGCTCGGGCGGCGTTCGAGGTGGTGCCCGCGCCCGAGGGCGAGGTGCCCTACGTTCGCCTGAAGGACGTCAGCGCCGCGAGCGCGTGGCTGAGCGACGACGAGAAGCAGTCGTTTCTCGAGCTGACCACCTTCACGTCCGGGGCCACCCTCAGCGCGGCCCAGCGTGCGCTGATGCCACTGTTGCTCCGAGCGGGGGCCTTGGACTCCGTGCCGGCCGAGGTGTGGCGTCGCGAGCAGGAAGAGAAGCGGCGCGAAGAGGAAGCGGCGCGCCTCGCAGCGGAGCGGCGTCGCGCGGAGGAGGCACGACTCGCGGAGGAGGCGCGGCAGGCCGAGGCCGCGCGAATCGCTGAAGAGGCACGGCAAGCGGAAGCGGCCCGGTTGGCTGAAGAGGCACGGCAGGCGGAAGCGGCCCGACTGGCGGAAGAGGCACGGCAGGCGGAAGCGGCACGACTGGCTGAAGAGGCACGGCAAGCGGAAGCGGCGCGACTGGCGGAAGAGGCACGGCAGGCGGAAGCGGCACGACTGGCGGAAGAGGCACGGCAAGCGGAAGCGGCGCGACTGGCTGAAGAGGCACGACTGGCGGAAGAGGCACGGCAAGCGGACGCGGCGCGACTGGCGGAGGTGGCACG
>JBILEB010000041.1:0-44569 GCA_044352295.1 Myxococcaceae bacterium
CGCGAGTCGGCACTCGCCTCGGCGGGGCCTGCAACGACGACACCGAGTGCGGAGAGCCGACCGACTCCGACGATCCCTGTTTCCGCAGCGGCCCGGGCTGCATCTGCAGCAAGGGTGACGCGCCCGCCGGTACTGGCGCCCAGGGCACCTGCCGTCGCCGCCTGTTGCCCTGTGAGGAGTGCACCAACGACGACCAGTGCGGCACCAACGCCATCATCTTCTCGCCCCCCGATGGCATCGGCGTGGGCAAGTGCTCCGGCTTCATGGGCGACACCAGCGGCAAGAAGTACTGCCGCTACCAGAAGGTCGGCCAGTGCCCCTGCGGCACCATCGATGATGGCACCGGCTTCTGCGCACCGCAGTCGAACAGCTGCACCCAGGTGGGCTGCAACGAGGACAAGAACTGTCCTTCGGGCTCGGTCTGCACGGTGAACAACCCAGACGCGGGCGTCGGCTCGTGCGGCGGCATCTGCGTGCCCCGCTGCCGCTGGGACTTCATCAACAAGGAGCTCGTCGCCCCGGGCTGCCCCGGCAACCAGACCTGCTGGGTCGACTCGAAGAACCTCGACCCAACGTCGATCTTCTATGGCTCCGGCCGCTGCAAGCCGCCCTGCAACGACGACAACGACTGCCGCAGCGGCGCCTCGAACCCGTTCGGCGGCACCAACCTCGCGTGCCGGCCCGAGAAGGACAAGTCGGGTGGTGACACCGCCAACCGCTGCCGCGCCAACGGCGAGTGCATGGACAACGCGGAGTGCCCCGACAACCCGAACCCCAACGATCCGTACCTCGGGTACTGCGACAAGGCCGGCTTCACCTGTGAGACCGATTGCCGTCTCGGAGATGATCCGGTGACCGGCCAGGCCTTCAAGGACTGCCGCTCGCCCTTCGCGTGTGCGCCGGACGGCGGCGCCCGGGTCTGCCGCATCCAGTCCTGCGTCGAGCAGGGTGGCGCGGGCAACGCGTGCTCCACCGGCGAGTACTGCTGCGGCGAGGACAAGAACGACGACGGCATGGCCGACCCATGCCCGCCGCGCAGCGAGCAGAACGAGGTGGGCTGCTACCGGGCCCCCGAGCCGCCGTTCTGCACCACCTGCATGAACGATCAGGACTGCGCGAACGCCCCCATTCCCCCCTGGGCCATCGGCCACTGCGGCAACGGGAGCCTCTCTCCGTCCTGCAGCCCGCTGCCGATGAAGTGCATCGTCGGCTTCCAGAACATGATGGGTCGCGTGACGGTGTGCGCGCCGGCGACCTTGAACGACCGTTCGGCCGTCGCCATGGGCACCGGCCGCACCAAGGCCGACCGTGGGTGTCCGGTGAACTACGACGAGCGCCCCATTCGCATCGATCGCGGTGGCGACGGACCCAACAACTGCGTCGTCGACAGCGATTGCCGCGTCAACGCCCCGATGAGTCGATGCGGTGACGATCCGCTCCAGCGGCTGCCCGATGGTGGCCCCATCAAGACCTGTCTGTGCTCGGCAGGGTCCGGGGCGGCGCAGTGCCCGAATGACGGCGACGCCGGCATCGCTTCGGTCTGTCTCGATGGCGTGCCCGGCGCGACGAGCATCTGCATCGAGTCGTACGTCTGCGCCTTCCCCGGCAGCCGGTACGTGCAGCCGCGTGACGGCGGGTTCGGGTGCGGCCTCACCCCGATGTGACGAAGGGCTCGCTCGTCCTCGATGACGACGACGTACACCACCTCGGGGTGCTCCCGGTTCGGCCATCCCGAGGTGACGGTGACGTTCCTCGAGCCGCCCCTCATCCCCGATGGGGAGCGGCTCGTGTTGGGCCACGTCGAGAGCGCAGTCGCACGTGGTGTGCGCTTTGGCGCCGGGCAGACGCTCGCCGTCGGGGGCCACCTCCTGCGGTTCTGTGAGCGTTCCGACGGCACCTTGGGGCTCGAGGAGCCAGAGCCCTCACCGAAGGAACGGTGGATCGAAGGCGTCGACCGGACCGTCCGTGAGGTGACGCTGCAGAAGTACGTCGCCGAGAGCGTGGGGCTGGGCCCCGTGTTTCCACCCACACGCAGCTCCCTCCTCGTCACCCGTTGCTCCGAAGACTCAGACGCCGTCATTCTCACCCGGCTCGATGCGGGGAACGCCGGCAAGGGGTTGTCCGGCTGGCGCCTCACCTGTGCCGAGTCGCACGAGCACGGAGAACCGTTCGTGGTCCCCATGCTGGCGATGTCGGCGCTCACGCCTGGACTGGTGCCGTTCCTCGCGCTCCCGCCGGACTGCGTGGCCCATGTCTCGAGCGGACCGGCGCGGGTGGTCTACCGGGGCCAGGAGCGTCACCCCGTCGAGGGCTCTTTCCTCCACCGGCGCAACGAGCGCGCGACCCGCAAGACCTGAGCGGGCGCCGTATTCCCACGCGGATCACGCGCCGATGGAGCGGCAACGTCATCGCAACGCGCCGGTCAGACGCGGGCAGCGCTTCCCATGCATCGATGGCCCCTGCCGGTCACCCTTCTTGGAGGCGGCGAGCCCCTCGGCAGACGCGGCTTCGTGCGCGTGTGAGGGCTACCCGCGCTGCCAGGCCCGTGACGAGGCCACCACCGCGCGGTAGGCGTCGAGCTCCTGCTGGGTGCGTTGGGGCGTCCACTGAAGGCGCGCGGCCATTCGCTCGGCGATGACCGGCGCAATACCGAGGCCTTGATCCTTCGCGCGCAGCACGAGCGACAGGCGGCGCGACATCACGTCGTCGAGCGTCTGGGCGTACTCCTCGTCGACGCACGCATCGACCTGCCCCAGTCGCCACGGCAGCTCGGGATCGAGTCGGCCGCCACCGTCTGCGTCGGCGCACCGCGCGAGGACAGCCTTCGCTCGGCCTCCATACATCATGGCGAACGCCTCGGCGGCCGCAGCATCGACGTTGGTCGATCGAAGCTGGGCGGTGAACCGCTCCAGCGCCTCGTCGTTCTCCTCGAAGCCCTTGGCGCCCGGGAGCGGCCGGTCGGACGTGGCGGAGGGCGCCTTTCGGCCCAACTGCTTCACCACCCGGTCGACGACCTCGGCGGACATGGTGCGATAGGTGGTGAGCTTCCCGCCAGCGATGGTGACGAAGCCCTTCCGCTCGACGATGAGGTGCTCGCGGGAGACCTGGCTCGCGCCCGCGCCTTCGTCGGATGGCTTGAGCAGCGGCCGCAAGCCGGACCAGGTGCTGATCACGTCATCGGGCGTCAGCTTCGCATCCGGGTAGTAGTGGTTGGCCGCGTCCAGCAGGTAGGTGATGTCAGCGGCGGTGGGCTCGACGGTGTCAGGCCGTCCGTCGAAGAAGGTGTCGGTGGTTCCCACGGCGGTGCGGCCCAGGCCCCAGGGGATGGTGAACATCACCCGCTTGTCCTTCGGGTGCGTCATCACGAGCGCGTGCCGTGCGGGCAGGCGACGCTCGTCCACCACGAGGTGAATGCCCTTGGTGGGCTTGAGCATCGGCTTCTCGCCGGCCAGCGCGCGCACCTCGTCGCTCCAGGGGCCGGTGGCGTTCACCACCACCTTCGCGCGCACGTTGAAGCGCTCTCCGGTGAGGCCGTCGGTGACGGTGACGCCGGTGATGGCCTCGCCCTCGGTGAGGAGCGCGCCCGCCTTCACGTGGTTGGCGATGACGGCCCCACAGTCGCGCGCGTCGAGCACGTTCTCGAGCGTGATGCGCGCGTCGTCCGTCATGGCGTCGTAGTAGACGATGCCGCCCACCAGGCCCTGGCGGCGCAGGGTGGGCTCGAGCTCGAGCGTGCGGGCGGCGCGGTAGGTGCGGTGGTTCTTGTAGCCCCCGAAGAAGCACAGGGCCTCGTAGAGCCAGAGGCCGGCGTCGAGCGTCACCAGCCAGCGGCGATCGCCCTCGTAGTTCGCGACGAGGAAGGGCAGAGGCCGAACGAGGTGCCGGGCGAGCCGCATGAGGCGATTGCGCTCGTTCACCGACTCGAACACGAGCTTCACCTCTCCCTGCTCGAGGTAGCGCAGCCCGCCGTGGATGAGCTTGGTGGACTTCGACGAGGTGCCGGCCGCAAAGTCGAGCTTCTCGACGAGGGCGACCTTGAGCCCGCGCAGCACCGCGTCGCGAGCGATGCCTGCTCCGGTGATGCCACCGCCGACGACGAGCACGTCGAACGACTCGTCAGCCAGCGTCTTCAGCGTGCGGGCGCGGGGGGACTGAACTGCGGACACGTGTCGTTTCTACGCCGCGCTGCGGCGTACGCCATCAAATCTTCCGCCGCCGACCGGTGCGTTTGTAGGTGAGGTAATCGGCCACGATGGTGCCGTGGTCGAAGACGAGCTCCTTCGGCAGGGTGTCGAGCGTGAAGGCCTTCGCGTCGGCGGCGTCGTCGGTGCCCACGGGCTCACCCTCGGCCCAGCCGATGAACACGGTCGAGATGGTGTGCTTGCGGGGGTCGCGCGACGGATCCGAGTAGGTGAAGAACTGCTCCGACAGGTCGACCTCGAGGCCGATCTCTTCCCGCACCTCGCGCACACACGCCGTGTGCAGCGCCTCGCCCTCGTCCACGAAGCCCCCGGGCAGCGCCCAGCCGATGGGCTCATTCTTCCGCTTGATGAGGACGATGCGCTCGCCAGGTAGCTCGACGATGCAGTCCACGGTGGGCGTCGGGTTTCGGTAGGTGGCCATGAGGTGACGGTGACTCTGCACCGTCCCGCCCGTCGTGTCAGCGAGAGCGCTCTTCGTCGCTCACACCCTTCGACTCGAGCCACCGCTGCCAGTGCCCCTTTGCTTCGTCGAGGAGCGCGTCGATGGCCTCCAGCTGGGCCTGGGAGAGGGCGGGGGCGGCGCGCAGCATTACGGTGGTGAAGAGCGGGTGGCTCGACTCGCCGTGCCGCACGGTGAGGCGCGCCGGGTAGACCTCGGCCGGTGCCGTGGTGACGGTGGCGTGGAGCTCGCCCTCGTAGGCCGCCAGGAGCCGCCCCAGAACGTGGACGGTGAAGAGCCCGTCAGCGTCGTCGGTGATGGCGATCTCCCGCAACAGGCCGAGCGGTCCCACGCGGTCGAACACGAGGCGGCCCTGGGCACTCGACAGCGTCACCTCGCGCCGGGACTCCCCCAGCTGGCAGCGCAGCTCGAGGGCGAGGTGCTCGAAGTCGGCGAATGGCACCTCGAGGTGGGTGGACTCGACACGCAAGGCCAGGCGCAGAGGGCTCACCGACAAGGAGTTAATGGGACCCTCGGGTGGCCGCTCGTTTGCGTCAGTTTGCCTTTAGATTCATGGGCTTACAGGTCGACCTTCTTCTCCGAGAAGGTGCTGCCGTCGTGGCGCATGAGCAGGCCCTTGCCCTCGCCGCGGGTGAAGATGCCGACCGGGCGACGCCAGATGCCCTGGAGGTTCTTGAGCGTCTCTTTGGCGTAGCCGGGGTCCAGGTCGACGCCGTCATGGCGGTGGGAGAGCATGAGCTCGCCCTTGTTCTCCCAGTTGGCATCGACGACATCGATGACGGGCTGGCCGAAGTTGGTGAGCGACTGGAGCAGCTTGTTCTTCACCTTCTTGAACTCGCGGGTGGCGATCTCCCAGGTGTTCTTCTTGTCGTTGAAGTTGAAGACGAAGAGCTTCTGCTCGACGGCGAACTCGGGCGTGAGGAACTCGTCGATGAAGGTGACGTCGTTGTAGTGCTTGCGCACCTCGAAGATCTTCTCGCGGCCGGCGCCGAGCTTCTTGTCCCACGAGCGGCGGGCCCGCAGATCGTCACACTCGTCCCAGTCCTTGCCGAAGCGGCCCTTGTTCCAGCGCTCCTCGATGTCACGGAACAGCTCGATGCCGACCTTGTACGGGTTCAGCTTGCCCTGCTGCATGGCCATGGTGCCGGCGTGGTGGTCGGCGTAGTCGAGGATCTCGTGATCGCGCAGGGCGCGCGTCGTCATGATGGTGGAGTGCCAGTAGCTCGCCCAGCCCTCGTTCATGATCTTCGTCTGGGCCTGCGGCGCGAAGTAGTACGCCTCTTCCCGCACGATGGAGAGGATCTCCCGCTCCCAGTCCTCCATGGGCGCGTGGTCGAGCAGGAATGACAACACATCGCGCTGAGGCCGCTCGGGGAACTTCTTGGACTGCTTCTTCTCGTCCTCGATCTTCTTGCGCTCCTTCTCGAGGAAGGCCGACGGGTTCACGTACGGCCGCATGTAGTCTTTGTCGACCTTGAAGCCCTCGGCGCGGGTGTTGACCTGGGCCTCGGCGGTCTTCGGGTCGGGGTTGCGCTTGATGTGCGGCGCGTGCTGGTCGATGAGGTTCTCGAGCGAGAGCGCGACGTCGATGAACTCCTCGACCTTCTCGACGCCGAGCTTGTCGATCCACCGGCGAACGCGAGTGGCGTGGTTCGCCATCTCGTCGACCATCTTCCGGTTGGTGAACTTGAAGGTGAAGTTGTTCTTGAAGAAGTCGTTGTGCCCGTAGACGTGGGCCATCACGAGCTTCTGATCGACCTCGGCGTTCGCCTCGAGCAGGTAGGCGAAGCAGGGGTCGTTGTTGATGACGAGCTCGTAGATCTTCGACAGCCCGTACTCGGACGACTTCGAGAGCTGCTCGTACTCCATGCCCCAGCGCCAGTGCGGGTAGCGGGTGGGGAAGCCGCCGTACGAGGCGACCATGTTGAGCTCTTCGGTGGTGAGGACCTCGAAGACCTGCTCGAAGAAGTCGAGGCCGAAGGTGCGGGCGTACCCTTCGATCTCGTTCTTCAGATCCATCAACCGGGGCGTGAGTGACTTGGGCATTCAGCGGCCCTTCCCGAGGAAGTCCTTGATGGAGGTGTAGATGGCGTCTTTGTCGGCGACCTCCGAGAGCGCCACCTTGCCATGGTCGCCCAGGTGCTCGCGCAGATCCTTGATGAACTGCCCGGAGCCATACGGCGACTCGACCTGCCCGTACGCGAACTGGTTCACGTCGGTGAGGATGTCGGTCTTCAGCAATTCGATACACGACCGCGTGTCGTCGGCCGACCAGTTGTCCCCGTCGGAGAAATGGAAGGGATAGATGTTCCACGACGCCGCGGGGTAGTCGGCCTTGATGATGTCTCGGCACAGCTTGTACGCGCTCGAGATCATCGTCCCGCCGGACTCGCGCGTGTGGAAGAAGGTGTCGCGATCGACCTCGCGCGCCACCGCGTCGTGAATGATGAAGCGCGTCTCGAGCCCTTTGTATTGGCTTCGCAGCCACGTATCGAGCCAGAAGGACTCGATGCGCACGATCTCCTTCTGCTCGTCGCCCATCGAGCCCGACACGTCCATCATGTAGATGATCACGGCGTTCGTCTGCGGCAGGTTCTCGAGCTTGTACGTGCGGTAGCGCACGTCCTGCCGGCGGGGGACGATGATCGGGTTGGCCGGATCGTAGGTGCCAGTGGCGATCTGCCGCTTGAGCGCTTCCTTGAAGGTGCGCTTGAAGTGCCGCAGCGACTGCGGACCCACCGTGTTGATGCCGGTGTACTTGATCCGCGTGGTGACGATCTTGTCGTTGCCCTTGTTCTGAATGTTGGGCAGCTGCAATTCCTCACTCAGGATCTGCGCGAGGTCGTCCAGGCTGACGTCGACCTCGAGCACATGCTGGCCTTCGCCCTCACCGGCCTTGCCGCTGCCGTCACCCGGCTGCGGCTGGCCTTGACCTATCTGATCGCCCGGTTCGCCTTCGCCTTGACCTACGCCGCCCTGCCGCGAGCCGTGCTTGAAGCGGGGCACGTCGATGAACGGCACGGGAATGGAGATGAACTCCTTTCCCTTCTTCCCGATCATCTCGCCCTGCTGCACGTACTTGCGCAGGTTCTGCTTGATCTTCCCGCGGACGATCGCCTTGAAGCGCGTGTGGTCCTGGTCGATGCGAAGGCCCACGTGCGTTACTCCTTGGCGTCGCCGCGCGCGAAGATGCTGGCCACGAAGTTCAACACGTCGGTCGCGCTCTCTTCGTCGTACCCGAAGTTCTTGATGAGCCGCGACTTCACGATGTCGATCTTCTCCTGCGTCTCGCGATCGACCACCGAGCTCACCAGCGTCTTCAGCTTGATCGAGTCCTTCTGATCCTCGAACAGCTTCAACTCGAGCGCCTTCTGCAGCCGCTCGTTCGTGCGCCAGTTGAAGGTCTTCCCCTCGATGGCGAGCGCGCCGATGTAGTTCATGATCTCGCGGCGGAAATCGTCCTTGCGGCTCTCGGGGATGTCGATCTTGTCCTCGATCGCGCGCATGAGCCGCTCGTCCGGCTCCTCGTACAGGCCCGTGTACTTGTTCTTGATCTTCTCCTTCTGTGTATAGGCCTTCACGTTGTCGATGTAGTTCGAGCACAGCTTGGCGATGGCCTCTTCGTCGGCCGAGATCGCGCGTTGCACCTCGTTCTTCACGATGTCTTCGTATTCCTGCTTCACGATGCCGAGCAGCTCGCGGTACCGCTTGCGCGTGTCCTCACTCGGAATCAGCGAGTGAGACTTGAGGCCCGCCTCGAGCTCGTTGAGCACCATGAACGGGTTGATCGACGTCTCGGACTTGTCGCTCACCAGCGCGTTCGACACCTTGTCCTGCACGAAGCGCGGGCTGATGCCCTCGAGGCCCTCACGCGCGGCCTCCTTGCGGAGCTCCTTGATGTTGTCTTCGGTGAAGTTCGGGAGCGTCTTGCCATTGTACAGCTTGAGCTTCTGCAAGACCGACAGGTTGTGTTTCTTGGGCTCCTCGAGGCGCGTCAGCACCGCCCACATCGCAGCCATCTCGAGCGTGTGCGGCGCGATGTGCTTGCCGCGAATGCGCCGCGGGTTGAACTCCTTCTCGTAGATCTTGATCTCCTCGGACAGCTTCGTGATGTACGGGATGTCGATCTTGATGGTGCGGTCCCGCAAGGCCTCCATGAACTCGTTCGACTCGAGCTTCTTGAACTCAGGCTCGTTCGTGTGACCGATGATCACTTCGTCGATGTCGGTCTGCGGGAACTTCTTGGGCTTGATGCGGTGCTCCTGCGTCGCGCCGAGCAGATCGTAGAGGAACGCGACGTCGAGCTTGAGCATCTCGACGAACTCGATGAGGCCGCGGTTCGCCACGCAGAACTCGCCGTCGAAGTTGAAGGCGCGCGGGTCGGAGTCCGAGCCGAACTCGGCGATCTTCCGATAGTTGATGTCGCCCGTGAGTTCGGTCGAGTCCTGGTTCTTCTCGTCCTTGGGCTGAAAGGTGCCGATGCCCACGCGATCCTTCTCGCTGAACACCATGCGGTGCACCCGCACGTGCATGTACACCTTGCTCAGCTCACCGCCGTAGTGGGCCAGCAGCCGCTGGAAGATGAACCGGCAGTGCGGGTTCAGCTCGCCCAGCTCTGGAATCGTGTAGCCGGAGTCCGCCGGACACAGCTCGCCGAAGAACTTCCCGCGCAGGTCCGAGGGGATGAGCTTGAGCGGCTCCTCGTGGAGCGGTGACTTGATGCGCCCGTGCAGCACCGAGCCGTCGGCCAGCGTCACCTTCTCGTCGAAGACCCAGCTGAACGTGTACACCGCGCCTTCGGCCGTGCGCGCGTAGTCCTCGAGGCCGCGCTTGAGCACCCGCGCGATGGTCGACTTCGACGAGCCCACCGGGCCGTGGAGCAGGATGACGCGCTTCTCGGCGCCATAGCCGTGCGCTGCCGCCTTGAACACGTTGACCAACTTCATGAGCGGCACGTCGAGGCCGAACACCGCGTCGCGCGCACCGTTCTTCTCGTCGGAGAAGAAGTGGTAGCGAATGAGCCGCTTCTTGTTGTCGATGTACTCGGTCTTCCCGTAGCTCAGGATCATGTCGTACACGCGCTGGTACGCCGTGCGCGTGACGCGTGGGTTGCCGCGAACGACGTCGAGGTACTCGTCGAAGCTGCCCTCCCAATTCAGCTCGGCGTATTCCTTCTTGTTCTGCAGCGCCGAGATCTTCTGCGACCAGGCTGTCGTCATGGCTTCCTTGAGGAAATGGAGGTCGTGGCCGAATTGCTCCGTCTGCCCCGCCGCGGAGTCGGACCGCGGACCTGCGACGGCTTCGGGGCACTGACGTCACGAAGGAGTATGGCATAGGCATCTCGCCGCGCATCCCCTCGGGCGGCAGCCGCGCTTTTCGGTGGGGGACGACTTGACAGCGCCGCTGTCAGTCCTCGACCCACACCCGGCGCAGGTCGTACCAGAGCACGCTCGGCTCGAGCCCATGCACTCGGCGCTTCGCCAGATCGAGCGTCTGCCGCGAGGTCATGAAGAGGTACGGCTGGTCCTCGAAGAGCTGGCGGTGGAGTGCGCGCTCGAGCGATCGACGCTTCCCCTCGTCCCACTCGCCGCGAATCGCCTCGAGCAGCCGGTCCGCCTCGGCGCTCGCAAAGCCCGCGAAGTTGGAGCCGCCATCACGCGCCGACGAATGGAAGGTGCCGAAGAGATCGCTCTCGAGATCCGACTCCGTCCACACCCGGGACACCACGTCGAAGTCGCGGGCGTTCACCCGCGCGTTGAGCGTCGCCACGTCGACCTTCTCGACCTTCACCTCGACGCCGGCCGCGCGGGCTTGCTCCTGGAACAAAGGCACGACCTTCCCGAGTCGAACCGACGTCGCGGGCAGCAGGAACGTGAACGACGCAGAGAGCCCTTCGCGTTCTCGCAGGCCATCGCCGTCGGTGTCGACGAACCCTGCGTCGGCCAGGCGCAGCTTCGCCTCCTCGACGGAGAAGGGGAGGGGCTCGACCGCTCCGTCACACTGCGGGCCCAACCGCCAATACGGACACGTCGTCGTCGGCTCGAGCCCGAGATCGACCGTCTGCGCCACCAACGCCGCGGGGTAGAGGTGGGCCATCGCCCGTCGAACTCCGGCGGACTGGAAGAACGGCCGCGCCTGGTTCCACGCGACGTACGAATAGCTGTTGTCCACGGACACCAGCCGCCGGTACCCCGTCTGTGCCCACGCGTTGGAGGGGCCTGCCACCTCGAGCGCGCGCCAGACCGAGGGCTGCACCGCGGTCATCAGGTCGAACGCGCCCTGCTCGAGCAGGCTCGTCGCCACCGTGTGCTCCTTCACGAAGCGGAACACGAGCGTGTCGACGTACGCGCCCTCGCCGATGCGCTCGAGCGTGAGCGACGTTCCTTTCTCCCACGCGGCGACGCGGTACGGGCCCGTGCCCAGCGGGGCCTTCGCGAGCGCCTGCCAATCGCCGGCGAGCTGCTCCTTCGACAGGATCGGCAGCTTGGCGACCTGGCGCAGCGCGAACGGAGAAGGTGTCTTCCACGTCAGCTCGACGGTCCGCTCGTCGACGGCCCGCACGTCACCCAGCCCGGAGAAGTCCTGGCGAATGGCGCCCGTCGGCCGCGAGAGATCGAGGACCGCCCGAAACGTCGCGAGCACGTCGGCGCTCGTCAGCGGTGCGCCGTCGTGGAACCGAAGGCCGTCCTTCACCACGAAGGTGCTCGTCCGATGATCGGGCGACTCCGTCCACGACGCGGCGAGCTGGGGGACGAGCGCGAACGTCGTGGGATCTATGACGAGCAGCGACTCCGTCACCAGGTTGCGGGTCAAGCGCAGCGTCCAGGTGTCGCGTGAGGTGGCGCCCTCGAGTGCGTTGAGCGTCGCAGGCTCCGACATCGAGCGGACCACCAGCCGGCCACCACGGCGCGGCGTCGAGGGCTCCAGCTCCACCGTTCCCACGAGCCAGGCCGACGACACGATGGCACCCGCATCGGGAGCACCGCCGCGCTGACACCGACACGCGCCACCCCAGAGGAGCAGCGCCACCAGGAAAGACGACCGCACGAAGGACGTCAGCCGACGCCGTTGAGCTTCACGTCGGTCGGCAGGTGAATGGCGACCGCCACCCTGGGGAACGTACTCGCCGGCATCGAACGCAGCACGCCGTACGGATCGCGGAAGGTGACGCGCTCCTTCGTGACCGCCTCGAGCGTCACCGCGTGGTTGAACTTGCCCTGGTCGATGTCGACGATGATGGGCCGGTTGCGGAAGCCACGCGCGTCCCACCCCTGGAGCGAGCCCAGCGCCCTGGCGCCTTCGGCCTCCGAGAAGAGCCGATCGATCGAGTACTTCACGCCGAAGAGCTTCTCGAGCAGCGCCTGCTGGTTGTCGGGCTTGAGGCCGAGGCGCTCTTCTCCGGTGCGCTCGTTGATGCTGACGCCGAGCACCGGGTCGTAGTTCGAGAAGCGCCCGTTGGCGTACTCCATCGCCGCCGACTGGAAGAGGGTCTGGCTCGCCGACCGGCCGTCCCGCGCGCGCGCGTCGGCGTCTCCGGGGCCCAGGCGCAGATCGCCGCCACCCTGCATCTTCGCCACGCCCTTCGGCCCGGCCAGGCCCGCCATGAGGCGTACGTATTCAGCAGGCTCGTCCGCCACGAGCTCGAACTGCATCGAAGCGACGGTGCAGGTGGTGGCCGTGCCCTGATCGACCCGGTTCGGGTTCATCGCGTCCGTCAGCACGCCGGTGAGCAGCTCTTCCGTGGTGGTGTGTCCCACGAGCGAGGTGTGCAGCGGTTGCGAGGCGAGCGTCGCCAGGTTCGAGAGCAGCGTGTTCCCCGCGGAGTCGACGTCCTTGAGCGCCTCGGGCGCGCGCTCCACCATCGAGCCGAGCACGCGCAGGCCGGCCTCATCGAGGCGAGAGAGCACCTGCGCCACCTGCGCCTTCTCGGTGCCAGTCATCGAGGTGAACGCCGTCGAGCCCGTGATGCCCGCGACCACCGCTCCCGCGACGCCGTCCGCTCGCGAGGCGATCGTCTGCAGCAGGGAGCCCCGCACGTCCTTCGACAGGCCCTTTGTGTTCGCCAGGAAGTCGGAGAGGTGCGCGGCGATCTCCGGCTTGCTCTGCGCCAGCTTCGTCAGCGTGGTGGCCTGCCGCCCGCTCGCTGCTTCCGCCAACGCCGGCGCAAGCTTCTTGAGCTCGACCGACTTCGTGGAGCGCGGCTCGAGCAGGTACGTGGGGGTCTCCAGGCGCTCCCAGATCGCATCACGCAGCGCCAGCCGCGTCGGATCCGTGTCGGCCCCGACGAGCCCTTCGTTCACGACGTCGTAGCCCTTGCCCTTGAACGCCACGCCGCCGCCCAACGAGTCGTCGTCGGTGCCTCCGCGCTTGATCGTGTTGCGTACGTTCTCGAAGGTGCTCGCGTTCGTCGCCACCGAGCGCACCGTCGTGCTGTTGACAGTGACGTTCGTGAGCCGCGGATCATTCGTGAGCCGCGGATCAATCGTCGTGGTGTTCGGCGTTGGGGTGGTGCTGCTGGAAGGCTGCGGCGTGGCCGGAACCGCGAAGCGCGAACCACCCGAAATTCGAAAGGGCATGGACACATTGTCGCATGGTTTGGACCCCCTGTTGCGTGTCGAAAACATCGGGAATCACGGTGGTTTTGGGTAGCGTGCGCCGCCGATGGAGTCTTTCGGCCGGTTCATCTTGCTCAAGCGCCTCGGAGCGGGCGGCATGGGCGAGGTGTTCCTCGCGAAGGACGCGGCGGGTGAGCTCATCACCGTGAAACGAATTCTGCCGCACCTCACCGAGAACCCGCGCTTCCTGCGGCTGTTCCTCGACGAGACGCGCATCGCCTCTCGGCTGGTGCACCCCAACATCGCGCGCATCTTCGAGTTCGGCGAGGTGAGCGGCACGTGGTTCGTCGCGATGGAGTACGTGCCCGGCAAGGACTGGCGCGAGCTCCTCACGCGCGCGCGCGAGGTCGAGCACCCGATTCCGCCCGAGGTGGTTGCGAAGGTGGCGCTGCAGATCGCCGCCGCGCTCGAGTTCGCCCACCGCGCCACCGACGCCCAGGGCCGCGAGCTCAAGATCGTTCACCGCGATGTCTCGCCGCACAACATCCTCGCCACCAACGAGGGCGTGGTGAAGCTGATCGACTTCGGCGTGGCCAAGGCTGCGAACAAGTCGGTGCACACCGCGACCGGCATCCTCAAGGGCAAGTTTCCGTACATGGCGCCCGAGCAGGCGAGCGCGAAGCATGTCGACGGCCGCACCGACGTCTTCGCGCTGGGCATCGTGATGTGGGAGTCGCTCACCGGGAGCTACCTGTTCCGCGGCAAGACCGATGCGCAGACGGTCAAGGCCGTTCGTGCGTGTGAAGTGCCCCTCGTCACCGAGCGTCGGGCCGACTGTCCTCCGGCGCTCGAGCGCATCGTGATGAAGGCGCTGCGCAAGGCGCCGGCCGATCGCTACCAGAGCGCTCGCGAGCTGCACGACGCCCTCGCCGTCTTCGTCGCCGACGTGGGCGCGTTCGACTTCGCCAGGTGGTTTCGCCGGTACGAAGACGTGCCGGGGCTCGATGACTCAGGTGAGTTTGAGCTCGCGGTCGAGGTGAGCGAGCCGAAGGGCTCCGACGCACACGAGGCGAAGACCATCGTCGAGGATGTGTCGGCCGAGGGGGCCGTCGTGTCGAAGAGCCCGCTGACCCGCGCCGACCGCCTGAAGGTTCATCTTTCGAGCGAGAAGATCGCCGAAACCAAACGGCTCCTCGGCGAGGTCTCGCAGCGCCCCACCAACCTCGTCCCGCAGGTCACCAGCTTCGTCGGCCGCGTCGCCGAACTCGCCGACCTCCACCAGCTCTTCCGCCAGGGGACGCGCCTCATCACGCTGCTCGGGTCCGGCGGGACGGGGAAGACGCGCCTGTCGCTCCAGTTCGGGACGCAGCTCGTCACCCACTTTCAGGGCGTCGACGAACGCGGCAGGCGGCGTGGTGGCGTGTGGATCGTCGAGCTCGCCGACGCGCGCGACGCCGATGGCATCTGCGCGGCGCTCTCTCGCAGCCTCGACGTTCCTCTCGCTGCGGGCGATGCCGTTCAGCAGCTCGGCCACGCCCTCGCGTCCCGCGGGGAGACCCTGGTGGTGCTCGACAACTTCGAGCAGGTCGTCGCCCACGCCGCCGAGACGGTGGAGCGGTGGATGCGCGCCGCGCCGCTGGCCCGCTTCGTGGTGTCGTCCCGTGAGCTGCTCCGGGTGCCGCATGAGAACGTCTACGAGGTGCCTCCGCTGCGCACTCCGAAGCCGGCCGAGGCGGTCCGCAGCGCCGAGGCCGTGGAGCTCTTCATCGAGCGCGCCCGTTCCGTACGGCCAGGCTGGGAGCCCACGCCGCCAGACGAGGAAGCGATCGCCGAGATTGTCCGTCAGCTCGACGGCATGCCACTCGCGATCGAGCTCGCCGCCGCGCGCATGTCGATCCTCAAACCCGGTCAGCTCGTTCAACGGCTCCCGCGCCGCTTCGAGCTCCTCGTCGGGAAGAAGGGCGTCTCGGATCGCCAGGCCACCCTGCGTGGCGCGATCGACTGGTCCTGGACGATGTTGGGACCTGCCGAGCAGTCGATGCTCGCGCAGTTGTCGGTGTTCGCGGGGGGCTTCCTGGTCGAGGCGGTCGACGCGGTGGTTCGCCTTGGCCACGTCGACGTCGAGGCGGCGCCGCTCTCGGTCCTCCTCACGCTCCGCGCGAAGTCGCTCGTGCGGGCCTACTTTCCATCGGGCGACGAGTCGCAGACGCGCTTCGGGCTCTACGAGAGCATTCGCGAGTACGCGCGCGAGAAGCTCATGGCGATGGGCCCCGAAGCGCAGGCCCTCGCGCGTCACACCCAGTACTACCTCTCGGTCGGAAGGCGTCTGGCCGACGGCGCAGAGTCGAGCGTGGGCCAGCTCGCGGCGCTGGATCTGGAGCGGGAGAACCTCCTGGCCGTGTACCATCGGGGTCTCGACCCGCGCGCGCCGGCCACCCAATCGCTCGACGCCGTCCTCGCGCTCGATCCGTTGCTCACCCTGCGTGGCCCCTTCAAGCCGCACCTGCCCATGCTGGACGCGGCGCTCGACCGATGCGGAGACGACGCCGAGCGACGCTCCGAGGGGCTGGAGGCCCGGGGGAAGGCACGGCTCGCCCGTGGGAAGCCCGCCGATGCGCTCCCCGACTTCGAAGAAGCCTTCCGCCTCTCCCGCACGCTGGGTGACCTCGGCCGCGAGGGGCGCATCGAGTCCTTCCTCGGGGTCGCCCATCGCCTCCTGGGGCAACGCGCAGACAGCCGGCGTCACTTCTCGAAGGCCCTGACGCTCTTGCGGAAGGCGAAGGACCGCCGCATGGAAGGGCGGTGCTTGTCCACGCAAGGCGCGCTCCTCAACGAGCTCGGCTTCGAGAACGATGCGCTGACCTCGTACGAGCAGGCCCTCGAGATCCACCGCGAGGTGGGCGACCGTCGCTACGAAGGCATCACGCTGGCGAACCTGGGCGTTACCGAACAGGCGATGGGGCTGCTCAAGCAGGCCCGCGCCAACTACCAGCAGGCCCTCGCCATTCATCGGGAGCTCGGCAACCGGCGCTCCGAGGGCATCTCGCACATCAACCTCGGCGACCTGTATCGGGACCAGCAGATGCCCGGCCCGGCGATCGCCGAATACGATCGCGCCCTCGAGATCCTCCGCGAGGTGGGCGCCCGTCGGCATGAAGGCATCGTGATGGTGTCGAAGGGCGCGCTGCACCAGGAGCTCATCGAGCTCCCCATTGCCGCGACGCACTACCAGTCCGCCATCGAGCTCCTCGAGGAGCTGGGTGAGCTGCGGTACCTGGGCCTCGCGCACGCAGGGCTCGCAGCGGTCGAAGCGATCCGCGGACGGCTGGGGCAGGCCGAGGGACTCATCGCTGAAGCGACCGCGGCGTTGACCGAAGTGAACGACGCCTCGCTGCTGGACTCCGTGGATGTGTACCGGGGCGTGGTGGAGTGGGGTCACGTGATGCACACGAAGTCGCCGGCTCAGGCGCGCACCCTCGAGTCTCGTATCTCCCGGCGCATCGAGCACGCCGAGCGGGCCCAGCCTCCCGATGACGCGCACCCCGGCGGCGCGCCGAGCCCCGCCGATCGCAGCGAGCACGTTCGCGCGGCGCTGCGTACGCTCAAGGCGACGATGGCGAGGTTCGCGGCGCCCGTATGAGCTGGCGCACGGTGCTCCTCGTCCTGGGCCTCGCGACGGCGCCACGGCTGCTCGTGTTCCCGTTCGCGGAGAACGTGGCCGGTGACGCCGTCGTTCGTGCCTGGCTGGGCCATGCGTTCCTCGAAGCCCCGCACCTCATCGGCTCGTCGCTTCAGGGCTGCCTGCAGTACGGGCCGCTCCATTTTCCGCTCCTCGCGCTGGTGGAGTGGCTCACCGGAAGTCTGGCGCTGGCGGGCCGGTGGTTGAGCCTGGCGGCGGGCGTGCTGTCGGCGCTTCCGGTCTTCGCGCTGGCGAAGCGTGCGTTCGCTGGCCACGAGCCCTCGTCGGCGTTCGCGACCCGCGCGGCCTGGTGGAGCGTCGCGGTGTTGTCCTTGTGGCCGCTCCACATCCAGGCGTCGACGACCGCGGCGAGCGAGGGGCTCAGTGGCCTGTTCGTGCTCCTGGCTGTGGCGTCGCTCGCCCGCGGCCTCGACACCGGAGAGCGACCGTTCATCCTCCTGTCGGGCCTCGCGCTGACCCTTGGCGCCGCGGTCCGGTACGACGTCTGGCTCTGGGTTCCCTTGCTGGCGTTGGTGGTGTGGTGGAAGGTGGGGATTGGCCGGGCCGTCGCCTTCGGGCTGGTCGCCGGGAGCTTTCCGGTCGCGTGGCTCCTGGGCCACCTCGTCGACACCGGTGACCTGCTGTACCCGGTGAAGGTCATCGACGACTACCACCGCACCTGGTTCGTCTCGGAGGCGCGGCTCTGGGGAGACGCCTACCGCCTCATCGTGCTCGGGTTCTGGCCGATCACCGCGCTGGTGACGTTCACGCCGGTCGGGACGCTCCTCGGCGGCTGGGCGCTGATCCGCGCATGGCGAGGTCCGTCGCGCTGGCTGGTGCTGATGGTCGTCGTCCCTGCGCTGGTGCTGTCGCTGCGTGGGGCGGTCCTGTCGTCGTTCGTGCCTCTGTCCCGTTTCACGATGAAGGAGTTGTCTCTCTTCGCGCTCTTTGTCGGCGCGGGGATCGCCCGGGTGGTGGCACGTCGCGCGGCGCTCGGCCCGCTCATCGGACTGCTCCTGCTCACCTGGGGACCGCTCGTGGAGTCGGCCGCCCGGGCGCCGTGGCGGTGGGCCAACTCGTTTCGCGCCGTCAGCGCGCTGTCCCGGAATCCCGACGATGTCCGTGAGGCGGCCGCGTTTCTGAAGTCGCAGCTCCAGCCAACCGACATCCTCGCCATCGACGTGGATCCGCAGGGCTTCGACGATCTCCAGCTCGCGTTCGAATCAGAGCTTCCGAGGGGTCAAGTTGCACGGCGACGGGCGCCCAACTTCGCGGCGATCGCTGCGAAGGGCCCTCGCTTCGTGGTGCTCTTCGATGGCGGCGTGCTGACGCCAGAGGGCCGCGAAGTCCTTCGTGCGGGCCGGGTGCGGGTGTTCCGTCGCTGAGGTTGCCTACTTCTTGCGGAAGAACTCGACCTGCCACTTCTGCACCTGCGCCTCGTGGCACGCGTAGTCCGGGCAGAAGACGTGCGTGCCGTCATTCTTCGAGACGAAAAAATAGTCAGGACAGTCGAGCGGGTTGAGCACGGCGGCGATCGCTGCGCCACCCGGGCTCGCGATGGGGCCCGGTGGCAGGCCCTTGATCTTGTACGTGTTGTACGGGTGCGGCGTGGTGAGGTCGTCGCGCGTGATGTTCTTCGAATACACGCCCGTGCGAAGCATCTTCGCGTAGATGACGGTGGGGTCGGTCTCGAGCTTCCCCTTCGTCTCGCCGTTCGGGTGCGACAGGCGGTTGTGAAAGACACACGCGATCCGCGGTCGCTCCTCGACGGCGCCGGTCTCCTTCTCGACGAGCGACGCGAAGGTGACGGTCTGGAGGAGGTCGAGCGCGATGCCGGCCTTGCGAGTCGCCTTCTTCACGGCGTCGAGGGTCCCTTCGACCATCTTCCGCAGCACCTGCTCCTCCGAGGCGCCCTTGGGGAACGTGTAGGTGTCCGGGAAGAGAAAGCCCTCGATGCGATCGGCCGGGACTTGCGCGCGCTTGAGAAAGGCCGCGTCGGTCGCCAGGGCCTTGAGCTTCTCGAGGCTCAGGCCCAGCTCGGACTGGGCCACGATGGGGAGGATCTCCTCCCACCGGAGGCCTTCAGGCACCGTGAAGCGGTACACCTTCACCTCGCCGCGGATGAGCTTGTCGATGGCCTGCGGTGGCGTCAGCGGCCCGACGAACTCGTACTCTCCTGCCTTCAACTTCGGCCCGAGCTTCTCGCGACGCAGCCAGTTGTAGAGGAGGTCTTCGTCGCTCACGACGCCAGCCTTCGCGAGCCGGGAGGCGACGCCACGTGGGTTCGTGCCGGAGGGGATCTCCACCACCACGGGCGCCGTGCCGCCAAACGAGGTGGCGGCGAAGGTGGTGAGGCGCTGCTCGAAGAAATACCACGCGCCCGCGGCTCCGACTGCGCCCAGCACGAGGAGCACCGCCAACCCAACGAGGACCTTCTTCACGCGTGCGGACTCCTGGGCTGAGCGTCGAGCCAGCCCTGCAAGATGATGGTCGCGGCCACCTGATCGATGACCTCACGCCGCCGCGCGCGAGACATGTCAGCCTCGAGGAGCGCCCGCTCGGCAGCCACGGTCGTCAGTCGCTCGTCCTGGTAGATGATGGGGAGGCCAGAGGCGGTCGCGAGCGCGTCGCCGAACTTCCGCGTGGCCTGTGCACGCGGACCTTCGGAGCCGTCCATGTTGAGCGGCAGGCCCACCACGAACCGATCGACCGATCGCTCCCGGGCGAGGGCGAGCAGGTCGGCGAGGTCTTTCTTGAGACTGGAGCGGCGGACGACGGTGATGGGCTGCGCCGTGAGGCCGAGCTCGTCGGCCACCGCCACGCCCACCGTCTTCGTTCCGACGTCGAGACCCATCGCGCGCACGCGAGGCGCACCCTACCGCGAGCGCGTGAGGGGCCGATGCTCTTTCGGGTGGGGCGTCGTGAGCCGACCGTGGCGAATCAGCCGCGCGGCGGGACATCGCGCTGGTGGTTGGTGCGAGTCGGGCTGTCGGCGTGGTTCAGGCGGCGGAGCGCCCTGGGCAAGGGGCGTCGTCAGCCGAGCGCGGCGAATCGGCCGCGCTGACGGGCTCACGTTTCGGGGAGGAACCGGCTGGGGCCAGAATGCTGTCGCCGGGAGGGCGAGCGGCCATCGAGGAGGCAGAGCGCACCGCGAGGCCCGTCAGCCGACCGTCGCGACTCGGCCGCGCTGAAGGGTCGCGCGCTTCGCGGCGAGCCGGTTTGCAACGGCGCGCTGTCGATCGAGGGCGCGGGTGAGTCGGTCGGTGGGTGCGGACGACGGCGGGTGGCCATCGAGGACACCGAGGGCTTCTTTTACCTCGCGCGGGTGGCCGCTCTCGAGCAGGAGGACGGCGAGGTCGTGCCGAGGCAGCCACTCGTCGGGAGCGCGCTCCATCGCGCGCCGAAAGAACGAGCACGCCTTTTCATGGAGCTTCATGGCGTCGAACACCACGCCCAGTGTGTGGAGCGCCTTCCAGTTGGCCGGCTCCAACCCGAGCGCCTTCTCAGCCGCAGCGCGCGCCTCAGCCAGGTTGGTCCGCGCCAACTCGACGACGGCGAGGCCGAGAAGGAACTCGACGCGGTCCGGCTGCCGACGAAGCGCCTCACGGGCCAAACGCACCGCCCCCTGGATGTCCTGGCGGTCGAGGGCCAGCGCGGCCCGGCGTGAATCGAACAGTCCCTCGCTCGGGAAGGCGTTGGAGCCCGCCTCGAGGAGTTCCTCTGCCAGCGCACCCTCGCCATCGCTCAACAGCAACTCAGCGAGCTCGAGGACGAAGAACGGATTGGCGACGCCCTGCTCGATGCACCGGAGGTAGATGGTGGTCGCCCGCCGTGCGTGCCGCAGCTTCGCGAGGGTCTGGGCCCACGCGGCGAGGACCGCGAGGTTGTCAGGCTCCAGTCCCGAGGCACGCTCGAAGGCCATCGCCGCCTCGGCGATGCGGCCACGCGCGAGCATGACGCGCGCCTGATTGAACCACGCAGGCATCAAGGTCGGTCCAAAACGGGTCGCCTGCTGGAACTCGAGGAGCGCCGCATCAGGACGGCCCTGCGCGTCGTGCACGAGGCCCAGGAGCATTCGCGCATAGGCGTGCTTCGGTGTGCGAGCCACCGAGCGCTCCAGTCGCTCCCGGGCCTCGTCACAGCGGCCCGCGTGGAAGGCCAGGCGCGCGTGGACGAGCTCAGCCTCTGCGGCATCAGCGCGGCTCGCCAGGGCTTCCGCCGCCGCGACGTCACCCACGAGGAGCGCGTGTTCGAGATCGTCCAGGCAACTCATGGGTGGCCTCGATCAAGCAGCCAGCGCACGAAGCAGGCGCTTCGATTCCGCCACATGCGGTGCCGAGGCCGGACCGGTCGAGGCCTGGGTCGCGAAGGTCTTTGCGGCACGCGTGTCGCCGCGACGAGCTGCGCAGAGCGCGCGGTTGAAGTCGACCAGCGAGCGATTCCCGCCATCGACCGCGGCGCTGGCTTCGTCGAGGAGCTTCTGGGCAGTCGCCAGGTCGTTCCCTTGCGCCAGTTCGGTGAGGAGGATCGCGGCGTTCACGCGCGGCTGCCACGCCGATGCATCGAGGGCGGCCGCTTGCACGTAACAGTCGATGGCCGTTCGCCGCTGCTTGATGAGTTCCTGGGTCTGTCCGAGCAGGAACCAGGGCCGGCTCGCGCGACCGTCGAGCTCCATGGCCTTCTCGGCGCATTGGGTGGCTTCGCGAACGTCGAGGGCACCCAGGGAGATGACGCCGAGGAACATCCACGCCTCGAAGTCGTTCGGCGAC
Organism: Myxococcaceae bacterium; assembly: GCA_044352295.1. Classification (GTDB taxonomy): domain Bacteria; phylum Myxococcota; class Myxococcia; order Myxococcales; family Myxococcaceae; genus Xiheimicrobium. The sequence continues at coordinate 21,666 of JBILEB010000041.1, forward strand.
AGCTTGAGCTGTGCGCGGAGGGCGACGCGCGCGGCTTCCGGATCTCCGCTGCGAAGGGCCAGCGAGGCGAGCTTCGACTGAACGCTCGGCGCCGTCGGGAATCGGCGTGCGGCGTCTCGCAGGAGCTCGGAGGCATGGTCGAGCTTGCCAGCCTGGGCGAGCGCGTCCGCCAGACACAACACGGGGTCGAGCTTCTGCGGGGCCCTCGCCACCGCCTCGGTCAGCGTGACGATGCCCTCGGCCAGTCGCCCCGCCAGCACCTGAGCCGTCCCCAGAGCGACCAGGACCGACACCTCACCGTGGTGCAGCTCGAGCGCTCGGCGGAAGGACGCGATCGAGTCGTCGAAGCGCTTCAGGTTCGCGAACGTACGGCCCAGGTTGAAGTGCGCAACCCAGGCATTGGGCGCGAGCTCGACGGCTCGTTTGAACGCTGGCAGCGCCTGTTCGATCGGCCGGGTGGACTCTTCCAACACGGCCCAGAAGGTCGCCGCGGGCCCAGACGTCGGGTTCTTTCGCAACACCTCGGCGAGGATCGTTCGGGCTTGTTCTGTCTTGCCAGTGAGGAGCGCAATCCGTGCAACGCCGACCGCGGGCAGCTCTGAACGGCCCTGGTCGAGCGCATGCGCGGCGGCGAACATCGCAGCCGCGCGATCGACATCACCGCGCGAGAGGTACAGCTCAGCTTCGAAGAGAAGGGGATCGATGGTGACCATGGGCAGGCTCCGTTCAGGCGTACGCGCGGGTGGTGTCCGGCAGAGGAGCGTCTTGCAGCGGCCGTGCCTCGGGGGCCTCGTCCGTCTCCTCTGATTCTTCGGTGGAACCAGCTGGTTTTGCTGAGGTCTCGGTCTCGGTGCCCTTCGGCTTGTCGAAGAGGCCGGAGGCTGTCTTCGCGAGCGAACCGAAGAAGTCCACCGTCTCAGATGCGGCAGCGCCCGTGCCCTTGCCACCGCCGAAGAGGCCGCCGACGGCGCCCATGACTCCGCCGAAGACATCGCCGACCGGTTTGGTGATGGCGCCCACGGCATCGCCAACAGGCTTGAGGATTCCGCCCAGCAGCGCACCAGCCGCGCCGATGAGTCCCTTGGCGACGCTGAAGATGTCTTTGGTGTCGATCTCGAAGCCGACCGTGACGGCCGCGCCGACGCCCAACGCGACGCCGACGTTCATCTCGAACTTGAACTTGCCGTCCTTGATGCCGGCATCGATGCCGATCTTCGCACCGACCCCTGCCCAGGCCTCTGCGCCAATCTTGTACCCAACGCCAGCGAAGGTTCCTTTGGCCTCGCAGGTCGCGCGTGCACCCGCGAAGGCGCCGGCCTGGCCACTGAAAGCGGCCTGGAGCGGAGAGTACGTGGCGGTTGCGGTGGCCGACGCGTCGGCGCCAGTGCCCGCTTTTGCGTCAGCCTTCGCAGCGCCGCGGAACAGCCCGTCTCCGATGTTGGCTTCGGCGTCGGCGTTCACGCCTGCGATGGCGCCGACTCCAGCCGTCGCGGTCGCCTGGGCGCCCTTGGTGTTGACCAGCGCGGATGCGCGCCCGTGGGCGTACACTTGGGCCTCGGCGCCGATGCCGCCCTTTACGTTGCCCCACGAGCCTTCGATTTCGCCTTCGGCCCGGACTCGAACGCCGGCACCGGCGGCGAAGCCTCCCTGCGCGTAGAGGTTCCCCTCGGCGTCGATGCCGGCGCTCGAGCCCGACTGCACGCCCGAGAAGGTGCCGCCCTTGACGGAGCCCTTCGCCTTCGTGCCGCCACCGAAGTCAGCAGCGCCTTGGATGTTGAGCTGACCTTCGTCCTTGATGCCGCGAACGCCATCGCTGGCCCCGGGAACGATCTTGGTGCGCTCCTTTCCAGTACCCACGTAACCGGCCTTGTCGGGAGCGTTCTTGGAGCGTTTGGTTGGATTGCTCGCCATGGCCTGCTCTGCTGCCTTGTCGAGGTCCTTGCCGAAGAGGTTCTCAGCGACGCCGAGCACGTCGGTGAGGATCTTCCCGAGATCGAAGGTGGGCTGGCCGCCAGCCTGGGACTTCGGGTTGAACAGGCCGCCGAGGAGGTTGAAGACTGCGCCGAAGACGTCTTTCTGATCTGCAGACGATGCCTGCTTGCTCAGCGCGCCGCCGAACGCCTCGACGACGTTTCCTTTGGGCTTCTCGGTGATCACCGTCTGATTCCTGGTGGCCGAGGAGGTCGAGTCAGTGCCGTCAGTGGTGAAGGACCGAATGTGAGTTGAGCTGTTTTCGATGCGGGACATGGGGGCTCCGGGGTGAGAGGTGGAGCTGCCCACAGCGAGCCTGGTGCCAACAACGAAGACGAGTTGTTTCAGCGGGTTGCGTGCCGTGTCCAAGCAGAGGGACGCGGGCGGCCCCGACTGGTCTTCAACACTGGACGGCCGAGCGGAAGCCCTCGAAAGCAGGGCCAAGCGAGCTGGCAAGCGGACTGCACAAGGGCCGGTCACCGGCACTTCCGCCGCCCCTCAAGGAGAAGAAAATGGCCTTCGACCCCATCCGCAATGGTCCTGTTGTCACCCGAACGCACGGTGACAGCAACGGCATGGAAACCCTCAACGTCGGCAAGAGCGCTGGCGTGAGGCTCCAAGACAAGAAGGACACCAACGAACTCAAGCAGTGTCCGGGTATTGCACCCAAGACCTTCGACAAAGATCTGTTTACGATGCACAGAAATACTCAAGCAGAGCGCGGCCACGGTTCGTCTAGCGGAGTCAACGGTCAGACGGCACCTCAGAAAACGCCAGAGCAGCAGAAGTTCGAGGCCGATCAGGCCAAATTCGACCAGGCCGTAGCGCAACGAAACGCCGTTCTTTCGGAAAACGAGGCGATTCGAAAGGAAAACGAACCCACCCAACGACTCATTGATTCGAACAACCAGGCCCTTAGTCACATCGATGCGCTGATGAGGCACATCGACTTCAAGGACGGGCATTTCTCGTGGGGCGAAATTGAAAACCTCGCAGCGCGGTCTACCACAGTGCGGGAGGCTGCGAGGTGGCTTCGGGATAACTGGGGTTCGATTCCGAAAAACGCTTTCGGAGACGTGAGTCAAGGGGCATTGCTGGACCGTATCTCCATCCTGCAGCAGACTAACACAAATCTGGGTCTGAAACTGAAGACTGAGAAGCCGGTTCCAGAACTGCCACCGCCTCCCGTGAAGCCTGCCACTACTGAGAGTCCGCTCGTGGGTAACAATCCCCCGCCAGGGGCAACCCCTCCCCCCGGCAATGCTTCACCCCCTGGAACAACCCCGCCCCCTGGCGATGCTGCGCCCCCGCGGACCGGGGTCACTCCGGGGCCACTCTCGACCACGCCGGGAATGATTGGGCTTGGTGAGGGGATTGATGGGATTCAAAAGAGGATTAACGAGTTGGTCGAGGATACGAAGCAGAACCCGGCGAACGCAAACAAGAATCAGGCGGAAATCGGCATTCTTACTCAGCAGCTTACGGCTCTCTCTTCGTTGATGAATCAGATTTTCACGATGCAGTCGAATCTCGCCAAGCTGTATTCTGAGATGTCGATGACTGCCATCCGGAACCTTCGCTGAGCCGAGGCCCATCATGCGAATCGAACTCAAGAACCTCATGGGCCTCGACGGGACGCCGACCTTCGCGCAGACGTTCGGCATCACCTTCGACAACGGCGTCGAGTGGGCGGAGCAGGGGCTGGAGCTCGCTCGGGACGGCAAGCTCGACGAAGCGCGCGTCATCCTCGAGGGGCTCGTCACCCTCAACCCGCGCAGCCCGGCGTACTGGCACGCGCTCGGGTGCGTGTACCAGCAGCAGGAGCTCCACGACGACGCCATCCAGGCGTTCGATCAGGCGACCTCCCGCGATCGCCAGAACGCCGATGCCTGGCTGCGACTGGGGACGGTGAAGCTCAAGAAGGGCGACCGCTCCGGCCTCATCGCCCTCAAGACAGTGCTCGACGACACCCGCTCCAGCAGCGCTGAGTACGTCGCCCGGGCGCGGGCCATCCTCGCCTCAGTGAAGCACTGACGACTCCAGCGCCGCGAGGCGGTCCATGATCGGCGGGTGCGACCAACTCCGGAGCACCACCCACCTCGGCGGCGACGGATCCATCTTGTTCACCCGCGCGGCCTTCCGGAGCATCGACCGGAAGGCCGCGACGTCTTTCGTCAGCCCGAGACCGTAGCGATCCGCCGCGTACTCACGCTCGCGTGACACCGCCGCGCTGATCGGCCCGCTCATCATCATCGCCAGCGTGAACAGCAGCGCGATGACAGGCAGGGTGCGCACGTCCGCTCGGTCCTGGAGCCCGAACCACTGGCGGCGTGCTGACCGACGGAACAGCAGCTCCACCACGCCGAGGAATCCAACCAGCACCACGGCCGAGGCCACCCGGGCCGGCCATCGCGCTTCGTTCACGTGACCCGCCTCGTGCGCCACCGCCGCGAGGATCTCGTCCGTCGTCAGCGCCTCGAGCAACGAGTCGTTCAACACGATCGTCCGGGTTGGTCCCGCGCCTGCGAAGTACGCCTGCACCCGGACCGTTCGCGAGGCGGTGTGCTCCACCAGGACATCGCGAAAGTCGATTCCGGCAGTACGCATCAGCGCTGTGATGCGCTCGCGAAGGTCACCAGCCTCGAGCGGAGTCTGCTCGACGTACAGCCGCGCCCGGTACGGATCGATCGCCGACGAGCCCAGCATCAACACCGCCGCGCTCACCCCCAACAGCCACCACCAGTTCGGCGTTCGTCGCGCCAGCCCGTACAGCCCGAACACCAGGGAGCCGATGGCGAGCGCAAACACGAGCTTCGCCTTGAAGAGATCCATCGCGAAGACCGCGGGCGTCGTCCGCGACAGCCCGTGCGCGTGCTCGTGCACATAGCCAAGGAAGATCTCGGTCGGCAGGTCGAGGAGTCCAAACAGCTCGAAGAAGAGCAGGGCGAACAGCAACGAGCCCGCCCACCCGCTGCCCTTCCACAACATCGCGCCCACGCGAGACAAGGGCCCGACCGTTCGCGCGCTCCACGCCTCGAACCGTTCACCGAGGCGATGGGACAGCCCCCACAGCGGGCGCGTCACCCACCGCACCATCGCGATCAGGACCAACGGCGTCACCACCGCGTCCACCGCTCCGATGGTGTACCGGGGCTCGTGGTAAGCCTTCACCTCGGCCAGCTGCTCGGCAGTGTAGAGGGGGTCCACGCGGGCCGAGAGGCTACTGCCTCCCTCAGCTGTGTGGCTTTGCCTTCTTTCCCTTCGGCGCAGGAGGCGGCGGCGGGGGAGGCGGCGGCGGGGCTTCTTCCTCGGCCTTCGCCTCGGCCAACAGCAGCTGCTTCATGCGCTGCAGGCTGGCGCGCGTTTCTTCGACGAACGGGCTCTGGGACCCAATGCGCTCCGCGGCCTCGAGCGTGCGCTCGTAGACCGTGATCGCCTTCGAGATCAGCACCCGGATCTTCTTGCGCAGCTCGGCGCGATAGACGTCCTGCTCGTCCTGGTTCAGGTCGGCCGGCGCCGGCGCGTTCGTCATGTGGTCGTACATGTTCTCGTACAGCTGCCCGATGCGCTGCCCTGCAGCCGTGGCCCAGTAGCCGTTGCCGACGCGAATGGCGCGCAGGTAGTGCCCCTGGGACGAGAGCAGCAGCTCGGACTTGTATTCGAGATCCTCCGCGAGCTTCTCGGTGGACTTGGTCGCGTCCAACACCACCGACTCGTACCGGAGCCGGTAGATCTCCCCGACGAAGAACTGCGCCTGCGCGGGGAAGTACTCGTCGATGAGATCCTTGTCGGGGTGCTCCGTGTAGAGCGTCAGCACCGACCGCAGCGACTTCTCCGCGGTGTCCAGGTCGCCGCCCTCGAGCTCGCAGATGCCCTGCTGCGTGCGCGCCTCGATGCGCTTGTCGACGGAGAGCTCGGTCCGGTCGCCGAGCACCCGAAGCACGTCGATCGCTTCGACGAACCGCTCCAGGTGGTACAGCACCTCGGCCACACGGAACGCGGCGTCGAGCGCGTCGCCGGTGCCCTTCGCCGGATCCGACAGCTCGCTGAAGCGCGCGTACGCGTCGTCCCAGGCCTTCAGCTTCTCGAACGAGAGCCCCGCGTTGTAGAGCGCCAGGCGTCGGTGCTTGCTGGTGGGGTGGAAGTCACAGATGCGCGAGAAGTAGCGGGCTGCCTGCGCCCAGTCTTCCGCGGCGTAGAAACTGGTGCCGGCGGCGAACAGCTCTTCATCGTTGAGCTTGTCGAGCTCGAGATCGCCGGTGATGACGACGTCATCGAAGCTGACTTGTTGCACCGCGGGTTGGGACTGCGTGCGAACGTGCGCGCAGCCAATGGCGAGGACACTGAGGAGCGGAGCCAGACGTCGCGCGAAGGAGCTCATCGAAGGCAGGGACAGCCGTCTCATTCCGAGGGTTCCCAACGATAGCCGCCCGGTGGCCTCAGCGCACCGGGGCCAGCCCGTCGATCGTCGCGTCACCCCACAGATATCGGCTCGTCTCCCACACGGCCTTCAGGTCGTGCACATCGAGCTCGAAGCGGGGCACCAGCACCAGCGGGGTGGGTGCGCAGAGTTCTCGTAACCGTTGGATTCCCTTCGCGTCCTGCTGCGCCAGGCGGTCATTCTCCTTGATGGTCTCTTCGAGTCTGGCCTGAAGCGGGCCCGACAGTCGCGCGACCTCGTCCCACAGGTGGTCCGGCACGGGGCTGTGCACCCGGTTCACCACCACCGCCGCGACGCGCATCTTGTTCTGCTGCAACAGCGTGTGGAAATAGACCGCCTCATCGAGCCGCTCCGGCATGGGCGCAGTGACGAGCACGAACGCGGTCGACGGCGACTGCAACAGCCCCCGTACCTGATGGGCCCGCTCGCGGAAGCTCTCGGTCAGGCTCGTGATGTTGAGCATGAAGTCGGCGAGCTGCTGGAGCGTCTCGGTCCCCGTGAAGCGCGAGATCGTCTTGGCGACGTAGCTGCCGCCGAGGTTGAAGAGCTTGAGCCCGAACTTGCCTGCCGCCAGCGCCGGCGTGAGGAGCCACTTCGCTGCGTCGTTGTCGAGGAAGTCGAGGATGCGGTTGGGCGCGTCGAGGAAGTCGAGCGCGTGGGCCGTCGGCGGCGTGTCGACCACGAGGAGGGGATAGCGCCCCTGCTCGTGCAGCTCCCACATCTTCTCCATCGCGATGTATTCCTGTGAGCCGGCCAGCGCGGTCGAGAGCGCCTGGTAGAAGCGGTTGTTGAGGATCTTCTCTCGTTTGTCCGGCGGCGCGCGACGCTCGACGAGGTCGTCCCACGACCGCTTCATGTCGAGCATCATCGCATGCATCGGCGCACGCGGGAGCAGGCCCGCCTTCGCGAAGGTGTCGTCGGGAATCCGCGCTTCCTTGTTGCCGAGCGCCTCGAGGCCCAGCGCGTTGGCAAGCCGACGCGCAGGGTCGATCGTGCACACCATCGAGGCCTGGCCCTCCATCGCCGCGCGCAAAGCCAGGGTGGCGGCGACGGTCGTCTTGCCGACCCCGCCCGGCCCGACGGTGATCAGCACGTCGGCGTCGTTCATCGCCTCGCGAATCGGCGTCGTCATCGGCGCTGGCCATCCCCGAGGTAGCGCCCCACCTGCTCGATGGCGGCGCGGCCGAACTCGTCGATGAAGATGCGCGGCACCGTCACCACCGGCAGCCCGAGCGTCGCGAGGGTCTTCTCGCAGCTCACCGACAGGGACGCACGCAGCTCGTGCGCGCGGATGACGTCGCGCAGCGCAGGGCTCACCGGCGCGTCCAGGTCCACGGCGTCGAAGCGCCGGGGAATGAAGCCGTTGAGCACCACCGCGGCCGAGGTGAGGTGCACGCGCTCGGTCAGTTGTTTGTGGAGCTCGAGCGTCTCGTTGACCGGCAGCTCCTCGGGCAGGGACACCAGCACGACCGCGGTCATGCGCGAATCGACGAGGAAGTCGCGCATCCACCCGGCGTCCGTCGCCATGGCGCCCGGAGGCACGGTGTCGAGGATGACCTGCGGCACCGACAGGAAGGTGATGGCGTGGCCGGTGGCCGGCGCGTCGATGATGACGCGATCGAACCGGAAGGAGCCGTCGGGGCGCTTCTCCTTGAGATGGTAGAGGATCTTCCCCAGCAGCACGAGTTCCTGCAGCGAGGGGATGAAGCGCAAGAAGTAGCGCACCACCCGGTTCTCGAAGACCGCGCTGTAGATGCTCTCGAACTTGAGCACCATGAGCGCGTATTCCCGCATCGCCGGCTCGGGCCGCACGTTGACCGCCCAGAGGTTCTCCTCGAGCGACGTCAGCTCGGCGCCCACTTCGGGACGTCCGAGGAGGGGCGCGATGCGCTCGCGGGTGTTCACCTCGCACACCAGCGTGCGCAGGCCACGCCGAGCGCTCTCGAGGGCCAGGGCTGCGGCGACCGTCGTCTTTCCCACGCCACCCTTTCCGGTGACGATCAACAGGCGCTTGTCCGAGAGGGCTTCGATCACGAACGGATCCTGCAGAAGGCTCTATCAACGCCTCGGCGTCGGGGCATCAGGCATTCGTTGACTTGTCGCGGACGCCGGAAAAGCCTGTCGGTCCCATGCTGAAAGACAACCCCGTGATGAAGAAGCTGGTCGCGACCGGCGAAGAGCGCGTCGGCAAGCTCGTGCAGCAGCTCATGTCGAACGAGTCCTTCGTGACCGGCGTGCAGACGCTGGTGTCGCGGGCGCTGTCGGCCAAGGGCGCGATGGACAAGTCGATCAAGACCGCGCTGTCGGCGATGAACCTGCCGTCGACCGGCGACCTCGACTCCTTGCGCGAGAAGATCGACGACCTGGAGCAGCTCCTGACGCAGCTCGAGTCCAAGGTGGACGTGCTCGTCGACAAGAAGAAGTAGGCCATGGCCGCGCGGCGCATCGCCTTCATCAACGAGAAGGGTGGCACCTGCAAGACGACGTTGGCCGTCAACGTCGCGGCGTACCTCGCGTCGAAGAAGCGCAAGCGGGTGCTGCTCGTCGATCTCGATACCCAGGGGCACGCGGCGAAGTCGCTGGGCGTCGATCCCCGGGGCGCGCTGCGCAACGTCTTTCACCTCTTGACAGAGCCTGGCGTCACCCTCGACGAGGTCACGCTGCCGACGAGCACGGAGAACCTCTTCGTGGTGCCGTCGTGGAAGGACATGGCCGAGTTCCCCACCGTCGCGGGGACCGACCCGCGGCGCGCGCACCGGCTGCTCGAGGTGCTGACGCCGGCGCTGGACCGCTACGACGTGATGGTCTTCGACGCGCCGCCGAGCCTGGGCCTCACCACCACGAACATCCTGGTGGCCGCCGAGGAAGTGGTGGTGCCGGTCGCGACGACCTACCTGGCGCTCGACGGCTGTGCGGAGATGGTCGACACGGTGGTCGAGGTGAAGGCGAAGTTCGGCCACGACGCGCTGCGGATCACCCTGGTGGTGCCGACGCTGTACCGGAAGACGCAGCTGGCCGATGAGGTGATCGAGAAGCTCAAGGCCTACTTCCCGAAGCGCACCGCGGAGCCGCTCGCCCTCAGCGTCACCATCGACGAGGCGCAGAGCCATGGGAAGACGATCTGGGAATACGCGCCGTGGAGTCGCGGGGCGACCATGCTCCAGTCGATCGCCGAGGCGGTCGACAAGGCCGCGCGGTAGGGCCCTTCAGCGCTCTTTGCGGCGAGGCTCGTCGGAGCGGCGCGACTCTTCGACCTCCGAGATGCGCTTCTCCATCTGCTCGATGCGCGAGACGAGGGCGTTGAGGTCGCGGCCCAGGGCGGGGAGGTTGCCGAGCACGTTCTCCATCGCGTACTTCACGCGCTCGTCGATCTTCGCCTGCCACGCCTCGACCACCTTCTGCGACTGGGTCAGCAGCGCCGTCGGCGTGAGCGGCTCGGCCTCGGCCTCACGGCCGAGCAGCTTGTCGATGCCGCGGGTCGCCTCTTCCCGGAACGTCGCCACGCGCTGCGACACCGTGGCGGTGATCTCATTGAGCGAATCCTGCGGGCGGCGGATGATCTCGCGCAGCACCGACAGCGGCATCTGGTTCTTCTTCTTCTCTTCCTCGAAGACGATCTGCGCAAGCGTGACGGAGGTGAGATCTTCCTTGGTGCGGTTGTCGACGATCTGCACCTCGACACCCTGCTTCACCATGTCAGCGATCTCGTCGAGCGTGACGTACCGACTCTCGACAGTGTCGTAGAGCTTGCGGTTGGTGTACCGCTTGATGACCTTCGGCTCTCGGGTCGTCTGCTGCTCGGCTTCGCTCATCGCCTTCCCCGGGTAAATCTGACGCAGTGCGAAACGCGCCTAGCACCCGAGCAAGGAAGGGGGCAAGCACCATGAATGACGTATAGTTGCGCGGCCCCGCGCTGGCTGGGCCCCCCGTCATGATCGTCAAGTGCGAGCAGTGTCAGACGAAGTTCAAGATCCCGGACGACAAGGTCACGGACAAGGGGGTCAAGGTTCGCTGCACGAAGTGCGGGCATACCTTCCGGGTCACGAAGGAATCCGCAGTCCCCGCATCGGGCGCGCTTCCGCCGGCCCCGCCACCCCCGCCGGCTCCGAAGACGGTGACGCTCGACAGCGCGGATCCGTTCAGCCGCTTCGGCCAACCCAACGCCTTGCCGAAGGAGGCGCAGACGCGGCCCGGGGTGTTCGCGCTCGGGGTGGAGGCCTCGCGAATGCCAGATCTGGGTCGGCCGCCGGTCGCCCCACCACCCGCGCCCCCGCGAGCCGCGCTGCCGCCCATCCCCGCGCCACAAGCCGGGGCGCCGTCACCGTTCGACTTCGGGAGCCTGGTCCCACCCACCGCAGCGCCACCGGTCACGGCCCCTGCGCCGGCTCCGTTTGACTTCGCGAGCCTGGTGGCTGCGTCGCCGCCGTCCTCGCCCAAGCCGGCTGCGGGCCCCGCGCCATTCGATTTCTCGGCGTTGACGGCCCCGCCACCGCCAGCCCCGGCCGCCGTTGCCATCCCGGCGCCGCGCACCTCACCTCCGGCGCGCCCGATCGACGCGCCGCCCATGTCGTTCGATTTCTCGGCGGGGCTGGGTCCACCGCCCGCCCCGGCTGCGCCGCCTGCACCACCGCCAAGTGGTGGAGCCTTTGGCCTTTTGGGTGACTTGCCACCGCCGCCGACCGGGCCCGCCTCCTCGGCGCCGCTGGGGGACGACTTTTTCGCCGCCCCGATGCAGCAAGTGACGGGGCCCCTGCCAGTGGTGCCCGAGGGGGCCTCGACGGAAGAGGCCCGTAGCGCGCTCTTCGACATGTCCGCGGGGGCGGGGCCTGTGCCGTCTGCCCCGGCTTCCGAGCCGATGCCGGTGTTGCCGCCGCCCGAGCCGGCCGACTTCGGGCCGTCGTCCGTTTCCATGCGGGTTCCCAAGCCACCTGATTCGGCGACGGAGCGCGGCCGCCGGGTGCTGGGCATCGTCGTCAATGTTTTCATCGCCGTCCTGCTCGTGGTGGGACTGGTGGTGGTCGCGTCGGCAACGCTCAACGAGGGCAAGCTCGATCTCCAGAGCATCGGCAGCAGCCTCAAGGCGCTGGTGACGCCCACCTCGCAGTTCTCGGCCGAGGACATCTCCAACGGCCTGTACGACACGAAGATGGGGCGGCCGGTTTTCTACGTGCGAGGCGTGGTGATGAATCGCTCCTCGGGCGCCGCCAGGGTTCGCGTCCGCGCCGAGATCCTCGATGGTCAGACGCTGGTGCGCTCGGCCGAGGTGGTCGCAGGCGTGCCCCCCAGCCCCGAGGAGCTGTTTCGCCTTTCGATGCCCGACGAGGTGAAGGCGCTGCTCGAGCGAGGCGGATCAAAGGCGCCGCCGGTGGAGGCGGGTGGCTCGGCGCCGTTCCTCGTGCCCTTCGCGGAGTACCCCCCCGATCTCAAGGCCTTTCGGGTCCGGGTGACGGCGACGCCGGACGGGCAGGCGACGGCGTCGGCGCCGTGACGCGATTCTGCCGGGCATGAGCGGCCGAGCGACAAGCGGCACGGGCGCGGTGGTGCGCAAGCTCGCGGTGCTGTCGGGCGGCGATGAGGTGCGCCGAAAGGCCGCGGCGCGAATGTTGGCCGATCTCCCGCCGACCGAGGCGGTCACGCTGCTGCACGAGGTGCAGGTCCTGACGCGCGCTGGACATCACGGTGCGCGAGAGGCGCAGCAGGCCTTCTCTCGCGCGCTCGAGCTCGAGGCCGAGGGCATTCCGCATGTGGAGGTCTTGCGGCGCGCGGCGTCGCTGGCCGGAGCTCCAACGGTCGAGCTGCTCTTCTCGGAAGGCGAAGCGGCGATGGCCTATGACGCAACCGCCGCCGCGCGTGCCGACGCGAAGCTGTTCTCTCAGCCACTCGGGGTGCTCAAGTCGCGGGCGCGGTTGACGCAGAACCCCGACGAGATGGCGCGTTTTGCCGTGGCCTCGAACGCGGCGGTGGTGCGCGAGCTGCTCCGCAACGCCCGACTCACGGAAGAGCTGGTGTTGCGCATCGCCGCTCGTCGGCCGGCTCGTCCTGAGCCGCTGGTGGAGATCTGGCGGTCGGATCGATGGTCGAACCGGCCCTCGATCCGCCGGGCCCTCGCGCTCAACCCCTATCTCCCGATCGAGGTGGGGGCGCGCATCATCCCCTTGCTGACCCGAGCCGATCTGAAGGACCTCGAGGCCGACAGCTCGCTCCACCCGAGCCTCAAGGAGCAGGCGCGAACGCTGTTGGGACTGGCACGGCCCTGAAAGCGCCTGGGCTCAGGGCTTCTTGATCTGGCCGTCGACGACCTGCGCCTCGTCCTGGCCGCGCTCGAGCTTCTTCACCGCCGCGCCGTCGACCAGGTCATCGCCTCGAGAGGCCTTCTTGAACGAATAGACGAACTTCCCCAGCGCGTTGCCGAGCTGCCCCATGCGTGAGGCCGAGAAGACGATCACGAGGATCGCCACGATCATGAGGATCTCGCCGACGCCGAAGGGGCCCATGCACCAGTCACCCTGACGCAAGCCGACCCCTCGCGCAACTTGACGACCTGCCCCCCTCGCCCGCATGGGGCGTTCGCGATGATGCGAATCCTGGGGCACCGCGGGGCGAGCGCCGACTTCCCCGAGAACACGCTCGAGGCCTTCACCGGCGCGATGGCGCAGGGGGCCGATGGCGTCGAGCTCGACGTGATGCGCTGTGGCTCGGGGGAACTGGTGGTGTGTCACGACGAATGGCTGAGCCGGCTGTCGGGCCTGCGCTGGGAGGTCACCCGGACGCCCTGGTGGAAGCTGTCGAGGGCCGACGTGGGGAGTCGACTCGGGTTCCCGCCAGCGCGCATTCCCCGGCTCGAGGAGGTCTTCGAGGCGCTCCCACAGGACGCCTTCATCAACGTCGAGCTCAAGTGCGACACGGTGGATGACGGCGGGCTCTCGGTCGAGGTGGGGCGCCTTCTCGACACCTGCGGCGCGCCCACGCGGGTGTTCCTGTCGTCCTTCAACCCGTTGTGTCTCGTGCGTCTGGCCGAGGCATTTCCCGGGCTGCGTCGCGGGCTGCTGATCGATCCAGACAAGGGGTGGGTGCCACAGGTGGCGTGGCTGCCGGTGACCGCGAAGACGTCGGTCCACCCCCACTGGAGCGCGGTGACGGCGGAACGCGTCGAGGCCTGGCACGCGCGGGGGTTGGAGATCGCGGTGTGGACGGTCGACGACGTCGTTGAGGCCAGGCGGCTTCAGGCGCTGGGCGTCGACTGGCTCATCACGAACGTGCCGGGGGCGATGCGACGCGCGTTGGGGTGAGCCGCGTCAGAAGTCGAGGCCAAGCGATCCGGTCACGGCCAGCACGCCTGGAATCGAGCGGGTCTCCATGTTGGTGTCGCGGAAGTTCGGGAACAGCGCGTACGACACCTCGATGTTGAGGAGCGCGTGGCCGCCGATGAACCGAACGCCGCCATAGAACCGGTTGTGTGTGTTCTGGATGGCCTGGAGCGAGCTGAAGACGAAGTAGTCGCGGAACGGCTCGGTGTCGGCCTCGGCGAGGGTTCGGGTCGGCCGGAAGTCGACGTTCGAGGTGGACGCGCCGACGAAGGTGAGGCTCCAGCCGGCATACGGAGTGAGCGTCACCATGCCTGCGATGGCGAACTGCTTGCCGATGCCAAGGTCGAGCCCGCCGGCGGTGAGATCGAAGTCCCGGCTGTTGATGAGCTTCGAGATGAAGCCGCGCACCGCGAGTTCGGGCAGATAAGCGAAGCCCTCGAGGACGGCCCACTTGAGCTCGAGCCCGCCGATGCCCATACGGCTCTCAGGGATCCAGGACGCGCGCGCGCCAATCTCGATCGAGGCCGGCAGGCCCTTGCGGACGTGCACGCCCGGCAGGATGCGCGGGCCCCGGAAGGTGCCGACCGTCGGCATCGAGCCGCCCTGGAGGTCGTAGTAGGTGGTGGTGAGCGCGAAGGCGAAGCCCGAGTGGCCGAGGGTGTCCGGAGAGGCGCCGTTGGCCGAGGTGATGACGGCGGCGAGCTGACGCGCAAACACGCGGAAGTTCCCGTTGGCACGCGGGTCGGTCATGGTGCCGTCGGGCTGGGGGTTGCCCAGCTTCGAGATCTGGAAGTCGTTCGAGAAGCCCTGCGCGACGGCGGCGCTGCTCGACAACAGCAGCACCAGCCACAGGCTCCGATGACGCATCAACATAGCGAGGGACGCTAGTCGCGTCCCCCCGGGGGCATCAACAAACCGTGTCAGGTCACGGCTTGGCTTGCTTCGGCGGGCTGTCGGAGACGTTGGCAGCGACGGCCGGTGCGCGGCGGCGAATGACGACCGTTTTCCGGGTGGCGAAGTCCTGCGTCTCGCGGGCGATGACGGTGACGAAGTTGTTCCCCTCCTTGAGGGGGAACTCGGTGGTGAACTTCAACTTGTCGCCGTCTTCGGGGGTGCGGCCCTTGAAGAAGACCTTCTGGTCGTTCACGAGCACGAAGACGTCGAGCAGGCTGGGGTCGCTCACCACGCTCGAGAGCGTGAAGTTGGCGCCGTCGATGGCGGTGCCACCCTGCGTTGGGTCGAGGTTGATGCTGATCTGCGCGGGGGCGCGGAACGGCACCACCTCGAGCTCCTTGTCCTTCGGGAAGACGGGCTTCTGGCCACGCGCGTCGCGAAGGTCGGCCACCTTCACGAAGGCGGTGCGGTTCTCGGCCAGTTCGACGCGGGCCACGCTGGCGCCTCGGGCCAGCTCGGTGAGCACGGCGCCCTTCGGCAGGCGGGCGATGACGGCGGCCCGCGCGTCGGCGCTCCCATAGACCTCGGCCTTCTCGGCCACCTTCACCACGCCCTTGCGCGGTTCGAGGGCGATCGGAGCGCCTTCGCTGTCGACGGGGATCACGAGCTTGTCGGTGAGGAACTCCTCCAGCGGCTCGTCGAGCACGTTGACGCGCAGGCCGAACTCGTCGGCCTTGAGTGCCTTCTTCACCTCGAGGGCGAAGCGGGCGGTCTTCGTCTCGCCGACCTCGAGCTCGCCCACCTTGAAGCGGCCCTTCTCGATGAAGATGTTGGGCTCTCCTGCGTTGCGGATGATGGCGAAGGTGTCGAGGGCCTTGCCGCCGCCGACGTTGGTGACGTCGAGGAGCAAGGACACCGTCTCGCCACGCTGGGCCTGACCGTCCTGGTTGCAGGCCTGGCAGTCGTCGATGAGCTGCCACGAGTAGGCGAAGCGCGGGCGCGGCAGCTCGACGAAGTTGAGCTCACCAGCCATGGCCTCCTGGAGCACCCCGGAGTCGTCCTGGAACTTCACGGTGATGCCGTCCCGACGCGAGATGAGATCCTTCGGGAGCTTCACGCTGACCGTCCAGGCGCGCTGCTCTCCGGGCTTGAGGGCGCCGAAGAGGAACTCGCGGCGGTCGAGGTAGCCGTTCTCGCTCTCGATCCACGCGCGCAGGCGCTTGATGGGCTCGCTGCCCTTGTTCTCGGCGGTGAGCTCGAGCTGCACGGTCTCGCCAGCGACGATCTTCCGCTCGACGTTGGGCTTGAGGGTCGACTCGAGGCTGGCCTTCTTCGGCGACGGGCCGCTCGACCAGTCGATGCCGAGGCCGGTGATGGCGTTGGCGATGCGCTCCTCTTCCTTGCGGGAGGTGTCGGCGACGAACTTCTTGCCGGCCTCGATCATCTTGTCGCGGCGGGTGAACGGCGCGGTGAGGAGGAAGTCGCGGGCGAAGGTGACCTCGAAGTCCTCGCGAACCTCGTCCTGGGACTCGGCGTCGAGCTGATCGTCGAGATCCTCGTCGGAGCTGGACCCCTCGCTGTCGGTGAGCACGTTCTTGCCTGCGGGCGCCTTTCCCTTGGGCGGCGCGGGGGCCTTCGGATCCTTCTTCTCGTCGGCCGGGGGCGCCTTGGCGACCTTCTCCTTCTCTTCCTTGAGGTACTTCAGCGACATCACCGGCTTCTCGCGAACGACCACCTCCTCACGCTTCTTGGCGGCCTTGTCGTTGGAGGGGTTGCCGAAGTGGGACTCGAGGTCGGCCTCGCCCATGGACTTGCGGGGCGCGAACACGTCGACGCGGTCCTTCGAGACGCGGGTCGGCGTGAGCTGGATGTCGGGCGTGATGCCGATCTCCTGAATCGAGATGTCACCCGGCGTGAGGTACTTCGCGATGGTGAGCTTGAGCGCGCTCTCGTCGGGGAAGTCGTAGAGCACCTGCACGGAGCCCTTTCCGAACGTCTGGCGGCCGATGATCACCGCGCGGTTGAGGTTCTTGAGCGCGCCGGCGACGATCTCCGAGGCCGAGGCGCTGCCGGCGTTGACCAGCACCGCGACCGGATAGGCATCGTCTTCGTCGTCGGGGTGGGCCTTCTTCTCTTCGCGCAGCTTGTCCGACAGGCCGACGGTCGCGACGATGGTACCGCTGGAGACGAACACGTCCGACACCTGAATGGCCTGGTCGAGGAGACCGCCCGGGTTGCCGCGCATGTCGAGGACCACGCCCTTGAGGCCCGCTGAGGAGCCGTTCGTCTTCGCCTGCTGGCCGAGCTCGGTGAGGGCGGTCTGGAGATCGCGGGTGGTGTTGCCCTGGAAGTTCTTGATGCGCACGTAGCCGACGTTCGAGGCGAGCAGCTTCGACTGCACCGACTCGATGGTGATGAGCGCGCGGGTGAGCGTCATACCCTGCGGCTTCTCCCAGCCCTTGCGGTTGACGGTGATGGTGACGCGCGAATCGACCGGGCCGCGGAGCTTCCCGACCGCCTCGTTGAGGTCCATGTTGACGGTGGACTCCTCGCCGATGCGGGTGATCTGGTCGTCCTTCTTGATGCCGGCGCGGAAGGCGGGCGTCTTCGGCAGCACCTTGACGACGGTGAGGATGCCCTCGCGCATCTGGATGACGAAGCCCAGGCCGCCGAACTCGCCCTTCGTGGACAGCTTCATCTCCCGGTACATCTCGGGCCGCAGGAGGATCGAGTGCGGATCGAGCGTGTTCAGCATGCCGTTGACGGCCGCGTATTCGATCTCGCGGGTGTCATCGGTGGGGCGCATGTTGCGCGAGACGAAGTCGAACACGTCCTTCATCGTGAAGGACATGCGCCAGAGGGTGTCGACGTGCGAGATGTCGAACTCCTTGGCCTTGCCGTTGACGTTGAGGCGCACCTTGCCGCTCTCGGCGGAGCCATCGACCATCACCTCGGGCACCGACTTCTCCACGGCCTCGAGGGCGGCGACCATCATCTCCTTTGGCCGCACGCGCTTGGGGTCGACGTAGTTGTCCTTCACGTAGAGGATCACCTTCGTCAGCACGCGCAGGGCGGAGAGATCGTGGGTCGACTTCGAGTCGTCACCGCCCCGTCCCGGAGCCGCTTCGGCGTCCTTCGTCATGGTGAGCGAGAGGGGAACGCGGTCGTTTCCGGCCAGCGCCCACGCGACGATCAGCGTGGCGACGACCAGGACCCGGCGGAGCATGTGCATGATGGGTGTCTCTTCCTCGAAGTGCCTTGTGCGGCCTGTCGAAAGGCCAGGCGAGCCTAACCACTGGGGTGTGCCCCTTCAAGGAACGCCAACACGGGTCGTTCGCACCACGTTCCGTCTGGCCCACAGCCACGAAGGGCAGGTTCAGGCCGCTTTCGGTGGGGGCGAGACGGCGCCCGCCTGCCGCAGCGCGCGGTAGAGCAGCGTCCCGGCCACGACGGCCACAGGCATGAGGAAGAAGTTGAGCACCGGCACCCACAGCATGACGTAGAGCGCCGCGCCGAAGCCCAAGGCGAGCGTCAGCCGACGTCGGAGCGCCGCGAGCACCTGACCGAAGGGGTAGAAGTGGCGCGCCATCGGGTTCGAGAGGTGCTCGACCGCGAGGCAGAACATGCTCCACATCGAGCCGAAGACGGCCCAGGCGACGCTGCCCGCGCCGGGGATGAGGTTGAGCGGCAGCAACAGCGCGATGCCGAGGAGTTGGGTGGCGAGGCGCAGCAGGGTGTGGCCGAGGGACTCCGCGGTGCCGCGCACGGTGCGGCCGAGATCGAAGGGCGGGCTCTGAAAGTCGCCGCAGCGCTCCTCGGTGGCCTCCGACAGGGGGTCCTGCAAAGGCGCCAGCACCACGTTGGGCAGGGTGAGCGCCGAGACGAACGAGGCGAGCGAGAAGAAGAGGAAGCCCACCACGGCGCCGACGAAGGTGCGCCAGCCGCCCGTGCCGACGAGCGACTCGGCCCAGCCGAAGGCGCGCGGCCAGAAGAAGAGGACGATGCCCACCAGAAGCCCACCGGTGACGAGCGCCGAGAGCAGGGAAAGGCCCACCAGCTTCGGCGTCGACAGCATGATCCGCAGCGCGCGGAAGGGGAGCGAGAGGCCGCGGAAGAAGTCTCCGAAGCTCGGCGCGGCTGGAAGGGTGGGGACGATGTCGTTCAAATGGCGCGACCCAGACAAGGCGACGTTATAGAGCCGCCCTCATTGCATGTCGCTCGATGCTCGCCAGAGTGAAGCGCCGCTGACGTCGCCCGAGGAGCTGGAGGCGACCTTCCGTTCCGCCGAGCGCCGTGACGCCCGCCTGCTCATCGGGCTGGAGCACGAGAAGTTCATCTATCCTGTCCAGGGTATGCGCGCGGTGCCGTACGACGGCCCTGCGGGCATCGGCGCGCTCATGGGCCGCTTCGAGGAGGTCGACGGCTGGGAGGCGTGGCGCGAGGCTCCGGGCCTGCCGGCGATCGCGCTCACGCACGGTGGGTCGGCGACGATCTCCCTCGAGCCGGGAGGCCAGTTCGAGTTCTCGGGCTCGCCGTTTGCGACGGCACGTGAGGCGCATGCAGAGAACCTCGACCACCTGACCCACCTCGCTGAGCACACGCGCGCGCTCGGCCTGCGCGTCCTCACCCACGGCTACCGGCCCTTCGACGTCCTCTCCGAGATGCCGTGGATGCCGAAGTCCCGCTACGGAGCGATGCGCCAGACGCTCGGCGCGCGCGGCTCCCACGCGCTCCACATGATGTTGATGACGGCCACCGGGCAGGTCTCCCTCGACTGGAGAGACGAGGCGGACTG
This sequence comes from Myxococcaceae bacterium, assembly GCA_044352295.1. GTDB lineage: Bacteria > Myxococcota > Myxococcia > Myxococcales > Myxococcaceae > Xiheimicrobium. The sequence goes on from JBILEB010000041.1 coordinate 41,074, forward strand.
CGCGCGCAAGGTGACGGCGGCCTCGCGCCTGACCCCCGTCACCGTGGCCCTCTTCGCGAACTCGCCCATCGTCGAGGGCCGCGAGTCGGGCTTTCAGTCGTTCCGCAGCCGGGTGTGGAACGACGTCGATCCCGCGCGCTGTGGCACGCCGGCGTTCTTCGTCGACGGATCGTTCTCGTACCGCCGCTATGTCGCGTGGGCGCTCGAGGCACCACTGCTCTTCCTGCGTCGGGAGGGGCGATACCTGACGCCGCCGCTCACCTTCGGCCAGCTGCTCCGCGACGGCTATGAGGGCAAGCCCGCGCTGGCGAGCGACTGGGTCGACCACCTCTCGACGTTGTTCCCCGAGGTGCGGATCAAACGGGTGCTCGAGATCCGCTCCGCCGACGGCAACGACGGGCCGATGACGGGCGCGCTCGCCGCGATGATGCGGGGGTTGCTCTACGATCAGCGCTCGCTCGACGCGCTCCACGACGCGCTGGCGATGACACCCGCGCAGCACCACGCGCTCCATCTGGCGGCGCAGAAGGACGGCCTGCGCGCCGAAGCCGATGGTCTCTCGGTGAAGGCCTTCGCGACGATCGCGTTGAAGCTCGCTGCAGACGGCCTCGAGCGCCTCGATCCAGCCGATCGGCCGCTGCTCGCGCCTCTGGAAGCGGTACTGGCGGATGGGCGTGCTCCAGCCGAGCGCATGCTCGAGCGGTTTCGCGCCCGCACCGCGGAGTCTGCGTTTCTCGGCTGAGCCCGCTCAGCGTGTCAGGGCCACGGCGATCCGGTCTGGGTGCCACGAGTCCGGGCCGTACCGCCCGAGGATCACCTTGTTTCCATCGACGAGGAACGGACCCTTGTCGCCAGCCTTGAGCGCGTAGCCGGCGGCGGGCTTCTCGACGACGAGCTCGGTCACGGGCTCACCGCGGAGCACCTTCTTCACCGACAGCTTCACCCGCTGGGTGGGCGCTTGATTGCCGACGCTCGTCGACCCCGGGGGCGCGTCACGTCGTGGCGGCGTGGGGCCCGAGGCGAGCACCTCGAGCACTTCGGCGTCGACCACCCAGAGGGCCTGGGGCAGCAGGTCCTCGAGCGGCTCCGGAGGCTTGGCCATCGGTCACTCCACCCACATGAGGCTCTGGTACAGCTTCATGAACTCGCTCACCTTGAGCTTGAAGATGCCATCGTTGGGCCCGTTGTTGCGCGGCTCGGACTCGGCCCAGGGGTTGCGCAGGACGATGAGCTTGTCGGCGCCTTGCACCTCGTACCCGAGGATCGAGTACGCGTGATCGGCATACACGCCGGTGTTCGTGTAGCGGCTGGACTCGTCGCTGCCGAAGGTGCCCGCGCCCACCGGCTTCTTCGCGTCGATGGCGCGCTTGATGGTGTCGAAGACGCGCGCTTCGTTCGACCAGGACAGCGCCATGTACTCGGCGTTCTGGCCCAGACAGGCCTCGAACACGTCGTTGACCAGCCCGCCGTTGCCGATGTCGTCGTAGCTGCCCTTCCACTGCGCGTAGGCCTTCTCGACGAGGGGGTACCAGAGCTCCATCTGGCGCGCGTCGTTCGAGTTCGTGCTGCGCCCGTAGAGCGGCCCGCCGAAGCTGCGCACGTAGAGGTCACCGTCGACCTTGATCGCCACGTCCTTGAACCGGCCGGTGGCCCAGTCACGCTGCTTGAACGTCACGGTGTAGGTGCCGTCGCCGTTGTCCTTGATGAGCCGGGTGATGGCCTCGGGGTTCACGCGGGCGATCGCGCCCAACGCCGCGGGGAAGTAGCAGTTGCCAATCTGGCCCTGGGCGACGTCTTCGGGCTTGGGGCCGTCGATGAAGAGCGGGCCGGTGAAGCGAGCCTTCGAGAAGCGGGGCTTGCCGGCGGCGTCGAGCTCGTCCTTGTGGAGCGCGGGATCGGGCACGAGATCCTGCGTTCCCGGCTGGCCCCCTGGCACGGTGACGTTCCCCACGCGCTCGCGGAAGTCGACGTTGTTCTTGCCGTCGGAGGCGGCGACGGAGAACGAGTCGCCGGCGCGGCCGTTCACGGTGAAGCCAGCGGGGAAATTGCCCTTGTCGTCGAGGGTGACGGTGAAGTTCTCGTGGGTGCGGTGGTTGGTGAGCTGGAGCTTCGCGCCGGGCTCGCTGACCTGCCGGCTGGCGTTGATGTTGGTGACGGCGACCTTGCCAGCGCCGGCGTCGGACACGCCGATGCGGAAGAGCGCGACGGCGGCGTTGCGGGCATCGCGGGCTTCGACGCCCTTCGCGTTGAGCGTCACCCAGTCGCTGGTGGTGCCGTCTTCGAAGCGGGCGCGCACCCGGAGCACGTCACCTTCGCGTACCGCCATGTCACCGGTGAGCTTCGCCATGTCGAAGCGGCCGTCCTGGCCGGCCTTGCCCACCACCATGGTGTCGTCGACGCGGTACCGGCCGGTCGGCGCGGTGGTGAGGTTGATGGCCTCGATCTGCGCGCCCGCCCTGGTGACGCCCGAGAGCCCGTTGCGTTGATCGCCAGTGATGGTGAGCCCGGCGGCGGGTGGCGTCACGGTCGTGCCGCGCCCAAGCAAGGCCTCGAGGAACTGCCTGGCCGAGGGCTCGAGCGGCACGGTGCCAGCGTCGAGAATGGCGCCGAGATCGCGCTTCTCGCTCGCCGACATTCCGCGCTGCACGAGCGCCACCTGCTGCTCGCGCGTCATGCCCGGCTTCTTGAGTTCGGCGAGCACCCGGCTGGCGGACGTGCCGCTGCGGTCGCCCACCTCGGCGAGGAGCTGGAGCACCTGCTCTTGCCCCAGCTTCAGGCTCGGGTTGCTCCGGCGCTGCGCTTCGAAGTTCGAGTAGAGCGACGACAGTCGACGGTCAGCGATCTGCGGCATGGCAACGGCTCCAGTACCTGTAGGAGAACACCCACATCATCCGTATCACACGTGGAGCGTTGCTGGGTTCGGGCGCGCGCGGATCCCCACCTCGCAGGATTTATTGAAACCGATGCTTCGGTTCGCTCGAAGAGTCGGCCTCAGCTGATTGTTTTTTTTGACATAATCTCGCGTCCCAGCACGTGCGGGAGCAGCGCTTCAAGGCGCGCGGTGAGGGTGGGTGGGGCGGCGAAGAGGCCATCGCGATGGAACGCCGAGGCGATCGACCGCACGGCCTTGAGCTCGGCTGTCGCCGTCGAGACGTCTTCTTGGGAAGGCAGGTCTCCGTGGGAAAGCGGCTGGAACCTCTGCCGACCTGGGCGAAGCCCCATGGCGCACTTCGCGGGGAGCTGTTTCTCGCAGTGACACGCCGCGCTCGGGTTCACCACGCCGCACTTCGCTTGCAGGAAGGTGCCCAGTCGGTTGCGCGCGCGGGAGAGGCGTTGGCGGAAGGTGTCGTGTCCCAGCTCCATCAGCGCAGCGGCCTCGGCGCCGTCGAAGCCCAACAGCTCGACGAGGACGAGGGCGAGCCGATCGTCGCGGTCGAGCAAGAGGAGCATGCCCTGCGTGCACGAGAGGCGAACCTCGGTGAGGAGCACACGCTCA
>JBILEB010000302.1:0-4490 GCA_044352295.1 Myxococcaceae bacterium
GCGCGAAGGCCAGGTCGCCAGCGCGCTGGCGAGCCTGTCGGAGCACCGCCGCGCGGCGCTGTTGCTGCGCCTCGACCACGGCCTCTCCTACGACGACATCGCCGCTGCCATGGGCTGGACCCTGCCGATGGTGAAGAACGAGATTCACCGGGCGCGCCTCGCGATGAGGGCGTCCCTGCTCCCGCACCTGGGAGGGCCGACCCCATGAGCCGCTGTGGAAAGACGCACCTGCTGGAACGCGCCGTGTTGGGTGAAGTCCCAGACGAGGCCTTGCGGGAGCACGCCGCCGGCTGCGCGCGCTGCCGACATGAGCTCGCCTGGGTCGAGACCGAAACCCGGTTGTTCCGGGAGCGCGCCGCCCGCGACGAGGTGCAGCACCTCTGGCAGGGCGTCGCCGCGCGCACCGAGGTCCCCCTGCGGCGTCCAGGCATCAGTCGGGCGCTGGTGGGGCTGGCCGCGGGCCTGCTCCTGGTGCTCGGGGTCGGGCGGGTCTTCGTTCACGCGCCCAGCTCGTCGTCCGGACGCGACGCCTCCATCGTGGTCGAGGGCGCGTTGATGACCGAGAACGCCTTCACCGCGGCCCAGGACGACCTCTGCTCGCGGCCCGGCCAGGGCATCGGCTTCCACTGCGGCTACGTGCCGGCGAGCTTCGTCGCGTCGCGCTGAGAGGCTTGCGGCGCACGGGCCGGGTCGGCATGCAGGGGCATGCCTCACGCCTTGCTTGGCACCGCGCCCCGGTACCCCCGCCGCATCGTCTGCCTGACCGAGGAGACGACCGAGATCCTCTACCGGCTCGGGCTCGGCGAGCGGGTGGTGGGCGTCTCGGGCTTCACGGTCCGCCCCCCGGAGGCGCGCAAGAAGCCGCGGGTCTCGTCCTTCCTCGACGCGGACTTCGAAAAGATCGTCGAGCTGTCGCCGGATCTCGTCCTGGGGTTTTCGGATCTGCAGGCCGACCTCGGGGCGCAGCTCGCGCGGCGGGGCGTCCCGGTGTACCTCTTCAACCAGCGCTCGCTCGGCGAGATCCTCCAGACGGTGCGCGTCGTCGGGTCGCTGGTGGGCGCGGCCGCGGCGGCCGAGGCGCTCGCTGATCAGCTCGAGCGCGAACTCGACGCGCTGGCCGAGACCAACGCCCACCTGCCGCGTCGGCCCCGCGTCTTCTTCGAAGAGTGGCACGAGCCCCTCATCTCCGGCATCCGCTGGTGCTCCGAGCTGGTCGAGCTGCTGGGTGGAGACGACGTCTGTGTCGAGACGCGTACGCAGCAGGGCGCGAAGGGCCGCATCGTCACTCCCGAGGAGGTGGCCCGGCGCGATCCCGAGCTGGTGATCGCGAGCTGGTGCGGACGCAAGGCGAAGCGGGAGAAGATCGTCTCGCGGCCCGGCTGGGACCAGGTGTCAGCCGTTCGCGCCGACGCACTCTACGAAGTGAAGAGCGCCTTCGTCCTTCAGCCTGGCCCGGCGGTGCTCACCGACGGCGCGGCGCAGGTCGCGCGCATCATCGAGGCCACGGCCAGAGGAATCCTGCTGCCAGCGCCACGTGAAGGCGACTTGCGGTCGGCCGGGCTCTCGCCGCGGTATCCGACCCTCCACGGGTGACGCGAGGGCTCAGGCCTGGTCGTTCGCGCGCTTCAGGATGGAGCCGATGACCCGGTCCATCCACATGTGGCTGATGCCGAAGTTCTTGTCGTGGTCGGCGAAGTGGTGCGCCATGTGGTGCGCGCGCAGCCGCTTGCCCCACTCGGTCAGCGGCGCCCGGTGATGCGTCGACCAGTGGAGGAAGTCGTACCAGAGGTAGCCCATCACGATGCCGCACCAGAAGGGCGTGGTGAGATCCGGCCGGCCGATGAGCGAGAGCCCGAGCCAGATGAGGCTGGCCAGGACGAGCGACACCGGCAGCGGCATCACCAGCCGCGTGTCGTCATCGGGGTACTTGTGGTGGAAGCCGTGCCCCGTCCAGCCCGGCCAGGCGTGGAACACATGCTTGTGGACGAAGTACTCGAGGAACTGCCAGGTGAGGTAGCCGAGCGGAACCGCCGCCGCCGCGACCTGCCAGGTGGTGGTGCCGTTCAGCAGAGCCGAGCCGAGCACCCAGCTCGTCATCGGAATCCAGAAGATGAATGGCATCGACGGGTGGACCTTCGAGAAGAACTCGAAGAAGTCGCTCTGGTACATGCGACCGCGCTGGTGCCTGACGTAGTCCCTCATGGCGTCCTTCATGGTGGGCCCCTTAACCGAGGGTCGTCGACGAGCGCAACCCTCGTTGCCGTACCGTCAGGGCGCGCGGGACAGCACGCAGGACGTGGCGGGGTGGTCGAGCCGCTCCACGTCAGGCCGTTGCGCGGGGTGCATCGACGGTGAGAAGAGGCCGGCTCCATGCGCTCCCGCACCTCGAGCGATCTCCCGGGCCGCTGCCCGCGCTGCTGGATCCGTACCGAGTTCTGCATCTGCCCGAACCTCCCGACGGTGGTGACGCGCACGCGGGTGGTGGTGGTGCGCCACGAGCGGGAGTCGTGGAAGTCGACGGGAACGGCGCGGGTCGCAGGCCTGGCGTTGCCGAACCTCGAGTTCGTGGACTTCGACGACGATCCCGCTGGGGTGAACGAGCGGCTGCCGTCGCTCGAGGGCGGCGCGATGTTGTTCCCGTCCGAGGCGCCGGCGCCGTGGCCGAGCGAGCTGCCGGTGCTGGTGGTGATCGACGGCACATGGCGACAGACGCGGCGCATGGTGACGAAGCTCCCACGTCTCCACGGGTTGGCCCGGCTGCAGTTCGATACGCCGCCGGCGCGGGTGTTGCGGCTGCGGGACACGTCGTTCGACGAGGGACGGTCGACGCTCGAGGCCATCGCCGAGGCGCTGGGCCGGCTCGAGGGACCGGCCGTGTCGGAGCCGCTCCTGTCCCTGCACACCGACTACGTGGAGCGGGTGCTCAAGGCGCGCGGCGTGTTCGAGCAGAAGCGGGACACGTTCGAGCGCACCTTCTGGCGCCCCCTCGAATAGCGACGCGTTCCTGTTGGTCCGGTCACCTTTGGCTACACTCCCCACCGTGCTGCGCCTCAACGACGCCTGGGCCATCTGCTACCGCTTCTTCGACGTGGCCGATTCCATTCACCTGGAGAAGGCGCGGGAGCTCTTGTCGCGCGCGGGCTCGGGCGTACGCCGGGTGGGCTTCTCACGGGCCGGCAGTGCCTACCTGCAGCTCTCCAACGCGCCGCTCGCGGCCGATCTTGGCGCCCGACAGCTCGAGGTGCTCGGGAAGGTCCGCGACGTCCAGCTCGGCCTGCGCCTGTTCGACCACGGCTGCCTCGCCATCGCGCTGCGGGTCCCGCTCGAGCCCGGCCAGACACTCGCCGAGGTGACGCCCTTCGCCGACGAGCTCTACGACTCCCGCGCCATCGATGTGCTCGCCCGCGACGAGATCGCCCGCTTGCGTACCCAGCTCGAGCCCGCCTTCGAGAAGCCCCACCTGTGGGATCAGCACGAGGAATACACCGTCCTCTTCGTGAAGGCGTTCGATCGAAAGGCGACCGCCGACGAGGTGCTCGCGGAGCCCGGCCTCGCCAAGCTCCTGCTCGGAGAGGTCGACACCGCCACGCTGTCCGCGAGGGAGTCCAGGGAGGTCCTCGAGCACCACCACAGCTACACCACCGAAGACCTCGCCCTCTGCGAGTGGAACGCCACGTTCCTCTACGAGCCCTCGGGCAGCGAAGACATCGTCGACCTGCTCGAGATCGCCAACGCGCAGTTGCTCGAGCTCCGGTACTACGACGCGGTGCTCGATAGCGAGCTCACCCGCGTCTACGACGGCATCGATCTCAACAAGGGCTCCATCCTCTACAGCCCGTACCGGAAGGTCCTGCGCGAGCTCATGCAGACCCTCATCGAGCTCTCGGAGTTCATCGAGCGCGTCGAGAACGCCCTGAAGATCGTCGGCGACGTCTACCTCGCGCGCGTCTACGAGAACGCCGTCGGGCAGCTCCGCGTCAAGCAGTGGACCGAGCAGGTCTCTCGCAAACACCGGTTGCTCCTGCAGACCTATCAACTGCTCAAGGGCGAGGTCGATCACGCCCGCTCGCTGACCCTCGAGCTCATGGTGGTCGTGCTCATCCTCCTCGAGGTCCTCATGGCCCTCGTGCAGGTCCGGGGGCACTGACCTCCCATGCCCGCGCACGATGTCGATGGTCCCGTCGGGCTCAAGGGCGCTAGCATCCCCGATGCGGTGATCTTCGACCCCACGCGTCGCTTCGGCGATCTCCTCATCGAGCTGGGCCTGGTGACCGAAGGCCAGGTGATGGAGGCGCTGGCGCTCCAGCCCCTCACTGGTGCGCGCGTGGGCGAGGCGCTGCTGTCGCTCGGGTACCTCACCCGGCCCCAGCTCCAGCGCGCGCTCTCGGTGGCCATCTCTCGCGGAGACACCGTCGTCCTCGACCGCCCTCCGCTCGGAGAGATCCTCCTGGGCCTTCGGTACGTCGACGAGGGCGCGCTCCAGTACGTGC
>JBILEB010000177.1:0-15167 GCA_044352295.1 Myxococcaceae bacterium
GCCACGGAGCGATCCAGCGCGACCTGCCGCGCGCGCGTGATGATGCCCATGGCGCCTTGTCCGAGCACCGACTCCTCCACGAGGGCGTTCGGATCGTGCGTCAGCCCGCGCAGCACTTCGAGCGCATGGCGGCCCGTGGTGGCATCGCGTGGGGGCTCGACGGTCGACTGGGGGCGGCGCACCACGGTCTCGGCGAAGGAGCCCAGGGTGCTCATCACGTCCGCGAGGCACGGGTCTGAAGGCTCGCTGCTCATGACGAAGACGACCCAATCCTAGCCCCGGCTAAGGTGGGCCGATGCGCACTTCGGTGGTTTGCGTTGGTCTGGTCCTGCTCGCGTGCCCTGGCCGGGACTTCACGCCGCGCGACGGAGGCTTCGTGCTGCCCGATGCCGGACGCCTGACGGATGGAGGCCAACGGGTCGAGCTGCGCCGCTGTCCCACCACGGGCCAGGGCGCGATGGAGGGCGAGGTCTGCTTCGTGGTCTCGCCAGCCGAGACGGGCCTCGAAGCGTCGGGCACGAACGCGAACGTCGATCAGTACGCGCTGCGACCGCAGACGAACGCGCGGGGAGCACTCCTCGTCTTCTTCAACGGCAGCGGCGGGTCTCCGCGGGCTGGCACGGGAACGGCGGCGGGGAGCTTCTACGGCGTCGCGCGCGCGCAAGGGCTGCATGTGCTCGCGGTGAGCTACTCGAGTGACAGCGCCGTGGGTCAGCTGTGCGCGAACCAGGACGCGTGCTTCGAGCCGACGCGCGCGAGCATTCTGTTGGGAGAACCGCAGCTGGGGGCAGCGGCGGCCGTGAACGATCTCACGCCCGACGAAGGCGCCTTCGAGCGCATCGCGCGCACCGTGCTGTACCTGGCCGAGGGCGATGCATCCGGTGGGTGGGAGGCGTTCATCGATCGCACGAAGCTCCCCGACGCCGAGGCGGCGATTCGGTGGGAGTCGATCCTCGTTGCGGGTCACTCACAGGGCGGCGGGCACGCGGCGTTGGTGGCCAAGCGGCAGCGCGTGGGGCGCGTGGTGATGCTGGCGTCTCCGTGCGACGGCGATGGGATGAGCGTGTCGGGCTGGCTGTCGTCCTCGATGGGATGGAAGACGGAGCCGAGCCGAATGCGAGGGCTCTGGTCGATGGGCGACACGACCTGCCGACGAGCGCCGGAAGCATGGACACGGTTGGGCCTGTCTCCAGCGAACCGCACCGACGACGCGCCGGTCTGCGCCGGAGAGACGCCCCACTCAGCCCCCTTGCGCTGTGCCTCGAACGCCGCGCGCTGGGCCGAGCTGCTCGCGCCTTAAGCGACCGTCACCTCGTCCCACGCGACGCCCTTCTTGTCGGCCGCGGCGGAGAGCTGCGCGTCGAGCGTCGACAACATCACGCGATTCCCATCCTGCAGATACCCACCGAGGGCCTTCTGGCAGTCGGGCACGCGCTCCAGGAACGTCGGGATCACGTCGCCCTCGAGGGACTTCGCGTACATCCCGTAGTTCAGCTTCTCGAGGTACAGCGCGTTGAGCACCTGCTCGAACTGCCCGCCGATCGGCACCGAGAGCATCGGCTTGTGCAGGTACACCGCCTCGCTCATCAGCGTGTAGCCACCGCCGCCCACCACGGCCCGGCAGGTGCGCAGATCGTCGATGAAGCCCGCCTCCGAGAACGGCCGAAAGAGCAGGTTCCCTTCGCGCACGTCGGAGGAGATGTCTCGTCGGTACCCGTAGATCCGGCACTCGCGACCGCACCGGCGCAGGTCCTCGATGAGCTGCGTGTTGCTCGTCATCGTCTGGTACACGAGCAGGTGCTCTCCGGGCTCTGGCTTCGCGGCGAGGATCTCCGGGCGGAGGATCGACGGCACCAGCGTGGTGCGCTCCTTGCGAACGCGCGGCTGGAAGAACGTGGTGACGAGGTAGTGAAAGCAGCCCGGCGCCTTCGACTTCACGATGCCGCGGGTGAGCTCGAACGAGTCCTCGAAGCCGGCGAGCAGCTCGGGCTCGTGGGCGCACCGGTTGATGATCTGCATGTTGTCGACGCTGATGACGGGGATCCGGTGGTTCTTCCCGTACAGGTAGCTGAAGGACTCGAAGTCGCTGATGACGACGTCGGGCTCGAACTTCTCGACGAGGTCGAAGTACGTCTTCACGTTCTGCGGCCAGCCGGTGACGGCCCCCCGGAGGTTCTGGAGCACCGTCTGCCACCTCGAGACGGAGTTCCCCTCGTAGCTGATGGTGAAGCCCCAGATGTTGTGGACGTTCTCGAAGCGCTTGGCGAGGTAGTCGCGGGCGCGGCCCGAGACGACGATGTGCACGTCGTGGCGTTTGGTGAGGTGTTCGAGGACGACGCGAGAGCGGGTCGCGTGACCCATGCCTTCACCGACGACGCCGTAGAGGATCTTCATGGAGGTCTCCCTTCAGAGCGTGACAGCGTAGCGGCTTGCAGGGAGAAGGCCCGCGCGGAAAGAGGCGAGGCCCTTGAGGTGTTGACCCGTCGGCATGCGCAGCTTCCTGCGCAGGAGGTGCGCACACGATGGCCTCACGGACGGTGGGCAGACGAGTGGGTCGCGCAGCGGCGCTGGGGCTCCTCGGTGGCCTGCTCACCGGCGCCGTCGTGCTGTTGGGCCTCGCCGTGCTGCGCCTGCAGGTCGACTGCACGGGACTCGGCGCCGAGGAGTGCACCTTCGAGCAGCAACTCGCGGCCTCCATCGCGCGGCTCCAGACGTTGGCGGCGGTGGGCTGCGCGGCGCTGGCAACGGGTGGCTGGCTGTGGCTGCGGCGGCGGTAACACGGCACGTCACGAGGGCGTGGTGAAGTGCGGGGCCGGTCGACGCTTCGGGTACCTTCCGCGGCCGCCATGACGCTCGACCCGTTCAACCTTCCCGAGTCGCTCAACCTCGCCGAGGTCTTCCTCTTCACGCAGGCGCGCCGGCAGCCCCACGCGCCAGCGCTGTACTTCGAGGAACACGTCATCACCTACGGCCAGCTCGCGGACTTCACGAACCGGGCGACGGCGGTGTTCAAGGGCCTGGGGCTCGAGCTCGAGCAGCGGGTGCTGTTGATGCTGCCGGACGTCCCGCAGTTCGCGTCAGCGTGGTTCGGCGCGGTGAAGGCCGGCGGCGTGGTGAGCGCGGTGAACCCGCAGCTCAAGGCGGACGAAGTGACGTACTTCATCAACTACACGCGGGCGAAGGTGCTGGTGGTGGACGAGGCGACGGTGCCGACGGTCGATGCCGTGCGCGCCCAGTGTCCGCACCTGAGGCACGTGCTGGTGGTGGGGAACCCCGGGCGGCATCTCTCGTACGACGCGGAGCTCGCGAAGGTGACGCCCGACGAGTCCTTCGCGCCGACACATCGGGATGATCCAGCCGTGTGGCTGTACACGTCAGGCTCGACGGGCTTCCCCAAGGGCGCCGTGCACAAGCAGCACGACTTCGTCTTCAACGCGTTGACGTACGGACTGCCGGTGTTGGGCCTGGGCCCGAAGGACGTGGGGCTCTCGGTGCCGCGGCTGGCGTTCGGCTACGCGTTGGGAACGAACCTGCTCTTCCCGTTGCTCGCGGGTGGCTCGGCGGTGTTGTTCAAGGAGAAGCCGACGCCTGAGGTGCTGTTCCCCCTCATCGAGAAACACCGGCCGACGGTGCTGACGGCGGTGCCGACGGCGCTCAATCAGATCGTCAACGTACCCGGCGTCGAGAAGGTGGACTTCTCGTCGTTCCGCCTGGCGATCAGCGCGGGCGAGGCGTTGCCGGCAGAGCTGTACGCGAAGTGGAAGAAGGTGACGGGGGTCGAGATCCTCGACGGTATTGGCTCGGCGGAGATGTTCCACATCTTCATCACGAACCGGCTGGGCGACGTGAAACTGGGCTCGCTGGGCAAAGTGGTGAACGGGTACCGCGCGAAGGTGTGTGACGACGAGGGCCGGGAGCTGCCGCGCGGTGAAGTCGGTACGCTGTGGGTGTCGGGCGACTCGATGGCGCTGGAGTACTGGCAGCAGCACGAGAAATCGAAGGCGACGTTCCGCGGAGACTGGTGCGTGTCGGCGGACAAGTTCCAGCACGACGACGAGGGGTACTTCTTCTTCTGTGGGCGCGGCGACGACATGCTGAAGGTGGGCGGGAAGTGGTTGTCGCCGGTCGAGGTGGAGAACGCGCTGCTCCAGCATCCGGCGGTGCGGGAGACAGCGGTGATCGGGTTCAAGGACGCCGACGGGCTGGAGAAGCCGAAGGCGTTCGTCGCGGTGCATCCCGGGCAGGTGGCGGACGAGGCGCTCGCCGAGGCGCTCAAGGCGCACGTCCGCGGGAGTCTGGCGGCGTTCAAGGCGCCACGGGCGGTGGTGTTCGTCGATGCGCTGCCGCGGAGTGATCGCGGCAAGGTGCTGAAGACGGCGCTTCGCGGTTAAGGCACGTACGGCTGGTCGCCGTGGAGGCGGTACGTGAGGGTCGCGTCGGGTTGGCTGGAGATGGTGAGGCGAACGCCGACCCGACCTCCGCCGCGCCGAGCGGGACGAACGCCGACTTCGCTCAAGGCCTGGCCACACGGGGTCGGGTGCACCCCGAAGCCAGGATCAGATGCGTACGGCTTCCACGTGAGCCAGGCGTCGACTGGCCTGGCGTCGGAGAGCCTGAACTCGAGCAGGTCATAGTGCCGCTCGGTGCGAACCGCGGCGGGCAAGGTCGCTCCGGAGTCGAACTCGAGCCTGGCTTCGAGGGCCCGCGCGTTGGGCGCGTCGACGTCGAACTGGAGACAGCCGGCACAGCCATCGGTGAACGCCGCCGGGCGCAGCTCGCTCTGCGGCGCGATGAGGAACCCTGCGGCGTACATCGGCAGCCGGTGACGGCGGAACTCGTCGGAGGCCCGCTGCACGCGCTTGGGAACGTCGAAGTGCCAGGCCGGAATCGAGAGCGCGACGAGGACGAGCGCGGTTCGGAGCAGCATGGACGAATCGTCGGCGAAGGTCTCCTGGGCGACCATCGGATGACCGACGGACGCGTCGCGCTGCACGTTCTGGCGGCGCGGTGCATCAGCGCGCGCGGCGAAGGACGGCGGCGAAGAACCCATCGGTGCCGTGGAGGTGTGGAAACAGGCGCAGGCAGCCGTCCTTCGCGCGAACGGGTTCTGGGAAGGCGATGGGCTCGAGCTCGAAGCGTGGGTCGGCGGCGAGGAAGTCGGTGATGACGTCGTCGTTCTCCTCGCGGGTGACGGTGCAGGTGGCCCAGGTGATGGAGCCTTTGGGGAGGACGTGACGGGCCGCCGTGTGGAGGAGCTCGCGCTGCACCGGGCCCAGACGTGAGACGACGTCCTCCGACAGGCGCCAGCGCAGGTCCGGGCCACGACGGAGCGCGCCGAGCTCGGAGCACGGCGCGTCGACCAACACGTGATGGACGCGCAGCTCGACCGGCAGCTCGAGGTGCACGTGCACGCGGGCGTCGGCGCGGCTGGCGCGGGTGCGGAGGCGGGAGAGTCGTTCGCGATCGACGTCGAAGGCGTGGAGCGTAGCGGTGGGCAGGCGCGAGGCGAGCGCGAGGGTCTTTCCGCCGGCGCCGGCGCAGAGGTCGAGCACGGAATCGGACTTCTGCGCGGGCACGGCCTCGGCGAGGAGCTGGCTCCCTTCGTCCTGGAGCTCGAACCAGCCGCGCTGCCAGGCGGTGGTGGCGGTGGGGTTGGGCGGGCGCGAGGTGAGGTGGAGCGCGTCGGGGGCGAAGCGCGCGGGCTCGGTGGAGCGGCCGTCGGCGGCGAGCGCGTCGGCGAGCTGAGCGCGGGTGACGTGGCGGCGGTTGGCGCGGACGGTGACGGGGCCGGGCCGGCAGAGGGCTTCGGCGAGGGCGGGCGCGTCGGAGAAGACGGCGCGTTCGAGGTGGCGGGCGATCCACTCGGACATGGACCAGCGGTCACGCCAGTCGTCGGGCGGTGGGCGCGGCGGTGGCAGCTCGACCGGGAGGGGGATGTGGGAGGCCCCGCCGAGGTCGCGCGCGAGGAGGCCGAGGAGGACGAGCGGAGGCGCCTCGGGTCCCGCGTGGGCGCGCAGGCGACGGCGCCAGAGGCCGACCCCGAAGAGGGCCTCGGCGGTGACGCGGCGTTGGTCGGCGGAGAGGTGGCGGTTGGCGCGCAGGCAGCGGTCGAGCACGGCGTCGGCGGGCTGCCCGGAGAGGATGGCGTCGAGGGCGGGCGCGAGCGTGGCGGCGAGGCCCTCCAGCGCGGCCCAGGGGACGTCGGCGAGGCGGGCTTCGGCGGGGAAGGTCATGGCCGCGCGAGGGAACGACGGAGGTTGGCGCGGGCGGCGGCGTCGAGGCGCGCGTGGAAGACGTCGGAGAGGTAGATCCGCTCGGCGTCGAGCAGCTTCGAGAGGAAGCGCCGGCGGCCGAAGCGGTAGAGGAGCGCGTTGGTGACGGGGCGGTACTCTTCGGCGATGGCGGCGTCGTAGGCGTCGAAGGCCTCGGGCGCGCTGCCGAGAATGGCCATGTCGGCGTCGAGGAAGTGCGCGGCGTCGGGGTCGGTGACGAATTCAGCGACGGTGAGGGCGCCGTGGCGAGCGGTGAGGCCGATGAGGTGGCGCACGCGGGCGACGTCGAGGCCGGCGCGCGGGAGGAAGGTGGTGATGGCGTCGGCGGCGAGCTCGGCGGAGCGCGCCTCGTTGTCCTTGCGGCCGGCGACGTAGACGGCGTCGTGGAAGAGCGCGGCGAGGAGCACCTCGGCGGGGCGCTCCCAGGTGGGCACGGTGGCGAGGTGCGAGAGGACCTCCTGCACGTGGGAGAAGGAATGGTACGCGCGCGGCGGGGTCGCGTAGGCCGAGACGACCGCCCGCATGAGGCCTTCCGGGACGTCGAGCGGCGCGAACGGCGTGGGCATGATCGTCAGGGTTGACAGGGTGGGTTCGTCGAACGTAAGCACGCGCGCGTCGTATTCCTCGATAGCTCAGTCGGTAGAGCGGCGGACTGTTAATCCGTAGGTCCTTGGTTCGAGCCCAAGTCGAGGAGCTACCAGGGGCCGGTTGCGAAGAGCACCGGCCCCTTTGCTTTACAGGTCGCCGGTTCGTTCCCCCGAGGGAACGCTCTCTGCGGGCCCCGAACAGAGAATGCTGCGGCGCACTGTGGTGGCGCCTGGGACAGCAGAAGCTCTCCGTTCTCGTCCTTCCGGGAGAGAGTTTCGCAGAGCGCTTAACAGCTTCTGCTAAAGGCTAAACGTTGGGTCCGGCGAACCTCGCGATTTTTCGTGGTGCTCGTAAGCGGCGACCAACGACCCTGTAGGGCGCTGCTCACCAACTTCGACGGCACTGCTGGAGGTCGCGGTGCCGAAGCACACCCTCACGCTCGGTCGTGTCCCAGCGAAGGCGCTGATCGACGCCGTGTCTTCGCTCATCGAAGGGGCTCGAGTTGCGTCGCGGTACGACGGCTGGGGCGAATCGGAGATCGAGATCGCCAACGTCACGGGCGGAGTGGTCACCCTCGAAGCGCCGGCGTTGGTCAACGGAGTCACGGCCATCGACGTGTTCGCGGACGCGCTCTCTGGTGCGCTCTCTGAGAACCGCGAGTCCGTGTTCGCCGACGGGCCGTTGCTCGAACTCTTCGTTCGATTCTCACGGTCGAGCGCGGAAGGGCTCGAGTTGGTCCGCTCCAACGGCGTCGCGTTGAAATTCGGGCCGGCGGACGTCTCTGGGCTCGAGCACCTGCTTCACGTCACGCCAGGGAACCGCGCCGTGCGCGTGGTGGGAGACCTGAAGCCAGAGTCCACGCCCGGAATGGCGACGCTCGTCGTGCCGAAAGGCGACTCGGTCCGAGTTCGATTCACGGGGCTGGTTCCGGTCGGCGAGCGGACGGTCGTCTCGGGCATCGGCCACTTCGGCCCGTCGGGCGCGTGCTTCCTCGTCGATGCGGAGTACATCGGCAGCGCCGTCCCCGGAGACGAGATTTTCGAGGAAGTGCCCGTCACGGATACGGCGGACTTCATGCCACCCTCAATCCCGCAGGACGCGCTCACCGGTGTGAACGCTTTCATTGGAACCTGGCCTGGCGATGAGACAGACGAGGAACTCCTCGCGGCGCTCAAGGCCATTCGATGACGACCGAGCGGTACCTGCTCGACACCTCTGTGATGTTGAAGCTGGTCCGCGGTGGTGAGCCAGCTCGGTGGCTCGACCAAGAATTCGGGTTGAGCAGTGCGTCGCTCCGTCCCCTCGTGAGCATCGTAACCCACGCCGAGCTCAAGGTGCTCGCGCAGCGCAATCGCTGGGGGCCTGCGAAGATGCAGTCGCTGGCGAATGCGTTGGCGAACGTCGCGACCATCAACATCCGCAGCGGCGCGCTCCTTGATGCGTACGTCTCGGTCGACCTCGCATCACGGCAGCACCGACCGAGCGCGCGCACGTTGAGCCACCACGACCTCTGGATCGCCGCGACCGCGAAGGTCGCGCGTGCGACGCTTCTGACAACGGACAAGGACTTCACGCACCTCTCGCCGAACCACTGCCGCGTCGTGCTCATCGACCCGAAGGCCCTGAGGAACCAGAACGATGCTGCCGTTTCGCGCGCTCTTTGATGACCTCGCCAAACAGGAAACGCGCGTCCTGCATGTTCCTCCCGGGGAGGACCTTCCTGCCGGGGCGTACCTCTTCATGGAGGCGTACTGCACCGAGCCCGGCTGCGACTGTCGCCGCGTCCTCGTCCAGGTGCTTCACGCCGAAACGAAGCGCCAGGTGGCAACCATCAACTACGCGTTCGAGCCGTCGGAGGCTCCGCACGAGGGCGAGCCGCAGGTCTTCCTCGACCCGATGAACCCTCAGAGCGAGCACTCGGACCGACTGCAGGACGCGTTCGAGACGCTCATGCTCACGGACACCGCATACGTGACGCGCCTCCACCGGCACTACGACATGTGGAAACGCGTGGTGGACGACCCCAACCACCCGGACCACGCGAAGGTGTGCCCACCCGGCCGTCCCGACTACGGCGGGCCCGCGTTCCCAAAGAAGCCGGTCCGCAGGGAATCGCCGAAGGTCCGTCCGAACGAGCTGTGTCCATGCGGGAGCGGCAAGAAGTTCAAGAAGTGCTGCATGGGGAAGGTGTCGTGAGCCGTAACAAGTCGCGCGACCAGAAGGACCTGCGCGAGCGTCGAGGTGAAGACGCTTTTCTGTTCGGCCCCCACAACCAGTGCCTCGGCAAGGTCGAGCGTGACCGCTGGGAGGACGCTGTTTCCTGGGTCGGCGGAAGCGTCGCAGAAGCCGCTCGCGAATGTGGTCTCGAGGTTCCCCGCTCGACGCGCGTCCTCTGGGGCCGCTCAGCGCAGGAGGCACTGGCGACGTACCGCAAGTGGCAGGCCCGAAAGAAGTAGCGACAAGAGGTGCGCGAAATGGCGAAGAAAAAGAAAGCCGGAGTCGAGTGGGTCGGCGGAATCGCGGTGATGCCCGGGTACGTCACGGGCGAAGGTGAGCCGTATCGGCCTGAGATGTTGCTCTGGTTGGACGACAACCGACTGGTGCTCGGCGTCACGACGATGAAGCCTGGCGAGCTGCTGGCCGGCGCCTCCGCCAGCCTCGCTGAGACGTTGGCGAAACCGATGGTGGGGAACGACCCGCCGAAGCGAATCCGCGTCGCGTCGAAGGAGCTCGCCGAAATTCTTCGCGCAGGGCACCCCACCATCGAGATTGTCTACGCGCCGACGCCTGAACTCGACGCGGTGATGGCGGTGATGCGCGAGCACATGGGCGACCACTCCGAGGAGGAGCAGACCTACCTGGGCCCGGACTTGAGCCCCGAGGCGATGGCGTCGTTCTTCCGCTCGGCGGCGACGTTGTACAGGGCGCGCCCGTGGGCCCATGTTCCGGCAAACCGGAGCCTCTTCTCCCTCACCATCAAGCAGTTCGGTCTGCGCGAGGCCGCGCTCGTCGTCATTGGGCAGATGGGCGAGAGCCTCGGCTTCATCCTCTTCTCGAGCCTCGACGACTACGCGCTCTTCCAGGAGGCCGCGCGAGCCCTCGAGCATGACGTCGACGCGAAGCTTCCGCGTCACTTCGCCCTCAACTTCGAGCGTGGCGCCGACCTCTCGCGAGCGCTGCGCAAGGAGGTCTCGACGCACGGCTGGGAGGTCGCCGGCCCCGAGGGCTGGCCATGGCCGGTCGCCGTCGACCCCGACCTCGTTTCGCGGCCCCTCACTGCGAAGGAGGTCACCATCTCCGAGGCCATCTGCCTGTCGCTGCCGCAATTGCTGACGCAGAAGAAGGCGCTCGAGGCCGCGTGGAATGGCGATGGCCCACCGGTCACCACCACCGTGAAGGTGAGCACGCACTCAGGCGACGTCGAGGTCTCGCTGCGAGCTCCCCACGAGCAGGTCATCGAGCGCCCGCCCTTCGACCTGATGGCAGACCTCTTCGAGGTCGGGATGCAGGAGGAGGTCGACGAGGATTCGCGCGCGGACCTGGAGGAGGAGTTGCTGCTCCGCTTCGAAGATTCACCCGAAGCCCAGGCACTCGCCGAGCTCAGCTTCGCGCCGCTGTTAATGGATTACGCAGCCAGCTACTTCAACGCGACCATCGCGACGCTCGACGCTCATGAGTTGCGCCAAATCGTCTTCGATATCGTTCCCCGAAAGGTCAGCATTGACGCCGCAGCCGCGAGCGGAATCATCGCCGAGCTCCGAGCCTTCTTTTCGTTCCTCAAGCGCGAGTTCGGGCTCAAGCAGGCCGACGCGTGCCTCCGCGAGCTCGGCAGCGAGGCGGTGAAGAAGCTCGCCGCGGCGTTGTCGGACAAGCGCAACTTCGGAATGGCGAAGTCGCTCTTCGCGGCCGGCGCTGAAGCGGGCTTCGACATGCGCAGCCAGAAGGGCATCGACGCCTGGATGCGCCAGGCCTCCTCCATGCCGCTCGACGCGTTCCCCCTGCCCTTCGGTATTCCCGCGCGCCCTGCTTCTCGTGCCGACGCGAGCGCCAAGAAGAAGGAGCGCAAGGTGGCGAAAAAGGCGCGACGGAAGAACCGATAGACGTCAGCGCCCAGACGAATCGACAGTTGGCTTACTGGCGGGAGAGACTCACCGGATGCCTTCTGGCGATGCGCTGCGCGTCTGGTTTCCCGAGATGGTCGAGGCGCTGACGTCGGCGTGGTCGGCCGCGACCGACTGGAACGAGCTGGCGGACTTGTGCAGCCGACTCACTGAGCTTCGAGATCGCATTCGAAGCTCCCGAGGCATGGAGCCGCCACTCATGACGTGCCCAATGTGTGGGAGCGTCTCGCGCGCGGTCCTCAAGGACGTCTCCATCAGCTCGGCGCTGTTCGCGCTGCGCAAGGCAGAGGTGCTGTCCGACGCCGAATTCGAGCGCCTTGACCGCGACTGGAAGAAGCACCGAGCGACACAAGGCCTCGATGCGTTCGGGAGGAAGAAGCCTGGTGCAGCACGTGGGACGAGCGACTCGGCGGCGTGCTGCTGAGCCGAACCGTCCAGACGCGTCTGGAGAATTGCGGAGACCTGCTCGTCGGCCATGATGTCCGGGTGCCACGCAGACTCCGCCAGATGCCTGACGGCTCGGCCGTGGGGAACATCGGCGTCCACGACCCGTTCGAGCTGATTCGTCACCTCGCCCGAAGCCAGTCGGACCCGCGCAAGGCCGTCGCGGAGCTCGTGCAGAACGCGCTCGACGAGCAGGCAGCGCACATCACCATCGAGCGCTACCGCGACGGCGGCGAGACGGTGTTGTCCATCCTCGACGACGGGCTCGGCGTGCTGCCCGAGTTGCCGCGCAAGGACGCCCTCACCACCATCGCCACCAACATCGGGCACTCCCGCAAGCGGCAGATGTCGTTCGACGAGCGCATGCGCCAGGCGATGCTCGGGCAGTACGGCATCGGCCTGCTCGGCTTCTGGGCCGTCGGACACGAGCTCCGAATCCTGAGCTGTGCCGGTGCGTCCGAGGTCTGGGGGCTGACGCTGTTCGAGGACTCACCCCGCTACACCATCACCCGCATGCCCGACGTCATCGGGCGCCCCGCCACGTGGACCGAGGTGCAGGTGCGTCGCCTTCACCGCGCGGCGCTCGCTCCGACGGTGGGTGGGCGGCTGGCGACGTACCTCTCGGTCGAGCTCCGCGGGCAGCTCGTTCGCCACGGAACCGAGCTTCGGCTCATTGACCGAATCGCACGCGGCGCGGCCGACAAGCTCGTCGTCATCAAGCCCAGCCACCTCGCTGGCGAGCGCCTGCCCGGGTTCGAACCGATTCGCCTGCCCGACTTCAAGTTCCCCATCGAGGTGACGCTGCACTTCGCCGGAGACGCAGGGCCCGACGCCGGCCGCGTCAGGCTCGGCTGTGCTGGCGCGGTGGTGCTCGACGACCTCGCGAGTCTTCCGGAGTTGGCGCACGCACCCTGGACCGACGAGCGGCTCGTGGGCGTCGTCGACTTCCCTCACCTCGAGGTCGCGCCAGGCTCGCGCCGTGGAATCGTGCCGAACGCGGCGGCCTCTGCGCTGGTCGACGCACTCATCGCCATCGAGCCCCTCGTCGTCGCCCGCCTCGACGAGCGCAGCAATGCAGAGGCCGCCTCACTGTCTGACGACATGCATCGCCAGCTCGCGCGGCTCTTCACGCGCGTCACCAACTTCGTGCCGCACCTGGAGTGGTTCCCCGTCGCCAGGCGCAGCGGCACGGTCGATGACGCTCCACCGTCGGGGAGCGCCGTTTCGCCACCTTCAGAGCCTGCACCACCGGCCGACGCCGAAGAGGACTTGGTCGAGCAGCCAGAGCTCTTCCCTCCCGGCCCGCTGTTCGCCGTCACCGTACGCCCGTCGAAGCTCGAGCTGGCGGTGCAGGAGAGGAAGCAGCTCCACGCCATCGCTGCGGACGAACACGGGAGAGCGATTCGTGAGGGAGTCTCCTTCGAGTGGAAGGCGTCGAGCGCGCTGTCGCTGTCTGCGGGAGGGAACCTCGCGACCATCGAGGCGCTGAGCGCGTCAGCCACGGAGTCGGTGGAGGTGCTGGCGCGTCAGGGAGAACGCGAGCGGGTGTTCATCGTGCCCGTGCGCATCGTGAGCGAACATCACCGACGTGCCGAGGCAGGCATCCCTCAGCCTGAAGAGGTCAACGAGCCCTTGCAGCCCTGGCGCTCGCGGCTCATCGAGGAACGGTGGCAGGTGAACACCGGGCATCCCGACTACCGAGCCTTCGCGCACGAAGCGCGTCCTCGCCTGCGCTACCTCGCGATGCTGCTCTCGAAGGAAGTTGTCAGCAGGAATTTCCCGCAGCCAGGAGTCGGTGCGACGCTGGAAGAGCTGGTCGGACTGTTGGCGGCCCTCGAGCGCTCAGGGGCCTGGCGGGGCCGTGCGCGGGACGACGAGGGGCCAGGTTCGAGCTCGTGAGGCGACGCCGTTGGGGCGCCCCCCACGCGCACGAGCACGAAATCGAAGTGTTCGACTACCCGTGACGCCGAGGGGCGGCTCTTTCGAGATTCGGACAGCGGTGCTGTCCAAATCAGAAGCCCGTCGGTTGCGCCCAACCGGAACGTCAGCCCTACGCTCTCGGGAGGCGCCATGCATTGACGTCGTAAGACCGGCTTCGACAAGTACTTCGCTACCCAGATGCAGGACGATGGGTTCAAGCGCGCCTACGAGCGCGAGCGCCGGGAGCTCAACGGACCTACTCGTCGGTCGTCACGCGGAGGCGCTCGAGCCACTCAATCAACGCCCGCACGCGAGGCTCGAGTGGCTGTGCTTCGCTCGGCGGGCTTCTCGGTCGCCGCGGCGCGCGGGGACGCGGCGTCCGCGGCACAACGGGCGGGCGCGTCAACTCCGAGAGCAGGTGGCGCATCGAGAGTGCGACGCCCAGCTTGGACGACCAGTCGAAGTCGGAGGGCGCGGTGATGAAGTGGCCGGCGGCGACGTCCCAGGCGAGGAAGGAGAACAGCAGCGAGGCGCTGCGGCGGCGGTTGAGCGGGGTGAGGTAGGCCCACAGTGAGGAGCGAATGACGCCCTCCTCGCGCTGCGCCTCGGTGAAGGTCTCCGGCAGCTGGGCGAGCAAGACGCTGAAGCGCTGCTCCACGTCGGCCGCGTTGAGCGGCTCGCCGTCACAGCCGAGGGTTCGGCAGCGGTAGTAGCGCGGCGTCGCTGCTTTGAGGGCGCGCATGGGCACGTTCGCCGCCGGAATCATCGCCCTCTCGCAACGCGCGCACTTGAGCGTCTTGCGAAGGATGAACGGGTCCTCCTCCGTCGAGAGACGTCGCATCGAAGCGCGCGCTGTTCGGCGCCCGGCGATGGCTGCTCCTGCGCGTTCGAAGAGGTCTGCAGAGACGAGGGGCTCGTGGTCGCTCGGAGCGCCGTCTGGGTGCCGGCCCATGTACACGGGGTTTCGGAGCATCCGCGTCACGGCGCGGGCAGACCACCGGGCGAGCGCCCCGCCCCGCCGCTTCCCGTCGGCTGCAATCTCAGCGGGAAGTGTCCCAGCCGCCGCGCGTGTGAAGCACGACCTCACGAAGGCGGCTTGTTCCGGGTGGGGCACCAGCTGCTTCGTCTCGGCTGAGGAGGTGTAACCGAAGGGCAACCGGCCCGCCGAGCGGAGGCCCTGAGCTCGCCGTGCAGCGTGCGCGTCTCGCAGTCGCTCGGAAATCATCGAGTGCTCGAACTCGGCGAACGTGGAGAGCATGCTGAGTTGGAGCCTGTCGAGAGCGCCACCGCCAGACGCGAGCGCCCCGTCGACGAAGGAGATGCCGACGTTGAGCTCCGTGAAGAAGTCGAGCAGGTGGACGAAGGCGCCGAGATTGCGGGAGAGCCGGTCAACCCGATGCACCACCACCTGGTCGATGTCCCCGTTCTCGGCGACGAGCATGAGGTCGATGAGGCCATCGCGCCCGAGCGTCGCCCCGCTCTCACCCTCGTCGTCGAAGCGCTGCACGAAGTGCCACCCGGCCGCGCTCCGCTGCTCGATGAAGGTGTGACAGCGCTGAGCCTGCAGCTCGCACGAGGTGACCGCTTCAGCGCTCTCCAGAAACGACCCACCTCTGCTCTGTAGAACCGGACCAGGCGAGGAACGCGATCGCGACTGCGGAGTCAGCGAACAAGACACATGGTCACCGGTCCCTTTCCCTCAGAGCCCGCGGTTCTTGAGCACGTGGGAGCTGATCAGGTCGTCTCTGATCAAGGCCATGAAGAACGTCCCGGGCGGACTGCCGCTTGGGGTTCTCCCCCTCTGAGGAGAGCACGGACCTGA
>JBILEB010000178.1:0-15101 GCA_044352295.1 Myxococcaceae bacterium
TTCGAGCCCACCGATGGAACCCGGCTGGCATGGTTCAGCGCGCTGGACGGCGGAGCACTCCCCATCGGCGCGACGGGCCGCGTTCGACAAAAGGCCGACCCCGCGTGGCGTGTCGTACCGGCGCGTGCGGTCATCGAAGGCCCCCCGTCGAAGGTGCGGGTTCGCCGAGGGGGTGCGGAATCGCTCGTCGAGGTGCGCGTGGTCGCCCAAACCGGCGCCGAGGCGATCGTCTCGGGGATCGAGCCGTCGGACCAGGTGGCTGCGGACGGCACGGAGGCGAGATGATTCGCCGCCTGGTCGAGTGGAGCGTCGACGCGCGCGGCTGGGTCACGGGCCTGACACTCTTGCTCGCCACCCTGGCCTTCGCCATGGGCCTCAGGCTGCGGCTCGACGCGCTGCCCGATCTCACCAACAACCAGGTCGTCGTCCTCACGCGCGCGCCCGGCTTGACCCCGGAAGAGGTCGAGCGGCTTCTGACCCGGCCCATCGAGGTCGCGCTCGCCGGCGTGCCCGATCTGGTGGAGCAGCGCAGCCTGTCGCTCTACGGCATCTCGTCGGTCACGGTCGTCTTCGAGCGGGGCCTCTCGCCGTGGCTCACCCGCCAGATGGTGTCGGAGCGCCTCGCCTCGCTCACCCTGCCCGTCGAGGCCTCACCCGAGCTGGCGCCACTCACCGGTGGGCTGGGAGAGATCTTCCACCTCACGCTGTCGTCCCCGTCGCGCACGCCCGCCGAGCTGTTGGAGCTGGCCACCTGGCGGGTCAACCCGCTCCTCAAGTCGGTCGCCGGGGTGGTCGAGGTGAACACGTGGGGCGGCGCCGAGCGCACGTGGGACATCATCGCCGACGACGCCCGGCTCTCGGCCCGTGGCATCACGCTGGGCCAGCTCAAGACCGCGCTCGAGGACGCGACCGGTGCCGCGCCGGGCGGAGCGCTCCCGTCGGGCCCCTCCCAGGTCCTGCTGCGTGCGCAGGCCCGACCGACGCGACCGGGCGAGCTGGGCGCGGCGATCGTGTCGGGCAACTCCGTGCGCGTGGGCGACGTGGCCGAGGTGCGCGAGGGCACCCGGCTGCGGCTCGGTGCGGCGACGGCGAACGGGCGCGGCGAGACGCTCTACCTGATGGTGCAGATGCTCCGCGACGCCAACGCGCTCGAGGTGATGGACCGGCTCCACGCGCGCATGCCAGCGGTCCGCGCGGCGCTGCCCGACGATGTCCGCGTCGACGTGGTGGCCGATCGCTCGACGCTCGTTCGCGCGACCCTGGTGACGGTGGCGAAGAACCTGCTCGAGGGCGGAGCGCTGGTGGTGCTCGTGCTGCTCCTCTTCCTCGGGAGCTTCCGCGCCGGCCTGCTGGTCGCCAGCGTGATTCCCCTGTCGATGGCGTTCGCGACGGCCGCGATGGCGCTCCTCGACATCCCCGGCAACCTGATGAGCCTGGGTGCGCTCGACTTCGGCCTGCTCGTCGACGGCGCGGTGGTGCTCGTCGAGGGCCTCTTCCATGGGTTGAAAGCAGACTCGACGCTGGGGCCCGAGGCGATGCGCGCGCGCGTGCGACAGGTCGCTGGGGCGCTCGCACGACCGGTGTTCTTCTCGGTGCTCGTCATTCTGCTCGTCTACGTGCCGATCCTCACCCTCACCGGGGTCGACGGGATTCTGTTCAGGCCCATGGCGCTCACGGTGGCGTTTGCCCTCACGGCGGCGCTGGTGCTGTCGCTGACGTGGGTCCCCGCGGTCGCTTCGCTGGTGCTCCGGCCGAAGGACGTGCCCCGACGATCGCCCCCGCTCGTGCGGCTCGTCGACTGGGCCTACCCCCGGTTGCTCGAGCCCGGCCTGCGGCGGCGCGGCCGTGTGATGGTGGGGGCGTTGGTGCTGCTCGCCTCAGGCGTGGTGGCCCTGTGGCGGCTCGGCGTGGAGTTCACGCCCCAGCTCGACGAAGGCGATCTCGTCATCCAGACCGTGCGCGCGCCCGACATCTCGCTCGACGAGGCGGTGCGCGCCGGCACGAGGCTCGAGGCGACGCTCCAGCAGCAGTTCCCCGAGGTCACCTCCATCGTCAGCCGCATCGGCAGCCCCGCGATCGCGACCGATCTCATGGGGTTCGATCAGGCCGACATCTTCGTGCAGCTCGCGCCGAAGGACGCCTGGCGGTTTCCGACCAAAGCGGCGCTCGTCGAGGCCATGCAAGGGGCGCTCGCCTCGCGCGAGCCCGACGTCGAGACGAGCTTCACCCAGCCGATCCAGATGCGCTTCAACGAGCTGCTTGGCGGCGCCGTCACGGACGTGGGCATCTCGATCTACGGAGACGATCTGACGACGCTGCGACGACTCGCCGACGAGCTGGCGCAACGGGTCTCGACGGTCGCGGGCGCCGAAGACGTGCGGGTGCTGGCGCCGCCCTTCGTCCCGCTCGTCACGGTCGAACCCCGCGCGCTCGACGCCGCGACCGCCGGCTTCTCCGCGCGCGACGTGTTGGACGTCGTGCAGGCCCTCCGCGTGGGGCTCGACGTCGGCCTCACCTTCGATGGCCCGGTGCCCGTCCCGTTGAAGCTCAAGCTTGGCGGCGTGCGGGACGCCTTTGGGCTCGAGAATGCCTCGATTCCGGTGGCCGCGGGCGGCGTCGTTCCGCTCTCCCGGGTGGCCGACGTACGCCGCAGCCAGGGACCGGCCCTGGTGTCCCGGCGCAACGGCGAGCGCCGCCTGGTGGTGGGCTTCAACGTGCGCGGCGTCGATCTGGGGACGGCCGTCGCGGGCGCGCAGGCCGCAGTGGCCCCGGTCGCCTTGCCCACGGGCTTTCGCCTCGAATGGGGAGGCCAGTACGAGAACCTCACCGAGGCCTCGGCGCGGCTGGCGATCGTGGTGCCGATCGTCCTCCTCGGCATCCTCGTGCTGCTGGCGTTCACCTTCTCGCGCCTCAAGCCCGCGCTCTTCGTCTTCTCCCTGGTGCCCTTCGCAGGAGTCGGTGGCGCCCTCACGTTGCTGCTGCGCGACATGCCGATCTCCCTGCCAGCGGCGGTGGGCTTCATCGCGCTGTCGGGCATCGCGGTGATGAACGGCGTGGTGTGGGTGTCGCGCGCGCTCGAGCTGGTGGACGCGGGGGCCTCGCCGGCGGAGGCCGCCCGACAAGCCGCGTTCGATCGCGCTCGGCCGGTCTTGATGACGGCGTTGGTGGCGGCCTTCGGCTTCTTGCCGATGATGCTGGCGACGGGTGTCGGCGCCGAGGTGCAGCGCCCGCTGGCGACGGTGGTGGTGGGCGGGCTGGCGTCGTCGACGTTCCTGACGCTCTTCGTGCTGCCTTCGCTCTTCCCCCTCTTCGGCGCACCGCGACGGCGCACCGCATGAGCGCGGCCGCGACGTATGGTGCGGGCGTGAAGCTGCTGCTCGTCGAGGACGAAGCGCCGATGGCCCGGTTGCTCCAGCGAGGCCTCTCGGAAGAGGGCCATCAAATCGACGTCTGCGCGCGCGGAGAAGCGGCCCTGCGGCAGGCCGCGGAGATCGCCTACGACGTGGTGCTGCTCGACTGGTCGCTGCCCGACATGGACGGCGTGTCGGTGCTCCGTCAGTGGCGCGAACAGGGGCTCACCACGCCGGTGCTGATGCTCACGGCGCGCGGCTCGACGGGTGAGAAGGTGACGGGCCTGCGGGCGGGCGCCGACGACTACCTGGTGAAGCCCTTCGACTTCGATGAGCTCCTCGCGCGGCTCGAGGCGCTGGCGCGGCGTGGAACGGGAGCCCAGGCCAACCCGTCGCTGGGCGGCGTGACGCTCGACGTGCGCAAGCGGCTGCTCGTCCGTGGAGATCGTTCGGCAGAGCTCACCGCACGGGAGTTCGCCCTGGCGTCCGAGCTGTGGAGCCACGCAGGTGACGTCCTCTCCCGCTCCCGGCTGCTGTCGGCCGTGTGGGGCAGTGACTTCGACGGCCTCCCCAACGTGGTGGACGTGTATGTCGGGTACCTGCGCGACAAGCTGGAGCAGATCGGCGCGACGCGGGTGGAGATCGCCGCGATCCGGGGCATCGGCTACCGCGCACGGGAGAAGGCGCCGTGACGTTGTCGGCGCGCCTGTGGCTGTGGGGCGGCGCGCTCCCGCCGCTCGTGGTGGGCGTGGTGCTCTTCATCGCCGATCGCGCCTTTCACGTGGCCCTGGAGCGTTCGGTCGATCAGGCACTCCTGACGCAAGCCGCGATCGAGAGCGTGAGCCTCTTCGACGGCCCCCGGAACGAGCCGCACCTCCACATGGCGACCTCTCCTCTCGTGGAGGCGGTCCGTCCCTTCGCGCCCGAGGGCGTGCTGTTCGGCCCGGATGGCGCCGAGGTGATGCGTTACCCACCGCCCCTGGCCCGGACCACGCCCGAGCACCTGACGCCAGGCGATCCCGCCGAGGGCCCGCAGCTGTCGACGATGGAACGCGGAGACGAACGCATGCGGGTGCTGCTGGTGACGGTGCCGTCGCCGAAGGGTCCCCGCTACGCGCTGCGGCTGACGGCGTCGTTGGCGCAGGTCGATCGTTCGGCCGAGGGCTTCCACGTGGTGGCGCTGTGGGCGACGGGCCTGACGGCGCTCGTCCTGCTGGGCGTCCAGGCGCTCCAGGGCCGGGGCTTGAGGCGTCGCCTGGCGACGCTTCGGGGCCACCTCGAGGCGGTGCGCGCGGGAGAGCTCGACCGCCATCCCCCTCCGGATCGCGAAGGCGACGAGGTGTCGTCGATTCACGACGTGCTGGGCCAGGCGACGGAGCGGCTCAAGCTCGCGCGCGATGCCCGGGAGCGCCTCCTGGCCGACGCCGCCCACGAGCTGCGGACTCCACTTTCCCTCATGCGCACACGCCTCGATCTCGCGCTGCGGCGCGAGCGCACCGCCGAGGAGCTGAAGACGGCCGTTCACGAGACCCGCGAAGAGGTCATTCGGCTCTCGAACCTCGCCACCCGGCTCCTCGACGCCGCCGCGCTGGCGAAGGCCCCCATCGAGCCCGAGCCGGTGGAGCTGGTCGAGCTCGCCACCGAAGCCACCCGCGCTCTGCAGGACGCTGCGACCACCGCGGGCGTCACGCTGCGGCTCGAAGAGACCGGACCGGTGAAGCTCGCGGGAAGCAAAGAGATGCTTCGCCAGGCCCTCGACAACCTCTTGTCCAACGCGCTCAAGGTGAGCCCTACCGGCAGCGCGATCCGCGTCCGGGTGGCGAAAGACGAATACCACGCGCGGCTGGCGGTCATCGACGAGGGCCCGGGCATTCCCCAGGAGGAGCGCGAGGCCGTCTTCGAGCCGTTCCATCGGGTGCGCGGCGGACCACCCGGCACGGGGCTGGGGCTCTCCATCGTCCGCGACGTCGCCTTACGGCACGGCGGTCGCGCCTGGATCGAGCCCACGACGCGGGGCACTGAGGTCATCGTCGCAGTGCCGCTGTCCGCCTGAGGGTCAGCTCGCGCGCTTGTCGACGTTGGCCAACTGTCCGCACGCGGCGGCGATGTCCCGGCCACGGTTCGCGCGGATGAGCGCTACCACGTCCGCCGCCTCGAGGATCTGCCGGAACCGCTCGGCGCGGTTGTCGAGTGTCGTCGAGAAGCCCAGGCCCGGGTTCTCGTTGTACTGAATGAGGTTCACCTTCGCCGGCACGCCCTGGAGCAGCGCCGCCAGCCGACGCGCGTCGTCGTCGGTGTCATTCACGCCGCTCATCAGCACGTACTCGAACGTCACCCGACGGCCCTGCTTCACCGGGAACGCCTTCACGGCCTCCATGAGGTCGGCGATCTTCCACTTCCGGTTCACCGGCATGATCTCGTCACGCGTCTGATCCCACGAAGCGTTGAGCGAGATGGCGAGCTTCACGTCGGTCTCGGTCGCGAAGCGCTCGATCATCGGCACCAGGCCCACCGTCGACACCGTGACGTGGCGCGACGAGAAATTCGGCCCGTCTTCGCTCTGCAACACCTCCAGCGCGGCCTTCACGTTCTCGAAGTTGTGGAGCGGCTCTCCCATGCCCATGAACACCAGGTTCGTGAGCGGCCGCAGGGTCTCGAGCCCCTCCTCGGTGCGCAACGCGCGGTTGACGGCGTGGACCTGGGCGACGATCTCCGACGCGCTCAAGTGGCGAACGAGGCCCAGCGTGGCGGTCGCACAGAAGCGGCACCCCATCGCACACCCGACCTGGGTCGACACGCACAGCGTCTTCCGCTCGGGAGATGGCATGTAGACCGACTCGATGAGCCGGCCATCGTGCGTCTTGAACCGGTACTTGATGGTGCCGTCGACGCTGCGCTGCTCGAGGTCCTTCTCGACCGTGCGGATGACCGCCTTCGCGGTGAGCTGTTCGCGCAGAGCCTTCGAGAGATCGGTCATCTCGTCGAAGCGGGTGGCGCCGCGCTGGTGGAGCCAGCGGTAGACCTGTTTACCGCGGAACGGCTTCTCGCCCAGCTCGACCAAGAAGGTGGTCAGGGCCGCGAGGCTCAGGCTGGCGATGTCGAGGGGCGGCACGGCTGCCGCAATACGCGACAGGTGGCTTGCCTTTCAACCCACCCCTGTTTCACTCCATCGCAAATGGCCCGTACGCGACGCACGGTGGAGATCTCGGACGCCCTCTGGGACGCCCTCGAGCTGATGAGCCGCGAGATGAGCGTCGACCGCGACGCCCTCGTCAACCAGGCGCTGTTCACCTTCGCGCGCTTCAATGGGTACGTGACGCCGGGGTCGGTCGCGCCGCACGCGAGCGCCTCGTCGACCGCGCCGGCCGCCACGGCCGTGCCCCCCGTCGCCCAGCCGCTCGCCTCGCCCCCGTCGGCCGTCCGCCAGGCCCTGGAACCCGCGCCCGAAGTCCAGGCGCCTCCACCGGCCGATCCCCCGCCGCCCGCCACCGACGCCCCCCGCCTGGCGACCGGCAACATCCCGGCGGTGACGCGCGCGCCGGAGCCCCTCGCTGCGGGCGCCGTGCCTTCGACGGTTCCCGAGGTCGCATCCCCCGCCTCCGAGGTGCCCGACGCGGCGGCGGCGGCGGCCCCCGGCGCGAACACGCTCGACGCCGAAGGCCCTCACCAGCCGGCCGAAGCATCCGCGCCGCCGCAGCCAGCCCCCTCGAACGACGACGCCGAGGCGCCCGAAGACGATGGACTCGAGGCGCTGCCCGAGACGGGTCCGGTGGAGTGGAAGCCGCCCCGAGGCGTGCTCCTCGACGCAGCGGTGGCCCAGGTCAAGGGCGAGGTGAAGGGGCGTGACTTCAGCGGTCCCGTCGTCCTCCTCGACGCGTCTGGCGCGACGCTGCGGACCCTCGAGTTGGGGCCCGAGCCCGACGACGATCGCCTCGAGGCCGGGCTCGTGCACGAGACCCACCCGCCGAAGCACTGGAAGATGCTGCGTGACGAGCTGCTCGGCGAAGGGCGCGTGGCCGAGGCGCTGCTGGCCACGGTTCGCGCGGTCGGCGCGGGAGAGCCGGTCGCCACCCTCGACGCCTTCCTCGATGAGCACACGATCTGCCGAACGGAAGGCTCCGCGAGGCAGCGGGCCGAGAAGGCCTCCTTCGTCTTGTCGAACATGCACCGCTTCGGAGCGCCGCCCCCGCGCAAGGCGTCGTATCTGATTGACGAGGTTCGACAGGGTGCGCACCCCGCGTCGATCCTCCGGGAGCTGGCGATCGATCAGGATCAGTACGCGAGCTCACGGGCCGCGGGCGATCTCATCCGCTGCGCCAAGGCCCTCGACCCGACGAACAAGGCCTTCTACGCGTACACCCAGGCCCTCATCGAGATGAGCCTCGGAAACGTCGACGCCGCGCGGGTGGCGGCCGACGAGCTGCGGGAGCGCTCCGAAGACCAGGCCGACTTCCTCTCGGCGTACCTCAACGGCCTCTTCCCGCTGTTCGACTTCTGGCCCAGCCAGGACGCGATCACCTCCATCGAGCTCGAGGTCGAGTCCGCGCCGCCCGCGCGCACGCTGGCGGACTTCCGCAACGCGATTCAGAAGGCGGCCCTGCGCGTGAAGGCGCTCCGCACGCTGCTGGTGGGCCTGGTTCCAGACGACACGCCGTGGCTCCCACCCGCTCCAGACGGGGTGCTCGCCCGAAGCAAGGCCACCCTCTCGGAGCACGAAGAGGTCGAGCTCGAGGCGTGGCAGACGAAGAGCATCCCCCAGCTCATGCGCAAGCTGCGCACCGAGTGGGCGCGGCTGACGTGGCTGTGCTGGCTCGCGGGCCTGGAGCAGGTCGGCTCGCCGTCGGCCACCAGCAAACCCCGCTCGCCCTCGGTGGTTGGCCTCGCGATGGGCATGCGGGAGCAGCTCTTCGCCTTGCGTTCCGAGGAGCGCGCGCTGGAAGACGGCTTCGACGAGGCCGACCTGGAGAACGCGCGGCTCGTCGCGACGCTGCCGTGGAATGGCACGACCCTGGACGAGCTCCACCCGGCGAACGCGGGCGAGCTGGCCGTGCCCGAGACGCACGCCATCAACGAAGCGTTCGCGTGGGCCTCGGACGCTGAAGTGCCCTCCCCCTTCTTTGGAGCGGACGCCGCCCCGGACGAAGATGAGAATGACGACGACGACGAGGCCGAGGCCGAGGGAGGAGCGGACGACGCTGATCCGCCGCCCGCAGATGACGTCGAGCCACCGGCCGAGGCCGAGGCGAGCGCTGAAGACGAAGACCGCCCCACCACCGGTGAGACGGCCGCGCCGCCGCCAGCTCAGGACGATGAACCACCCCACGAGCCCGAGAACGCCGACCGCACCGCGATCGTCCGTCCCTCAGGGCGCAAGCTGTGGATTCAGCGGGAAGGCCACGAGACGCTCG
This sequence comes from Myxococcaceae bacterium, assembly GCA_044352295.1. GTDB lineage: Bacteria > Myxococcota > Myxococcia > Myxococcales > Myxococcaceae > Xiheimicrobium. Next base: position 8,759 of record JBILEB010000178.1, read on the forward strand.
AGCTCTCGGGCATGCGCCTGACGGTCGGCCGGGACCCGCGGTGCGAGATCGTCATCGCCTCGCCGCGGGTCTCCCGAGAGCACGCCGCCATCCTGGTGGATGAAGACACCGTGCTCGTGACCGACCTCAACTCGTCGAACGGCACCTTCTTCAACGGCGAGCGCATCATGAAGCACGTCGTGAACGACGGCGACACGGTGCAGTTCGGCAACGAGAAGGTGACGTTCCGCTTCTCGGACCCGGGCTGAAGCCCAGGCGAACACCGTCACTTCTTGTGGGTGTACGAGAACAGCTCGGTGCTGCGGAAGAAGTACGCCACCTCGTTCTTCGCGTTCTCGAGGCTGTCCGAGCCGTGCACCGTGTTCGCGTCGATCGACTTCGCGAAGTCCGCGCGAATCGTGCCGGCCGCGGCCTTCTTCGGATCCGTCGCGCCCATGAGATCGCGGTTCTTGAGCACTGCGTTCTCACCCTCGAGGCACATGAGGACGACCGGGCCCGAGATCATGAACGAGACGAGGTCCTTGAAGAAGGGGCGCTCTTTGTGGACGGCGTAGAAGCCCTCGGCCTCACGCTGCGAGAGGTGCTGCAGGCGAACCGCGATCGGCGTCAGGCCCGCCTCCTCGAAGCGGGAGATGATCTTGCCGATGACGCCCTTCTCCAGCGCGTCAGGCTTGAGGATCGACAGGGTGCGTTCGATGGCCATGGTGATGGTGCTCCGTGGGAAAGCGGGTGAAGAGACGCGCGTCGGGTACCACCCCGCCTCGGGCACTGGCAACCCGAAAGCAGCCCCGCCTCAGAGGGAGCGCAGGTACGCCATCAGCGCGCGCTTCTCTGGCTCCGAGAGGCCCTCACACGAATGCCCGTGCCCGTCGCTCTTCTGGCCTTCGAGCCGGGAGGGATCGCGCGGCGCCAGACAGAACAGCTCTTCGAGGGACACCGACCCGTTGTGCAGGAACCGGGTCTGGCTGAAGAGCCCGGCCATTCGCGGCGCCTTCACCTGACGCGTCACCATCGAGGCGTCGCCGGGGAAGTTGCAGCACGGCTTGCCGTCGGGCCCCGGGTTGTAGATGGACGCATAGGCCGGGTCGGTGCCGAGCTCGTCGAACGAGTACGTGCGCACGCTCTCACCCGACGGGCCCTGGTGGCAGTCGAGGCACCCCTTGGTGACGAAGTGGCGGGCGCCCTGGCGGGTCAGCTCGGCGTCGGGCGGAGTGAGCGGCGCTGGTGCGCGCAGCGTGCGCAGGTACTCGGCCAGCGGCGCGAGCTGCTCGCGGGTCCACACGTCTTTTCCGCCGCCGAACGCGACGAAGCCGGCGAGGAACTCCTCGACGGACTGAGTGCCGCCGTTCCACGACAACATCTCGTGCGTCATGCCCACGCCCGTGCGCTGGCCCGTGTCGGGAAGGTTCCACAGCGGGAGGATGCGGCTGACCGTCCACACGCCGTCGTCGACGAGGGGCTTGGTGAGGAAGTCCATGGTGCCCGGCCGCAGCGCGAGGAAGCGCTCCTGGTCGGCCAGGGTCAGCGCGCCGCTCGAGCCCGCCCCGAGGAGCGACAGCCCGGTGATCCCCATGTCGATCTGGTAGTTCGGCTGCATCTTCGCCGCGGCGATGGGGCCGGCGAGCTCCTGCTTGAGGCGCGGGTGCACGTTGGAGTCGTTCGCGTTGGTCGACAGCGACAGCGGCGCTCCGAGCGAGGCGAGCAGCTTGCCGTAGTCGAGCGAGAGGTTTCCGTAGCCGACCGCGTAGCGGCCGTCGGGCATGCGGCCGAAGTGGCACGAGGCGCAGGTGAAGGCGTAGGTCGAGACGGAGCCGACCTTCCCGCTCGTGGGCGAAAGCCCGAGCGGCAGGTTCTTCGTGCTCGTCGGATCCGCGATCAGGCCCATGCGGCTGAAGCCCTGGCCGTAGTATCCGGCGTAGTACTTCTGCAGAAAGTCGACGAGCGGTACGGGCACGCCGATGGTGCCGAACGACTCGTAGAAGAACATCCACTTCCCGCAGCGCAGGCGCGTCGCTGCGTCGGCCCCGCCCCGTTTCACCGCATCACAGGCGCCCGCCAGGGCCTGCGGCTCGAGCACCGCGAGGAGATCGCCGTCGACGTCGTGCGTGAGCGTCGTGCCGACTGTTGCCCAGCGCCGAGGCGCGCGGTCGGCGGGATCGCCCGCGTCCACCATCATCATCATCGCCGTACCACCTGCCGCGGCGCCGGGCGTGCCACCTCCGACGGGCACCTCCATCGGCACCAGCATGGTCGGCGGTCCTTCCACCGTGCAGGCGGCGAGGATCACGACGAGAGCAATGAGGGACAGCCGCATGATGGGAACTCCCCGAGGCGAACGCGCGCTTCCGATAGCGCACTGGGCAGCTCTGCCACACTCGGGTTGAAAGAACCTCGTCACCCTTCGGTTTCGCCTGAGGCGGTGACCAACGTCAGGGGTCGGCCATCAACGCGAAGAGGACGACCCCCTCGGATTCGGGGAGCTCCGCGCGGAAGAGCCCCCGGCCACCGAGGCTGATGACGATGGAGCCCGCCAGCGTCCACGCGAAGCCTTCATCGCAATGGAACTGCGAGCGCCACAGCGCCGAGAGCCCCGGCTGGGTGACGTCAGGTGCGCAGATGCGGCGGACGCGCTCGACGGTGTGTGGGTTGGCGTCTTCGTGCGCCCAGCCCCAGGTCCAGGTGAAGGCGTCCGGGTAGTACTGGCCGATGACGAGCGCGGGGACCTCGAGCGGCGCGCCGTCCTTCTGATGGAGGGACAACGAGGACAGCTGAGGCTCGAACGCGAAGCCCACCGTCTGACGCAGGCGCGCCTCGAGCCGCGCCTGGAGATCGTGAAAAGCGCGCTGGGTGCCCTCCATCATCTCGAAGAGCGCGTCCGTCATCAGGAGCGAGTCGAGGTGCTCCTTCTGGAGCCGGGTGAACCAAGCCGTGCGGCCGTCGGCCTCGAGCAGCTTGTAATCGGCGAAGTCGGGCGTGCGGGTGACGGTGATGGGGCCCGGCGTCCAGGTGGCCTTCTTCTGCTGGACGAGCAGCTGCTGCAGCTCGCTGACGCCCTCAGAGAGCCGCAGCGCCTCGAGCTTCGGATCGATGTGGAGATCGGGCTTGGGCCGCGGCGTCTTCGCACCATCGCCGCGGGCGTTGAGCTCTGACAGCCGCAGGCCCTCGGGCGTGGACACGAAGCGCAGCTCGAGCTGCGTCCACCCGCCCGGGGCGAGCACCATCAGGCTGTCATGAATCGTCTGAACCAGCGGGGTGAGCGACTCGGCCATGGTCGAGCCGCCCTGTAGTGGTGTTCCCGCTCCGCGTCACTGGATCCCGAGGCGGCACGAACACGCCCCGGTGCCCGAGCACGGGAAGAAGTTCGAGTCCAGGCAGCCCAGGCCGGCGCAGCACGAACTCCCGCCCGCCGTGCATGTCCGGCCCTGCTGCATGCAGCTCGAGGACTGGCAGGTGCCGGTGAGCTGGCCTGCGGGCACGGTGCAGCTCGTGCCAGCGCAGCAGTCGCTGTTGGTGGCGCAGACGCCGCCGAGGCCCTGGCAGACGACGGGGGCCTGCAGACGCCGACGCGGCAGATCTGCGAGCAGCACTGCGCAGAGAACATGCAGGAGCCTCCGTTGGCGAGGCAGAGCACCCCGGCGTCGACGACCGGCGTACCAGGATCACCGTAACGACGACTCGACCCAGCCTCATGCAGGGTCTTCGCGCGAAGGGTCGGGGCGGTTTGTCCTTCTGGTCGGGTGAAGAACGAAGTGGAGCCCCGAGACCCCAGCGTCATCGCGGTTGACGTGCGCGTCGCCATCGTCTGAACACCCGGCCCATGCTCCCCATCACCGATGTCGCCAGACACCTCGATTTGACTGCGGACGATCTGCTCCTCCACGGGCCGCACCTCGCGAAGCTGTCGTGGAAGACGCTCAACCGGCTCCAGGCGCGCGGACCGAAGGGCAAGCTCGTGCTCGTCTCGGCGATGACGCCGACGAAGTACGGCGAGGGGAAGACCACGACGACCATCGGCCTGGTTCAGGGGCTGGTCCGCAAGGGCGCGAAGGCGATGGCCGCATTGCGAGAGCCGTCGCTGGGTCCGGTTTTCGGCGCGAAGGGCGGCGGCACGGGCGGCGGCAAGGCGTCGATGGAGCCGAGCGCGCGGATCAACCTGCACTGTACGGGCGATCTCCACGCCATCACCGCGGCGAACAACCTGCTCGCGGCCCTCGTCGACAACGCGATCAACTTCGATCAGAAGCGCTTCAAGTCGGTGACGTGGAAGCGATGTATCGACATGAACGATCGTTTCCTGCGCAACACCGTCATCGGCCTGGGCGGAACGGCGAACGGCGTGCCTCGGGAAGATGGCTTCGACATCACGGCGGCGTCAGAGGTGATGGCAACGCTGTGCTTGGCGACGGGCGTGGCAGATCTGAAGCAGCGCCTCGCGCGGCTCATCGTCGGCGTGGGTCATGATGGCAAGCCCATCACCGCGGGTGACTTGAACGCCCAGGGCGCGATGGCGGCGTTGTTGGGTGACGCCCTGCTCCCGAACCTCGCGCAGACGACCGAGGGGGTGCCGGCGCTGGTGCATGGTGGGCCGTTCGCGAACATCGCGCATGGGTGCAACTCGGTGATGGCGACGAAGTCGGCGCTCGCGCTGGCGGACGTGGTGGTGACGGAGGCCGGCTTCGCGTTCGATCTGGGCGGCGAGAAGTTCCTCGATCTCAAGTGCCGCCTGTCGGGCCTGTGGCCGCACGCGGTGGTGCTGGTGGCCACGGCGCGGGCGCTGCGGTTCCACGGCGGCGATCAGCCGGGCCTCGCGTCGATCGAGCGCGGCTTTGGAAACCTGTCGCGACACCTGGCGGCGATTCGGTCGTTCGGGCTCACGCCGGTGGTGTCACTGAACGTCTTCGCGCAGGACACGGAGGAAGAGCTCGCGCTGGTGGAGAAGCTGGTGCGAGCCGAGGGCGTGAAGGTGGCGCGGAACGAGGGGTACCTGAAGGGGGGCGTGGGCTCCGAGGGGATCGCCGGGTTGGTGCTGGAGCAGTTGGCCCAGCCAGCGCCGACGCCGACGTTCACGTATCCGCTCGAGGCTCCGTTCGAAGAGAAGGTGCGGGCGATCGCGAAGAAGGTCTACGGGGCAACCGACGTGGAGCTGTCTGCAGATGCGAAGAAGGATCTGGCGCGCCTCGAGGGCTGGGGCCTGGGAAACCTTCCGGTGTGCATGGCGAAGACGCACCTGTCGTTGTCGGACGATCCGTCGAAGCAGGGCGCGCCGACGGGCTTCACGGTGACGGTGCGCAACGTGCGCGTCTCGGCCGGCGCCGGCTTCCTCCTCGCGCTCACCGGCGAGATCCTCACGATGCCAGGGCTGCCGAAGGTACCCGCGGCGTACAGCCTCGACTTGCGGGAGGACGGCGAAGTCGTCGGCGTGATGTGAAGCCGCGCGGTCCAGTCGAGGTTCGCAAAGCGCTGTTCGGCGGCCGCGGGACGGTCAAGGTGTGGAACGCCGCCGAGGTGCCGCCGGGGTTCGACGTGGCGCTGGCCTGTGAGCTCTCCGCGCGCGGGAGCGTCGGTCCGCACGCGCAGGAGCACTGTGATGAGTTGGTGATCGGGATCTACGGTCGGGGCACGGCGCGCGTCGATGGGGTTCGTCACGTGCTGACCGCCGGAGTCGTCATCGCCGTGCCGCAGGGCTCGGTGCTGGAACTCACCGCCGGCGCGACGAAGCTCCAGTACCTGATCGTCAAGTCGCGGGCGTAGGGAGTCTCAATCGGTCTGCGCTCTCGGCAGGAGCGCCGCACGAAGCCAAGACTTCGGGTCGACACAGCCGGTGGGAACGCTGGCTGTTGGTGAGAACGAAAGCAGCTGGGTCGCAAATCCTGGTTCGGGGTCGAGTCGCCTCAAACTAGCCAGTGACTGGAGCACCTTCTGCAGGGTCAGCCATGCCGCCGTTCCCCCGAGACAGTCAGGGCCCGGAAGATGCTCAGCGGGGGTGAACGATGCGTCTCGTTCGGTGCCAATGAGCGCACCAATGGTGAACCGGCCTCCGCTGAAGGGATCGGGCGTGAAGGAGACGAGGCGGAACTTCATGACAGGCGTCTGGCTCGGGGGGATGGACGGTCGAGGCGGCTGGAGCTCTGTTGTAACGGGACGAAGCCCCAGAGCCTCATGGTCACGTCCTGAACTGGCCAGTCACTGCGGCGCAGGGGCCGGGGCGGGCTTCTTCGGCTCTCTTGGACTTCGTGTGGGTGAAGCAGAGCCCCGCGTAGGAGGCTGAGAGAAGGACGCGCACGGTCGGTTTTCGTAGGTTCCGGGTTGCGAGACTCGTCACCGAAGAAAGGACCGCCGTGCG
>JBILEB010000179.1:0-15019 GCA_044352295.1 Myxococcaceae bacterium
CCGAGGCCGTGAAGGACTACCGCTCGGTCTCCCAGGGCACGCTGAAAGGGGCCGAGGCGCTCGCGATCGCCCTCCCCCCCCAGGACCGCGTCACCGTGGGCCGCGCCGCCGACGCCGACGTCTCCATCAACGACGGCACGCTCTCCAGCATGCACCTGGCGTTGAACTCGTCGCCCGATGGGTGGAGCGTCGAGGAGCTCGGCTCGACCAACGGCACCACCATCGACGGAAAAGTGCTGACGGCTGGCGCCACCGTCGCGCTTCGGAACGGGTCGGTCCTCGAGGCGGGCCAGGTGGTGCTCACCTTCCATACCGCCGAGGGGTTGTGGACACGGCTGTCCGCCTGAAGGGCTGGCTCACCCGCTCGGCGTCGCGAGAGGCCGTGGTGGTGTGGGCGCTCGGCTTCGCCAGCATCCTCGTCGCGTGGCTCGTGTTCCGACCGGCCGCCAAGCTCGTCGCCACCGTCGGCTTTCTCTACCTGCCGCTGCTGGCCATGGGCGTTCGCGGAGAGGACTACCGCGACTTCGGGCTCTCGACGCGCACGCTCGGCGCCGACATGCGGCAGTTCCTGTTGATGAGCGCGCTCGTCTTCCCCCTCTTCATCGGCGCCTATGTCGCGTTCGTCGCGCTCTACCCGTCGTTGCCCGCAGAGCTCGTCTCGTTGGTGACGCCGTACACCGGCGTGCCGCGCTTCTCGTTCCGGCTGCCCGATCGCTTCCTCGAGTGGGTGATCGATCAGACCTTCGTCGTCGCCCTGCCCGAAGAGTTCTTCTACCGGGGCTACGTGCAGACGCGGCTGCGGGACGCCTGGCCGCAGGGACGCGTCTTTCTCGGTGCGCGGCTGGGCCCCGCGTTCTGGCTCACGGCGGTGCTCTTCGCCCTGGGCCACCTGGCGATCTTCGAGGTCTGGCGGCTCGCGGTCTTCTTCCCGGCCCTGCTGTTCGGGTGGATGCGGGAGCGCTCCGGCTCGGTGGTGGGAGCGGCGCTGTTCCACGCGTGCGCCAACCTGCTGGTCCAGGTGCTCGACGCGAGCTTCTTCGGGCGATGAGCGCCGTCAGACCAGCTGCAGCTCGAGGGAGCGGCCGATGGCCAGCGAGCGCCCGTCGGGGATCGTCTGCCACCCCTCGGCGCGCAGGGGCTCGTTCGCGATCAGCACCGAGCGCCGCCGGCGGTGATCCCGCACCAGCGGCGTGGCAGCCTTCTCCTCACCGGTCAGCTCGCAGCGCACACACGCGCCGTCCCCCTCGAGCAGCCGAAACGAAAGAGACTGCCCTCCACGCGAGGTCGCCACCAGCAGCCGACCATTGGTGGCCACCATCGCCAGCGGAACGCGGTGCGCCTGACCCGAGGCCTTCTCGACGTGCGCGGCGGTCCGCCCAAGGAGTTGCGCCGCCAGCGGCGCCTCGAGATCGGGGTCATCCATTCGGCCCAGGCTGCGCAGCTCGGCGAGGAACGTGACGAACCCGGCCTCTTCGACCGACGGCCCCTTCAGCACGCGCTGCAGGTAGTCCGGGAGCTGCTCCGCCAGTCGATCCCGCGCCGCCCCCGGCACCGGGCCCATCTGCGCGAACAACCACTGACGCCAGCGGAAGGGCTGCGCGACGTCCTCCAGGGGCCGACCGACCGGCGGGGGCCCGGCGGCATAGAGGGTCGTCTCGCAGTTGGGGAGCTCCCACATGTCGGTGCGCGTCACCGAGACCCCGTACCGGCGCTGCACGAGCTGCCCGTCGTCCCAGGCACCCAGCCCCAGCACCAGGCCCTCCTCGTCGAGCGCCACCAGGTGCCGCGCGCGCGACAACTCGCACCGCATCAGCGTGGGGTCCGACGTGGCGATGGCGAATACGCGAGTCATGACGGCGTTCCCTATTCTCGGCCTCGGTGGCTGCAACTGACAATCTGGCAGCCAACTTCCCAGACGCGACGTTGACCGAGTTTCGTCATGAAGGCGCCTGCCCGAACGGCCCCCTCCCACACGCACTTGCGATGACATGGAGGTGTCGTGGGCGCGTGGTAGGGTCTTCGCCCATGTCGGAAATTGCCGTCGGCATCGATCTCGGCACCTCGTATTCGTGTGTGTCCGCCGTCATCAACGGACAGCCCACCGTGCTTCCCAACGAGTGGGGCGAGTTGACGCACGCGTCCGTGGTGTCCTTCCTCGACGATGGGTCGGTGCTCGTCGGCAACGCCGCGAAGAAGAACATCATCACCAACGCCGAGAACACCGTGTACTCGGCCAAGCGCCTCATCGGCCGCTTCTTCTTCTCGGACGAGGTGAAGAAGGCCCAGTCGGTGATGCCGTACAAGATCGTCGAGGGCCCCAACAACTCGGTGCGCATCCACGTCAAGGGGCGCACGTTCTCGCTGCCCGAGATCTCGGCGCTCGTGCTCAAGGAAATGAAGGCCGTCGCCGAGAGCTACCTCGGCCAGCCGGTGACGAAGGCCGTCGTCACGGTGCCGGCGTACTTCAACGACAACCAGCGCCAGGCCACCAAGGACGCGGGCCGCATCGCTGGGCTCGAGATCTTGCGCATCTTGAACGAGCCCACCGCCGCAGCCCTCGCGTGCGGGTTCGGCAAGGACATGAACCAGCGGGTCGTCGTGTACGACCTCGGCGGCGGCACCTTCGACGTGTCGATCCTCGAGATCGGCAAGGACGTGTTCGAGGTGCTCTCGACCGCCGGCGACACCTACCTCGGCGGTGACGACTTCGACGATCGCATCATGAACTGGCTCGCGGACGACTTCCTCGCCCGCCACAAGCTCGACCTGCGCCAGAACAAGTTCTGCCTGCAGATGCTCAAGGAGGCGGCCGAGAAGGCAAAGATCGACGTGGGCGGTGCGGGCGTGGCGACGGTGCACTGCGCGGGTATCTGTCAGGACGTCAACGGCAACGTCATCGACCTCACCCAGACGCTGACCCAGGACGCCTTCAACCGCATGGTGATGGATCTCGTGCAGCGCACCTTCAAGGTGTGTGACGAGGCCCTCCAGAGCGCGCGCATGACGGCGGCCGACGTCGACGCGGTGATCCTCGTCGGCGGCCCCACCCGGCTCCCGATCATCGCCAACTCCGTCCGTCACTACTTCTCGAAGGAAGTGATGGCAGGCGTCGATCCCGACCAGGTCGTGTCGCTCGGCGCCGCGCTCCAGGCCCACGCGCTGGTCGGTCAGCGCACCGAGACCTTCCTCGTCGACGTCACGCCGCTGTCGCTCCGGATCGGCACCGTGGGTGGGTTCACCGAGAAGATCATCGAGAAGAACACGCCGATCCCCATCGAGAAGTCGAAGACCTTCACCACCAGCCGCGACGGCCAGGACAAGGTGAAGATCCGCGTCTACCAGGGGGAATCGAACCGCGCCGAGGAGTGCGAGCTGCTGGGAGAGTTCGAGTTCGCCGGCTTCCGCATCGGCTACCGCGGTGACGTGAAGATCGACGTCACCTTCGAGATCGACTCCAACGGCATCGTCAACGTCTCCGCGACCGACCAGGAGACGGGCCAGCGCACCTCGACCACCATCAGCTTGTCGTCGGGCCTGTCGGAGAACGACATTCAGAAGTCGATGCAAGAGAACGCCAACACGCCGCTGGCCAACCACCGCGATCTGCCTGCCACTGCCTGACGCCACCGCCTCCGATGCCACCTAACGACGATCCGCACGGCAAGCCTCCCGGCATTCCACCGGTCGCGCCGGCGCGTCCGACGACGCAGGCCAGGCCCGGTGTGGCGCCGGGGACCCGTCCCCCTGGCATCGCGCCGGCCATCGCGCCGGTGGCTCCGACGATCTCCCCAGTTGCCCCATCCATCGCGCCGGCACGGTTCACGCCCCAGGCCCGCCCGGCGCCAGGGTCTCAGCCACCGCTGCCGATGCCCACCGGAGCGCCGGCCACGAACCCCGCAGCACGGGCGATCCCTGTTCCGCCTGGAGCGCCCGGCGCACGTCCGGTTCCCGCGCCCCCTGGAGCGCCCGGGGCGGCCGCGCGACCTGCCGTTCCGCCACCGCCCGGTGCGCCAGGTGCCTCGCGGCCGGCCGTTCCACCACCGCCGGGCGCCCCTGGCGTGGTGAGTCCTCCTGCGCCTCCACCCGCGAACGCCCCTTCGTTTCCGGCGGGACCCGTCGCAGCGCGCCCGTCCACCATCATTCCTCCGGTGCCGTCGGCAGCGCCGGCGGCGGGGCGTCCTTCGGCCATCATTCCGCCTGCTCCTCCAGCCCCTCCGGCGGGAGCGCGTCCCGCAGCCCTCATTCCGCCTGTCGCCCCGGCCGTCCCGACGTCGCGTCCTTCGGGGCTCACCCCCGGGCCCGGCGTGGGCGCGGTGGCACCCGGCATTCGCCCGATGGTCCCGAACGCGCCCCCCATGCCGGCGAGGTCGTCTGGCTCGGGCGTGACCGCGGCGCCGTTCACCCCAACCCGGCCCAGTCCGCTTCCTCACACCGGCGCGGTGGAGACCATCACACCCCAGATGGCGCAGCAGTTGGCCTTCATCGCCGACGCGTTGGATGGGCAGGACTACTTCGAGGTGCTCCAACTGCCGCAGTCGGCAGGAGCGGCGGAGATCAAGCGCGCGTTCTACCGCGACAGCCGCGTCTACCACCCCGACCGGGTCTTCCACCTGCAGGACGAGAAGGTGAAGAACGACATCGGGACCATCTACAAGCGCATCACCGAGGCCTATTTCGTCCTGCGGGACGACGCGAAGCGCAAGAAGTACCTCGCGGACATCACCGGGGCCGAGCGCGCCGCCAGGCTCCGCTACACCGAGGCCACCGACTCCGAGCTGAAGGCCGAGGCCAAGAAGGTGGCGGAGGAGGAATTCGGCACCACCCCCAAGGGCCGCCAGTTCTTCAAAACGGCGCTGCAGGAGATCGAGCGGCAACAGTGGCAGGCCGCCGAGCGGAGCCTCAAGAGCGCCCTCATGTACGAGTCGGGCAACGCGAAGTTCAAGGAGAAGCTCGTCCTGGTGCAGGCGAAGCTGGAAGATCAGCGAAAGTTCAGCGGCGACTCGTTCCGGATCAAGTGACGCTCGACTTCGTCATCCTCGGCCTCGCGCTGTTCTTCGCGCTATGGGGCTTCTTCTCGGGAGCCGCCAAGCAGATCGCGACCCTCCTCGCGGGTGTGGTGGCGTGGGCGGCGGCGGGCCCGGCAGGCCGCGCGCTGGGGCCCCTGATGTCCCAGAAGCTCTCGACCTCGGCCATGGTGGGCACCGTCCTCGCGACGCTCGCCGTCTTCGCGCTCGTGCTGCTGGTCGTTCAGGTGCTCGCCACCTGGATCATCCGCCGGCTGCTGGCGGGACGCGACCCCTCGAGCCGCACGCTCGACCGGCTCTTTGGCTTCGTCCTCGGCGGCGGGAAGGTGCTGGCGGTGATGTACGTGGCCCTCTGCGCGATGAGCTTCCTCGAGAAGAACGTGTCGATCGCCGGCCGGCAGCTGGCCTTCACGCCGAAAGACTCCCAGCTCATGGTGTTCGTCCGACAGTACAACCTGCTCGAGCAGCGCCAGTTTCCAGGCACCGACGAGCTGCTCCGGGTCGCCAGGCGCGCGAAGGATCCGAAGAGCCAGGCGAAGCTCAAGGGTGAGCCCGGTTGGGAACAGCTGGCCAAAGACCCCCGCTTCTCCAGGGTGCTCAACACGGCCGCCATGCAGAAGGCGCTGGAGACCGGCGACGTGCGGGCGCTGTTGTCGAGCAACGAGGCGGTCGAACTGTTGCAGGACGGGAAGTCGCGGGAGCTCCTCGAGCAGCTCGGCGGCCGCGCCGACTAAGGGCGCTTTCACCACCGTTCAGCACACATCATCGGTGATGGTGGATCGTCAGGCGAGATCCCTATAGTCCGCCGCCACGATGGCGAACACGACACCGCAGCGCTGGACGATTGGCGACTCCCTCGACACGTACGCAATCCGCAGCTGGGGCGCGGGCTACTTCGGCATCAACGAAAAGGGGCACGTGGCGGTGCACCCCGGCGGCCCCGACACGCCGAGCTTCGATCTGAAGGATCTCGTCGACGAGGTTCGTCGCCGCGGCATCAGCCTGCCGCTGTTGATCCGCTTCACCGACGTGCTGCGCCACCGCGTGGTGCACCTCAACGAGGCCTTCAAGAAGGCCATCTCGGAGCACGGCTACAAGAACGCCTACCGCGGCGTGTACCCGATCAAGGTGAACCAGCACCGCTTCGTCGTGGAGCAGATCGTCGACGCGGGCCGGCCCTATGGCTACGGCCTCGAGGCGGGCTCGAAGCCCGAGCTGCTCGCGGTGATGGCGCTGGTGGACGACCCCGACGCCATCATCGTCTGCAACGGCTACAAGGACGAGGAGTACGTCGAGACCGCGCTCTACGCGTCGAAGCTCGGCCGCAAGGTCGTGATGGTGGTCGAGAAGCCCTCGGAGCTCCCCCTCATCGCCGAGGTGTCCCGCAAGACCGGCATCATGCCGACGCTCGGCATGCGCGTGCGCCTGTCGACCCGCGGCGCCGGTAAGTGGGAGGCCTCGGGCGGTGATCGTTCGAAGTTCGGCCTCTCGGCGGCGGAGCTCATGCAGTCCATCGCGTTCATGCGCGAGGCGGGCCTGCTGGACTGCTTCGAGCTGCTGCACTTCCACCTCGGCAGCCAGATCTCCAACATCCGCAACGTGAAGAACGCGCTGCGCGAGGTCGGCCGCTTCTACGTCGAGGTCCACGCGCTCGGCGCACCGCTCAAGTACCTCGACGTCGGCGGCGGCCTGGGCGTCGACTACGACGGCTCGCGAACGAACTTCTCGTCGTCGATGAACTACTCGACCGAGGAGTACGCGAACGACGTCGTCTTCAGCGTGATGGAAGCGTGCGACGCCGCGCAGGTGCCCCACCCGATCCTCGTCAGCGAGTCCGGCCGCGCCGTGGTGGCCCACCACGCAGTGCTGATCACCGAGGTGCTCGGCAACAGCGACTTCGAGGCCGGCCCCGTGCCCGACACGCTGCCGACGCAGGCGCAGCAGGTCGTGAAGAACCTCCACGCGGCGCTGCGCGACGTCACCAACAAGAACCTGCTCGAGACCTACCACGACGCGCTCGAGTACAAGGACGAGGTCCTGACGCTGTTCTCGCTCGGGCACCTCAAGCTCGAAGAGCGCGTGCTGGCCGAGAACTTCTTCTGGGCGATCTGCGCGAAGATCTTGCGGGTCGCCAAGGAGGCCGGCGAGGACTTCGAGGAGCTCGAGGCGCTCGAGCACCAGCTCTCTGACACGTACTTCTGCAACTTCTCGCTGTTCCAGTCACTGCCCGACTCCTGGGCCATCGATCAGCTCTTCCCGGTGATGCCGATCCACCGGCTCAACGAGCGCCCCACGCGCCGCGCGGTGCTGGCCGACATCACCTGCGACTCCGACGGGAAAATCGAGAAGTTCATCGACCGGCGCGAGGTGAAGGATGACCTCGAGCTGCACGCGCTCAACGACGACGAGTACTACCTCGGCATCTTCCTCGTCGGCGCGTACCAGGAGATCCTCGGCGATTTGCACAACCTCTTCGGCGACACCCACGCCGTACAGGTGTCCCTGGCGCCAGGCGGTGGCTACCTCATCGATCGCGTCGTCGAAGGCGACACCGTCACCGAGGTGCTCAACTACGTCGCGTTCAACAAGGACGACCTCATCGCCAAGATGCGCGCCAAGACGGAGCTGGCGCTGCGGAACGGGAAGATCACCCTCGACGAGTCGCGCAAGGTGCTGCAGGTCTATGAGCAGGGCCTCGCCGGCTACACGTACCTGGAGCGTGAGGTCGACGCGAAGAGCTTCACCGCGACCAATGGCCAGCTCCGCCTGGTTCCGCCCGAGGGCGCGCCGCGCGCGAGCCCCCGCACCGGCACGTAATCAGTCAGGCCACACGAAGCGCATCGGCACCTGTACGTCAGGGTGAAGACTCCGCGCGACGGGACAGCCCCGGCCGATCTCTTCGAGCCTCGCGCGCTGCCCGACCGGGACCCCACCGGGCATGCGCAGCTCGAGGGTGAGCTCGCCAACCCGTCGGGGCGGCCCGACCATGTGCTTCACCACCACCGCGTGCGCATCCCCGAAGGTGAGTCCCTCCTTCGCGGCGATGAGGGCCATCGTCGTCAGCGCGCAGCTCGCCAACGAGGCGCCGAGGAGATCGGTGGGCGAGAACGACGTCCCATCACCGCCGTTGTCCTTCGGGGGCACCGTGCGAATCACCGTACCGCTGGGTCCGTGCGTCAGCGTGCCCGTCAGGCCGGCCAGCGATACCCGCATCTCGACACCTTGCGACATGAGCTCTCCTCGCGCGAAACGACCCTCGGAGTCAGCCACAAGGCCATGCCCGTGTCGCCGACGAAGGGGAGGCTTCCCATGCCCGGACCTCATGGCTCCCCCGTCAACACCGACAGGTCAACGCGGCTCGAGACCGACGGGGAGCGCTTGCTTCGAACGCTGACGATGCGCAACGGGTCGCTCGACGCAGCACGCGGTCGCGATCCAGGTGCATCAGCGGGTCCTTCTCGCCTATGAAAATGTTGGTCACCTGTTTGCACTTCGACTCTGGGCCGGGGGTCAGGAGACACGTCATGCGCTCATTCATCATCGTCACAGCCCTCGCGGTCGGAAGCCTGTCTGTCGTCGGCTGCGGACCGGTCCGACCGCCCTGCAACGCCACGACGTGCTCAGGGTGCTGCGACGCCACGGGCATGTGTCAGTTTGGCTCGTCGCTCCAGGCGTGTGGAAGCCGAGGCGAGGCCTGCAAGCAGTGCTCGATCACCGAGACGTGCTCCTTCGGCGCGTGCACCACGGGCCTGGGCGGGACCGGCGGCGGGAGTGGCGGAGCCGGGGTGGGCGGCGGATCGATCGGCGGTGGCTCGGCCGGCGGCTTGGGCGGTGGGACGGCTGGCGGCCTGGGTGGTGGAACGGCAGGCGGGTTCGGCGGTGGGTCGGTCGGCGGTGGCACCGCTGGCGGCTTCGGTGGTGGCTCGGTCGGCGGTGGGACCGCAGGCGGCTTCGGTGGCGGTGCGGTCGGCGGTGGCAGCGCGGGTGGCGCCCCGGTGCCAGGCGATTCTTGCTCCAGCCCCATCGTGATGACGCCGATCGGCTCGACCCTGTTCTCGGCGATGGGCTCGATGACGGGCGCGACCGACGAGAAGTCGGCGAGCTGCGGCGGCGCCGGACCCGACATCTTCTTCAGCTTTACCGTCGCCACCACCTCGGACGTCACCTTCAGCATCACGCCCATCGGTGGCTCGTCGACGCCCATCGGGTACCTCGTGCCCGACACCTGCGGCAGCGAGCTCGTGTGCCACACCGGCAGCTCCACGAGCGCGCCGACCCGCCTGAGCCCCGGCACCTACCGACTGGTCGTCGACTCGCTCTCCAGCAACGTCTCGGGAGCCTTCGGCGCGACCGTCACCTTGAGCACCCCGGCGCCCCGCACTGGCGACACCTGCGCGAACGCCGACGTCCTCACCCTCACCGGCGGCTCGGCCAGCGTCTCGGGCACCACCGCGGCGTATGGCGACGACTACTCGAGTCCCGCGTGCAGCAGCCTGGGGGCCGACCGGTTCTACCGCTTCAGCCTCTCGAGCACGTCGAACCTCGTCGCCACGCTGTCGCCCTCGCTCAACTCGTTTGGTGGCCTCTATCTGCTGGGCCCCTCGTCCTCATGCTCGTCGGCGAGCGAGTCCACCTGCTTCGCCGGAACCGTCAGTGGCGCCACCACGACGCTCACCGCCTCCGCGCTCGCGGCGGGGACGTACTACCTCGTGGTGAAGAACCTGGGCGCTGGTGATGGCGCCTTCAGTCTCTCGGTGTCGACCACCACCGTCAGCATTCCCGGAGACAGTTGCAGCAGCGCCGTGCCGTTGTCCTTCTTTGGCGGCACGGCGACGAGCAGCGGGACCACCAGCGGCGCGATGAACGACCGCTCGGGCACGCTCTGCACCACCTCGACGGGCGCCGATGTCGTCTACAGCTTCACCGCCACCACAGGTCAGGTGTTCAGCGCCACCGTCACGCCGACGTCACCGATGTCCACCTGGCGGCCGGTGCTGTCCCTCAATGGGGCCGGCTCGTGCTCTGGCGCAGCCGAAGCGACCTGCAACGCAGCGACGACCTCCGGCGGCAGCGCGACCATCACCAGCGCGCCCCTGGCGGCTGGCACGTACTTCCTCTGGGTCGACAGCGTGGCCGGCGCCGGCACAGGCACCTTCAACTTGACGGCCACGCTCTCCAGCGGCGGCGGCGGCACGGGCGAGAGCTGCACGGGGCCGGTGCCGCTCACCTTCTCGAGCGGAACCACCACGGTCTCGGGCTCGATCACCGGCCGCCTCAACGACAGCTCGACCTCGTTCTGTACGGCCGCCAACTTCGGTGGACCCGACATGGTGTACTCCTTCAACGCCAATGGCTCGCAGACGTTCTCAGCGACGCTGCTCCCCTCGGGCTTCCGCGGGAGCCTTTCCCTGAAGGGTCCCGGCACCAGCTGCACGACCGCCCCAGAGTTCGACTGCATCAGCGGGTCGACCACCAACAGCTCGGCCTCCCTGAACTCCGGCACTCTCACGGCGGGCACCTACTACCTCTGGGTCGATGCACCTTCCGCGAGCAGCGGCAGCTTCAGCTTGACCGTGAACCTGTCGGGGGGCGGCCCGACGCCGACCGGGGAGTCGTGCTCCTCGCCCATTCCGCTCAGCTTCTCCCTGGGTTCAACGGGCACTGCGACGGCCTCGGGATCGACGTTCAGCTTCCTCGATGACAACGTCACTACCTGCGGCGGCTCCGGCCCGGATCGCGTCTACGTCTTCACCGTGAGCGGAACCCGAACCTTCTCGGCCTCACTCACCGGGTTCAGCGGCGTCATCATGAGCCTCGAGGGACCCAACAGCACGTGCAGCTCGGCGGCAGAGATCATCTGCAGCGGCGGCTCAGGCCTCTCCTCGGCGTCCATCGCGTCGAGAACCCTGACGAGCGGGACCTACTACCTGTGGGTCGACGGCTTCAGCTCCTCGAACGGCTCCTTCTCGCTGACCGCGAACCTCAACTGACGCTGAACCGGCACCGCTCCCGCTCGGCGCGAATGGCCTCCCGATCGGCTTCGTCGTCGGGCGGTTTCAGCCACCGCACCATCTCGTCGGGCTCCCAGGCGTAGGGCTCCCCGTTCAGGCGAACGCGGCCCTCGGAGACGGCGCGGGTCGCCTCCAGGAGCGGCACGCTGCGGAGATCCCGGCACAAGGCCTCGAAGCGCCCCTGCCGCCGCGAGTCGACGAAGCGCGCGTCGTGCCGCGCGGCCCAGGCCATGTGGAACCACGACGGACGAAACGCCACACCGTCGAGCAACAGCCGCTGTGCCATCAACGCGAGCAGCTGCGACATCTCCTTCGCCAGGCCCAGGCCCGGCACCTCTTGTCCGGGCAACTGCGGCCGCAGCGCCGAGAACTTCGCGCGCGGGTTCCGCAGCGACAGCCAGTTGACGAAGAGGAACGTCCCTTCACCGACCCGCCGACGTTCGACCTCGAGCTCCACCAGGACGACCTTCGCGCGGCTCGTGCTGTCGACGCCGTGGAGGCGCGCGCGGTCGTAGGCCCCGGCGCGATCGATGACGAGGTGCAGCTCGTCGAAGCCCAGGCGCCTCAAGAGCGGCAACACGCGGTACTTCTCGAGCGCGAACTCGAGCCCCTCCGAGGTGTAGTACTCGAGGAGGCGCGGCGGGCCGCTCCGCGGAAGTCCCAGGGCGTCGGCGACATCGGCCTCGGTGAGCAGCGGCGCGTTGCCCAGTGACTCTGGCTTGAGCGAGCGCATGATCCCCTTCATGCGGGCCGCCAGCGGGTCGGCGTCGCTGGGGATCGGATCGTCGGAGTGCCGCGCCAACACGAGCGCCGAACCCGCCAGCACCTTCCACGCATGCGAGGTGTACCCGCCGGCGGGCAGCCACAGCTGCGGCAGCTCGGCGAAGTGCTCGAAGACGCGGAGGTCGCGCCGCCGCACGCCGGCCAGCGACAGCCCCAGCGTTCCAAGACGGTCACCGGCCAACACGTCACCACCGGCGAGGACGATCGCGAACTCCACCGTCGGCATGCGGCCCAGCAACGTCTCCAGCGCGCCGAGGTACACGTCGTCGCTGCTGCCGTCGGGGAGCCGAACCTCGTCGACCCCCTCGAGCGGCCCCCAACTCGCCCCGGAGATCGAGCCCAACCACACCGAGGCATCTCGGCCCAGACACGCCGCGGTGCCGTCGGGCGGGTGCGCATCGAGATCGAGCACGGCGACGCGGCCCAGGAACCCATCCGCGCGCAGGGCTGCGACGGCGACGGCGATGTCGTTGACCGCACAGAAGCCGCCGCCCTTCGTCGGCGCGGCGTGATGAAACCCTCCCAACAGGTTCAGCACCGGAGAGCGGTGCTCGAGCGCGTGGCGAGCGCCCGCGATGCTGCCCCCGGTGGCCAGGCGAATGGTCCGCAGCAGCTCATCGGCGTACACGTCGCTGACGTCGACGGCGAAGATGCGGGCGAGCGTCTCGGCCTTCTGCAACGACTCGAGGTACTCGTCGGTGTGCACCCGCCCCAGCTCGCCGTAGCTCGCCGGCTGGGGGGTCAGCACGTCACCGGGGCGAACGATCTCGTCCGAGACGAGGAAGTGCAGGACGTCATCGGCGCGGCGCGTCTCGAGCTGCCGGGGCCCGGACTCCACGCCCGACAGTGGAAGCCGGTAAGCCTCGTCGTAGAAGACCTTGAGGCGCGCGCCCCGGTCGAACCATCGACGGATGCTTCGGGGAATCATCGAGCCAGGCCCGATGCAGCGGAGTCAGAAGTCAATGGTGACGATGGAGCCGCCAGATTCAGAGGGCTCCTCACGCTCGGAGCGGCGGTCGCGGCCTTCGTCGTCCTCCCGGTGAACGGGGATCTCGACCTGGGGCCGCTGACGCTCCTGGCGCTGACGCTCAGCTTCGCGGCGACGCAGCTCTTCGATGATGTACCCGTCGAGCATTGTGACTCCCGTCCACCGACCGAACCCAACAGCTCAATACTAACCGCCCCGAGCCCTCCATCAACCCGCCCGGATACGAAACCAACAGCCCGAATTCACTGCCCTCCGACAGAAGGCCGGTCACTTCATCGATTCAATGCGCTTCTTGAAGTTCTCCAGCAGCTTCGGCAGCTGGCTGTCGACGAGCGCGTTGAGGATCGTCTTGGGCACCAGCGGCCCGACGGTGACCTCGATGTTGTAGGTCGCCTTCGTGGTGCCGTTGCCACCGTCTTCGAGCACCCACCCGCCGCGGTTGTCCTTCATGAACTCACCATCGATGAAGGTCCAGGAGACCCGGTTCGGCCTCTCCTCCTTCATGTGCACGGTGTACTTGATCACCTTCACCACTTCGGCCTCGTACTGCACGTCGACCTCGGCCCCCTTGCGGTTCGACGTGCGGATCTTCCGCACCTCTGGGAGGAACTCGGGGTACCGCTCGTAGTCGGAGATCACCTCGAAGCACTTCTCGAGCGGGGCGTTGAAGACGACGGAGCGGGAGGCGCCAGGCATGGGTCGAATCACTCCTGTGGAACGCGAGGACGGGTGAGAGCCTACCAGCAGTCCGCCCCTCACATCGGCTTCTTGTCGAAGCGGTGGGTGGCGGTGACGAAACGCGTAGTGCCGGTCTTCGACCGCATGACGATCGAGTGGGTCTCGGCGCCGTGGGCGAAGAACCGAACACCCTTGAGGAAGTCGCTCGAGGTGACGCCAGTGGCCGCGAACATGACGTCGCCACGGGCGAGCTCCTCGGCGCGGTAGACGCGGTGCTCGTCGTCGATGCCCATCTTCCTGGCGCGGGCGCGCTCCTCGGGATTGCGGAACTTGAGGCGGCCCTGGAAGTCGCCCTCAGCGCACCGGATCGCCGCTGCCGCGATGACGCCCTCGGGCGCGCCGCCGGTGCCCATGAGGAGATCGACGCCGCTCGACTCGAAGCACGTCGACACTCCGCCCGCGACGTCACCGTCCTCGATGAGGCGCACGCGCGCGCCGGCCTGACGCACCTCGGCGATCAGCTCCTGGTGCCGCTCGCGATCGAGGATGACGACGGTGAGCTCGGCCACCGCGCGGCCGAGCGCATCGGCCACGGACTTGAGGTTCCACGTCGGAGACTTGGCGAGATCGATCGCCCCGCGCGCGCCGGGGCCGCAGGCGATCTTTTCCATGTAGGTGTCGGGGGCGTTGAGGAGGTTGCCCTTGTCGGCGAGCGCGACCACCGAGATGGCGCCCGGCCGACCGTAGGCGCAGAGGTTGGTCCCCTCGAGCGGGTCGAGCGCGATGTCGACCGGCGGGGCGCTCGTGGTGCCCTTCCCGACGCGCTCGCCGATGTAGAGCATGGGCGCTTCGTCGCGCTCGCCCTCACCGATGACGACGGTGCCGTCGATGTTGAGCGTGTCGAAGGCGCGGCGCATCGCGTCGACGGCGGCCTGGTCGGACTCGTTCTTGTTCCCGCGGCCCATGAGGCGAGCCGAGGCGATGGCGGCCTGCTCGGTGACGCGGACGACTTCGAGGGCGAGATTGCGATCCATGGAAGGGCTCCGAAGAGAGGGTTCAGCCTGGCGCTGCCGAGAGCAGTCGTACCACCGCCGGTGGAAGTCCCGTCGGTTTTCCCTGCGGCCCGACACACGCATGCACGGTGTGGCCGGTAGCCAGTGCTTCGCCCGTCGCCTCACGCCGCACCTGGTACTCGAACCGCAACGAGGCCCGTCGCAGCTCGGTGAGGCGAACCTCGATGACGATGACGTCGTCGTACTTCGCCGGAGCCTGATAGCGGGCGCTCGCCTCGACGACCGGCAGGCCGAAGCCCTCGCGCTCGAGTTCGACGTAGCTGCCACCTAGCGAGCGGAAGAACTCGCTGCGGGACAGCTCGAAGTACCGGAAGTAGTTCGCGTAGTAGACGACGCCCATCTGATCGGTGTCGCCGTAGATGACGCGCGTGCGCGCCTCGATGACGCGTGACGTGGGAGCAGGCGTCGGCATGAGGTCATTCCCTTCCACACCAGCGCCACGAAAGCGACGGCTTCGTTCGC
>JBILEB010000303.1:0-4405 GCA_044352295.1 Myxococcaceae bacterium
GAGATGGCCACGCGCTCGCCGATGAGTGAGCCGATGGTGCGGTCGGTGCCCTCGTCGGGGTCTTCCGCAGGGCCGCCGTCGCGCGGGCACACGGGCAGCGTGGGTTGATCGCCCTGGCTGGCTGGTGCGGGGAGCTCCACCACGTCGCCAGTCGTCGTCCACAGGGCCTCCGGCAGCAAGGCATGGAGGTGCGGCGTCAGTTGCAACGTCGAGCCGAACCACTGAGTGAAGACGACGGCACCTCCGCGCAGAGACCCGCTGACGCCGAGTCGCCGGGCCACCCGTCGCTGCCAGCACCACGCTGCCCATACCAGCCGGCGCTCCAGGCGCTTCAGCAAGGCGGGACGCTTCACGACGGCAAAGCGCAGGCTGAAGGGCAGACTCAGGGTCCACTGCCGGTGACGCACCCGCGGCAGCAGCGCCTCGACGCGCACGCCCGTCTCCACGGCGCGTCGGTTGGTGCACGAGGGGCAGAAGCCTCGGCCCTTGCAGCAGAAGGCCACCAGCCGCGACTTGCGGCAGTCCTCACACGACACCTCCACGAAGCCGCGTCGGACGTCGCCGCAGTGCAGGAAGGCTGAGACCTCCTGCCGCACCCGCGTCGGCACCGACTCGCACACCTGCGGCCAGCCTTGTCGAATGGCCTGTCGCAGCACCGATGTCTGTGGCTCCCGCCGCCGCTCCCCACTCACCCTGCTGCAGGTGTACCCGTCACCCCTGACACTCACCCATCTCCAGCGCGGCGTAGGGTGCACGATGGCGATCGAGCGCTCGGTCTACGAGGTGAGCGGCACGGAGCACCGGTGTTCGCGTGTCACGCAGATCGAGCGCCGTCGCCCAGTCGTCGTGGGTCGGCCAGCAGGAGCGCTGACCAGACGCTGACGATCACCTTCCCAACCGCCTCGCGTGACTCGAGGTGGGCGAGCGCCTGCGGGAGCTGGCAAGCCGTGCCTGGAGAACGAGTACAACCCGAACCCGCCGCTCACGGCCGCACAGTTCCACGCGCGCTTCTGCGCGGCGCGGAACCGCATCGAAGCAGCGCCTTTGGAGTCCAAGCGACGGAGCTCTTCGAAGTGACCATCGACGGCGGCGTGAGGCTGCTGGCGGGCCGACCAGAAACGGAGGGCCGCGACTTTCTGCCGGGCCTCGCTTCAGTCGCGCGGCTGGGCTCGATGCGGCACGTGCGGGTGGCTCCGAGCGGGGCCATCTATTGGAGCCTGCGAGATGACAACAGCATCAACGTGCTCACGCCAGCCGGAGAAGTGCAGCGGGTCATCGAGCTGGCCGACCAGCCCGTCGACTTCGTGGTCGAGCCCGGCGGCACGCTCCTGGTGGCGGTGGCCTCGGCGATTCTGCGCGTGCAGCCGTGAGAGCACACAGGTGTGGTCGGTCCCGACGGCCACCTTCCGCACGTTCGAGACGGGCACCTCGAACGGGGCCAGCACGGTGTCCTGCGTGCCGTTGCCAATCTGCCCTTCGCTGTTGCGGCCCCAGCACAGCACCTTCTTCGCGTTCGTCAGCACGCAGACGTGGGAGTACTGAATCGCGAGGTCCGTCACCGGCGGCAGGCCGGCAATTGCGACCGGCTCCGGGATGTCACCGGTCCAGGTGGGGCTGCCGAAGTGGTAGGCCATGCCGTTGCCTCCGGCCGTGGACGTCGCGGACTGGCCCCAGCACCGCACCTTGCCCGTCGTCGTGAGCGCGCACGCGAAGCCGACCCCCACCTGCACCTTCGTGGCGCGTGCGAGCGGGAGCACCGGGTAGGGTGACCCACCGGCGCTCGAGCCGCCGCCCGCGCTCGAACCGCCGCCCGCGCTCGAACCGCCGCCCGTCGAGCCGCCACCGCTCGAGCCGCCGCCGCTCGAGCCGCCGCCGCTCGAGCCGCCACCCGTGGCACGGTCGGGGTCCGGGTCCGGGTTCAACCCGAGGAAACAGCCACTGAGTGCAACGGACACGACCAGGAGCGACAAGCGAAAGTGCACGGGGCCTCGACGAAAGGAGTCACGAGTGTGCGCCAGTCGCGTCGGGACTCTCGAAAAAGGGTCCCCCATGGGATGCCGGCGCCCGCTCTGTGCAGGTGGGCCGCGTTCCCACCCTGGTTCGGCTGGCCCTCTCACGGCTCGGCCAGCTGTGGCACGTTCACGCACATGCACCCTGCCGTCAGCGCCATGTCACAGGCCGGCGCGCGCGCTCGTCTGACGGTTCGCCATGCGTGACTTCGAACCCCACCGGCGGCGCCTGAAGGCGCTGGCGTACCGCCTCCTCGGCTCGTGGACCGACGCGGAGGACGTCGTGCAGGAGGCGCACCTGGCCTTCGCCCAGCACGAAGACGCCCTCGAGCACGACGGCGCGTGGCTGGAGCGCGTGGTGACGAACCGTTGCCTCGACGTGCTCAAGAGCGCCCGGGTGCAGCGCGAGACGTACGTCGGCCCGTGGCTCCCAGAGCCCGTCGCCACCGAAGCCCTCGCCGTCTCGCCCGTCGACGTCGAAGGCATCTCGCTGGCGTTCCTCGTGTTGCTCGAGCGCCTCTCTCCGCTGGAGCGCGCCGTCTTCGTCCTCGCCGAGGCCTTCGAGCAGTCGCACGACGACATCGCGCGGGTGCTGGGGCGTGACGTGGCGGCGGTGCGGCAGCTCCTCCATCGCGCGCGCGCCCACGTGCAGGCCGGCAAGCCCCGCTTCGCGAAAGACGAGGTCGCCCACGAGGCGATGGTGACGCGCTTTCTGTCGGCGGTGATGGAGGGCGACCTGCCCGGGCTCGAGCGCCTGTTGAGCCGAGACGTCACCCTCACCACAGACAGCGGGGGCAAGGTGCGCGCGGCGCTCAAGGTGATTCACGGGCCCAACCACGTGGCCCGCTTCTTCCTCGGCATCGCGCAGAAGCAGCCGCTCGACACCCGGCTCGAGCTGCGCAGCGTCAACGGCTGGCCCGCGGTGCTCGTCTTCGAGGGCGACCGGCTGGCCTCGGTGACGCAGCTCGAGACCGACGGAGACGTCATCGCCACAGTCCACACCACCTCGAACCCCGACAAGCTCGAGGCGCTGGCGGCCCATGTCACGGCCGGGGCGAGGGCCTCGTCTTGAGGGCATGCGCAAAAGACTCCTGCAGGTCCAGGCCCTCAGCGGCGCCACCTTCGCGCTGTTCTTGACCGTCCACCTGTTGAACCAGGCAGCCGCGGTCTGGGGAGAACGCCGCTACGACGAGCTCCAGCACGCGGCGCGGCAGGCGTACCAGGCGCCCGCGGTGGAGCTGCTGCTCGTGCTGCTCCCGCTCGTGGTGCACGTCGTTTCGGCCGTGGTGCGGTTGGTGAAATTCCGGGTCGACGCCTCGAGTGGCCCGTGGCGCGTGCGGCTGTTCCGGTACGCAGGCCGCTTCCTGCTGCTCGTCATCGTCGGCCACGTGCTGGCGACGCGCGGCCCGGCCTGGAGCGGAGCAGTGCCCGAGGGCGTGTCGTTCGCGGGGCTGGCCTTCACCTTCCAGTTCGTGCCCGCCTTCTTCTGGCCGTACTACCTCGTGCTGGGCCTCGCGGGTGTGGTGCACCTCGTTCACGGCGTGTCGACGGTCGCGCGCATGGTGGGTGCGCCAGCGCCTGGCGACAGGACGTTCTGGGTGACCGTCGCGGTGGCGGGAGTCCTCGTCGTCGCAGGCGTCTTCGCGCTCGGCGGCGCGCTGTTCGACGTGGGCCACCCCGAGACCTCTGCCTACGCGCGCTGGCTTCGAACGGCGCGTTGAAGGAAGGCGCGGTCCACGCTGGTGAGGAGCGGGGTCGACTCCAACGACTCGCACGACATGGCGCGAACCCGAGGAACCCTGCCCAGCCGTGCGCGTCGCAGCCCACATGACGCCGTTCGGAGGCCTCTTCGTCTGCGCCGTGGTCGACACGATTCGCCCGCTGACGATCTCGTCGCCCTCGGCCCTGACCCGACGGGCGGCCACCTCGAGCGCACTCAGCACCGCCGGACAAGACCGTGAAGTGGTTCCGACGCTGGGGAGCGCAAGTCAGCAGCGGACTGATGCGCCAGGAAGAGTGCGACAGTTCGCAGACGTACGCGTTCACGGGGGGATCGACAGGGGTCACCAAGTATGATCTCTCCTGACCTGTGGACCCGGTCGACCCCCGCGACGCACGCATCGCCGAACTGGAGGGCCAGCTCAAGCAGGCTCTCGAGCAGATTCGCGTGCTGAGTTTGCGCCTGGCCCAGCTGGAAGGCCGCAGCGGCGGTGGCACGAGCACACCTCCGGGTTCCACTTCGACCGGGGCCAAGCGCGAGCCGACGGGTCGAAAGCCCGGCGGTCAGCCTGGGCACAAGGGACATTGTCGGGAACTTCTCGTGCCCACCACGACGACCGACTGCATCCCCACGACGTGTCGCAGCTGCGGTGAGGCGCTCCCTGCTGCGAAGGACG
>JBILEB010000042.1:0-43743 GCA_044352295.1 Myxococcaceae bacterium
GCCAGGGCCGCAAGAAGCAGAAGGCGCTCAAGGCCCTGAAGGACAAGTAGTGGCCCACCGGCCACGCGGAGCGTGTCAGCGCTTCCGCTTCCCGGCCGACGGCTTTCTCTTCGGCGCCGCCTTGTTCGCCACCTTCGCCTTCTTCACCGCGGGCTTGCCCTTCGGCGCCGGCTTCTTCGCGCTGGCCGCCTTCTTGCCTTTCACCAGCGAACGCACCTTCTTGCCGAGGGACTTCGCCTGCTTCGCCACCTGCTTCTGGACCTTCTTCCCCTGCTTGACGGCCTTGACGGCCTGCTTGCGGGCGTTGCTGCGCGCGCGCTCGAGCGCCTTCGTCACTTCACGGCCGGCCTTGTCGAGCGCTTCCCCGGCCTTCTCCACCGCGTCCTCGAGCGCTTCACCGGCCTTCTCGGCGGCCTCCTCGAGCGCCTCCACGCCCTCTTTCAGCTTCTCGCGGGGACTCGCGAAGTACTTCGCCATCGGCTCGAAATAGAAGTCGTGCCAGCCCTTCTCGTACCCGGTCGACGTCCCGTCGGGCACGCCCTCGTGAAGCAGCTTCACCTCGGTGCCGCCCGCGACCTCGGTCAGCTCCACGGTGAGCGTGCTGTCCGGGTGGCGGGCGGGGAACTCGGTGGTGCGCCAGGACTGCACGATGCGGGTGTAGGGCTCCGACGCGGTCGTCTTTCCTTCGATGTACCCGTCCCACGCGGTGTAGGCGCCGTCATCACCTCCGGACGTGGCGGCGCCCGTCATGAGGGCGTGCTCCTCTGGGTCGAGCCAGGCCTCGTAGATGCGCCGTGCAGGCGCGTGGATGACCTTCGAGATTTCGATGCGCTCCGACATGACTGCCCCCTCGAATGGACTGCGTGGAATCGGCGTCACGAACTTTCAGCCAACGGCCGGTCGGACTTTACTGGGGCGCACCGTGAGGACGATCAGCTTTCTGGGGGTGGTGCTGTGGGCGCTGTCGGCGCAGGCGGCGCCGGATGCGAAGGCGCGGGCCGCCGAACGGGAGGCGCTCAAGCGCGCGCTGACCTCGGTCATCGAGACCTCGACGCTCAAGGGCGCGCGGGTGACGGTGCAGGTGCGCAGCCTCGACGACGGCTCGGTCGTCTTCTCGCGTGACGGCGACGAGCTCCTCAACCCGGCGTCCAACGTGAAGCTCTTCACCGCGGCCGCGGCGCTCACCAGCCTCGGGCCTGACTTCCGCTTCGAGACGGACTTCCTCACCGACGCCGAGCTCAAGGAGGGCAAGGCGAAGGTGCTCTACGTGCGCGGCCGCGGCGACCCGACCATCACCACCGAGAAGCTCTACGGGCTGGTCGCCGACCTCGTGCACGGCGGCCTCAAGGAGCTCTCCGACGGCATCGTGCTCGACGAGACCTACTTCGACGGCGAGCGGGTCGCGCCGGGCTTCGACCAGGAGAGCGGCGACAAGGCCTACCTCGCCCCCACCGGCGCGCTGTCGCTCAACTGGAACACCGTGGGCGTCTACCTGCGGCCAGGAGACTCACTCGGCGCGCCTGGCGTGGCCGAGGTGGAGCCGCCCAGTGACTTCTTCGTGGTGGAGTCCGAGCTGTCCACCGGCAGCAAGACGCAGCGGCGGTACACGGTGAGCAGCGGCGTGGACAAGGACAAGGTGCGCCAGAAGCTCGAAGTCAAAGGCGTCGTGCCCTTCGAGAAGGGCGTGTGGAGCCAGTGGAAGAAGGTCGACCAGCCCGCGCTGTATTTCGGCTTCACGCTCAAGCAGATGCTCCAGGCGCGCGGGGTGAAGGTGAAGGGCCGCATTCGCACCGGGACCGTGCCCGGCAGCGCGAAGATGATCGCGGCAGGCTTCAGCGACACCCTCGACATCGTGCTCAAGCGGCTCAACAAGAACTCGAGCAACTTCGTCGCCGAGCAGCTCATCAAGACCATCGGCGCCGAGGTGAAGGGCACGCCGGGCAGCCACGCGAAGGGCATCGAGGCGGTGGAGGACTTCCTCGAGCGCGACGTGGGCGTGCGGCGCGGCACCTACGTGATGAAGAACGGCTCGGGGCTCAACGACTCGAACCGCTTCTCGGCGTCGCAGACCAACCAGCTCCTCGTGCACATGGTGAACCGCTTCCCGGTGGCGCCGGAGTACCTCTCGGCCCTCGCCATCGCCGCCAAGGACGGCACGCTCAAGTACCGCTTCGAGGGCTCCGACGCGGTGGGCCGGCTGCGCGCGAAGACCGGCACCCTGGAAAACGTCTCGGCGCTCTCGGGCTACGTGCAGGCCGTCGGCGGAGAGCGCTTCGTCTTCTCGGTGATGGTGAACGACTTCCCCGGCCGGGCGTCGGGCGTGGTGCAGCACATCGACGCGCTGGGCGCCGCGGTGGCGTCGGTCGGCTCCAGCCAGGGCCCGTCCGCGGCCGTCGCCTCGATGATGCGCCCGGTGACGGTGGTGTCCTCTCCCGCCGAGCTCGATACCCGCGTCAAGACGTACGTGGCGATGGGGCAGAAGTCAGACCGCCGCAACGCCTCCTTCCTTCGCACGGCGTGGCGCAGCGAGAAGGACCCGGCCGTGCGCGCGGTGATCGCCGACGCGCTGCTCTCGTCGGACCCGCGGGAGCCCGCCCACGTGCGCATCTTCCTCGACAGCGCGCAGGCCTCGGACGACGTCTTCGGACGCCTCAAGGACGCTGCGCGTCGCGCCCAGCTCGACACGCCGGTGATCTCGAGCCTGGTGGAACTCGCCGCCTCGGGCCAGCTCGAGGCCGTCTCGCGGCTCTTCGAGTTCGTCCGCTTCTCCGCGGCCGACGAGCTCGCCAGCGCCTCCCTCGCCGAGCAGCTCGCGGTGGTGGCCCACGACGCGCCGATGGAGCTGCTGTCTGCCCTGCGGACCGCGCCCGAGCTCGACCGCGCCGCCGCCCTCGACGCCCTGGTGCCCGGCCTGGTGAAGCAGAACCAGGCCGACTCGCCGTTGTGGGAGACCCTCAAGTCCGCGCAGGGGAGCATCGACCCCCAGCTCGCCAGCTTCGCCCGCTCGCTCGAGGTGCTGTTGAGCCAGCGCATCGCCGAGGCCCGCGCGCCGAAGCCGGCCACGACCGTCGAAGCCCCGCCTCCCGCCTCGCCGACGCCCGTGCCGGCCGTCCAGCCCGGAGGCTGAGCAATCCCGAGCACTTGTCGCTCGCCGTTGATCCGATGTCAGCCCTGCGTGCTACAGCTTTGCGTCGCCGGCCCGCGATGGGCTGGTTCTCGAGACGAAAGGCAGGGCACACATGGCAGGCGGCGTAAACAAGGTCATCCTCATCGGTAACCTCGGCAAGGACCCCGAGGTGCGCTTCACCCCGTCAGGCGCAGCGGTCGCGAACTTCAACATCGCCACCAACGAATCCTGGACCGACAAGAGCGGCCAGAAGCAGGAGCGCACGGAGTGGCACCGCATCGTGGTGTGGGGGAAGTTGGCGGAGCTGTGCGGCGAGTACCTCAAGAAGGGTCGGCAGTGTTACGTCGAGGGTCGCCTCCAGACCCGTGAGTGGACCGACAAGGAGGGCAAGAAGAACTACACCACCGAGGTCGTCGCCCAGACGGTGCAGTTCCTCGGCGGTGGCGCGGGCGCGGGCCGGCCTGACGGCGCGTCGATGGGCCCCGGCCCCGGCGCTCGCCGTGACGACTTCGGCGGTGGTCCTCCCGACGAGATGAGCGGGCCGCCTCCATCGGGACCGGGCGGAGATGACATTCCGTTCTGATCCAGCGTAGGGTGCGTTCACCGTTTGACGTGCTGCGTTCAGGCGGGGCGAAGAAACGGGCCGGTCGCTTCGAGTCAGCACTTGACGGAGCGCCCGGCCTTCTGTTTTGAGCCGCGCCCTTCCGAGAGTTACCTTTCACCACACTGTCGCCCTGCCCGGAGGGCGACGTTCAACGCTGAAGCAGGAGCCGTATTCATGAAGATGCAAGCTCTCGCCCTTGGAGCCGCCCTCGGCTTTCTCGCGGCCATCACCCCGTCGTGCGGCATGCAGACGTGCAGCACGGCCAACTGCGATGGCTGCTGCACGGGCAACGTGTGCACCAAGCGCCCGGACAACTCGCTCAACACGACCTGCGGCACGTCGGGCAACGCGTGTGTCAACTGCGCGGCGTCGAACACGACCTGTGACGCGACCACGTTCACCTGCGCTGGCTCGACTGGTGGCGGCGGAGCGGGCGGCGGGATGGCTGGTGGTGACGCGGGCGTGGGCTGCGACGGCTGCCGGCTGATGAACGGCCAGTGCCAGGCGCGCAACACCAACCGGCAGAACAACAACATCTGCGGCTCGGCTGGCGAGATGTGCCGCTCGTGCGTGGGCACGGCGACGCCGGTCTGCGAGAACGGCGCCTGCATCGCGCCCCCCAAGAAGGTCGGCGACCAGTGCATGAACGACGGCGAGTGCCAGGCCACGCTGGGCCAGTCGGCGGCGTGCAAGCGCACCAGCGTCGCGGGCAACTTCAGCTACCCGGGCGGGTTCTGCACCGTCGAGGGCTGCGGCTCGCAGGGCACCGACGACTGCCCCATGGGCAGCGCCTGTCTCGCGCTCACCGGCATCTTCGGCGAGGAGAACACGTCGTGCTTCCCGACGGGCTGCAGCATGGCCAACCCGTGCCGCAGCGGCTACTCGTGCTTCAACATCGGCTCAATGACGATGCCCCTGCCGGCCTGCCTGCCCTCTGACTTGAGCAGCGCCAACCCCAACTTCCGGCTCGACGTCACCTCCATCACCGGGAACGCCTGCGCCAACACGGCGGCCTGCCGTGCGCCCTCGCCGGGTGCGCCGGGCGCCGGTGGCTTCTGCATCACCGAGGTGTTGCAGCTCCCGGACGGCGGCGTTCGCCCGGGTCGCGATGGTGGCCCGCAGCCGACCTCCTACGTCGGTGGGTACTGCTCCCGAGAATGCCGGCGCGATGCCGACTGCGACCCAGACGGTGACGACAGCGAAGAGTTCGCCATCTGTCTGCCGCCGGGGCAGAACGCCGACCCCATCTGCCAGAAGAGCTGCGCCGAGCCGAACCTGGGCCAGTCGAGCTGCCGCACGGGTTACACCTGCGAAGGCCTCACCCTGCGTGACGGTGGCCTCTACGACATCGGCATCTGCTCGCCGCGCTGCGACAACCCAGGCGTGACCTGCCCGCGCTTCGACGGCGGCATCGGCGGTTGCAACCTGACGACGGGCTTCTGCGAGTCCCCCAACCGCATCATCCCGGTTCGTGTGGGCGACCCGTGCACGGGCCAGGCGACGCGCTGCCTCGGCGGCACGACCTGCACCGGCGTCGATGGTGGGCCGACCACCTGCCGCACCACCTGCATGACCGATGCGCAGTGCCCGGCTTCCGACTTCTGCGTCGACGGCCAGGGCGGACTCCGTGTGTGCGTGCCGCGTCCCCCGGACGCTGGAGTGGTGGTGGACGGCGGCAGCGCCGACGCTGGTTCTGTCATCGACGCAGGAACGGCGACTGACGCCGGCACCACGGCCGACGCCGGCACCACGGCCGACGCGGGCAGCACCACGCCCGACGCTGGCGGGACCTGCCCGGACGGCGGCTCGGTCGCTGACGGCGGTTGCTGAAGCGGTGACGGTTTCGACCTGACGGAGCGCCCCTTTGGGGGACGTTCCGCATCGGGCCACCAGGGCGGTTCCGCGTGATGCGGGGCCGCCCTTTGTCGTGATGGAGGGCGTCGTGTCGACGGATGTCGTGTTGAAGGGCCTCATCGAGGCCACGAGCATCAGCGTGTCTCTCGCAGTCGTCTCCGGCGTCGCGCAGGAGGCCCGAGGCCGGCACCGCCTGGCGCCTGCCGCGGCCGGTCTGCTCGGGCGCGCCTTCGCGGGAGCCGCGTTGACAGCGTCGCTCCAGAAGGGCCCATCGCGCATCAACCTGCAGCTCGAGTGTGACGGCCCGCTGCGCGGCCTCTTCGTCGATGCGGGCACCGACGGCACCCTGCGCGGGTACGTCAAGAATCCGCTGGCGAGCGTCGAGATGAGCGGCGCGTTCCGGTGGCGCGCGGCGCTCGGCAACGCGGGCTTTCTGTCGGTCTTGCGGGACCTCGGCCACGAGTTCTACCGCTCCTCCGTCGAGTTGACCGACTTCGACGTCGCCGGCGACCTGAACCACTTCTTCGCCGCCAGCGAGCAGGTGAAGACGGCCGTGGCCATCGCCGGAGCGCCAGTGGGCGACGAGCCGTTGGGCCTGGTGGCCGGCGTCCTGCTCCAGGTGATGCCGCTGGGCGACGTCGCGGCGTTCGAGCGCCTTCGCGGCCAGGTGGGCGGCCTGCTCGAAGATGCCGTGCGCGAAGGCCCGAAAGAGACCCCCGACGCGCTGTGGCAGCGCTTGTTCCCGGGGCTGTCGGTGTCGCAGCGTACACCCGCGCGCTTTCAGTGCACCTGCTCGAAGGCGCGCACGCTCGAGATGATCGGCTCCCTCGGCAAGGCCCAGGTGCAGGACATCATCGACACCACTGGCAGCACCGCCGTCACCTGTCACTTCTGCTCGACGAAGTACGAGGTGACGTTCCCCGACCTCATCGGGCTGCTCGAGACGCTCACTCGAGGCGAGGTGAAGAACTGAGTCGGCGGCGAGGCGGTCGGCAGCAGGGCGCTCCCCGCGTTTGCGCACATCGGCTCGAGGGAGGTCTCCACGGCGGGCGCACCGGCCGCGTGTCGCGTGGACTCCATCGTCGTGCCGACGCTCCCCGTGGCACCGTGAATCGGCTCGAAGGAGGTCTCCCACGGCAACCTTGCCGACCGTTGCCCTGCCCACCGTGGCCTGCTCTCGGAGCCTGCGTGGGAGCCCGGAGCTCGTCGCGCCGTGTGAGGTCGCCGAGTCCCGGTCGGTGGTGGCCACGTGTGACGAGGCGACCGAGGACCGGCGTTGCAGCGCCTACCGCGGCGTGGACTCGAGGCGGTTGAGCTCGTCGAAGCCGGGCAGCGCCGAGAGGTCGGGCACGATGGTGATGTCGATGCGGCGGTTCTGGGCCTTGCCGTCGACCGTGCCATTCGAGGCGACAGGCCGGGTGTCGGCGTAGCTCGCCGCCGACACGCGCGTCGCGGGGAGACCGGCCTCCACCATCGCACGGGTGACGGTGATGGCGCGGGCGGCGGCGAGCTCCCAGTTCGACGCAAACTGCGCAGTGGCGATGGGCACGGCGTCGGTGTGCCCCTCGACCTGGAAGCCGCGGCGCGGAATCGAGGCGAGCACCTGTGCCACTTCGCTGACGGCCGAACGGCCTTCCTTCGACAAAGTGGCCGAGCCGGAGCCGAAGAGGACGTCGGTGGCCAACACCACCACCATGCGGCCGTCGACGATGCGCACCTTGAGCTTCCCGGCGTCGATGAGCGCGCGGAAGCGGGCCAGCAGCGAGCGAAACTCCTGCACGCGGGCCTCGGCTTCGGCGCGTCGTTTCTCGAGCTCCGAGAGCGCCACCGTCATCTGCTCGACGCTGCCCTGAAGCTTCGAGCGGTCGCGGGTGAGCGCTGCGAGGTCGGCCACCAGGCGGTCGATGCGCGCGCCGAGGTCCTTCGCGCGGTCCTTCTCGTCGGCGAGGGCGGCCTCGAGCTCGACGATGCGGGTGTCCTTGCGGGTCAAGGTGCGCTCCTGCTCGGCCAGGGCGGCGTTCTTCTCGCCGAGCGTCGTCTCGAGCGCCGAGCGCTCGGTGGCGAGCGAGTCGTAGGTCGACTGGGTGACGCAGCCGCTGACGACGAGAAGGAGAGCGAGGAGCCGAAGGCGCGTCATGCGCAGAACTCTCGGCGAGGCCTGCCGGGATGGCCACCGGAAGGTGCGCTGAGGTGGGTCGAGCGACCAGACCCACACCCGCCGGCTCTCCACGCTGGGGACGAGGGTGCGGTGGCGACACACGATGACGTGGCGGGGAGCGACGCTGGCCGGGCACCCACGCCCGCCGGTCGACGGTGCAGTGGAGACGAAGGACGTGTGCGGTGGCCCGGCCCTCTCGACCCACGCCGCCGACCGACGGTGTCCGCGGAGACAAAGAAAGCCGTTTGCCGGGAGGCGACGACGCCGTCCACCGGTCGACGGGGCGCTGGAGACAAAGGACGTGTGCCGGGAGGCGAAGACGCCGTCTCGACCCACGCCCCGCCGGTCGACCGGCGGTCGTGTCCGGGGGCCAGAGCCTCTCGCCCCACGCCGCCATCCTTCCGGTGTCGCGGAGACAAAGAAGGATGTGTCCACGGAGGGCGGCGACGGGGCCAGATATCGACGCCGGTCACCGACGGTGCCGCGGAGACAAAGAAAGACGTGTGCAGGCGAGTTCGACCCACGCCGCCCACCGACGGTGCCGCGGAGACAAAGAAGGACGTGTGCCAGGAGGCGACGACACCGTCTCGACCCACGCCGCCGACCGCGGTGCCGCGGAGACAAAGAAAGACGTGTGCCGGGAGGCGACGACACCGTCTCGACTCGACGCCGCCGACCGACGGTGCCGCGGAGACAAAGAAAGACGTGTGCCAGTACACGACGACGCCGTCTCGACTCGACGCCGCCGACCGACGGTGCCGCGGAGACAAAGAAGGACGTGTGCCAGGAGGCGACGACAGCCCCCTCGACCCACGCCGCCCACCGACGGTGGCGCGGAGACACAGAAAGATGTGTCCACGGAGGCCGGCGACGGGCCAGACACCCACGCCGCCGGTTGGCGGGGTGGAGCCAGGGAGGATCCCCTCCCTGCCCGGGACGCCCGGGCTCACATCCCCAGACCCAGAAAGACGTGTTCGAGCACCACCTGCGGCGGTCGAGTCCCCGCACGGCGCGCCGTGGCGGCGCTTCCCGTTTCCACTCGTCGACGAGGTGGGTACCCTTCGCACCTTCTCTCCCGGAGGGACGAACATGGACCCCATCAAGCGCATCGTCGCCTTGCTCGACGACCCCACGCCCCGCAAGCGCATCGCCGCCGCCGTCGTCCTCGGCGAGCTCGAGGTGAAGGACGCCGCCGTCGTCGCCCACCTGGTGGAGCTGGCCAGGAACGAGCTCGACGCGTACGCCGAGGCCGCGCTCGAGGCGCTGGGGAAGCTCAAGGCGCTCAAGGGGCTCCCGGTGATGCTCGACTCGCTCAACCGCTCGCGGGACGTGGCGTCGGCCGCGCGGGACGCCATCGCCGCGCTCGGGGAAGCCGCGTTGCCCGAGCTCAAGGCCCGCCTCACCGACGCGACCCCCGAGGCGCGCGCCGTGCTGTCGCAGCTGCTCCCCGCGGTGGGCGGCAAGCAGAGCTTCGAGCTCGCCCTCGAGGGCCTGCGCGGCCAGAGCTTCGACGCCATCAACAAGGTGGCGCTCTCGTTGCGCCACGAGGCCCGCGAGATGTCCGAGGCGCAGCGCCGGGTCATGAAGACGCAGGTGCTCAAGTTCCTCGAGAAGAAGAAGACGCTGGAGGACGAGGACGCGACGCGGGGCGCGCTCAAGATGCTCGGGTTCCTGGAGTTGCCCGAGACGCAGGACGAGCTGCTGCACTTCTTCTCGTCGAAGCACGCGCCGCTCGTCCGCATGGAGGCCGCCACCGCCTTGCGCTTCGCCGCCACGAAGAGCCCCTCGAAGAAGGCGGTGCGGCAGCTGATGGCGTTGCTCGAGGACGAGAACGTGCACGTGGCCCGAGGCGCGCGTGACTCCCTCACCGTGCTGCCCATCGGCGTCGAGTTCGCAGACGAGCTGGCCGAGCTGTGCGCCTCGAAAGACGCGCCGGTGGCGCTGTGGGCCATTCAGCACCTGGGCCAGCTGGCGGTGACGCTCAAGGGCAAGGCGGCGACGCTGGCGGCGAAGACGTTGCTCCCCACCGCGCGCGGCGCCGACCGGGCCCGGGCCGAGACCGCCGCGAAGGTGGTGGTGGAGCTCGAAGACGGGCCGTCGCTCCTCGCCGAGGCGCTCGCTGACGCCGAAGACGAGGCCGGCGCCCAGGTGCTGGCCGACATCCTCTCGCCGCTCGCGCAGAAGCTGACGAAGAAGGACGTCAAGGCGCTGCTCGACGCCGGCGGGAAGAACCTGGGCGACGCGCTTTCGGTGGCGCGCAAGCAGCTCGAGCCGGTGCGCGCGGTGGACGCCGAGGCCTGGGCCGAGCTGCTCCGCGAGAAGGCGAAGGCGCTGGGCAAGCGCGACCCGGCCCGGGCCGAGGCCATCGGGCAGATGCTGGGACGGTCGAC
Organism: Myxococcaceae bacterium; assembly: GCA_044352295.1. Classification (GTDB taxonomy): domain Bacteria; phylum Myxococcota; class Myxococcia; order Myxococcales; family Myxococcaceae; genus Xiheimicrobium. Next base: position 10,134 of record JBILEB010000042.1, read on the forward strand.
CGCCGCGACGCCCGAGGACCGCTTCGGCGTGGTGGTGCAGCAGCTGCTCCATCACTCGCTCGACCCGCACCCGCGGGCGCGGCAGCGAGACCCGTCCCTGGCCGAGCTCGAGAAGCTGCACAGCGAGGGCTTCGGGGTGGCCGAGGCGGTGATGAAGGCGAAGGCCCTGTCGGACGAGGCGCGGTACTACGTGGGCGTCCACTTCGCCGAGAAGCCCCAGTTCGAGCTGAAGAACGTGGGCGCCGACGTGCTGGAGCAGCTCGCCACGAAGGGGAAGGGCAAGCTGGCGAAGGCGGCGAAGAACAAGATGAAGCTGCTGGAGTTGTGACGCAGCGAGGGGCTGGCGCAGACGGCATGACGGGTGGGCGTTCTTTTCGCCAGGGCGCCCCCGGGTCGAGGTGAAGAACCCGGGCGCCAGACGTCCTGCGCGGCCCTGCTCGTGAGAAGGAATGAAGGGACCTCTCGATGACGCCTCGTCTCGCTCCGACGTCCGCGCAGGTTCGCCAAGCGCTCCGGCGACACGCGCGACCCGAAAAGGCCGAGGGCATGCAGCGCTACCTCAAGTCCGAGCTGCCGTGCCTCGGCGTCGCGGTGCCGACGGCGAGGCACCTGGCGAACGAGCTGTTCTCATCGACGCCGGCCACGTCCTTCGCCGAGCTCGAGCGACGGGTGCGCCCGCTGTGGGACGACGCCGAGTTCCGCGAGGAGCGCTTCGTCGCGATCAACGTGCTTCGGCTGCCGCCGCATCGTCCCCTCGTCACCGCGAAGGCCCGGGCGCTCCTCGAACACCTCATCCGCACCGGCGCGTGGTGGGACCTGGTGGACGAGCTGGCCAGCCACGTCGTGCGGACGGCCCTGGAGAACGACCCGGCCGCGATGACGAAGGTGGTCCGCGCATGGGCGTCGAGCGACGAGCTGTGGCTCCAGCGGGCGGCGCTCGTGTGTCAGGTGGTGCGCGGTGAGGAGACCGACGTCGAGCTGCTCGCCTTCGTCATCGAACACGCCGTCGACGGAAAGGACTTCTTCCTCCGCAAGGGCATCGGCTGGGCGATGCGGTCGCTCGGGAAGAAGCGTCCCGAGGTGGTGCGCACCTGGCTCGAACAGTGGAAGGGCCGGCTCAGCCCGCTGTCGGTGCGTGAAGCGCTCAAGGGGCTCGAGGCACGCCCGCGCACGGTGGCGTCACGCCGGCGTTGAAGCTCACTTCCCGAACAGCGCCTTGTGCAGGTCGTTCACCGTGCCCTGCGACCGCTCGTACAGCGCCGCGTCGCGGAGGTGGGTGAACGTCTTACCGTCGACCTTCTTGTACTCCTTGCGGACGGCGGCCTCGGCCTCGGCCGACTTCTCCTGCAGGTCCATGTACGTCTTGAGCACCTTGCCCTTGAGGAGCGTCGGGTCGTCGGTGACGCGCTTTTCGATGTTGTCGAACTTCGCGCGCCACGACGCATAGCCGCTGCCCGACGGAACTGGCGCGGGCGGAGGCGGCGTCGCCTTGGTCGTCTCGGGCTCAACGGCGGTGGGCTTCTCGACGGGCTTGGGGTCCTCCTTCGGGGGCTCGGGCGGCTTGGCGTCCTTCTTCGGCTCGTCGGCCTTCGCCACCGGTGGCTTCTTGTCGTCCTTCGGCTCGGCCGGGGGCCTGGTGTCCTCCGTGTCTTTGGGCTCCTTCGCGTCCGGCACTTCGGCGCCCTTCATCGCCTCGGCCGCCTTCTTCGCCGCCGCGAGCGCCTGCTGGTAGCCGTCCTCGGCCGCCTTGATGGACTCGGCCGGCAGGTTGTTGGCCTTCATGGTCTCGATGTTCGCTTTGGCGGTCGCGAGCGTCTGCCTCGTCGTCTCATCGATGCCCTCGAGCTCGGCCGTGTCGGTGCCGGCCGATGCCACGACCGGCGCGGAGACGCTGCCAGTGGCGAGCGCTCCCGGAATCCCCGCGAGGGCCGACAGCGCGGTGAGCGCGAGGCACACGTAGCCGACGATCTTCACCCACTTCGCCGTGTTGAAGTGCTCCATCCACTTGATGAAGACGAAGAGCGCCAGGGCGCCCGTCACGGCCGACAGCAGGACGGGGACCAGCCCGATGAAGGGAATACCGAAGCGCGCGCGGAGGGCCGCCACGATGACAGTGAGCCCGCTGGGCAGCACCGCGATGATGACCGCCGTCTGCGTCTGCAGGAAGTAGTTCGTCCGGCCCCGCGCGTCGCTCGTACCCTTGAAGAGCTTCTCGATGACCCAGGTCAGCAGCGGGTGCCAGATGACGCCGCTGATGACCGCGCCGACGACCCCGAAGATGGCCCCGAGGACGAGCGCCTTTACCGAGTCCGCGATGGCCGCCCCGAAGTCGCCGCGGATGATGCCGCCGATCAACCCGGCGAGCGCCCCGACGGCCCCCGAGAACAACGTGCCCGGCAGCGCCCACGCGATGAGCTCCATGCGGCCCATCGGGTCCTTCGGTTGCTCCTCGATGCCCTTGCGAATGGTCCCGAACGGGTTGAGCAGCATCAGCGGCACGTTGACGAGGTAGTACCCGACCGCCTTCGGCACGCCGGCCAGCACCTGGCCCACGCTGGCGTTGCCCATCTCTTCGCCGCCACCCTCGTCGCCACCCTCGTCGCCACCCGGAGCGCCCCGCGTCGGCTCACTCGTCTTGCCAGCCGGCGCCATCTTCTGGCCCGCGGGCTTCTTGGCAGGAGGCGGCGCGCTCTTGGCCGCGGGCGCCGGCTTTCCGTTCGGCCTCGCGGCCGGCTTGCGCTCGGGCTCGGTCATCATCGGCCCATCGTCCTCGGGCGGGGCCTCCTCCTCCTCGGCGCCGTCCTCGACGACCTCCAAGACCTCGAACTTGCGCTTGCTCAGCTGAAAGACGTCACCCGGGAGAATCTCGGTCGCGTCGGCGATGCGCTCGTTCGCCAGCATCGTGCCGTTCGAGCTGCCGAGGTCCTTGAGGAACCAGGCGCCGCCTTCACAGAAGATCTCAGCGTGGCGCTTCGAGACGCCCATGTCGGCGACCTGCACCTGCGCGTCGCCCCCTTCGCGGCCGAAGGTCAGGCCCTCTTCGGGCACCGAGATGAGCTTCTGGCTCGCCAGGTCTTTCAACTGAAGAATCATGTCCACGACCTACCGCACCTTGGGCGGTGCTCCCAGCGCAGCGGAGCCGTCGTGCCGCGACGTTCCGTGCCGGAGGATTGAGGAAGGCCGCGAGTCGCCACGCGGCGGGTTGACGAGGGCTGACACGGGGCATCGAGCGGATGCAGGCCCCTCGCCGGGCGTGCACCATCACTTGTCAGTCAGGTACCGTCACCGTCACCGTCTTCCCGCGCGGATGGCGAGCGGCCACTCGATCTCCCGGGCCATCGCGGGGTCGCCCCAGGCGTCGGCGAGCTCGGCCTGGAACGTCTCGAACAGGTCTCCCCGGCTCTCCCGCTCGGCCGCGCGCACGGCGGACCAGGTGCCGACGTAGCCGAGCAGCTCCGCCAGATTCCAGGTGGCGCGCATCGACACGGCCGGGAGGGGGACTGGCTCCAGCGGAAACGACAGCGACGCATAGCCGTCATCGACGTGGCGGCGCTCGGGAGGCCAGAAGTCGGCGAGGTCCTCGAGCGCGAAGCGGGTCAGCCGCAGGTCGAGGTCCGGCCGCACGAAGAGCAGCCCATAGGTGACGAGGGCGACGAGGCTGCCGGGTCGTCCGACGCGGCGGCACTCCGTCACGAAGCGCTCGAGGTCGAACCAGTGCGCGGCCTGCGCAGCCACGATGCAGTCCACCGAGGCCGGCTCGAGGCCCGTCGACTCCGCGGGGACGCAGCGGTACTCGACCCGCTCCGCGCGCTCCGCCTGCGCGAGCTGCGCGGCGCTGGGGTCGGTGGCCGTGACGCGGGAGAAGCGCGAGGCGAGCAGGACTGACAGCTGGCCCGAGCCGCAGCCCACGTCGAGCGCGTGCGTGGTGGCGGGGCTGGCGGTCGCGAGGGCGTCGACCAGCGCCTGCGGATAGCGGGGACGGAAGGTGGCGTAGGCGCTCGCGTGCCCCGAGAAGTGGTCCTTGAAGGCCATGAAGACGAGACGAAAGCATGGCCGCGCCGGCGCCGTCACGACGACGAGCGGGTGTGTGGAACGAGCGCTCGCGCGGGGCCGGCGGCGTCCGCCCCGTGACCTGCCTCGGGCGATGGGCGACCCCGTCAACCGCGGGTCGACGGCCGCATCGCGCGCCGGCGTCGGTGACCTGCCTCGCTGAAGGACCACGCGGGTGACGGCTTGAACGCGAGCGAATGCGTCGCTCCCTCACCCGTTCCTGCGGCTCACGCCGCCCGGACCCTCGCGGCCAGCGCCTGGGACAGCTCCAGCTGCAACACCTCGAGCTGCACCGGCTTCGACAGACACCCGACCATTCCAGCGGCCCGGCACTCGGCGGCGGTGTCCGGCCCGGCGCTGGCCGTCAGCCCGATGATGGGCGTGCGGTCGCCGCGCGCGACGAGGCCCCTGGTCGCCTCGAGCCCATCCAGGACGGGCATCTGCAGGTCCATCAAGATGACGTCGAGCGTCTCGCGCGCCGCCACCTCGAGCGCTGCCTGCCCGTCGTGGGCCTCGAGGACGACCCCGCCCAGCTTCTCGAGCAGCGCCCGCGCCACCCGGCGGTTGAGTGCGTTGTCGTCCACCACCAGGGCGCGGAAGGCCGGGAGCGGTGCAACGGCCGGGGCGAGTCGGGGCGCCTCACAGCGCTCCAGGACGAGGAGGAGGGTGAAGAGCGAGCCGACGCCCTCGGTGCTCGCCGCGGACACCGTTCCGCCCAGCTGGTTCGCGAGCTCCCTGGCGATGGACAGGCCCAGGCCGGACCCGAGGTGCGAGAGGTCTGCGTGGAGTTGGGTGAAGGGCTGGAAGAGCCGCTCCAGCCCCGCAGCGGACATGCCGCGCCCGGTGTCCTCGACGGCGATGGCGCACTCCTGCAGGCCGCCGCCGGCGCGGCCGAGGGTGAGGTGGACGGCCACGGTGCCCGCGTCGGTGAACTTCACCGCGTTCGACACCAGGTTGTTGAGCACCTGCCGCAGCCGCACCTCGTCGGTGCGGACCCACAGGGGCGTGTCGGGGAGCTCCTTCGTGGTCAGCCGGACGGGCTTGTTCCCGACCGCCGGCTGATGGAGCGCCACCACCTCGCGCAGCACCCGCGTCAGCTCGACGGGGCCCAGGCGCAGCTCGAGCTTCCCCGACTCGGCGCGGGCGATGTCGAGCAGGTCGTTGATGAGGGCGAGCAACCCGGCGCCGCTCTGCTGAATGAGCTCGAGGTCCTGCTGGGCGCGCTCCGGCAGCTTCTGCAGCAGCAGCGACTGGGTGAGGCCCAGCACTCCGTTGAGCGGCGTGCGGATTTCGTGGCTCACCTTGGCGAGCAGCCGGCCCTTGGCCTCGGAGGCCAGCATCGCCTCGGCGCGTGCCGCCTCCATCTCACTCGCGCTGCGCACCCGGGAGAGCTCGAAGAACAAGCCCAGGGCCGCGATGACGGGCGGGAGGCTGGCGACGCGCAGTGTCCGGACGAGGGGCGTCCCCGGAACGCCGAACTCGAGCGGCAGCACGGTGAGGGCCACCGCCGCGCCCACCAGCGCCAGACCCACGATGACGCTCCAGCCGGCGCCCACGCGAAGGCCCCCGACGAAGAAAGCCAGGAGGGGCACAATCGCCAGCCACGCGAGGTAGGCGAGCGCCTGGGTCGTCATCGCGGCGCCGACGAACAGCACCAGCAGCCAGGTCAGCGTGAAGTGGGTCACCACCCGAACCGAGTGCGTCGCCCGCCAACATACGAGGACGATGAGTCCACCGAGCGCGGCCACTGCGCCCGTCCACGCGTCGGCGGGAGACGAGAGCGCCAGGTAGAGGACGGCGAGGAGCCCAGCCGCGCAGGTGCCCACCATCGCCATCGACGCCACGATGCGCCCTTGCCGGCGCAGCTCGAGGTCCGAGGTGTCGGACACGCCAGAGAGGTGTTCCAGCCAACGCAACATGCCCGCCAAGCATCATCCCGGCGGCGCCGCAGCGCATGGCGAAGTGCGGCGCCGATGACGATTGTCAACGGTCCGCAGGGACTCAGGGACTGCACGTGCACGCTTGAGCGATTTCTTGTCGGCGCGGGGTTCCTGGGTATACTGAACGCCCTTTCAGTCAGGAGTCCACGCATGAACGACGACCTCATCGCCCCCGATGTCCAGCGCCTCATCCAGCTCTACTCGGCGTTGCCCGAAGTGAAGTTCCCCGATGTCGACGCGCCGATGCTGCATGAGCTGGTGGCGCGGGTGAAGGAGCGGCACCTCGCGGTGGCGCAGGCCGAGGCGCAGCTCGACGCGGCCCGGCGGGTGCTGGAGGAAGACCAGGAGGCGCTGCTCAAGAAGGCCCACCGCCTGTCGGCCTGGCTGTCGGTGATGGCGCAGACGGACGAAGCGCTGGCGCTCAAGTTGGCGGCCCTGGCGCTGCCGAAGCTGAAGCGGTCGGCGCGGCCGGTCGAGCCTGGTGCTGCGGGTGAGGCCGAGCCCGTCGTGCCGCGCAAGCGGGGGCGGCCCCGCAAGGTGGCGCCGTCGAGCGAGGCCTTGTTCGGCGAAGCGCCGGCGGTCGGCTGAGCACGACCGGGCTTTTCCGCTGCGGCGCTTTCCTCGAGGCCGTGGTGTGCTGCGAACGGTGGTGACGCCCGCTTCGGTGAAAGACGCCGTTCTGCTGCACGGCAGCTTCACGGCGCTCGCCGTCGTCGGGGTGTTCGTGCCGGTGGGGCCGTTGGGGTGGCGGCTCTTCGGGCTGGTGGTGGTGTATGGCGCGGCGCTCATCGGCCTGTCCGCCACGCGCCGCCCGGAGTGGGCCGCGCTCGTGCGCTTCCTGGTGCCGTTGTCCGTCTTCCAGGTGGTGCCCGACTGGGTCCTCTCCCAGGAACTCGAGGTGCTGGTGTTCCCCGACACCGGCGGCCCGCGCATCGGCACGGTGACGGGCGCGATGGCCGGCATGTGGACGATTCCGTTGTTCATCTCGGTCTTCGGGGCCGAGGTGGTGTGTTCACGCCGTGGGGTGCCCGAGGACGACTGGCGCACCCGCGCGCTGGTGACGTCGGCCATCGCGCTGGCCTTGTTCCTGGGCAGTGAAGCGACGTTGTGGGCGCTGCCGTTGTGGTTCGCGAAGGGCGTGACGCAGGTGGGCCGGGTGGCCGTCTACGTGCTGGCCCCGGAAGCGCTCCTCGGCGCGGCGACGTTCGTGGGCTACCGGGCGACGCGCGAGCGGGGGCTCCTGGCGGCGGTCAGCGCTGCCGCGCTGGTGGCGATTCTCTACGTGGGGGCGCTGGTGACCTCCTACTTCTTCGTCGAGCGGGTCGCCTGGCGCTGACCTCACCGCGTGGTGATGACGACGACGACGACCGGCTCGTCGGGGTCGTTCGAGAAGACGCGAAGGTGGTGTACCGCCGGAGAGGGACCCGCCGTCACCTCGAAGTCCACGCTGCGGCCTGCGCGAAGGCCCGTGGTCGGGTTGTAGGCGGCGGCGTTGACGGTGACGGTCCCTGTCCCCGTGACGGTCACGACCTCGAAGAGTGGAGGCCCCAGGCCCATCGGCCCCAGGTTCAGCGCGAGCCGGGGGTCGGTCGACATCGTGCCCACGTTGCGGATGGTGAGAGTGGCCCTTTCGAGCGGGCCGGCCGCGTCGAGCTCGAGCGAGGTGGGCGACACCTCGATGTCCGGCCCGCCGCCCAGCCCGTGGAGCGCGGCCCGCACCGTGGGTTGTGTGTCGAGCGCGACGAGACCGCGAACTTCGCCCAGCCGTCCGCCCGCTTCGAGGGGCGTGAAGCGGACGTCGAGGGTCGCGGCGCCGGGCACCGTTCCGCCGTCTTCGGCCCGAGCGGCCGGAATGAGGAGCACCCCGCCGGCGGGCTCGACCACGGAGAAGCGGTCGGTGGACACGGAGCCTTCCCAGGCGCGCAGCTCCGTCAGGGCGACCGGCCCGTCGGTCGCGTTGCGGAAGGTGACGGTGCGGGTCGAGGTCGTGCGCAGCGGCGTCGGCCCGAAGTCGAGCTCTCGCGGCTCGGCCCAGACGAGCGCGTCGACCGCCCGGCCCGTCAGCGGCAACGTCACAGGCCCGCACGGCCCCAGCACGGTCGCGGTGCCGGCGAACTGACCTGCCCGCACTGGCCGGAAGAGCACCACCCCCTCCCGGGAGGACCCCGTGAAGACCGAGCTGGTCGACGACACGAACGAGATCGTCGCGTCGAGCTGTCGTTGAACCGAGCCGCCCACCATCGCCACGCCGAAGTCGACGCGCGTGGGCAGCCCCGAGCCCTCGCGTCCCTCGGCCGTCAGGCGCACCGTGAGGAGCTGGTCGTCGAAGACGAACTCCACCACCGACTCCACGAAGCCCGCGCGGCGAGGCCGGAAGGTGACGGGAATGAGGGTGCGTTCTGCGGGCGCGAGCACGGTCATCGGGACGAGCTCGAACGCCGGACCGGCTTCGTCGAGGAACGGGAGCGCGCGAATCGGTTCACCCGAGATTCTCCGCATCGTGCCCAGGCGCCGTTGCCGGCCGGAGGTGTTCGTGACCGACAGGGACAGGCTGGTGTCACACGACGTGGGCGCGAACGTGAGCGTGTCGGTGACGACCACCTCTGTGCCCGTCAGACAGCCGCAGACCCCCAGGAGGACCGCAGCGAGCCACCAGCGCGTCATGGACGAGCACCCTGTCAGACCACCGCCAGAGTGGACAAGGGGCCGGTGGCACATCGCGGGGTGAGGGCGAGGGTGACGACCGGTCCGTGTCTGCGCGCCGTCACACGCCCGCGCCGGGCGTTCTCGTTCGCACGTCTGGCAGAGCGTGCTAGGCGCCGCCCCCGATGGCCCAGACGCTCAGCATCCTCATCCCGGTGTTCAACGAAGCGCGCACCGTGCGCAAGCTACTCGACCGCGTGTCGTCGGTGCCCTTCATCAACGGCGTGAAGACGCAGTTGGTGGTGGTGAACGACTGCTCCACCGACACCACCGACCCCGAGGTGCGCGGCTTCATCGCAGACCACCCGAAGCTCGACGTCGTCTACCGCCAGCACTCGAAGAACCAGGGCAAGGGCGCGGCGCTCCACACGGCGCTCGAGGCCTTCACTGGAGACTTCGCCGTCGTTCAGGACGCCGACCTCGAATACGACCCGCACGAGATCAACGTGCTGCTCAAGCCGGTGCTCGATGGCCACGCCGACGTCGTCTACGGCTCGCGCTTCATGGGCGCGCACCCGCACCGCGTCCTCTATTTCTGGCACACCGTCGGCAACCGCGTGCTGACGACCCTGTCGAACGCGTTCACCAACCTGAACCTCACCGACATGGAGACCTGTTACAAACTGTGGACGCGCGACGTCATCAAGCAGGTCGCGCCGCACCTCAAAGAGAAGCGGTTCGGCTTCGAGCCCGAGGTGACGGCCCGCGTGGCGAAGCTGCCCGGCGTACGCATCTACGAGGTGGGCATCTCGTACTTCGGGCGCAGCTACGAAGAGGGCAAGAAGATCAACTGGAAGGACGGCGTGTCGGCGGTGCGGTGCATCGTGAAGTACGGGCTGGCGAAGTGAGTGAGGGCGGCGCCGGCGTCGACGTGGCCGGAGAAGCGGCGCTCGAGACCATCTCGGGCCTCGGCCGCTTCAACCGGTGGATGTACGAGACGATTCGTCCGCACTGTCACGGGCGCATGCTCGAGGTGGGCAGCGGCATCGGCAACCTCTCGCGCTGCTTCCTCGACGAAGGCGCCGACCTGGTGATGTCCGACCTGCGGCCCTCGTACGTGCGCCGTCTGTCAGCGCAGTTCCCGGGGCGTGAGGTGACGTCCATCGACCTGGTGCACCCGCGCTTCGCCGAGGCCTTCGCGAGCCACCTGGGCCGCTTCGACACCGTCTTCGCGCTCAACGTGGTGGAGCACATCGCCGACGACGTGCTGGCGCTCGAGAACTGCCGGCGCCTGACGCGGCCCGGCGGCGCGGTGGTGGTGCTGGTGCCGGCGTACGAGGTGCTCCACAACCGGCTCGACGAAGAGCTCGGGCACTTTCGCCGGTACACGCGGTGGACGCTGGCGACGGCGTTCGAGCGGGCGGGGCTCTCGGTGTCGCGTACCTTTCACTTCAACGCGGTGGCGACGCTGGGCTGGGCCGTGACAGGCGGAGTGCTGCGTCGGCCGCGCATTCCAACTGTCGAGGCGAGCCTGTTCGACCGCCTGGTGCCGGCGTGGAAGCTCGTCGACCGGGTGCTCGGCCGGCGCATGGGGTTGTCGGTCATCGCGGTCGGCGTGGCGTAGCGGAACCGCGACTACTTCCAGACGACCAGCCAGCTGCTCAGCACGATGTTCCCGAGGTTCTGGGTAATCGGCATGCCTCCGAATCGGCTCTGGTACGTCAGGGTGTTCACCTGGCCCTTGCGCACGTCGGCCGTCACGTCGATGGCGAAGGGCACGACGTCTTGCCCGGGACACCACCCGCCGCGGCCGAAGTACCAGGTGCCGTGTTGGTTGGGCACCACGCCTTCGTCGACCCGCTCCAAACACCCGTTCGCCGTCTGCGCTTCAGGGAAGCTCTGTCGCTTCACGACGCCGTTGATGCCGTAGAGGTGCTCGTGGTTGCAGAACTCGGCGCAGTTGGTGGGCGCGACGCCGCCGTGCCCGGTGAGGAGCGTCACCAGCTCGACCTTCACCGCGTCGGCCGGCACCATCACCGCCTGGGGCATCTGCAAGCCGTCGTAGGCCATGGTGAGGGGCCCGCCGGTCCACAGCGGCGTCGCCTGCACCGGCTTCGTCGGCTTGTTTCGCGTCGAAAAGCGCAGCGACAGCGTGGTGATGTAGTCGGTCCGTCGTGGGTCGAACTGACCGCTCGCCGTCCACCGCAGATGCGTCGGCCCACCGGGCTTGAGCGCCGCGAGCTGGTACGAGATGTCCGTCACCCAACGGCCTTCACGCCAGTAGGTGGTGATCCACCGCGCCACCTCGCGGTCGCAGTTCCAGTCCGCGCCCCCGTCCGCGCCCGTCATGGGGGTGCACTGGTAGAGATGACTCAGGTAGTCCCACGCGCCGCAGTTGGCGTTGAGGTGGTCGGGACAGTCCATCGCGAGGTCGACCTCGAGCGTGTCGTAGCCGTCGAGCTCGGCGCCCGAGGGGAGCATCACGTCGGCGTCGATGCGGTCGTACGCCGTCTGCCGCGTGGCCACCGTCACCACGCGCGCGGCGGGCTGACTGGCAAGCCGACGCTCCCGGTCGGCCTCGAAGTTGAACGCCTCGGCTTCCTTCGCGAGCAGCCGCAGGTCCGCCGCGACGCCGTTCGAGGCGAGCCGTCCCAACATGCCCACCTCGCGAATGCGTTGCTCGCGGTCGATGCCGAAGGCCGCCTGGCCGTTGCCGAGGTACCGCGGGAGCTGCGAGCCTCGCGCGCGCATCATCTCGCCCACCCAGCCGTCGAGCACCGTGACGGGGGCGAGGAGGAAGTGCACGCGGGGCGTCCAGTGGCGTCGGTCGGCCTCGGGGAGGTTCGCCAGCTCACTCGTCCAGCGCCGCTGCGCCGTCTCGAAGGTGGTGGCGTCGGAGAGCGCGCCAAAGACGTAGTGCACGTTGCGCGGCGACGCGTCGAGGAGCGGCTTGAGCGCCCCCGTGAAGAGGCTCGCCGTCGACGGGGCGCGGAAGAGGAACAGAAGGCTGTCGTCTCCGCTGAAGTTCGCCTCGAGCCGGAAGGTGCCGCTCGTCGTCGGGAGCGCCACGGGCCCGGCGAGGTCCTTCACGCCAGTTCCGTACGGGCCCGACGCGAACGGCCGCGCAAAAGGCTCACGCAGACAGACGGCCGACTCGAGGCAATCGTCGACCTGCTGGGTGAGGCAGGCGCGGGTCGGCTCGGTGCGTTCTCCGGCGCAGGCCGCGGCGCAGCGGGCCGGCACCAGCGCGCCGCAGTTCGCGAGGGTGACGCCGCAGCGCTCGAGGCACGTCGGCCCCGCGGGCTTCGCGAGGGTGACGGGCGCCACCTCGGTGCCGAGTTGGCCCGCGGGAAGATTGCAGGCGGACGCTGCCGCGACGAAGACGAGGAGCACCAGAAGCCGCATGGGCTCGCAATGAACCAGACCGCCGCGAGGCTCGCGATGTGCGCTCTTGGCCGACATGGACCTCTTTCGGAGGGCAGCCGATTCCGTGCGTCCCGCGCTCGGAGCCTCCATCAAGACGGAGCTGGCTCAGCGCGTGCGCCGGAACCTGCGCTGCGATGGTGACGGTCGGTCGAAAGGCGGAGCGCCGTTCCTTTACGACGACGGCATGCGCGCCCCGTCGGAGCCTCGCGGGCCTGCTCGCGCGGCGAGGTGGCGCAAACGGGCGGGGTGGGAGGTTCGGTGCTCAAGTGTGGAGGAATGCGTTTTGCGCTGCTCCTCGTCCTCATCGCCGGTCCGGTTGTCGCGCAGCCCTTCGATGGTGGCGTCACGAGTGAAGGGGTGGTGCCTCCGCCCGTGCCGGCGCCGCCCGCACCGACGCTCAAGCCGCTCCCGCTCCAGCGTCGGGTCGATGAAGCGCGGGTGGACCGCGTGCTGGCCTCACTCGACGTGCGTGGCCGCGCGGCTCAGGTGCTGCTCGCGTACCCGCAGATCGACAAGACCGGCCCGGTGCAGGTGGGCGGCGTGCTCTTCCTCGGCACCATGCTGCGGCAGACCGTCAAGGCGAAGGAGCGCATCGACCTGGCGCGCGCGAGAGCGGCGATTCCTCCATTCTTCGCCGTCGACATGGAGGGCGGGCGCTCGAACCGGCTCGCGTCGGTGAAGGCCCTCAAGGAGATGCCGTCGGCGCGCGACATGGCGCTGTTGCCTGATGAAGAGGTGGAAGGGTGGGGCCGTTCGGTGGGGCGCACCATGCGCTGGCTGGGGCTCAACCTGAACCTCGCGCCGGTGCTCGACGTCGCGCCCTCGGGCCACATGGAGCGCAACCAGCGCTCGTACTCGGGAGAACCGGCGGTCGTGGTGGCCAAGGCGCGCGCGTACTCGAAGGGGTTGCTCTCGGCGGGCGTGGTGCCCATCGGCAAACACTTCCCGGGCTATGGCGACATCGATGGCGACTCGGACCACCACCTCGTCTCGTGTGACTGGCCGAAGGCGCGCGTGTTGGCCGAGGCGCGTGCCTTCGTCGAAGCGGCTCCGGTGCTGGGCGGCGTGATGCTCGCCAACGTGGGCTACACCGCCTTCGACGACGGCCGGCCGGCGATCCTCTCGCCATCACTGGTGGCGCTGGTGCACGAGCAGGACTGGCTGGCCGTCACCGACGACATCGCGATTCAGGTGCTCGCCGACGCCATCGGTGGCTCGGCGGAGGACGTGCTCAAGGCGGCCTTCCTCGCAGGGAACGACCTCATCCTCACCACCGCGCCGCCCGATTGGGACAAGGGCATCGACCCCATCGGGGTGTTGACGCGGCTGGCGGAGGAGGACCCGAAGGCGCGCGCCCGGCTCGATGATGCCGCGCGACGGGTGCTGCGGCTCAAGGACCGCATGGGCCTGCTCGACGGCTTGTGAGGAGTTTCAGAGGTCCCGAGTGACGAGCACCCAGCCGCCGTTTGGTGCGACCGCGACGAACTCGACTCGCTGCTTGCGCTCGGCGCTGAGGGCGACTCTCAGTGATTCGGGCAGGTCAAGGCTCCAGACCCACGATGTGCCATTGTTCTTGACGAGGACCCACCCACCCTGAGGGGTGATGGTGATGAAGTCCACTTGCTCGTCTGCGTCATGCGCCTTTTGCATCGCGTCGACCAGGCTCTGCGGAACCCCTGCCGACGACCAGCCATTGCGCCCTCGAACGACGATGCCACCGCCAGTCGTGAGGGCGACTGAGGTGATGCGCTCGCCGGGGACGTTCAACTCAACCAGGACCTCGTTCATCCAGGCTGGGATTCCTGCGCGGTAGCTTCCGTTGCCGTCGATGACGACCGCCCAGCCACCCTTCGCGCCGAACGATGGACTTCGCAGGCGCCGAGCCTCTGTCCCGGCCTCACGAAGCGCAGCCAGACACTCCGCCGACAGGCCGGCAGCTCGAATGCCGGTCCCGTCGTACAGAACGAGCCAACCACCCTCGGGGGTGAAGGCGACCCCGTCGATTCGCGAACCGCCACGGACCAGGTCCTTGATCACCTTCGCGAGCCCCCGGGGAACGTCATTCCATTGTGCCTCTTGAGGGGGAGGTTCCGATGGGGCCGGGGCGGGCGCTGGAGCGATGGCGGGCGCCGGCGCGGTGGGCACGAGCGCTCGACTCGCCTCGAGCTGGCGCCGCCGGAGGTCGTCTTGACGTTGAAACGCGGCATCGCGCTCTCGCTGTTGAATGGCCAGGTTCTCGTCGCGCCGTTCATCCTCTGCTCGTTCCTGTCGGCGCCGGAAGGTCTCCTGTTCGCGCTGCTGGTCGACGCGCGCCTGCTCGAGTCGTTGCGCCTCGAACCTTGCAGCGTCGAGCCGTTGCTGCGCCTGTTGCGCCGCCAATTGCTGCTGCTGCAGTTGTTGCTGCTGCAGTTGCTGTCGGTACAGCTCCTGTTGCTGTTGCTGCTGTCGGTACATGTCCTGTTGCTGCTGCTGGTACATCTGCTGGCGGTAGTAGTCGTCGTCGGCCAGCGCGTGCGCAGCAGTGAGGACGACCAACGGGAGGAGCAGTCGAAAGGAGCGCATCCGGACGGGGTGTGCAGGCGAGGCCGCAGTCCATCTCCCCGGGATCAGATGGGGTGCGCGTGGAGCGTCCAGCCACCAGGACGCCGCTCACGCCATGGACTGGCACGGCTGGCGGTCCGGCGTGTCAGTCCTCAGGCTATCGCCGGGCCGTCCGCGCGAAGTGGTGCGCGAGGCGCTCGATGACGGCGCGGTTCTCCGCTTCGGCCGCGCGCAGCTTGCCCAGCCCCGCCTGGAGCGCCGACACGTCTTTCCCTGCAGCGGAGAGGTCTTCCCGCGCCAGGTCCAGCCAGCCCGACAACGCCTCGGCGGTGAGCTCGAGGTGAAATTGAAAGCCGAACGAGGGACCAAGCCGGAACGCCTGCTGCGTGTAGCGGTCGGTCGACGCCAGCAACGTCGCGCCCTCGATGGGCGCCCAGGTGTCCTCGTGCCAGTGCGCCACCGTCGACTTCGGCGAAACGCCCTTCAAGACGTCATCGGCCTGGCCCTGCGCCGTCCACCGAACCGGGCCCACGCCGACCTCGAAGCCATTCTTGCCTCGGCTGACGGTGCTCCCCGCGGCGGTGGCGAGCAGCTGCGCCCCCAGGCAGATGCCCAGCGTCGGACGGCCGACGGCCAGCCGCTCGATGAGGAGCGCCACCTCGTCGGTGAGGAACGGATGGGCCGAGGTGTCCGTCACGCTCATCGAGCCGCCCAGCACCACCAGCAGCTCGGCCTCGAGGTCCTTGTGCTCGACGCCACGGAACCGCCTGGTGAACGAGAAGCCCTCGGCGGCGAGGGCCGGCTCGAACAGGCCGAGGCCCTCGTGAGACTCGTGTTGCAGGACGACGCAGCGCATGGAGGCCACTCGAAGCGTGAGCGGCTGCTGGCGTCAACCTCCGTTGTGGGGCGTGGACGGCTGGGTTAACCCGCGCGCCTCGATGACGTGGCTCGTTCGCTCGGCGATGTGCGCGCTGTACCCCCGGACCGCTACGCTCCCCGGCCTCGAAGACTGTGGCGTGGACGACTTCCTCGAGCGCTTCCAGCGCGAGTCGCCGCTGCTGATGTGGGTCGGCGTGCTGGCCGGCGCACTCGTCTTCCACCTGACGCCGCTCTTCACCGTCTTCGTGCCGTTACCGGCGTTCCTCCTCCCGGCGTCGCTGCTCGACCGTCACGCCAGCCGCATCGCGGGCAGTGACTGGTACCTGGTGCGCCAGGCCATCTTCCTCGTGAAGTTCCCGTGCGGCCTGTGCTGGGGCGCGCACCCCGAGGTCCGCAAGCGCCTGGCCCTGTCTGCGTACCCGGACGACCCCGGCACCTGGAGAGCGCGCTGATGCCGCACGTGTCCTTCGCCGAGAAGCGCTTCGAGGACGACGCCGACTACGTGGTGGTCGGCAGCGGCGCGGGTGGCGCGGCGGCGGCGGTGGTGCTGGCGCGCTCGGGCGCGAAGGTGGCGCTCGTCGAGGCCGGGGCGTGGCGCGAGCCCGAGCACTACCCCTCGAGCGCGTACGGCGGCATGCGCGACCTGATGGATGACTGGGGCGCCACCGTCACGATGGGCCGCGCGCTGTGGCCAGTGGTGCAGGCGCGCACGATGGGCGGCACCACGGTGGTGAACTCCGCCATCGCGATTCGGACGCCGGCCGACCTCTTCAGCCAATGGAAGAAGGAGCACGGGTTCGGTGGAGACGCGCTGCGCGACGCCGTCTGGGCGAAGCAGGAGGTACTGGAGCGAGAGCTCTGCGTCGAAGAGGTGCCCGTGGCGTCGCGCGGGCGCTCCAATGAACTGGCGATGAAGGGCGCCGAGGCCATGGGCTTTCAGAGCCACTGGATTCGCCGGTACGCGAAGGGCTGTGAAGGCACCGGCCAGTGTCTGCAGGGCTGTCGCAAGCGCAAGAAGCAGAGCACCAACGTGGTGTGGGTGCCGGAGGTGCTCGAGCGCGGCGGGCTGGTCCTCTCATGCGCGCCGGTCTCCCGGGTCGTGCTCGAGGGCCGTCGCGCGGCGGGTGTCGAGGGCCGCTTTCAACACCCCGCCACGCGCTCCCTCGGAGCCTCGTTCCTCGTGCGGGCGAAGAAGGGCGTGGTGGTAGCGGCCTCGGTGACGCACTCACCGGTGCTGCTCATGCGGTCGGGTGTGAAGAGCCGCGCGCTCGGGCACTTCTTCCGCGCGCACCCGGGGACCGGTGTCTTTGGTGTCTACGACGCGCCCGTCGACCAGAACGTGGGCGCGACGCAGGGCTGGGCCTCGACGCACTACCGCGAGACGCCCGGTCTCAAGCTCGAGACGCTGTCGATTCCCCTCGAGCTGGTGGCCTCGCGGTTCTCCGGTGGCGGCGTCGAGCTGATGGAGCGCCTCGCCGGCTACCGCCACGTCGCCATGTGGTGTCACGCCGTCCGCGCGGAGTCGACGGGCACGGTGAGCCACGGTCCCTTCAGCAGCAAGCCCGTCGTCCGCTACACGCTCAACGACCCCGACATGGAGCGCTTCCGCCAGGGCATGTACCTGCTGGGGAAGATGCACTTCGCGGCCGGCGCACGCGCCATCATCCCCGGCATCTCGGGCCTGCCGTTCCAGCTCGAGGCGAAGGACGTCGAGCTGCTGCGCGACGGGCCGACCGACCCGCGCAAGTACATCGCGATTCTGTCGCATCTGTTTGGAGGCTGCGTGATGGGCGCCGACCCGACGCGCTCGGTGGTGGACGCGCTGGGCCGGGTGCACGGCTACGAAGGCCTGGTGGTGGCCGACGCGTCGGTGATTCCCACCAACCTGGGCGTGAACCCGCAGCACACCATCATGGCCCTGGCGTGGCTGTTCGCCGAAGCAATGCTCGCGCGAGCGTGATGGTCAGTCCGGCAGCCTCACCTCACAGGCGCCGGATGCCGGCCGGAGCACCATGTGTTGAACCGTGATGCCCATGCGAACGCCCGAGGTCCCGTCGTACAGCTCGCGCGGTGGTGCATCGAGGTCGATGGTGAGTATGGCGTGGCCCGTCGCGCAGCGATGGGACGACGACGCTCGCTCAGACTGACGCGCCGGCCTTCACGGTCTGGGCACCGTCCACACCGGTCGCCTCACCACCACGCGCTCGAATGACCGCGGCGCGCGGAGCGGGAGGTCCGCATAGCGGCTCACGGTGTCGCGCAGGTACTCGATGTGCGTCGTCCCCTTCGCAGCCGCGGCGAACAGCAGCTCCTGGAAGTGCTGAGCGCTCACCACGCGGGTTCCATCGACCCAGGTGAGCCGGTCGCCCGCCTGGAACGGCCGGCCGCTCGCGCCGATGACCGCCACGCCGAAGCTGCCGGGCGCGACGTTGATGGCGCTGATGCCCGTCATCGCTTCGATCCACCCGGGCGACACGCCCTCGACCGGCCGCGTCCAGAGCGGCGAGCACGGTGATGGAAGGTCGAAGCGCCACGAACACCTCCAGCACAGCACACGAACGAGTACGCCCGACTGCGTGGCGTACAGGGTCGCTGGTGAGCGACGGTGCGATGGTGACGCACCTGGGTGCGTCTCAGGTGCCGCGCGTCACCAGCTTCTGCTGGCGCTTCCAGGCGTCGCTGCGGTGCCGGGCCAGGTGGAGCGGTGTCCACGCATGCGGGAGCCGATGCACGAAGTGGTACCGCGCCACGTGGTAGCTCGGGTCGAACCCGTAGAAGTTGAGGTGCATGCGCTTGAGCTCGGCCTCGCGGTACGCGGCGAGCGGCTTCTTGCCTTCATCGTCGGCTCGTCGAGCGCGTTTGGCCTCGAGGCGCTGGGCGAAGTCGGGTGCCTCGGCGAGGGCCTGCGCGCGCTGGCTCACCGTGGACACGAAGGCCTTCGGCGGCCCGTCGAGCACGCCATCGACGAGCCCGCGCCGCATCGCTTCGTCGGCCCCGAGCGGGAGCCGGCCCTGCGTGAGCGCCTTCGCCTCCGCCTCTCCGACGCGCCGGGGCAACAGGTACGTCCAGTACTCGGAGCCGTAGAGGTTCCCCATGTTCTTGTAATGGGGATTGAGGATGACGCCTCGTCGCGCCAGCACCTCGTCGGCTGCGAGCGCGAGGAAACAGCCTCCGGCGCCGGCGTTCCCCTGCATGGCGCCGATGGTGAGGTGCGAGGTGCATTCGATGATGGCGCGGCACACCTCGTCCATCGCTTCGATGTTCCGCATCGACTCGTCCGCCGGACTCGCCGCGGCCTCGATGGCGTTCAAGTGAATGCCGTTCGACCAGAAGTCCGCTCCGCCCAGCAGCACGATGACGCGCGTGAGGTGCCGGGTGGCCTCGACGAAGGCGTCGCGCAGCCGCAGGCAGTCACTCGTCGACATCGCGCCGTTGGAGAAGTCGAAGCGGAGCAGGGTGACGTCGCCGACGCGCTCGGCGGTGATGTCGGCGCGTGACGGCTCGGGAACGAGCGGGAGCGTCGCGCCGACGACCTCCGCGGCCGGCCGCTTGAACGGTCGGGCGTCGGGCGAGTCGAACGGCGCCTTCGTGGGCTGGGCGTGCGTGAGCCAGACGGCACCGTCCCGCGTGGCACGGAGCACCGCGCCGGCCTCATCACGTCCAAGCAGCGTGCCGGGAGGGCCGGTCGGTCCCATCGACGCCCGGAAGGCGCGGAACCAATGAACCTCGTTGCCTTCGTCGAGCACGCCGGGCGTCGAATCCGCGGCACGCATGGAGCGGAGCACCGTGTCGACGTCATCGGTGGCCCAGTCGATGCGTCGCTGGGCCTGCCGCACGAGTGGACGCACCTTCACCTGCGCCGCGTCTTGAACGCGCGGCGCCTCCTTCGCCTCGAGCTTCGCCAGCGCCTCGCGTACCGCCTCGGCCGCGGCGTCGGTCACCTCATTCCGGTACACGCTGCTCTTCGTCGCTTCCCGCATCGGGAAGATCCGCGAGGCCCACACCGGCCCGCCATCCATCACCTCGTTCGCCTGGAGGACCGTGACGCCCCACTCGCGCGCGCCCTCGAGGATGGCCCAGTCGAGCGACGATGGACCGCGGTCACCGGGTGGCCCGGGATGCACCACCAGACACGGCACCTTCCGCCACACGGCCTCTGGAATGGCGCGCTTGAGGAACGAGGCCACCACCACGTCGGGCTCGAACAGCGACACCGCTTCCATCGTCACCGCGTCCGCGATGTCGAGCTCGAGCGACACCGCGTGGCCCTGCGCCGACAGGTCGACCCACAGCCCCTGCGTGAGGCTGTTGAAGGCGTGCGCCAGCAGCAGGACGCGCATCAGCAGATCCGCGGCAGTTGCTCTCCGGCGAGCCAGTCGACGATGCGCCTGCCGCCGAAGGTCGTCTCCATCTGCACGAAGTGGTTCGGGTCCTCGTGCACGGTGCCGATGATGGAGGCCTGGCGGCCGAGCGGGTGCTCCTTCATCGCGGTGAGGAGGGCGGAAGCGTCACCCGGCGCGCAGAGGGCGAGCAGCTTGCCTTCGTTCGCGACGTTGAGCGGGTCGAGCCCGAGGAACTCGCAGGCGGCCTTCACCTCGGCTCGCACGGCGATGGCGTCTTCGCGAAGGAGCATGCCGACCTTCGACTGTCGGGCGATTTCGTTGAGCGTCGCGGCCACGCCTCCGCGCGTTGGATCTCTGAGCACGTGCACGTCGGGCACCGCGCGCACCATGAGCTCCACCATCGTGTGGAGCGCCGCCGTGTCCGACTCGAGCGCCGTGGTGAAGCCCAGGCTCTCTCGCTGCGCCATGATGGCCACGCCGTGGTCGCCGATGGTGCCCGAGCAGAGAATCACGTCGCCCGGCCGCGCGCGGTCACCGGACGGATTCACGCCCTCGGGCACCACGCCGACACCGGTGGTGGTGATGAAGACCCCATCACCCTTGCCCTGCTCGACGACCTTGGTGTCGCCGGTGACGATGGGCACGCCGGCCTCCATCGAGGCCTTCGCCATGGAGCGCACGATGCGGCGGAGGTCGGCGAGTGGAAAGCCCTCCTCGAGGACGAAGCTCGCCGCGAGGTACAGCGGCTTCGCGCCGGCCGTCGCCACGTCGTTGATGGTGCCGTGCACCGACAGACACCCGATGTCCCCGCCGGGGAAGAAGAGCGGCGAGACGACGTGCGCGTCGGTGGCCATCACGAGCCGGCCCTTCGGCACGTCGAACACCGCCTGGTCGTTCTGCTGCCGCAGGTAGGCGTTGTCGAAGTTGGCGATGAAGAGCTCTTCGATGAGCTGCGCCATCGAGCGCCCGCCGGAGCCGTGGGTCAAGTCCACGCGGCCCGAGGTGAAGTCGATGGGCCGCACGGAGCCGGGACGAATGGCCTTCATGGCGTGGCCTCCGCTTCGACCTGCGTGTCACGGAAGCGCCCGTAGGTGTAGTGCGCGGCGCACGCGCCCTCCGAGGACACCATGCACGAGCCCATCGGATTCTCGGGCGTACACACGGTCGCGAAGAGCTTGCAGTCCTGCGGCCGCTTGAGCCCGCGGAGAATGGCGCCGCACTCACAGGCCTTGTTGTCCGCGACGGACTTCGTCTCGACCCCGAAGCGCACCTCGGCGTCGAAGTCGCGAAACGCGTCCTTGATGCGCAGCGCGCTGTACGGCACCGAGCGCAGGCCGCGCCACTCGAAGGCCTTCCGCAGCTCGAACACCTGCGCCACCAGCGCCTGGGCCTTGAGGTTCCCTTCCGCCGTCACCGCGCGGGTGAACTCGTTCTCGACCTCCGCGCGGCCTTCGTTGAGCTGCCGCACGAGCATCAGCACGGCCTGCATCACGTCGAGCGGCTCGAAGCCGGCGATGACGACGGGTTTGCCGTACTCGCTGGCGAAGTGCTCGTACGGCTGGCTGCCGATGATGACCGAGACGTGCGCCGGGCCGATGAAGGCGTCGAGCGGCACCGTGCCGTGCTCGCGCACCTCGGGGCTCTCGAGGATGTGTGCGATGGCCGCCGGCGTGAGCACGTGGTTGCAGAACACGGTGAAGTTGGTGAGCCCCAGGCGCTGGGCTTCGAGAATCGCCACCGCCGTCGGAGGCGTCGTCGTCTCGAACCCGATGGCGAAGAAGACGACCTGCTGGTCAGGGTTGTCGACCGCGAGCTTCACCGCGTCGGCGCTCGAGTACACCATGCGCACGTCGGCGCCCTGGGCCTTCGCCTTCATGAGCGAGCGGCCCTTCGAGGCCGGCACCCGCAGGCAGTCGGCATAGGTGGCGAGGATGACCTGGTGGTTCAGCGCGAGCGCGATGGCGTCGTCGACGCGGCCGATCGGCAGCACGCACACGGGACAGCCGGGGCCGTGGATGAGGCGGATGTTCTTCGGCAGCAGGTCGGCGAGGCCGTAGCGCGAGATGGCGTGCGTGTGGCCGCCGCAGAACTCCATCAGGTGGTAGCGGCGCGACGGGTCGACCTCTCGCGCGATGGTGGCGGCGATGGCGCGCGCGGCGGCGCCGTCACGGAACTCGTCGATGTACTTCATGACGGGAGGGCCCCCGCCGCCGCGATGGCCTCGAGCGTCTTGTGCGCTTCGTCGCGGTCGAGCTTCTGCAGCGCGTACCCGACATGGAGGATGACGTAGTCACCCACCGACACGTCCTCGACGAGCGCGAGCGAGATGTCCTTCCGCACCCCGCCCATGTCGACCGTCGCCAGGTCGCCGGGGTGCAGGGCCACGACCTGCACGGGAATCGCAAGACACATCGGAACGCTCCTGGGGCCGCGGAGGAGGACCTCGAAGCTCGTGTCGCAAGCACGCCACAGGCCAGCGTGGATCATCGCGTTCGTTGACGTCGCTCGAGGCGCAATTTCTGCGGAAGCCTGTGCGAGGGGTGGGAATGGCGCAGGCCGTGCGCGGTTCAGCCCGCCGAAAGCTGGGCCGACCTCGAGGGGCTGGGCTAGGGAGCGAAGGCGATGGCCCCGCCGGTCGAGCAACGGGTGGTTTTCTCGGCGCAGGCCGAGGGGCTCCTTCGAGGGCTGGGCGCCGACGTGAAGGGCCGGCTCAAGGAGCGCCTCAAGGCCGCCGAGCTCGACCCGGACCGTCCGTTGCCGCCGGGGTGGCCAGCGGCGCGCTTGCGGGAGTGGCTCGACATCGCCAGCGAGGAGCTCTCCCCGGAGTTGCCCACGACCGAGGCCCATCGCCTGCTGGGCCGCCGCTTCATCGAAGGCTGGCAGGGCACGTTGATTGGCGCGGCGTCGGCCCCGTTTCTCAAACTCCTTGGGACCCGCCGTGCCCTCGAGCGCCTGACGCGCGCGTTTCGCACCGGTGACAACTACAGCCAGACGTCGGTCACCTTCCCGTCCGCCACCTCGGCGCTGGTGACGGTCAACTCCGAGCCGCTCGTGCACTACACCGCGGGCATTCTCGACGCCGGGTTGGCCATGATGAAGGTGAAGGGCCACGTCACCATCGAGCGCGTCGTCGGTGGCGTGATGGTGTTCCGCGTCGAATGGGAGGCTTCGTGAGGTCGTTTACGGCGGTGATGCTGGTGGTGGTGAGTGGCTGTGCGACGACGTCGAGGCCCGGTGGGGTGGCGTTCCAGAAGGCCGACCTCGACGCCGAGCTCGACGTGCGCATCGCTGCGGAGGATCGGGGCGACGCGGTCGCGGCTACAGCGAAGGACGACGCGCTCAAGGGACGCATGGAGCGTTGGTCGGTCTTCATCTCGGACATGAGCGGGTTCTCGAAGCTGACGCGCGAGAAGGGCATCGCGTGGTTCCTCTCGCAGATTCGGCGCATGGAGCGCCTCGCCTTGCCGCTGCTCGAGCGGCACCAGGTCGAGCTGGTGAAGCAATACGGCGACGACCTCTTCATCGTGTCAAAGGACCCGTCGCGGCTGGTCGCGTTCGCGCGCGATTTCCAGGCGGCGCTCGAGGTCGAGAAGCTCAAGGGGCATGCGCTGCGCGTCTCCATCGGCATCGCGAGCGGTGACGTGTTGCGCGTCGGGAATGACCTCTTCGGAGAGCCGGTGAACCGCGCGTCCAAGCTGGGTGAAGACCTGGGGGAAGCGGATGAGCTGTTGCTCGGCACCGAGGTCTTCGAGGCCCTACCCGAGGCGCTCAAGGCCGGCTGCGCGGCGCAACCTGAAGGGACACGGGAGGCGAAGTTCGCCTTCGTGCTGTGTGCGCCGGGAGGGACGAAGTGACCTCACCGGAGCGCGCGTTTCGAGTCGACGAAGTCACGCTGGACCTCGAGGGCTTCGAGCGGGAGCTACGGGCTTTGCGCGCCGAGGCGGTGGCGGAGCTCGGGCCCGAGGATCTCGAGCACCTGAAGAAGCTCGAGCGCTGGGGGCTGGCCTGTACGGCGGCGGGCTACGCGACGGGCTGGCTGGTTCCGAACCCGCTCAGCATGGCGCTGCTCTCGCTCGGCTCGACCTCGCGGTGGACCATCGTCGCGCACCATGTGCTGCACAGAGGGCTCGACCGCGTCCCCGGCGTGCCGGAGCGCCTCACCTCGAAGGGCTTCGCGAAGGGCTGGCGGCGGCTGCTCGACTGGCCGGAGTGGATGGACCCGGACGCGTGGAACCACGAGCACAACGTGCTGCACCACGCGTACACGAACGAGGTGGCCGATCCGGACCTCGTCGAGCACAACCTCGAGGCGCTGCGAGCCTCGAAGCTGCCGGGCTGGGTGAAACGGGCGCTCCTCGCGGTGTCGGCCTCGACGTGGAAGTTCACGTACTACGCGCCGAACACGTTCCAGGTGTTGCAGCGGCGACGCCGGCGCACGAGCGGAGATGGCCGCACGCAACGCGATGACAGCCGGGGCCCAGAGCCGATGGTCGAGGCGTTCGACGTGCGCACCGCGGACGGCCGCGAGGTGTGGCGCACGATGCTGCCGTACGCGCTGGCGCGGTTCGTGGCGGTCCCCGCGCTCTTCCTGCCGCTCGGTCCGCTGGCCTCGGTGTCGGTCGCGCTCAACTCGCTGGGCGCGGAGTGGCTGTCGAACCTGCACTGCTTCCTCATCATCGTGCCCAACCACGCGGGGGACGACTTGCATCGCTTCGGGGGGCCGCCATCATCGCGCGCGGAGTGGTTCCTGCGTCAGGTGCTCGGCTCGGTGAACTTCCGCACCGGTGGTGACCTCAACGACTTCCTGCACGGGTTCCTCAACTACCAGATTGAGCACCACCTCTTCCCCGACCTGCCGCCGCGCGCGTACCAGCGCCTTCAGCCCAAGGTGAAGGCGGTGTGTGTGAAGTACGGGGTGCCGTACCGGCAGGAGTCGGTGTTCACGCGGTTGTCGCAGTTGCTGCGAATCGCCACCGGCGAGACGTCGATGAAGCGATAGGACGCTCCCGATGCTGCGCCGCCTTCGAGGACCGCTGCTCGTCTTCGCCGTGACGGTCGCGGTGTACGAGAGCTGTCCGCTCAAGTGGGCTGGCGACCTGTTCTGGAGCCTCCCCACCGCGGTGAGTGTGCTCCGCGAGGGGAACGTCAACCTCGACGAGTACCGGCCGTCATTCCCCATCTACGCGTGGGCCGTTCGCGAGCACGACGGGCACGCCTACAACGACTTCCCGTTTGGCTCGACCCTGCTCGCCCTCGGGCCCATGTGGGCGTTCGACCAGTTGGTCCGACTCGTCACGCCCATCGCTCCGCCCATCGACCACCTCCGCCGCGGTCTGAAGACCTGGCGCACGAACTTCGACCAGACCGGCGACATCGACCCCTCGTGGTTCTTCACGACCGAGATGGTGCTGGCCTCGCTCTTCATGGCCCTGGCCTCGGTCTTCATGTTCCTCGCCGTGCGCGAGCGGCTCTCGGAGCTCGACGCCCTGCTCGTGACGGCGGTCTTCGCGTTCGGCACCTCGGTGTTCTCGACCGCGACGCGCGACCTCGGCCAGCACGGGCCCTCGGTGTTGATGCTGAGCATCGCGTGGTGGCTCTTGATGCGCGGAGCCCGGGTTCCGCAGCAGGTGTGGCTCGCCGGGCTCTTCGTCGCGCTCTCCTACGTGATGCGTCCGACCAACAGCCTCTCGGTGCTCGGCCTGACGCTGTACGTCGCGCTCAAGCATCGTCAGGCGCTGCTCCGCTTCTGTGCGGCTGGGCTCGTCGTGGCGGTGTGTTTCGGCGCGTTCAACCTCTCGGTCTGGGGAGCGCTCCTGCCGCCGTACTACCGGCCCGAGCGCGTCATTCCCCGCAGCGCCGCGCTGTTCTTCGAGGCGCTCGCCGGCAACCTCATCAGCCCGGGGCGAGGCCTGTTCGTCTTTTCTCCGGTCCTGCTCGGCTCGCTCTTCGGGCTGTGGCTCGAGCTCCGTGACGCGCGCACGCGGGCCGTCGGCCTCACCATCGCCGGCATCGTCACGGCGCACCTCTTCATCATCTCGAGCTTTCCGCACTGGTGGGCCGGCCACTCCTATGGGCCTCGGTACCTGACGGACATGGTCCCGTACCTGGTGTGGTTGCTCGTGCCGGTGGCGGAGTGGCTGCGAACCCCACGCCGGTTCCGCGCTGGACTCCTCGTCGCGTTGGTCGTCGCGGGCCTCTTCAGCGCCTTCGTTCACACCCGAGGCGCCACGCAGATGGCGGTGCACCTCTGGAACCCGCAGCCACTCGACGTGGACCAGCACCCGGAGCGCCTCTGGGATTGGCGCGACCTCATGTTCTTCCGGTGAGCGCCTCGGCCAGTGTTGACGGTGAGGAACTCGAGCTCGCGTCGCTGAGAAGACGAAGAAGGGGTACGTCGAGAAGTGACACCACCGGGAGTTTGGTTCACGGGCCCGCCAAGGGCTGTCCGATGATGGCGCGCAGCACCGGCTCGACGCGCGTGGGGTCGAGGCCCTTCTCCGCCGCCCGCGCACGGAGCCGCTCGAACACCTCGGCTTCCCGTCGGGCGTCCGTTCGTTCCAGGCCCTGCTGGTCCTTCCATGCCCACAGCTCCGCGACGACCTGCGCCCGTTGGGCGAGGAGATCGAGCAACGCGTCGTCGAGGTTGTCGAGCAGCCGTCGCGTCGTCTCGAGGAACTGTCGCTGCTGCGGCGTCATCGTCATCACTCACGCTCCCTGGCGGGCACATACCGCACCCGGCCTCGCGCTTTCCTGCGTTGCCTCCGCGCCTCGGTGCGGTACGGAGGAGGTCGCTCGAGAGGTCCTTGATGTCCACCTGGCTTCGCATCGTGGTGTCGTCCCTGGCGTTGGCCGGCTGTGAGACGTGGGTGTGTGATCAGTCGACGTGCCCCACCGGGTGCTGTGACGTCGTGGGCACGTGCGTGCTCAACGGAGGCCCCGGGGCCTGCGGAACCCTCGGCGCGGCTTGTTCGACGTGCGCTGGGGGCCGGTGCGAGGAAGGCGTGTGCAAATGCTCCACCGGGCTCGAGCTCGTCGGTGGACGGTGCCTCTGCACGGCGAACTCCTGCAACGGCTGCTGTGACAACGTGAACATTCCGCCGGTGTGCCGGGGTACCACTGCGATGCCCGTCTCGTCGCAGTTCTGCGGAGCACGGGGCGCGGCCTGCGTCGCGTGTGGCTCGGGCTCGTCGTGCACCGCTGGGCAGTGTTGTCTCACCCGGAACTCACGGTGCTCCACCATCGCCGGTTCCGCGCCGTGCTGTGCGCAGACCCAGTGCCAGTTCACCATGGCCACCGGAGACTTCCGATGCTTGTGAGCGCGCTGGTGGTGCTGGCGGCCGCGCCGAGCTGGGAGGCGACGTTCACGCCAGGAGCGACCGCGTCCTACCTCGATCGCCCGAACCTCGCGGTGGTGGTCGTCGCGGGCGGGCCTTCGAGCCCCTCGACGCAGGCCGCAGCAATGGCCATCGCGCAGGCGCTGCGCACGAGTCAACGAACGCGCTTCGTGATGACCGGCGAGGGCTTGTCGGTTCAACCGTCGGATCCCGATGCGCACCTCGTGCAGCAGAGCGCCGCGCTGCCAGTCGACCTCGTGCTCATCGTGCGCACCTTCCCGGGCCCCACCGAGACCGCTGTCGCGCTGCTGTATTCGAAGGAGGGCACCGCCGTGGCCTCGATGGCGGGAACGCTCGGACAGCCGTTGGCGAGCCGTGGGGCGAGCGCGCTCCCGCTGCCTCCGGCGCCATCGCCCGTTGCACCACCACCTCCTCCTGCACCTCCACCCGCCGTGGTCGAGGCACCAAAGGCGGTCCCGGGCTTTGCGCCGGTCGACCTCCGCATCACGCCGTCGAAGAAGGACCCCGACGTCTTCATGCAGCGCGGTCGCGCGCTCGAGGCTGGAGCGCTCTACGAGGTCACCGGCCGGCTCGACCTCGAGCGCCAGTACGCCACGCGTGTCACTACGAAGGTGCTCTCCATCATCGGTGGCGCTGCGCTGCTCGCGGCCGGCGCCGTGACGTTGCTCGTGGGCCTGAACGATCCCTGCGCCATCTTCGACGCGAGCACGTTCACGTGCCTTCGGCGCCAGACCATCGCGCAGCCGACCATCCTCGCCGCGGCGCTCGGGGCCGTGGGGGCCGCGGGCGTCATCTTCGGTCTCGCGTTCCCGGCGCATCCCCTCTCGCAGGACGAGCGGAAGGCGTTGGTGGAGCGCTACAACACCAGCCTCGACGCCCCGCGGAGCGCCGCGCCGGAGGGCCCGCAGCTCAAGGTGTCATTGGGCTTCGTTCCGACCGGTGGGTTGAGCGGCATGCTGCGCCTGGAATTTTGAGCGGCCTGCATCAGGCCTTCAGCGCAGCGAGGACGCGTGGGTCGGCTCGGAGCGGGGCCAGACCCGTTTCCCGAAGCGCCTCCGCTCGCAACGCCGGGTTGTCGAAGGTCTTGTGGATGAGCACCTCGAACGCTTCCTCCGCCCGACCGAGCCGACACAAGCCGACCGCGAGGTAGAACCGGTTCTCGGGGCTGACCAGCCCGTCCTTCACGAGGCTGCGGCGTATCGTCACGCTTCGCTCGAACTCCTCCGTCGCAGGCTTTGTTGTGCAAGTGATCTGGATGAGGAATTCTTTCCGGAGGCACGGCTGAATTCCATTAATAGTTTACAGGGCACTCGACATAAGTCGAAATTGCTTCGGCGCTGGAGCCAAGAGAGGTTTGTATGACCTTTCCGTTCTGCGAAGTGAGCCTGATGACGCCCTCGGTTGTCTTCAAGAATAACGCAGAAGGATTGACGCACCAGGCGACATCTTTCAGTGTTCCCGCCGGTATTTCTAAAACATTGCCTGATTGAGTGTGTATGACGAACGCCTTCGAGTCTTGATCTCGTGGCCACACTAGAAACAAATCAGCCTCAGGACGATACACTCTGTGCATTTGCGCTATGTAAGCAAGGCCATAAGAATTTTTACCAAGCTTGACTTCGTAGGTGCTGCAGCCTGAATGCATGACGCAAAATATAGGATTCAATTCCCAGATCTCGACAACGCCAAGCTTAAGAAAAAGAGATCTGCGAATATGAAAGTTTCCGTTGATTGCATATCCGACCGAGGCAATTCCTGCGAGCAGGCTAATTGCTAAAAGTTTAGTAAGTGGCTTTTTTCTCATGAGACGGGTCCTCGTCATTCGCGAAGAACAAGTGGAACAAAGCTGGAAACGGGAAGGGCGTCGAGGGGCGGGCGTTGGGGCCCGCCGGGCTGCGGGGAAGGGCTTTCGTGGCTGCGCACGGGGAGACCGAAGGCTTTAGTAAGTCCCGGTCCTGGGGGCCCCTGGACAGACGAGCGCCTCACGGACGAGCGCGGTGTGTAAGCAGAACCGCCCCACGCGCTGAGTCGCAACTGGTCGTCAAGCCCGACTCACGGCGGTCCGGCGTACGGACACCCTCGCGCTGGTCGGAGAAGCGAGCCTTTCCGAGAGCCCCGACGGAGGTCGCGCGCTGTACTTCGTCTACGGCGTCACCGGCGTCAGAGCGCTTCGGCCCTCAGTCCCCCGTGCCGGTCGAGCGCCGCCTGCAGCATCGCCCTTCGCCGCGTCGTCAGCCGCATCTCGAGGGCCGTCCACCGCTTCACCAGCGCCTCGAGCAGCAACGTCAGGAACGAGGGGTTCCAGCTGCTGATGAAGCCGAGGTCTTCCGCTTCGAGCAGGTGCAGCCGCGTCTCGTCCTGCCACGTCTCGACGTCTCTGGAGCGCGCGACGGACGAAGGCTCCGCCAGGAGCTGCTTCATCGCCAGGCGCGTGGCCGGACTGAAGTACTCGGTGTCGTCTTCGAAGCCGACTCGCAGCCCCGACGGCGTCGTCTCGGGCGCCCCCGCGGCAGGAGAGACCGACCAGTACTGCCGCGTGCTGAACAATGTCTGGAAGTGACGGAACAGGTCGTCGAGCCAGGGCGCGGTGGCGGCCGAGAAGTCGTCGAGCAGGCCCTGGGTGTACGGCACCCGCTTGGGCAACGAGGTGGAGCCGCTGGTGCGCTCGAAGACGAGCACCGGCTCCGTCGTCAGCACCCGAGGCTCGCCGTTCGCGATGCGCTCGACGAAGGGGGCCAGGTCGTCCCACGTCACGACGGGCGCGCGCCGCCTGAAGTCCTGGAGCGAGGTCGCTCCACTCAGGCCGAGCGCCACGCCACGCGCGCTCTCGGACAGCGACGACGAGGCCCGCGCCAGCCACGCCTCTTGCGCGCGCCGGGGCTCGCGAGAGGCCTCGTCGAACCGACGGACGGCCGCTCGGCGACTCACCGCCCACCCTGCAGTCAGGACGGCCGTCACCGCCGCGCGGAGGTCAGCGGTCGCCGAGCTCCTTCACGTCCCGAAGAGGCAGGAGCGGCCTGGGCGTTCCCCGGGTCGTCTTCCCGGCGCGCTCGAGACTGGTCGGCTTTCCGTCCTCGTCCTCTCCCGGCGGCTGCACTTCGATGAGGCGGCCCCCGGTGAGCAGGTTGTCTCTGCGCGCGCGACCCTCCCCACTCAGCGTGTCGCCACTTCGGTAATCGCCGCCGACCCATGGTGGCCATCCACGTCTCGCTGCGCCATTCCTCCAACGACTCGATGCTGCAGCAGACCCAGCTCCAGCGCATTCGAAGGCAGCCCGGTTCGAGAAGCGATTGAGCCGCGCAGGCGACGCGGTGGCGCCTCTGCCAGGAGTTGAACCCGCCAGTCGTGGAATCGATGATTGCGCCGCAGCTACCGCTCCCCTACGGGGCACACCGTGAAGGTTCCCCGCTCGCTCGTGCCCGTCGTCCTCATCCTCACGGCCTGCCCGGGCCCTGTCGAGCCACGCACCGATGCAGGGGCGGGAGGCGGTACTGCCGAGGTGTTCGACAGCGGCTTCGTCCACATCCTTCCCCGGGGTTGGACCGGGCAGGCGATGGCTGCGGTCGCCAACGGGACGAGCCTGATGGTCGTCGGCAATGGCACGGCTGACGGTGGCGCTGCGGCGCTCCTGGTCGCACGGGTTCGAGCCGACCGCACGCTCGACCCCTCATGGAACGGCACCGGCGTCACGCTCGTCGACATCGCTCCGGGAGCCTCTCCCCTCTTTTCGGGTGCGAGCGCGTACGCCGCGATGATGGATGGCGACAAGTTGCTCATCGGAGGCACCGGGCAGGCGCTCCTCATTCCCGGCGAAGGGCTCAAGGTGGTGGTCGCGCGGTTTCTGCCTGGTGGCCAGCTCGACACCACGTTTGGCAACACCGGCGCGACGACGGGCGTTCGGGTCGACGGCTTCGGCGGCGTGATGCCCGTGGCCGCGGCGTGCACCGCGCTGGTGAAACAGGCAGACGGAAAGATCCTCGCGGGGGGCCACGTGCAGGGGAACTTCTTCGTCACCCGCTACCTCGACACCGGCACCGCCGACGTCTCGTTCTCGAAGACCCCCGACGCGGGCTTTGGCGCCGTCTGGGGCACCTCACGCGATGAGCAGCTGCGCGCGATGGTGCTCGACCCCGATGGTAGAATCGTCGTCTTCGGCGGCGAGGGAATGTCGGCGGCGCGGCTGCTCCCGACCGGTGCGCTCGACACCGCGTTCGGAACGGCTGGGTATTCCACCTCGGCAGGAGCCATCGGCGCGAACCTCTGGCGTGAACCCGATGGCTCGTACCTCGCGGTCGGGTTTCGGAGCCATTCGTCCGACGCGGGTGACCGCCAGCTCGCCGTGCGCTTCCAGAGGCTCTCGTCGAGCGGCCAGCCCGACACCACGTTTGGCCCGACGGGAACTCGAGAGGTGACGTTGCCGGGCACCAACATCGGCTTGAGCTCGATTCGTGGCGCAGCGCGATGGTCCGACGGGCGCGTGCTCCTCTACGTGACGGGGCTGGGCACCGCGTACCTCGTGCGCTTCAACGCCGACCTCACCCTCGACCAGGGGTTCCTCGAAGGCGGGCTTCCCAGGCCGTTGCCCATCACGCTGCCGTTGCTTCAGCCGGCGTCGCTCGTCGGGCAGCACCTCACCGTGACGGCGCAGGACCGCTGGTGGGTGACGGACATCAACCTCGTGGTGGTCGACCCCCGCGCGCCGCGCTCGGTGAACTTCTTCGAGGTGCGCACCGGGCCGTGAGCCCCAGTCAATTCTTGCTTGCTGGGACGTCACGCGCTCATCGGAGGCAGCGGTGAGCGGTCCAGCGCGAACGACTTCATTGCAGTTGCCGTGAGAGTGGATAATAACGCTCTGATGCGAAGGGGCATTGACGTCACTCTGCTGTGTTCTCTGTTTGCTTGTGCCCCCCCTGTGCCGCCGAGCGTGTCCTCCGGCTTCAAGATGGACACCCACTCCCTGAACGCGCCCAACTTCGCCTACGGCTACCCGAACTCCACCGTTGACGCTGCCTCCATGGAGCGAATGTTCGGCCCAGAGGTGTGCGTCCCGGGCTCGAACCCGTGCCGCCTCACGCCCATCGCCGCGGCCTGGTCCAGGAAGGCCAACGCCACCATGACCGGTGGTCGCTGTGAGGGCTTCGCGGTGCTCTCCACCTTGTTCTTCACCGGCGACATCAACCCCGTCGACTTCGGTGCCCTCGATGGCCGCGCCCTCGACCTCGCCGGCAACGAGGCGCTGCAACGTGAGCTCGCCTACTGGCACGTGACGCAGCTGGTGCCTCCTGTCACCGGTGAGAAGACCCGGCAGCTCTCAGCGAAGACGGTCATGCCGGTGCTCGCCGAAGCCCTCAAGCCAGACGCGAAGGAACGCTTCCGCATCGGCATTCAGAAGAAGTCCAACGGTAAGGTTGTCGGTGGCCACGCCCTGACGCCCATCTCGTACTCCCAGGGTGACCGCAAGGGCCTGTACCTGGTGCGCGTGTACGACAGCAATCTGCCAGATGTCGAGCGCGAGCTGAGCATCGACACCGAGGCCGACCGCTGGGAATACGAAGCCGCTCGCAACCCGAAGGAGCGCGCCAGCCTCTTCTTCGGCGACTCGAGCAATGCCAACCCACTTTTTCTCACCCCAGTGAAGACTCGCTTGGGCGTGCTGCCCTGCGCTTTCTGCAACCCTGGAAAAGTGAGTGTGCAGTCTTCCGGCGGCGTGCAGGCCACCGTGACCTCTGGTGGTGCGACGGCATCGGTGAAGGACGGTACCCTGAGCGCAAGCGAAGGGGCAGCGGCCTCGCCAGTGCTCTCGCAGTTCGAGGGTGAAGCAGCGTCCTTCGTCTTCGAGCTCCCGGCTGACGGCGAGACCCGCATCGCGTTGAGCGGCGCGGAGCCAGGTGCTGGCAGCGTGAGCGCCTTCGGGCGGGGGTACGCCGCCGAGGCTTCTGGGCTCTCAGTACCCACTGCATCCACCGACACGCTGACGGTGGGACCAGGCGGCGAATCGGTTCGCTACGAGAACGCCTCCAAAACCGACGTTCGCCTCGCTGCCACCGTCGAGCGCCCCTCCGGGCAGACCCTCACCGTGGAAGCGACTGTCGCTGGCGGCTCCTCTCAAGTCGAGGCCACCATCGACGCGAGGACCGGGCAAGTGGGGGTCGTGACCCAAGGCGCTCAGAACTCAGACATCAGCATCAGCGTGACGCGCGCCGAAACCGATGGCGGTGCACAAACGGGCTCCTTCGCCTTCCGAGCCAGCGCGGACGCAGGCACGCAGGCCGTCGCCATCCCCACCGAGATGTGGACCGCCGATGCGGGACTTCCCGGCACCATCGATGACGGCTCAGGACCCAGGCCAGCGGTGGACTTGTGCACCAACGGCACCCAAGACGGCACCGAGAGTGATGTGGACTGTGGCGGCATGTGCGCGGCGAAGTGTGCC
>JBILEB010000180.1:0-14835 GCA_044352295.1 Myxococcaceae bacterium
CATGCCCACGGCCTTCGCGGCGGGCTCGTCGACGTTGAGCGGGTTGTAGTCGTTGGTGGCGGCGGCGTAACGGGCGAGCTGCACGCGATCGATCGGCGCCTTGGCCATGGCCGGCAGCTCGTCGCCAACCCGAACGTTCTCGAAGTAGAGCTTGCGCGGCGGCATCAGGACTCCCGGCTGGCGCGGACGACGTAGGAGCGGCGGGCGCGAAAGACGATCTGCCCTTCTTCGTCCCGGCCTTCGTCTTCGATGACGGCGATCTCCACGCGGCCCGCAGGCCCGGGACGGTCGGAGATCTCCGACACGCGGCTCGTCACCAGCAGCCGATCGCCCGCGACGATGGGCCGCTCGTACTCGAAGCTCACCTCGCCCAGCAGCAGGTTGCGCGCAGGCACGCCGACGAGCTCTCGCAGATCGCTCCCAGCCGCGAAGGAGATCGGAAACGACGGAGGCGCCGCCACGTTCGTGTACCCGGACGCGCGTGCGTACTCGGCGTCGAAGTAGATCGGGTTGTAGTCCCCCAGCGCCTCGGCGAACCGGCGAATGGCGCCCCGCTCGACTTCGTTGAGCGTCGGCGGCGTCGTTCGTCCTGCGGCTGACCGATCGAGCATCTCGTTCGTCTCCGTTTACCGTCCTGCGGGGAGCTCCAGGACCGTCAGCAGCCCGGCCTCGGAGGCGGTGATGCGTGGCGCGGCGTTCACCACGAGGTTGGCGGTGCCCTTGTCGCCGGGAATGCCGCCGGGGATCAGCACCTTGATCTTCGGGTCGCCGTCGATCTCGATGACGTCGCCGGGATCGTCCACGCCCAGCGCGATGGTGAGCTCGAGGCGCACGCGCTCCTGGCCGTCGTCGAGCGCCACCGCCACCTGGTGCATGCCGGCGACCTGGCCCTTCTTCACCGGGAACGCGCCGCCTCGCACGTCCTCCTCAGCGAAGACGGGGGTCAGCTCTTCTTCGTAGTCGTCGCAGTCGAGGCCCAGGCCCAGCGCGCACAGCGCCGCCGACTCGACCAGGCCCACGTGGCCGATGCGGCCCTGATCGACGAGCTTGAAGAACTCCTCTTCCGACAGCCCGGCGCCCACCTTGCGCTGCAACGCCTCGCGGCGCGTGAGCGCGTCCACCGTGCGCGTCACCTTCGCGTGATGAACCGCGCCGCATACCTGCCCGACCGTCGCGACCAGCCGATCGAGCACGAAGCCCGGGTTCACGCCCGCCCCGACGATCGACACCTGGGCCCGCTCCGCCGCGCGCTCGAGCTGCTCGGCGATCTCGGGATGGTGGAACCAGGGAAACGCCAGCTCCTCACAGGTGGAGACCACGTGGAGCCCGTGCGACATCGCCTCGAGCAGCTGGTCCTTCACCTGCGGCAGCCGCGAGCCCGTCGCATGGAGCAACACCACGTTCTTCCGACGCGCCACCGCCGCCGACAGCGACGCCTGCACCTTGAGTCCGCCGGCCGACTTGCCGATGACGTCCGAGAGATTGCGGCCTTTGAGCGTCGGACTGGTGTCGACCGCGCCGATCAGCTCCACCTCATCGTGCGCAAGGGCCGCCTTGGCGATCTCCTGACCGATCACCCCGAGGCCCATCACGATGACTGGCACGCGCCCGGTCCCCGCGCTTTTTCCCATAAGGTTTCGCGATGATAGACGAGCCAAGCCGGACAGGGCGAGAAAAGCGCTCCTTCTGGCACTTTCCGCCCCCCGTCGTCCCATGCGGGCTACACTCGGCTCCTCCACCCAGAGAACCTGAGGAGTTTCAGGCACATGGAACGATTCCTGGTCGTCGATGACGACCCTTCAATCACCGACGTGCTGCGGCGGATCCTCGAGTCGATGGGGCACCCGGTGACGGTGTTCACCAATCCGCTCGAGGCGGCCCAGGCGACTGAGTTTGACCTGGTCGTGACCGACTACATGATGCCGAATCTCAACGGGATCGAGCTGTTGGGCGTGCTGCGGGCCAAGCGTCCAGATGCGGTTCGCCTCCTCATCACCGCGGCCAACGACTTCAAGGTGGCCATCGACGCCGTCAACCGCGGCGAGGTGTTCCGGATCATCGGCAAGCCGTGGCAGCTGCATGACCTGCGCTTTGGGCTGCAGCAGGCCGTCGACTACTACCGGCTCGTTCAGGAGAACCGGCGCCTCACCCACGAGCTCGCCGATCGGAACGAGCGGCTCTCGACGTTGAACGGTCTGCTCGAGCAACAAGTGGTCGAGCGCACCAACGGCCTGCTGGAAGGCATGATCCGCGCGCTCGACTACCGCGACACCGAGACGCAGTGGCACTCCTGGCGGGTCGCCAGGTTCACCCGGCGCATCGCGGAGGCGGCGGGCCTGGCGGGCGATGTGCTGATGCACATCGAGCAGGGCGCTTTGCTGCACGACATCGGGAAGATCGGCGTGCGGGACTCGATCCTCCTCAAGCCGGGGCCGCTCACGCCCGACGAGTGGGTCGAGATGCGCAAGCACCCTGAGATGGGCTACCGCATGCTCGCGAACATTCCGTACCTGCAGGATGCGGCGCAGATCGTCTACCAGCACCAGGAGCGCTTCGACGGTCGCGGCTATCCACGCCAGCTGAAGGGAGACGAGATCGTCATCGGAGCGCGGCTGTTCTGCATCGCCGACACCTTCGACGCGATCACCTCCGACCGGCCGTACCGCAAGGGCAGCGCGCCCGAGGTGGCCTTCCGGGAGATCGGCCGACTGGGTGGCACGCAGCTCGACCCCCACCTGGTGAAGGTGTTCCTGAGCATCGCGCCCGAGGAGTGGCTGCGCATTCGCGCCGACATGGCGAAGCTGGAGGAAGCGGAGAAGGGCCGGTGGGGCGAATACCTCGTCGCCCCACAGCCCGTTCTGATGGGCGGCCAGACGGCCGAACCGAAGAGCTGAGCGGCTACTGCAGTTTCACTTCGACGATCTTGTCGCCCTCGAGGAGCGCGTCGACGACTTCCTGGCCCCTGGTGACTTCTCCGAAGGCCGTGTACTTGCCGTCGAGGTGCGGCTGCGGCCCCGCGGTGACGAAGAACTGCGAGCCGCCGGTGTCCTTGCCCGACAGCGCCATGCCCACCACGCCGCGCGCGTAGACGCGGTGGTTCACCTCGCAGCGAATCGTGTAGCCCGGGCCACCCTCGCCATCACCGCGCGGATCGCCGCCCTGCGCGACGAAACCCGGGACGACCCGGTGGAAGGTCTGGTTGCGGAAGAAGCCGTCGCGCGCGAGCTTGGCGAAGTTGGAGGCGGTGAGCGGCGCCTCGGCGGTGAACAGCTTGATCTCGAACTCACCCTTTTCGGTGCGAACGATGACGAGCTGGTCCTTCGCGAGGCCCTGCGGACGGGCGAAGTCCTGACGCTCGACCCGCGCCGCCACCACCGGCATCCCCTTGAGCTTCGTCAGCGCCGCCGCCGCCGCGTCCCGAATCGTCGCGTGCTGCGAAGCGAGCCACGGCTCGAGGTCGGCCACCGCGTCCTTCGCGTCGAGGGTCGCCAGGGCCTCCGCGATGGCCGGCGCGATCTCGACCATCGAGCCCGCCTTGCCCGCCAGCGCGCGGATGTTGGGGATCGCCGACTTGTCGCCGAGCTTGGCCGCCGCCGTCGCCGCCGCTGCACCCACGACGAGGTCGGCGTTCATGATGAGCGGCTTCACCTTGTCCGCCGAGACCTGCGACTTCGTGGCCGCGAGCACCTCGAGCGCCGCCAGCTTCACCTTCGGATCGTTGTGGAAGACGTAGGCGCCCACATCGGCCGCGCGCCTGGCGGCGTCGGTCGTCGGGGCGTTGGCGATCTCCTTGAGCGCCATCGCCAGGCGCTGGGGCTCGGGGATCAGGTTCTGCCCGCAGGTGAGCACCTCGGCCGGAACGCCGCCAACTTTGTCGATCGCGGCCGCGAGCCGGCACTCGATGTTGGCCACGTCGTGGCGCGCCTGGCCGCTGGGGACCGTCGAGGCGTTGTCGACGATCTGCTTGCGCAGCGACACCAGCACCGGCTTGCCCGCCGCCGGAAGGCCCGTCTGCGCGAGCATCAGCAGCGGCTGGCCACCACCGACCGCGTCTCCACGAAGGAGGCGCTCGATGCGGAAGGACAGCTCACCCAACGCGCCGATGGCCGCGCACGCCGCCGTCTTGCACTTGCCGGCGAGCTTGGCGAGCGAACGGGTCGCCTCGGCCGCGACGCGATAGTCCGGATCGTCGAGCAGCTTCTTGAGCGTCACCGCGTCGACGTCCGTGCCGACGTCGCCCAGGCCCTTCGCGCAGATGCCGCGGATCTCGGAGGCGTCGTCGTTCGCGCAGATGAGCAGCGCGGCGCGCGCCAGCGGGCTCTTGGCCTGCGCGAGCGCGTACGAGGCGCCGTAACGGGTCGTGGGCGCCACGTCCTTCTTCACCAGCGCCGAGAGCGCCGTGAGCGCCTTCGGAGGCACCGCCACCCCGCCCTTCGCCGCCACGCCGATCGACAGCGCCGCGCGGGCCTGCGCGTCACCCGCCACCGCGAGTCGCTCGGCGAGGCGCTCCATCGCGGCCGGGGTGCCGACGCGTCCCAGCGCCTCGATCAGCGCCAGCTTCACGCCGGGGTCCTGCTCGTCCGCCTCGGCGACCTTGAGCGCGTCGGTCAGCTTCGCCTTGACGTCCTCGGCCAGCGGCGTCCACGAGGCGCCGAGCAGCCCGATCGCGAACGCGGCCTCGGAGCGGGCGCCGGCGTCAGGATCCGTCAGGCCCTTGGTGAGCACGTCGGCCGCCGCAGGATCCTGAATGCGACCGATGGCCAGCAGGGCGCGGCCGCGGAGCGCAGGCGTGTTCGCGGTGAGCGCGATGGTCAAGAGCTTGTTCTCGGTGCCGAACGAGCGGCGGTCCTCGAGTTGCTGCACCTCGGCGAACTCGGGCGGTACCGTCTCGGCAGAGTTCCACCCGCCGCCGCCGGTATTGCCGGTGTTGGCCTTGGTCCCGCTCTTCGACTTGCCCTTGGACGACGATGACGACGACGACGAGCTGCTCTTCGACGAGCTGCTCGACGACGACGAGGCCTCCTTCACCTCGGAGCCGTCGGCATTGCGCTTGATCACACGCGACGAGGGTGCACAGCCGAGTCCAACGACGAGCACGAACAAGACGAAGATCGATCGCTTCATGGCCGGTCTCCCTAGAACACCTCCGTTCGATGTCGAGTGCGGAATTTCTTTCGCCCCCAAGGGGCCCGGCTGCCCGGTAAGGTGACGTCCGATGCAGTGCCCTTCCTGCAACGAGGAGATCGACGACGGGGTCGCGGGGTGCCCCCACTGTGATGCAGTGGTGGATCCGTCGGCCTTCGATGACGCCCCGCGCCCGTCGAAGCCTGCGCCACCCCGCCGCACCGCCACGAAGAGCGGTGCCCGGCCCGTCGCGAGGCGAACGGCCCCCGGCACCGGCTCCGGGACGGGCGCGAAGAAGTCGGTGAAGAAGCGACCGCCGGCCCCGCGCCAGACGCCCCCGCCCGAAGACACCGACGAAAAGGCCGGCAACGCCGCAGGCGACTGGCGCAGCCGCGTCGACCCCGAGGCCTGGAACGAGATGCCCGCCTCGCAGAAACAGGCCTTCACGCCGGACAAGGGCGTCGACGCGGACGATCTGCTCGGAGGCCTCAAGCTGTTCGTCGCCGCGCTCGGGCCTGGCGACAAGCTCGCATTCTTTGGCGCGGTCACCGTGATGTTCTCGTGCTTCTTCCCCTGGAAGGAGACCGTCACCGAGGGCGAGGTGCTCGGCCTCGTGGGACCCGGGGTGATCACGTTTCTTCTCGCGGTGGTGCTGATCGCCTTCATGGTGGTGCGCGTGAACAAGGCCACCAAGGTGAACGAACTGATGCTCTGGGCCGGCCAGCTCGGAGCGCTGAGCATGGGCGCGTTGTGGACTGTCGCCACCATCATCGGCTCCATCGATCGCACCCTGGCGCGCGCCCTCGAGGGCAACCAGGAGGTGTGGGTCTCGAAGCCGGGCTTTGGCGCGATCCTCGCGGTGTTCGCGCTCGGCCTCACCGGCTTCGGCACCATTCTGGGCCTCAAGGGGAAGTGATGATGGACGACGCGTTGACGCGGCTCGAGGCGGCGCTGTCGCAGGTGGTCGTCGGTCAGCCGAAGGTGCTCGCGGACCTGGTGACGACCTTCCTGGCGCGCGGGCACGTGCTGCTCGAGGGTGTGCCCGGCGTGGCGAAGACGCTCACCGCGCGCACCATGGCCCAGGCGCTGGGCCTTTCGTTCAACCGTATTCAGTTCACGCCCGATCTCATGCCGACCGACGTCGTGGGCACGAGCGTCTTCCGTCCCCAGGACGGTTCGTTCCACCTCGTGAAGGGGCCGGTCTTCACCGAAGTCCTCGTCGCCGACGAGGTGAACCGCACGCCGCCGAAGACGCAGGCCGCGCTCCTCGAGGCCATGGAGGAGCGCCAAGTCACCATCGACGGCACCACGCACGCGCTGCCGTCGTCGTTCTTCGTCGTGGCGACGCAGAACCCGCTCGAGCTCGAAGGCACCTACCCGTTGCCGGAAGCCCAGCTCGATCGGTTCATGATGCGCGTGAAGGTGGGCTACCCCGACGCGAAGGCCGAGCAGGAAATGCTGGTGAAGTTCCACGAGCGCCAGGGCGCGGTGCCCCAGGTGCCGCGGGTGCTCTCGGGCGAAGAGCTCGCGGGCCTCCAGCGCCAGGCCACCGCCGTCACCTGCGAGCCGAGCATCCTCGAGTACGTGGTGCGGCTCGTGCGCGCGACCCGAGACGATCGCCGGCTCCGGCTGGGCGCGTCGCCCCGATCGGCGCAGGCGCTCCTCGCCGCGGCGCGGGCCCGCTCGGCGCTCGAGCGCAAGGCCTTCGTGACGCCCGACGAGGTGAAGGCCGTCGCGCATGGCGTGTTGAATCACCGCCTCATCATCCGCGCGGAGTCCGATCTCGAAGGGCTCACCAGCGAGGACATCGTTCGGCAGCTGCTCGAGCGCGTGGAAGTGCCGCGGTGACCGCAGGAGGGCTGGTGCGAGCCAACGGGAGGCGCTCGTGATGAGGGCCTCCGCGCGTGGCCGACCCGTCCCGACCCGGCGCGCCGTCGTGATCGCAGCGCTCGGCCTGCTCCCCGGAGTCGTGTCCGTGCTGGCGCCGTCGGCGTGGCTCGCGTGCCTGGTGCTCGATGTCGTGCTGGTCGCCGCGATCGGGTTCGACTTCCTCCGTGCGCCCCGAGCCTCCGCGGTCCGGGTGACGCGCGAGGTCGAGCCGGTCCTCTCGTCGAATCAACCAACCGTGGTGCGCCTGAGGCTCGAGCTCGCCCCGGGACAGCCGGGCCCGCTCCGAGGCGTGGTGCGCGACGTGGTGCCACCCGGCCCGCGCGTCGAGGGACACCACGCGCCGTTCACGCTGTCGGGCACCCTCGCCCTGCCATACCGCCTCGAACCCCTCACGCGGGGGGAGCTGGCCTTCGATGCCGTCTTCCTCCGGCTCGAGGGACCCTGGGGGCTGTGCGCGCGTCAGTTCGCGGTGCCCCTGCCCCAGCTCGTCAAGGTGTTCCCCGATCTCACCGCCTTGAGCAAAGACGCGCTCGCGCTCGCCCGCGCCAACCAGGACGACGCGCGCCGCCGGGTGCCGCTGCGCAGGGAGGGCCGTGAGTTCGAGTCGCTGCGCGAATACCGGCCAGGAGACGAAAGCCGCTCCATCGACTGGAAAGCGACCGCCCGGCGCTCACGTACGATGGTGCGGGTCCACCAGCCTGAGCGGAACCAGACCGTGCTGCTCCTCCTCGATGCGGGGCGGCACATGGCGGGTGAGGT
Organism: Myxococcaceae bacterium; assembly: GCA_044352295.1. Taxonomy (GTDB): domain Bacteria; phylum Myxococcota; class Myxococcia; order Myxococcales; family Myxococcaceae; genus Xiheimicrobium. The sequence continues at coordinate 7,774 of JBILEB010000180.1, forward strand.
GCTCGGCCGGCGAAAGCTCGATCACGCGGTCGACGCCGCCCTGCGAGTGGCGAAGGTATCGCTCGATCAGGGCGACCAGGTGGGGGTGCTGGCCTTCGCGACCGAGGTGAAGGCGTGGTTGCCCCCGAGGAAGGGCGCCGAGCAACTGCGCGCCATCGCCCAGGCGCTGTACCGCGTCGAGGCCACCCTGGAGGAGAGCGACTACGGCCGGGCGATCGATCTCGCCTTCGCGCGGAACGTCCGGCGCACGCTCGTGCTGGTGATGACGGATCTGCTCGATCCCGACGCCGCGCAGGAGCTGATCCGCCGCACGCGCCGCCTCGTGCCCCGCCACCTGCCGCTGGTCGCTTCGATGCTCGACGACGACGTGCACGCCGTGGCGGTCGCGCTGCCCTCGACCCCGCTCGAGGCCCACCGCCGAAGAGTCGCCGCGCAGCTCGAGGCCGACGCGAAGGCCACGGTGGCGCGGCTCAAAGACGCGGGCGCGCGCGTCGTAAGGACGAGCGCGAAGACGTTCGGGCCCGCGGCGGTGAACGCCTACCTCGACATCAAGGCGCGAGGGATTCTCTGAACGGCCGGCGGTGAGCGGAGGCCCAGGTCATCGGGAGCCCGCACCCGGGGCCCTGGGAGCGTCCATGCGCGGCCGCCAGTCGACCCAGGGCCCCACCTGGTCGAGAGCCCCGATGAGGGAGTTTGGGGCGCCTCCCCAGTCCCCGAGGCCCTGGAGCTTCGGTCCGCGACCCCCAGTCGAACCGAGGCCCCACTTCGTCGACAGCTCAGACCATCCGGGCGCCGCCCACACCTCACCGCGCGTGACGTTCTGTGAGCGGCCGGCACTCGAGTGGAAGCCCCAGCTCGTCGAGCACCCGCTCGTGCATGTCGCGCGCATTCACCCGGTGATCGCCAGCGCGGTAGAAGAGCCGGCGCCCGCGGTAGCCGACGGCGCCGTGACTGTTCCACCCGTAGCGGCGCACGGCCTCGACCGCCTCGGGCTCGAGGTGCTCCACCGTTCGGAACGTCACGGTGCCCTGGAACTCCTTGTTGAGCACGCGCACGGCGGCCCGCGTCGCGTCGCAGACGCGTCAGAAGTTCAGGTAGTAATACGTGACGACGACGTCCTGGCCGTCCGAGGGCATGCCGGGCGCCGCCGTGTCCACGCGGGTGGGCGCGCACGCCACCAGGGCCAACGCTGCTGCGGTGAAGAACCGAGTCATGCCGACACTGTCGCGAGCCGCCGCCACAGAGGCAAGCACCCTACGCCGGCGCTCGCACCGGGTGCCCCATCGGGCAGGGGTACTTCCCCACCGCGAGCCGCACGCCGTCCTCGGCGGTGAGGAGGCGGTTGTGGTCAAGCCGACGAACGATGCTGCACCCGCACGCGAGCTCGAGTGTCACCTCGGCCCGGCCATCGGGCAGCGGTACCTCGTGGACGATCTGCCGAACGCCGTGGAGGCTCACCGACGACGACGGCGCGCAAGCCCGAGCAACGCCAGCAGCGCCGACAGTCCCACGCCTCCGGTCGAGGCACAGCCGCGGCGAACGCCCGTGGACGGCGGCTCGACGTCGATGCGGAGCACCTTCGCGGTGATCAGCTGATCCTTCCCGGAGCCATAGCCCAGGCTGACCGTGAAGCTCCGGTACGGGGCCTCGGCGTCGATGGTGCCCGAGACGAGGCCGGCCTCGTTGACGCTCACGCCCGGCGGGAGGCTCCCGTCGATGACGATGAACCGCGCACCCTCGACGAGCACCGAGGGGTTGAGCTGCGTCATCACCGTCGCGCCGCGGTCGAGGCTGGGCGGGAGCTCTCCGAGAATCGACACCCCGTTGCCGGCGACCGCCACCACGTAACCGACCGAGTCGGAGCGCCCCTGCGCGTCGGTTGCCTCGAGGCGGAAGCGGAACAAGCCCGCGCCGGTCGGCTGGCCCGAGAGCACCACGCGTTCGGTCGAGCTGTTCTCGAGCATCAGCCCCGGAGGGATCGACCCTTCGAGCACGTTCCAGCGAACCGGCCGCGAGACCGGCGCTCCGCCGGCGTTCGAGGACTCGATGTCGATGACGTACTCCTCACCCAGCATGCCGCTCGGGAGCGCGACGGTGGTGATGCGGAAGGGAGAGGCGTCGACCACCGTCATCGTGAAGAGGCGAGCGTCGACGTTGCCGACTGCATCCACCACGTTCAAGGTGAAGGTCGAGGCCATGCCGAGATCGCCCGTCGGGGTGCCGGTCAGTCGGCCGCGCTCGCTCAACGTGAGCCCCGTCGGGAGCAATCCATTCGTCGCGAGGAAGCGGTACGGCCCAACGCCGCCCGTCGCGCCGATCTGAACGTCGTAGGCGAGCAACCGGGCCGGCGGCGGCAAGAGCGTCGTGGTGAGCACGAGCGAGGCGGTGGTACGCGACACCTTGAGGCCGCGCCGCGCCTCGATGGAGCGCCCGCCCGCCGTCACCACGACGGTGAAGGCAAACGCACCAGTCCGCGTGGGAGTGCCCGAGAGCCGTCCATCCATCGCGAGCGTCAGGCCGGGCGGGAGCTCCGCCGCGTTCTTCGGCGCGAAGGTCGCGTTCGCCACCGTGCCGCTCGCGGCGAGCTCCGCCAGGTAGGGCTGGTTGATGATCGCGTCGGGCAGGGTCGGCGGCTCCAGCCCGAGGCTCTGGGCCACCACCTCGACGAGGGGCCCGGCGAGGCCGTTGTCGTTCTTGTCCACCTCGTCCACCAGATCGTCCGGGTCGAGGAGCACGCCGAGGTAGTACGTCGCAGGCGTCAGGGTCACCGGCATGCGGATGAGCTCGGTGGCGGTGTCGCGCTGATCGACCGCGAGGGTCACGCTCCGCTCCGTCACCTCGCCGGTGGTGGTGACGATTCGCAGCACGGGATCATCGCGGGTGATGACGGTGTTGGCCGACACCACGTAGCGGTAGTTCACGGCCGCCGAGGGCCGGTTGCCGATGTTCGCGAAGGTGCGGGTGACGGCGAACACCTCGCCCGCCGCAGCGCGAATGGGCCCACGGAGGTTGAGCGGCAACAGGTTGGGCGCCGGCGTGCGAACGAGCACCGGAGGCGCCTGCGCGAAGTTGTTGCCCGGGTTCGTCTCGGCGAGGCCGGCGGCGGTGGCGGCCGCGAAGAAGAAGAAGGGACCGCGCGCCAGCGTCTGTCCCGCCACGCTCATGGTGGGCACCGTGCAGGTCTTCGTCACGTCGCGCGACGTACCGGGCGCCAGCGCGAAGGGCCCCTCGTCACAGACGAACGGGTCGGTCTGGCCGCTCAACGTCTCGTTGTCGGACATGAAGAACAGCAGCGACACGTTGGGAGCGCTCGCGCCGCCCTGGTTGCGAACGGTGGCCTCGATGCGAATCGGCTCTCCGAAGAACGCGGCCGTCGCGGTCTCGAACGGCGTGACCGGTCGCGCCACCCGAATGCGATCGACGATCAGATCGGCCTGCCGCACCTGGAGCCGCGCGCGGCTGAACACCTGGTTGTTCGCATCCGAGACCTCGACCACCACGCCCGCCGCGGGACCGGAGTCGAGGATGAGCAGGAGAAAGTAGTCCTCGGCAGGCACGGTGCTCGGCAACAGGAAGGTGCTCTGGGCGATGACGCTCTCGCCGCCCGAGACCGTGCGCGTGCCCGAGAAGACCTCGCGGTCGTCCATCGAGAAGACGGTGTCGGCCGAGAGGTAGACCTTGAAGGGCACCACGCCGGGTGGATCGAACCCCTGGTTGGTGAACGTGTACGAGACCGTGACCGGATCGCCCGGCCCCGCAGAGGGAGGGCCACTGACGGTCTCCGCCACGAGGTCGACACCCGCGAAGAACGGCGTGGAGGTGGCGGCGACGTTGTTGTTCTCGTTCGTCTCTGTCACGAGTCGTTCGGGGTCGACGACGGCCAGCACGTAGAACGTACCGGACGTGGGCCGTGGAGCCACGCCACTGGCGCTGTCGACCACCGTCGAGTTCGGGGCGAGCGTGAACGGCCCGCGCGGACCCGGGGTGACGATCTCGACGTCGCTGATGCCGCCGTCAGCGAGGGGCGGATCGAAGATCGTGTCCTGCGAGAGGAACAGCCGGTACGAGAACGCGGGCGAGCTCACCGTGCCGAAGTTGCGCATCGTGGTCTCGATGCCGAGCTGCAGATCGTTGCCGGCCTGCGCGATGCCCGTGATGCGGAGCCGCGTGGGCTGCAAATCGACGCCCGGCGGAGGGCCGAAGCGCACGTAGCTCACGGGCGTGCCGGTGTTCATCGGGTCGAAGCTCGTTAAGTCGCAGTGCGCAAACGACGGCACCGGCATGGTGGGCACCGTGCGGTTCACGCAGGCCGACATCGCCAGCGCGTTCGTCCCCTGGGAGCCCGCGGGCGCCTCGATGCCGATGGTGGCGGAGATCGCCTGCCCGGCGCCCTGCATGGTGCCGTAGAAGAACTCGATCACCCCGTTCTCCCAGAGGCGGACCTGGAAGGTGAGCGAGTACGAGCCAAAGCGCCGGTTCCAGTCGCGCCACTCCACCGCGAGCCCCTGCCCGTTCGAGCCCGTCACCACCTGTTGACGCACGGCACTGGTGCCGTTGTTGCCGTCGAGATCGTCCCAGAACGGCGCGACGACGGCGTTCGGCTCGGTGGTGGACGGAATCGCCACGTTCGAGGGGAAGTCGTCCGTCGGGCTGGTCGAGGCCTCGAAGAACATCACCCCGTTGGCCGTGACGTTCACCGAGGTGTACTGTCGGCTGTAGAACTGGAACGTGAACGGCAACGGCAGCGACGCGCGGCCGCGATCCGACACGCTGTTGGGAGCGACCAGCGTCACCGTCTGCGGGTTGGTGAGCGCGGGATAGCCGATGCCCGCCTGGGCGACGGCCTGGTACTGCGCAGCAGACTCTCCTGCCCAGGCAATGAGCGCGAGCGCCAACGTTCGATACGACGTCATCGAGACGACTCCTCGGCGGGCGGCTCCCGGCGCCCTTCAGTGACCGGCCGTGTGGCTCTATATACGACCGTGTGGGCAGCGCACGCCCCATCGTGCTGAATGCGCCTCGTCAGGCGTCGTCCCCCGAGGAATCATGCCGCTCTCCGTCTTCGTCGCGTCCGTCGTGCTCGCCCAGGCCCAGGTCAAGGCCCGCGCCCATCAGGTGCTCGCTGACCAGTGTCTCGTCTACGCCGCCGACGCGAAGAACCCCTGGGCGATGGCCCACGGCATGACGGCGTTCGGCGGGAGCTTCCTCGCCTCCGACGGGCGCAAGGCCACGGACGTCATCACCAGCGGGTTTCTCGGCCGCAATCTGCTCGCGGACGGCGGCGTCGGGCCCGGCAACGCGTACGGCTTCTTGCGCTACGCGCCCGACAAGACGCCCATCGAGCCGCACTCGAACCTCATCACCAAGACGTTCGTGATGGCGAAGCTGCCGATGACGACGGCGTTTCCCACCAGCTGGGGCTCGGTCACGCTCCAGCAGCTCGTCGACAGCGTGAAGAAGGGCTTCCGCCACGTGCCGTCGAACGAGGACTACTGGAAGGACGTCGGCTGGACGCTCGAGGTGCTCTCGCAAACCTCGAAGCCGGGTGGATCGATCGCCACCGAGCTCGGGCCCGTGGGCATCGACGGCGTGATGGACGATGCGCTCGCGGCGCTGGAACGAAACACCGCGGACCTCCTCGACGGCATGAAGAAGGGTCTGCCCGAGGTGCCCAAGCGCAAGCAGGGCCTCTACGCGCACCCGTGCGGCGGGCTCCACCTGGTGCAGGCGGTGTTCGGCTGGTCGCGCTTCGGCGAGGTGAAGAAGAAGTGGGGCCCGCGGCTCGACGCGCAGATCGCGGTCCTCTTCTACCGGCTCGAGTCCGAGAAGCGGCAGTACGACGCGGCCCTGCAGCAGGCGCCCCAGTTCAAGCTCCAGATCCTCACGCAGGAGGTGAAGTTCTACGGGCACTTCCTCGAGACGGTGGCGCGGCTCAAGAACGAGACGCCGTGGAAGCCGACGAAGGAGCAGGCGCTGGCCGTGGCGAAGGCGAAGGTGCTGCTCGACGCGGCGGTGAACGGCCTCGAGGAGATCAAGGCGTTCTCCACCATGGAGTCGATCAAGCAGTCGACGCCGCAGGTCTACCTCGACCTCATCGGCGACTCGTGTCACGCCACGAACGGCTGGAACCAGTGGCCGTGAAGGCGCTCTAGCGTCGACAGGCCGGCTGGGCGCCGCCGGAGCACCCGAAGAGCAAGGTGTCGCTCGCGCACAAGGCCTCCTGGACGAGGCCGTTGCGAACCAGCTCGGCCACCACCGGGAGCGCCTGCTGTGCGTTGTTCGGCGAGGTCGCCAGCAGCGTCTTGCAGGTGCTCGCCGCGGCGTTGATCGCGTCCTCGTCGTTGCGGACCGCCTGGGCGAGCGTGTTGGCCAGGAAGATGAGGGAGCCGCGCTGATCGACGTCCTGGAGCTGCTTGAAGATCTGAGAGAGCCGCGTGATGCCGAACTCCGGCCGCATGTCGCGAATGGCGAGCCGGTAGAGCATGCGCACCAGGTCGTAGTTTCGATCGCTGTTCTCGATGCAGGTGAGCGCGCGCGAGATGGACATCTTGAGCCGCTCGTTCTGGAGCAGGCGCTTGAGATCCTCGATGGTCGGGCGCAGGTCATTCCGCAGATCCGCGGGGAGGATCGTGAGCTGGTTGAAGGCGTTCTCGAGCGCGGCCGGGTCGGCCCCCTTGATCGCCGGGATCAGCGCGCGCGCGATGGCCACGAAGCCGTCTTCATTGAGGTTCTGCGGTGCCAGGAACGCGGTGAGCGTCTGCTTCGTCCCGAGGGTGTTGAGGTTCGTCACCAACCGCCGGCCGTCGGGCGTGTTCGCGTACGCGGTGAACTCGATGATCAGATCGAGCCCGTTCGAGAGCTGACACACCATCGTGTTGCTGCAGAGGTTCGAGAAGGCCGCAGCGATCTCGTAGTGCGGTACGCGATCACGCGAGGTCCCGGTGCCGGTGATGTAGTCGAGGATGCCCTGGAGCTGCGGCTCCACCACCGCGATGGCGTCGAGCCCTTTGCCCTGCCGCACCAGGAGGTCGATCGTCCGGCGGAGCTCGCAGACCTCGTTGG
>JBILEB010000304.1:0-4291 GCA_044352295.1 Myxococcaceae bacterium
CGTCGTCCGAGCGCTTCTCTCAGAGGGTGTGTGTCGTTGGACGAGCGTTGCGCGGAGAGCGCGAGGGTCGTCGCCGTCCTCGAGGCAATTGGCGCCCGAGACGATGAGGGGTGTGTCGAGGGCAGGCTCCGCGACCGACCCGGCCTCGGCGTCGCAGCCACACTGGCTCGAGGGGAGAGCGGGGGCTCAGAGGGCGCTCCGATGCCTCGAGTGGCATCAAGATTCGTCCGAATTCCGCCCACTCCGTGCGGAACGGCCGGAGGACGGGGCGGTGTTCCAACGGTTGTATAGGAGGTGACGGAAAAGCGTCACCCTTGTTTACACCCCCCCTGGAGCCGTGCGCCCCCTCTGCTGGGCCGCGCCAGGAACACCCGGCGAAACCCACCGTGGCGAGCACCGCCCTCATCCCGCGCTGGATGCAGGAGTGCACGGACCGGCGGCGTGGGTCGAGTCGTCGCCTGGGCCCTTCGCCGCCGGGATCGAAAGCGAGTCTGCGGAGAGGAGCGCCCTTCCGCCGGTGCATGCCTGCCCGAACCAGGGGTCGTCACGCACCACTCGGCACCCTCTTCCGTCGCGCCCTCGTCCCCCGGTGCTTCGGAGCGCCCTCCTGGCCCCCACCCCTCTTCAAGGCCTGTCGCTCGTCGACTTTTCGCCACGCGTTGCGCGGGAGCCCCGACGGTGCGCTCGAGCGCTGAGCAACGACCTCCCAGCCGGGTCGCAGGTGCCGCACGCCCACGAAAAACGCCGGGACCCCGTGACGGAGCACCCGGCGTCGTGTCATCACGCCCCGAAGGCGCGTCGACTCAGTTCGTCACCCACTGCGGGTCGCACGCGAAGCGGGCGCAGGCGCGGGGGCCAGCGCTCCACGCCATCGGTGAGTAGTCCGCCTCGCAGGACGGGCGAATCTGCGGGCAGGTGACGGCGGGCACGCAGCCGGCCGGCATGAGGCAGCGGTTCTCGTTGCGCACCCACGAGAGGGTGTACCCGGCGGCGCACTGCTGAATCGACACGCGCGGGCAGGACTGGAAGGGCTCCGGCAGGCGCATGAAGACCTGGCCGACGTCGAGCACCGTCTCACGGCCGCGAGTCACGAAGCGGGCCGCGGCGACCGCGCCCTGGTTCGTCACGCGGTTCGCCACCCACCCGCGGTCCACCATCGGCTTCGACGCACGGGCCACGTCCACCTGATGGAAGAGCGAGGTGGCGCTAAAGTGAATGCGGCGCGCGCGCAGGTCCGGGCAGGGCGCGGTGATGCAGCGAATCTCAGGGGCGCGCTCCACCGTATAGAACGTGTCGGTCGACGCCACCGTGACGCCGGGCATCCCGCGGAACGCCTCGGCCACCAGGAACGTGCGGGTGTTGAAGCGCGTCTCGAGGGGCCCGAGCCGGCCGCGCAGCACGACTTCACCTTCGCGCGCCTCGGTCACCTTGCCCTGCGTCTCCTCGGTGAGGCCCGAGGGGGCGAAGTCGAAGCCGCTGACGTACGCCTCGCGCAGCGTCGTGCGGTTGACGTCCCGCACCCAGTAGCCGCCGCACATCGGCGACACGCAGCGCCGGTAGTCGCGCCGGAAGACGATGTACGAGTTGGTCCGCGTGGAGAGCTCGCCCGTCTCTTCGGCCGTCGCGTCGCTCCCCGACGGAGCCTCCGTCACCTCGACGTCACTCACCCCACAGCCCGCCAGCAGCCCCGCCAGAACGACCGCCCCGATGCGCGTTTTCATGGTGGGTTCGGGTAGCATTATGTCTTACCTGTGTCTACCCGTGCAGGTTGTGGAGGGCCTCGATTTCCCATATGGGCGCGGCGGTTTTCAACCGTCCACCTTCAGGAAAATCAGCCATGTCCGGACCCGCGACGCCCAACGCACCGCCGATGCCCTTTGGAGAGCCGACGCCGCTGGGGCTGTTGGGCCTGTCGATTGGCTGCGCGGCGCTGGTGCCCATCGCGTTTGGCTGGCTTCCGACGGAGCCCGCGAAAATCGCCACCATGATGAAGACGGCGTCGTGGTTCTGCCTGCTGTTCGGCGCGGGGTGTCAGTTCCTGGCGGGGGTGATGTCGCTGGCGAACAAGAACACGCTCGGCGGCACGCTGCTGACGACCTTCTCGTTCAACTGGGTCTTCAACTGGTACGTGCTGAGCGAGGCGAGCCAGGGCCGCGGGGTGGATGCGAGCGTGGTGCTGTCGGTCGACATCACCTTCCTCCTCATCTTCATCGTGCTGTCGTACGCGTTCGGCTTCTTCTCGAAGCTGCTCTTCTTCTTCCTGGTGGACATCGACGTGCTCTACCTCGCGCGCATCGGCCGGCACTTCACGGACCCGGGCACGGGGGGGTTCAGTGCGCTCTCGACGGTCATCGGCGTCGCGACGCTGATGCTGATGGCCATCGCGCTGTACATCTCGTTCGCGCTGTTGGTGAACCCTGCGGCCGGGCGCGCGGTGTTCCCGGCGTCGGGGCCGATGTTCAAGCCGACGCCGCCACCGGGCGCGTAGGGCGCTGCACGCAGCGACTCCTCGTTTCACCACGCCGATGCTCGCCGGAGGAATCACCCCCGCGACCCGGGACGTGCCCATCAGGTCGACGGAGAACCCCACCATGTGCCGTGAGGGTGGACTGGCCGGCCCTCGGCTCCGGTATGAGTTTCTCCGGAAGTCGATGCGACCGAGCCGTCACTTCACCCGGCGCAGCACCGTCACCGCGTTGCTGACGCCCGACCCGCCGACGTTGAACGTCACGCCGACCTTCGGGGTCTTCTTCGTGGGAGCCAGGCCGATGGGCTCTTCCATCAACTGCTTGTACACGAGCGCGTGCATCGAGGCGCCGGTCGCGCCGACGGGGTGGCCCTTCGCCTTGAGCCCGCCCGAGAGGTTGATGCACACCTGCTCGTCATCGGGCCCGAAGCGGCCGTTGACGTAGTCGAAGCCGCCCTTGCCCTCGGCCGACAGCCCCAGCGCCTCGGTGGTGAGGATCTGGTTGATGGTGAAGCAGTCGTGCACCTCGGCGAGGTCGATGTCCCTGGCAGTGATGCCGGCTTCCTTGAAGGCCTTCGCGACGGCTTCCTTGCCGGCGGAGAGCTCCCACTTCGCCTCGCGCTGCGAGAGGGGCAGGTGCTCGACCGCGTGGCCGATGCCGGCGATCTCGACGACCTTCTTCTTCGTGGCCTTCGCGTTCTCCGTGGTGGTGATGACGACGGCCGCGGCGCCGTCGGTGACGAGCGAGCAGTCGTGCAGGCGCAGGGGCGCGGCGATCATCATGTTCGAGCCCTTGCCAGAGTCAGGCATGCCCAGAATCGCCTCGGCCGTCTGCGGCCCGTTCTGCACGTGGGCGAGCGGGTTCTTCGCGGCGTTGCGGTACATGAGCGCCGAGATGTGCGCCGCCTGCACGCGCCACTCGTTCTCCGACAACTTGTGCTTCGCGATGTACGCCTTGGCGAGCTCGGCGAAGAGGCCGGGGAACGTCATGCCCTTGCTGCCCTCCTCGGGCCAGTAGGAGCACGTCGCCAGCGTCTGCGTCATCGACGGCGTGTCGACGAGGTTCATCTTCTCGACGCCCACCACGAGCACGTTCTGGAAGCGACCGGACTCCACCGCGTACGTCGCGTCATAGATGGCGACCGACGAGCTCGCGCAGGCGGCCTCGGTGCGCGTCATCGGCTTGCAGCGCAGGGCCGGGTCGATGGCCGTGGCGAGCGGGGCGACGTGCTCCTGGTTGACGAAGCGCGACGGCGAGCAGGCGCCGATCCACACCGCGTCGATGTCTTTCGCCGAGAGGCCCGCGTCGGCGATGGCGCCCCGGCCGGCCTCGATGATGAGGTCGTAGAACGACTTCGTGTCGGTCTTCTTCTTGAAGGAGATCATGTCCTTCACGTCGATGAGCGCCCCGAACTTCGTGTTGTAGGCGCCGATGATGCTGACCTTGCTCATGGTGTTCGTCCTCGAAGAAAAGGAAGTGGGTTACTTCGCCAGGCCGTTGCTGATCAGGCCGCCGGTGATTTCGAGACAGGTGGCGTCGACGGCCTCGTTCTGCGCCGCGAACATGATGATGTCGGCGATCTCGGAGGGCTCGATGAGGCGGTTGATGTGCACGCCCTTCAAGATGCCGGCGAGGGCCTCCTGGTTCATGCCCTTCACCATCGGGGTGCCGACGTAGCCGGGAGCGATGGCGACGCAGCGGATGTTCTGAATGCCCTTCATCTGGAACTCGCCCACCAGAATCTTCGGCCACAGCGCGATGGCGGCCTTGGTGGAGGCGTAGTTGAGCTGGCCGGTCTGGCCCGCCTTGTTCACCGACGAGAT
>JBILEB010000043.1:0-43160 GCA_044352295.1 Myxococcaceae bacterium
ACTGGCTCTCGCGCCACGCCTGCGCCGACATGAGCCGCCAGTCGAAGCCGTACTGCTGCGAGTACTTCTTGATGAGGCCGTCGTACGCAGAGAGCGAGCCGGTCTTCGCCGAGTCCTGCGTGCGCGCAAGCATCGCCGACTGCCGGTTCTCGAAGTTGCGCTTCTTGATCATGTTGTATTCGAGGCCCCGGTACGTGCGCTTCACGAAGGCGTTCACCGCGTCCAGCAGCCTCGGACACGCCTTTCGCACCGCGAACGCGATCGGCCGCTCGGCCGACAACGACAGCGCGGCGCGGACGTCCTTGCGGGTGAGCAGCTCGGCGTCGAGGAAGTGACTGTCGGCGACGGTGAGGTCGACGGCCCCCGTCGAGACGTCGGCGATGAGATCTTCGACCTCGGTCTCTTCATCGGCTGGCTCGAGGGTGAAGCCGTACTGGCTCGCGAGCGGCGCAAGCGTCGTGGCGTAGGACGACGACGCTCGCACGGAAACGCGCCGCCCCTTCAGCTGCTCGAGGCGGGTGATGCCGCCGTCCGAGGTCGTGCGCTCGACGAGGACCTCCTTCACGAAGAGGTAGGGCGTCGAGAACGCCGCGTCACGCTCGCGCTCCGGCGTGACCGTGAGTGAGGCGGCGATGAGGTCCCCTTTGCCTGCGTTCAGCATCGGGAGCAGCTCATCGTACGAGGGCGCCAGCACCACCTCGAGCCGGACCCCGAGAGACTTCGCGAGCAGCTTGGCGAGGTCCCAGTCGAAGCCGCGGCGCTCGCCCCGGTACAGATAGAAGGTCACCGCGTTGTTCCGGGTGAGGAGCCGCAGGGTGCCGCGCTTCTTGATCTCGTCGAGGTCGCCCAGGGCAGGGCCGAGATCGTCCAGGAACGCGCGCTCCATGAGGAAGGCGTCGAGCTTCGCGCGCAGCGCCGTGTCCTGTGGATTCAGCGCCAGCGCAATCGGTCGGTCCTTCGCGAGCGTGAACGGCGCGACGAGCCCCTTCGTGTACTGCACGATGGCCTCGAAGCGGCGGCTGTCGACGACCGTGAATTGGCGCACGCCGCGGGCGACGTCGAAGGCGAGCTGGTCCGGGAGGAAGGCGCCTTCGACCGGCGCGATGGTGAGCTTCACACCTCCATCCTGGAGTGCCGCGAGCGTGTCGATGAAGGCGCTGCCGGCCGCGACGTGCACGGTGGCGCCAGCGAGCTCGGAGGGTCTGCTCGGCACGCCCCCATCGCGCGCGCGCGTGATGAGCAGCTCGTCGACGACCTCGGTGGGCCGCGTAAAGGCGACCCGGCGCTGGCGCTCCGGCGTGATGGTGAGCCCGGCGGCGATGACGTCACCGCGGCCCTCGAGGAGTGCAGGGATGAGCTCGTCGAACCGCTCCACCACCACGCGCTCGAGGGTGAGCCGGTTGCGCTCCGCGAACTCCTCCAGCAGCTCGAGCTCGTGCGCCTCGGGGTTCGCCTGCGGTGGCAGGAAGCCGTCAGTGGTGCCGCGCATCAGGACGCGGAGACGAGACGATCCCCCATCCACGCGCCGGAGACCGGCGTCGGGTGCGGCGAGGCACAACCCGACGAGGAGCGCGGCGAGCATGCGCTTCAGCGTAGCCGAGCGTCACCGGCCAAAGGCGCGCTCGGTGAAGTCACGCCCCGCGCCGCCGTCGGGAATGCCAGCGTCTTCGACGACCGGTCCCGCGTCGGTGGGCGACTCGATGGGCCCCAAAGCCTCGGGAACGCCGCATGCCAGGAGGGGGAGGAGGGGGAGCAGCCAGCGCATCATGCGTGGGGAACCCGCGTCAGGTGGGTTGGTTGCGCGACATCTTGACGCAGCGTAGGCCGCTGGGACGCAAGAGTTGCGCGCATGGGAGTCGCCGCGTGCGACACGAATCGGCCCAGCCCATGCATCGAGCGGGGCCGTGCATTCCGTGTCTGAAATCCTCGAAGCACACCGGCGCGACCCCACGCGACTCGTGCAGCTCCTCCGGGACGTCCAGCGGGTCAGCGGCAATTGGTTGCCACCGCGGACGCTGACGGAGGTCGCGAGCGGGCTGGGACTGCCGCGCGCACACGTCGAGGGCGTCGCGGGCTTCTACGCGTTCCTCCACCTGCGGCCAGTGGGTCGGTTCCGCGTGCTCGTCTCGAACACCATCACCGACGTGTACGCGGGCAACGAGGCCCTGCTCGAAGCGCTGTCTGCGGAGCTGGGAGTCGAGGTCGGTCGGGTGCGGAGCGATGGACGTGTGTCGCTCGACCTCACCTCCTGTACTGGCTTGTGCGAGCAGGCGCCCGCGCTCCTCGTCAACGGCCGGGCAGTTCCGCGTGTCGTTGGAGACCGGGTGCACCAGGTCGTCTCGTGCATCGAGGCCGGAACGCCGGTCGAGGCCTGGCCGCGCGAGTTGCTTCAGGTCGAGGACTCCGTTCGTCGCGAGGGCCCGGTGCTGTCGTCGACGTTGCAACCGGGACAGGCCCTCGCGCGCGTCGTCTCTCAGGGGCACGAGGCGCTGCTCGCTACGCTCACGGCCGCGAAGCTCAGGGGGCGTGGCGGCGCGGGCTTCCCCCTCGCGACGAAGTGGGAGACCTGCAACGCCACGCCCGGTGACAGCGTCGTGGTGTGCAACGCCGATGAAGGAGAGCCCGGCACGTTCAAGGATCGGGTGCTCCTGTCCCGCTGCCCGGAGCTCGTCGTCGAAGGCATGACGATCGCCGCGCGCTTCGCCAACGCGACCACGGGCTTCATCTACCTGCGGGGGGAATACGAGTTCCTCGCGTCGTCCATACGCGCCGTGCTCGAACGACGGCGGAAGGCCGGGCTCCTGGGCACTTCGATTCTGGGGACGAAGGGCTTCGACTTCGACATCGACCTGCACCTGGGCGCGGGCGCGTACGTGTGCGGAGAAGAGACAGCGCTGCTCGAGTCGCTCGAGGGCCAGCGCGGAGTGCCCCGGCATCGGCCGCCGTTTCCTTCGACCCACGGCTACCTCGGCCGCCCCACCATCGTGAACAACGTCGAGACGTTCGCCGACGTGGCGCTGGTGTTCGGTGAGGGCGTCGAGGCCTGGTGCACGCTGGGAACGCCGGAGTCGACCGGGTCGAAGCTGCTCTCCATCGCTGGTGATGTGGCGCGGCCGGGAGTCTACGAGGTGCCGTGGGGCCTGACGGTGCGCGAGGTGTTGACGCTGGCTGGTGGCGAGGGCGCGCGCGCGGTCCAGGTGGGCGGCCCCTCCGGGGTGCTGGTGTCATCGCGCCAGTTCGACCGTCGACTCACCTTCGAAGACGTGCCCTGCGCGGGGGCCCTCGCGGTGTTCGGTCCGCAGCGTGACCTGCTCGAGGTCGCGCTCAACTTCGCGCGCTTCTTCGCACACGAGAGCTGTGGCTTCTGCACACCCTGCCGGGTCGGGACCCACGTCGCCGCGCGGACCCTGTCCAAGCTTCGCGACGGTCGTGGCTCCTCGACCGACCTCGCCGAGCTGACGACCCTCGCGCGGTTGCTCCGCGACACGTCCCACTGTGGCCTGGGCATGATGGCGCCGAACGCGTTTCGGCACTGGCTCGAACAGTTCCCCGAAGACGTGACGGGGCGCCTCGCCGCTGGGTTCACGCCCGCGTTCGACGTCGAGGCCGCGCTCGTGGGAGTGCGCCGATGACGCCGACCTTCACGCTCGATGGCACTTCGATTCCCTTCGCCGACGGCCAGACGGTCATCGAGGCCGCGCGCGCGGCGCACACGTTCATCCCGTACCTGTGTGCGCACCCTGACTTCCCCGCGCACGGCTCCTGTCGTGTGTGCACGGTGTTGGTGAACGGGCGGCCGATGGCGGCATGCACGACGAAGGCGGCGGCCGGGCTCGTGGTGGAGAGCAACACCGCCGCATTGACCTCCGACCGCCGGGCGCTGGTGCAGATGCTGTTCGTCGAGGGGAACCACTTCTGTCCCGGGTGTGAGAAGTCCGGAGGCTGCACGCTCCAGACGTTGGGCACGGACCTCGGCGTCACCTCGGCGGGCTTCGCGCACGAATCACCCAATCGTCCCGTCGACGCCTCGCACCCCGACCTGCTCCTCGACTTCAACCGCTGCATCCTCTGCGAGCTGTGCGTGCGGGCGTCGGCGGAGGTCGACCGCAAACACGTCTTCGCGCTCTCGGGCCGGGGCCTGCACAAACACCTCATCGTCAACGCCGAGTCGGGCCGCTTGGTGGACACCGGCATGTCGGTCGACGACGCCGCGGCGAACGTCTGCCCGGTCGGCGTCATCCTCGAGAAGCGGGTGGGCTTCACCACGCCCATCGGTCGAAGGCCGCACGACCTCGAGACCCCGCGTGAGGCCGTGGAAGGAAAGGAGCGGCCATGACCGCCAAGGTGAAGGTCGCCACCACCTCGCTCGCCGGGTGCTTCGGCTGCCACATGTCGTTCCTCGATCTCGACGAGCGGATCCTCCCGCTGCTCGAGCGCATCACGCTGGACCGCTCACCGCTCACGGACCTCAAGCACGCGAGCGCCTGCGAGGTCGGCCTCGTCGAGGGCGGGGTGTGCAACGAGGACAACCTGCGCGTGCTGAAGGAGTTTCGCGCGCAGTGCAAGACGCTGGTCTCCGTCGGCGCGTGCGCCATCAACGGAGGCCTCCCGGCGCAGCGCAACCACCTCGAGGTGAAGGACCTCTTGCACACCGTCTACGTGGCCGAGCCCGGGCTCTCCCGCCGAGGCGTGCCGGAGGACGTCGAGCTGCCGCGGCTCTTCGACAAGGTGCGGCCGGTGCACGAGTTCGTCGTCGTCGACTTCTTCCTGCCGGGCTGTCCACCGCCGGCCGACGCGTTCTTTGCCTTCCTCACCGCGCTGCTCGACGGGCGCGAGCCGACGTTGCCCAGAGGAGTCATTCGCTATGACTGAGCTGCGTCGCATCGCCATCGAGCCGCTCTCGCGCGTCGAAGGGCACGGGAAGGTGACGTTGCTGCTCGACGAGGCGGGCCACGTTCGAGAAGCACGCCTGCACATCGTCGAGTTTCGGGGCTTCGAGGCCTTCATCGTGGGCCGGCCGTACTGGGAAGTGCCCGTCGTCGTGCAGCGCCTCTGCGGCATCTGTCCGGTGTCGCACAACCTGTGCGCGGCGAAGGCGCTCGACCAGGTCGTCGGGGGTGTTCCGCCTCCGTCGGCGGTGAAGCTGCGGCGATTGATGCACGCGGGGCAGATGCTCCAGTCGCACGCGCTGCACTTCTTTCATCTCGCCTCGCCGGATCTGCTCTTCGGCTTCGACTCCGACGTCGCCAGGCGCAACCTCATCGGCCTCGTCGAACGACATCCAGACCTCGCCAGGCGTGGCGTGCTGCTGCGCAAGTTCGGTCAGCAGGTGCTCGAGTCGGTCTACGGCAAGCGGATTCACGGCACCGGGGCGATCCCCGGCGGCATCAACACCCACCTCTCGGTGGCGGCGCGTGACACGTTCCAGGCTCAGCTTCCGCAGGTGAAGGCGTGGGCGCTCGACGCGGTGGCCCTCGCGCGTCGGCTCACCGAGGAGAACCAGGGTCGTCATCGCGACTTCGGCGCCGTGCCCTCGAACCTGCTTGGCCTCGTCGGCTCGGACGGCTCGCTCGACCTCTATGATGGTGCCCTGCGCGTGATGGACGCCGAGGGCCGGGTGCTCTTCGACGGCGTGGAGGCGAGCGACTACCAGCGGCTGCTGCGTGAAGAGGTGCGGCCGTGGTCGTACATGAAGTTCCCGTACCTCGAGCGGCTGGGGCCCGAGGCCGGGTGGTACAAGGTGGGACCGCTCGCGCGCCTTCAACTGTGCGACCGCATTCCAACGCCGCTGGCCGAGGCCGCGCGCGTCGAGTTCCGCTCGGCCAACCCCGGCGTGACGCACGCGCCGCTCGCGTTTCACTGGGCGCGGATGATCGAGCTGCTCCACGCCGTCGAGGACCTCGAGCGCCTGCTGGCCGATGACGGGCTCTTGCACGGCGACCTCGTCTCGACCGGCGCCCGGCAGCGCGAGGGCATCGGCATTCTCGAAGCGCCGCGCGGCACGCTCATTCACCACTACGAGGTGGGCGACGACGACCTCGTCACGCGCTGCAACCTCATCGTCAGCACCACCAACAACAACCAGGCGATGAACGAGTCGATTCGGCGCGTCGCGCACCAGTACCTCGACGGGCACGAGGTGACCGAAGGGCTGCTCAACCACCTCGAGGTGGCGGTGCGCGCGTTCGACCCGTGTCTGTCGTGTGCGACGCACGCGATGGGCCGCATGCCGCTCGAGGTGACGGTGGTGGACGCCGCCGGTGAGGTGGTGAGCGTCAGGAGGCGGGAGGCGCGATGAGGAAGCCCCGGGTGCTCGTGTTCGGGTGGGGAAATCCCTCGCGTGGAGACGATGCCCTGGGGCCTGCGTTCATCGGTGAGGCGCAGCGGCGGGACGACGTCGAGCTCGTCGTGGATTACCAACTGCAGCCAGAGCACGCGCTCGACCTCGTGGGGCGCGACCACGTGCTCTTCGTCGACGCGGCGGTCGAGGGCCTCGAGCCCTTCGAGCTGCGCGCGGTCACGGCCGAGGCGTCGGCGAGCCTCACGACGCACCACCTGTCACCGGGCGCGCTCCTCCACGTCTACGAGCGGCTCACCGGCCAGAGGGCCCCCCCGGCGCGCATGCTCACCATTCGCGGCTGGCAGTTCGGCCTGGGGGAGGCGCTCAGCGAGCGCGCGCGGCAGAACCTCGACGCCGCGCTGACCTGGTGGGCGACGCAGCGATGACGGCTACTCGACGTCTTCTTCGTACTGCGGCGTCGGCCGTGGCGCGGGCACCGGCGTTCGTCCACTCGACGGCGTCGCCGTGGTGCTGGTGGTCTGCCGGGAGATGGCCTGCGACAGCCGCTCCGAGAACTCCTGCGCCGAGTTGTGACCGCGCAGCTTGAGCAGGTGGTTGCGCGCCGCCACCTCGACGATGGTGGTCATGTTTCGTCCGGGGCGCACCGGCACCACCGCGTGCGGCAGCTCGGCGCCGAGAATGTTCATCGACTCCTGCTCGAGGCCCAGCCGGTCGTACTCGGCGGTCGGCGCCCACTCGACCAGCTCGATGACGAGCTCGATCTTCTTGCGGTCCCGCACCGCCGCCACGCCGAAGAGGTCCTTGATGTTGAGAATGCCCAGCCCGCGGATCTCCATGTGGTGCTGGATCATCTCGTTGCCCTGTCCGTACACGTCGCCCTGTTTGCGCACGAGGTTGACGATGTCGTCGGCCACCAGCCGATGGCCGCGCATCACGAGGTCGAGCGCGATCTCGCTCTTGCCGATGCCCGACTTGCCCAGCAGCAGCACGCCGACGCCGAACACGTCGACGAGCACGCCGTGCAGGCTGCCCGACGCGGTGAGCGCCTCTTCGAGGAACGACTGCACCTGCGAGATGAACGCCGACGAGATGAGCGGCGTGCGCATGAGGGTGAGGTGCGTGCGCTCGCAGCCCTCGGCCAGCGGCACTGGCACGTCGAGCCCCTTCGTCACCACCACCGCCGAGAGGTTCGACTCGAACACCTTGTGCAGCACCGCGATCTGCTGCTCGGACGACAGCGTGCGCAGATAGGAGATCTCGGTGTTGCCGAAGATCTGCAGCCGCTCCGGGTGCAGGTGCTCCGTGAAGCCCGTGAGGGCGAGGCCCGGCTTCTGCACGCGGGAGCTCGTGATGCGGCGATCGAGGCCCGGCGCCCCGGCGAGCAGCTCGAGCTTGAGGTCGTACTGCCTGTCCTCGAGCAGCTGCCGAATCGTGCAGGACGGCGTGGTCGAGGTCGAGATCATCCCGTGAACTCGTCTTCCTTCGCCTGGAGCCGCTTGGCGAGCGCGCGCACGAGCTGGAGCGCCATCGAGCGGTTCGACCGCAGCGCATCACGGAAGTCCGCCTCGTTCAGCACCAGCAGGTCGGCCGTCTCGAGCGCCACGATGCTGGCCGAGCGCGGCGCGGGGTTGATGATGGACAGCTCGCCAAAGCAGTCGCCGCGCTTGATGACGTTGACGCGCTTGCTGCCGCGCTTGCCCTCGCGGCGCACCTCACAGCTGCCCGTGACGATGAAGTAGGCCGCGGCGCCGCTCGAGCCCTCCTTGATGATGACGGAGCCGGTGCGGTGCTGCTCGACGGAGAGGCGCCTGGCCAGCTTCTCGAGCTCGCCGTGGGGCAGGTCAGCCAGCAGGGGCATGGCCTTGAGCGCGTTGGTGCGTTGGGTGAGTTCGTCCATGGGACGCTCGTTACCACACCCACCCTGCCATCGAGCGTGACAGCGGTTGCCACCCGGGAGCGTCCGTCGCACTGTCCGCCCCATGGCCCGCACGCCCGTTCCCACCTGGTCCTTCGCCCTCGTCGTCGTGAAGTCAGGGCGCAAGGTGGCGCTGGTGCGCGACACGAAGGACGGCCTGGCGTGGTCACTGCCAGGCGGGCGCGTCGAGTCCAACGAGGAGCTGCTCGCCGCCGCCCGGCGCTTCGCGGTGAACGAGGTGGGCGTGCCGGTGGAGCTCGAAGGGCTGCTCAGGCTCCAGCACACGCTCGTCGACGGCGGCGAGGCGCGGCTGCGCATCTGCGTGGTGGCGCGCCCGGCCGACGACCGACTGCTCAAGACCGGCCCCGACGCGCACTCGCTGCTGGCCCAGTGGTTCACCCGCGAGCAGCTCGCCACGCTCGCCGTTTCCAGCCGCGACGTGAAGCAGTTCGTCGACCTCGCGCTCGATGGCCCGGTGTACCCGCTGTCGCTGCTCACCTGGGAGCGGTGACGGGCACGTGTGACAGCAGCACCCGCACGGTGCCTTCGAAGTCGTCCACGTGCACCCAATGTCCGGTCTGCAGCACGTCGACGGTGCACCGTCCCTGAGAGCGCGCCGCCAGCGCCACCGCGCGTTCCCGCTCGTGCACGTCGAACACCTTCGAGCGCTCACCGATGACGAGGTGAAAGGCCGGGCCAGCGTCGAGGGCGAGGCGCTCGAGGACCGGCCAACAGTCGTGCGCGAAGTACGAGGCCAGCAGCGCGCGAATACGGGCCAGCGACAGCGTGAAGCGGAAGCCGTCGTCGCCCCGCTCGAGGTTCATGCCGAGCCACGTCCCCAGCCCCTTGTCGATGCCGGCCTGCGCGAGGTGTCCAACGAAGGCCTCACGCGAGGCAAAGCGCGCGGGTGCGTCTTCGAGGGTCGAGAGCACCTTCATCGTCAGCTCCGAGCCGCGAGAGTCGGTGCGCTGGCCTGGCCCGGAGTCGAGGACGACGAGGTGCTCGAGCCCGTCGAGCCGCTCCGTCAGCAGCATGGCCACCTTCCCGCCGAAGGAATGCCCACACACGCCGACGACCGGCAGCCCGAGCGTCTTCGCCGTCTGCGCCACGTCGTCGGCCGCCGTCACCACCGAGTCGTCGCCCTCGACGCCCTGGGAGTCTCCGTGCGCGCGCAGGTCGACCAGCACCGCTTGCACCATCGGCCGCGCCTCGACGAAGCGCCGCGCGAGCGTGCGCAGGTTGGTGCCCTGGCCGAGAATGCCGTGAAGAAAGAGGAACGCGCGCGTGGGCGTCGCGCCAGCAGCCGTGACGAGGTCGACGTGGAGCAGCATGGGGCCTGGCTCCATGGGCCGGTGCCGCGTGCTTTTCAAGGCGGACGCGCTAAGTGCCGCGCATGCGAGACGGCGGCCTCTTCCTGGCGCAGGGCTTCATGGGCGCGTTCCTGTCGGTGCTCTTCCTGCAGTCGGGCCTCGACAAGGTCTTCGATTGGAGCGGCAACAAGGCCTACATCACCGGCTACCTCGAGAAGACGCCGATGCGGCCGGTCGCGGGCTTGCTCTTCTTCGTCATCACGGTGCTCGAAGTGCTCGCCGGCGTCACCTCGGCCGCGGGGGTGCTCTCGACGGTGCTGGTGCGGTCGACGGAGCTGTCGCTGGTGGGCGCCTTCTTGAGCGCGTCGAGCATCGTCGGGCTGTTCCTGGGCCAGCGCCTCGCGAAGGACTACGCGGCCGCGGCGGCGATGGTGCCGTACTTCCTCGCCAGCATCGTCGCGCTCGTGGTGTTCGGCATGCGGTGACTCGTCAGGCCGGCGGCGCGCGGTGCGTCGAAGGCGGCACCAGCACGCGCCCGGCCGACGAGGCCTTACACGCACACGCTTCCGGTTCGATTCCGGGTTCCTCCACTCTCCTGGGGGAACACGTCCATGGCGGACACCACCCTTTAAGGTGACTCAAACCCCGATGGCTTTTTCACTCGGGCGCGTGCTGGTTTCTGCCTCGTTGCACACCTGACCCGGCGACGTGTGCAACCCCTTGCACACCGCCAGGCGCCAACCGGCCGAAACCCCATGCGGCGCGGGGGTTGCTCAGGACCTGCGCATGGTTGCCCTGCTCCTCACCGCCGCGCTCGCCTCGACTCCCGTCACCACCCCGGCGAAGACCGTCAGCCTCGGAGACGTCTTCCTGGTGGCCGGCGAGGCCGGACTGGCGGGCGGTGGCGGGCGTCCCTGGCTCGATCGCTCCGCGGAGCTGACCACCGTCACGCCGCTGTTCCACCGCTTCGATCTGCTGGTGAGTGACGTCCCGCTGCTGGGGCCCGCGAGCGTGATGCTGATGGAGGCGCGGAACCGGCAGGACGGCTGGCAGGCCCGCTTCGTGATGAGCGCGGCGAGCTTGTCGCTCCAGGGCGTCGGGGCTGCGCTGCTGGCCCTCGAGCTCGATGAGCCCACGGTGGAGGAGGGCGCTGTCACCACGCTGCGCCCCACCCGCATCAGCTTCCGCATGCTCGAGGGCCAGTCCGGCGGCATCGTCACCCTCTCGGGCGTCACGTTCTGATCCGCCGCTTGCGTCAGGACCCATATCGACGTACATCGATATGTCGATATGGAGCTGTCCGAGACCTTCAGCGCCTTAGGCGACCCGACGCGCCTGCGCATCCTGCGCCTGGTGGCCACGGCGAAGCTGAACGTGTCCGAAGTGGTCTCGCTCATCGGCGTGGCCCAGTCGTCGGTCTCGCACCACCTGGCGAAGCTCAAAGGGCTCGAGCTCATCCGCGAGGAGCGGCAGGGCGGCTACACGTATTACTCCCTCGCGGTAGAGGCCTCGGACCCGCGCTGGCCGCTGATTCGGCTCGCGAAGGAGAGCGGTGACGCGCACGGCGACCAGGCCCGCCTGACGGAGCTGCTGCGCCGCCGGGAAGACCGACATTCCCTCAACGAGAAGCTGCTGGAGCCCGGCCAGTCGTGGTTGCTGTGGGCCTCGGCGCTCTCCTCGCTGCTCCCGAAGCTGGACGTGGCCGACTTCGGCTGCGGCTCCGGCGTGCTGACGACCGAGCTGTCACGGTGGGCCCGGCACGTCACCGCCATCGACAAGAGCGGCGCGGCGCTGGAGCAGGCGAAGGCGCGGCTGCTCCGGGAGAAGCGCGACAACGTCACCTTCGTCGAGGGTGACCTCGAGGCGCTGCCACGGCAGGTCGGCCGGCAGGACCTCGTCGTCATCTCGCAGAGCCTCCACCACGTGGCGGATCCCGCCGCGGTGCTGCGTGAAGCGGCCCGCGTGCTCGCGCCGGGTGGCCGGCTGGTCGTGCTCGAGCTGATGCCGCACCAGGAGGGCTGGGTGAAGACGCAGCTTGGCCACCAACACCTCGGCTTCGAGCCGCACGCCCTCGAGAGCGCCCTGCGCGCCGCCGGCTTCATCGACCTCCAGCTCACCCCCACGCCGCGCGACGGTGGCTCACCGTTCCGCGCCTTCCTCCTCACCGCGTCGCGGCCCGCCCGCGCCGCCAGACGGCCCGCCAGAGAGGCGCGCGCCTGACGTTCTCCACGGAGCCTTCCATGACGACCCGCAGCCAGGCCTTCGAACAGCTCTTCAAGGAGCGCATCGCCATCCTCGACGGGGCGATGGGCTCGATGGTGCAGACCTTCAAGCTCGAGGAGCCTGACTTCCGCGGCGAGCGCTTCAAGGCGCACCCGCACGACCTCCAGGGCGACAACGACCTGCTCTGTCTGACCCGCCCGGACGTCATCGAGAACATCCACCTGCAGTACCTGGAGGCCGGCGCCGACGTCATCGAGACGAACACCTTCAACGCCACCACCATCTCGCAGGCCGACTACAAGCTCGAGCACATCGTCACCGACCTGAACCTCGCGGCGGTGGCGTGCGCGAAGCGGGCCGTCGAGAAGGCCGAAGCGAAGACGCCAGGCCGCCGCTGCTTCGTCGCCGGCGCCATCGGGCCGCTCAACCGCACCTTGTCGTTGTCGCCCGACGTGAACCGCCCGGACTTCCGCGCCGTGTCGTGGGACCAGGTGGTGACGGCGTACTCGCAGCAGGTGAACGCGCTGCTGGACGGCGGCGTCGACGCGCTCCTCGTCGAGACCATCTTCGACACCCTCAACGCCAAGGCGGCGCTCTTCGCCATCGACGAGGTGTTCGAGGCGCGCGGGCAGCGCGTGCCCGTCATGGTGTCGGTCACCATCACCGACCGGTCGGGCCGCACCTTGTCGGGCCAGACCATCGCCGCCTTCTACGCCTCGATTCGTCACGCGCGGCCGTTCTCCGTCGGCATCAACTGCGCGCTCGGCGGCCAGGACATGCGGCCCTACGTCGAGGAGCTCGCCGGCCTCGCCGAGTGCTTCATCAGCTGCTACCCGAACGCCGGCCTGCCCAACGCGTTTGGTGGCTACGACGAGACGCCCGAGGACATGGCCCGCGTGCTGGGCGACTTCGCGAAGCAGGGCTGGCTCAACCTGGTGGGGGGCTGCTGCGGCTCCACGCCCGCTCACATCGCCGCCATCGCGAAGGCCGTGAAGCCGTTCTCGCCGCATGGCCTGCCCGCGCCGGTCGTGGCGCAGCGCCTCTCGGGCCTCGAGCCCCTCACCATTCGCTGAAGAGAATCGACCATGAGCACCAACGCCGCCTCGCAGTTCATCCTCATCGGTGAGCGCACCAACATCACCGGCTCTCCGAAGTTCGCCAAAGCCATCCGTGAGGGCGACTGGAACGCCTGCCTCGCCATCGCCCGCCAGCAGGTCGAGAGCGGCGCCAACGTCATCGACGTGAACGTCGACGAGGGCCTCATCGACTCCGAAGCGACGATGACGAAGCTCCTCAACCTCATCGCCAGCGAGCCGGAGATCTCCCGCGTGCCGGTGATGGTCGACTCGTCGAAGTGGACAGTGCTCGAGGCCGGGCTGCGGTGTCTGCAGGGCAAGGGCATCGTCAACTCCATCTCGCTGAAGGACGGCGAGGCCGAGTTCCTGCGGCGCGCGAAGCTCCTTCGCCGCTACGGCGCGGCGGCGGTGGTGATGGCCTTCGACGAGCAGGGCCAGGCGGCGAGCTGCGGCGACAAGGTGCGCATCTGCTCGCGCGCCTACCACCTGCTGGTCGACCAGGCCGGCTTCCCCCCCGAAGACATCATCTTCGACCCCAACATCCTCACCGTCGCGACGGGCATCGAGGAGCACAACAACTACGCGGTCGACTTCTTCGAGGCCACGCGCATCATCAAGACGACGCTCCCGCACGCGAAGGTGTCTGGCGGCGTGTCGAACGTGAGCTTCAGCTTCCGCGGGAACAACCCGGTGCGTGAGGCGATGCACACGGCGTTTCTGTTCCACGCCGTGAAGGCCGGCATGGACATGGCGATCGTCAACGCCGGCATGCTGGGCGTCTACGAGGAGATCGACAAGGACCTGCTCGAGCGCATCGAAGACGTGCTGCTCAACCGCCGGCCCGACGCCACCGAGCGGCTCGTCACCAAGGCCGAGGCGCTCAAGGCCGAGCATGGCGGCGCGTCGAAGGGCGAGGTGAAGGAAGACCTCGCGTGGCGGCAGCAGCCAGTGACCGAGCGGCTCAAGCACGCGCTGGTGAAGGGCATCGACGCCTTCATCGACGTGGACACCGAGGAGGCGCGCAAGACCGTCGCCCGGCCGCTCGACGTCATCGAGGGCCCGCTCATGGACGGCATGCGCGTGGTGGGCGACCTCTTCGGCGCCGGCAAGATGTTCCTGCCGCAGGTGGTGAAGTCGGCGCGGGTGATGAAGCGCGCCGTGGCGTGGCTGACGCCCTTCATGGAGGAGGAGAAGCGCCAGGCGCTGGCGAAGGGCGGTACGGCGCGCGCGCAGGGCAAGGTGCTGCTCGCCACCGTGAAGGGCGACGTGCACGACATCGGGAAGAACATCGTGGGCGTGGTGCTCGCCTGCAACAACTACGAGGTGACGGACCTCGGCGTGATGGTGTCGGCGGAGAAGATCCTCTCCACCGCGAAGGAGACCGGCGCCCACGTCATCGGCTTGTCGGGCCTCATCACGCCCTCGCTCGACGAGATGGTGCACGTCGCGAAGGAGATGACGCGGCAGGGCTTCTCGGTGCCGCTGCTCATCGGCGGCGCGACGACGTCGCCGGCGCACACGGCGGTGAAGATCGCGACCGAGTACGAGCCCGGCGTCACGCACGTGCTGGACGCCTCGCGGGTGGTGAACGTGGTGAGCGCGCTGTTGTCGCCCGAGCAGAAGGGCGCGTTCGTGTCCGAGACGAAGCAGAAGCAGCAGGCCCTCCGGGTCGACTTCGCGGAGCGGCGCCAGGCGCGCAAGCAGCTGTCCCTCGAGCAGGCCCGGGCGCGGCGGTTCTCGTGCGACTGGGCGAAGGCGGACCTCCCCACGCCAGAGTTCTACGGGGTGCGCGCCTTCGAGGTGCCGGTCGACGAGGTGATTCCCTTCATCGACTGGGGGCCGTTCTTCAACGCGTGGGAGTTGCACGGGGCATTCCCGCGCATCCTCGAAGACGCGGTGGTGGGCACCGAGGCGCGCAAGCTGTTCGCCGACGCGAAGAAGCTCTTGTCGCGCATCGCTCAGGAGAAGCGGTTCGCGCCGAAGGCCGTGGTGGGGTTCTGGCACTGCAACGCGGTGGGCGACGACGTGGAGTTGTACGCCGACGCCTCGCGCAGCCGCGTGCTGGGGACGTTCTCGATGCTGCGGCAGCAGGCCGAGAAGACACAGGGCCAGGTGAACCTGTGCCTGGCCGACTTCGTGGCGCCGAAGGACTCCGGCCGGGTCGACACGATGGGCGGCTTCGTGGTGACGGCCGGCGCCGGCGTCGAGACCTTCGCGAACGAGTTCAAGGCGCAGCTCGACGACTACCAGGCCATCATGGTGCAGGCGCTGGGCGACCGCATCGCCGAGGGCCTCGCGGAGCTGATGCACAAGCGCGCCCGCGAGTGGTGCGGCTTCGGGAAGACCGAGAACCTCACCAGCGACCAGCTCATCCGCGAGCAGTACCGGGGCATTCGCCCGGCGCCCGGCTATCCGGCGTGTCCGGACCACACCGAGAAGCCCGCGCTGTTGTCGCTGTTGGACGCGACGAAGCACACGGGGGTCGCGCTCACGGAGTCCATGGCCATGGTCCCGGCCAGCAGCGTCTCGGGCTGGTACTTCAACCACACTGAGGCGCGGTACTTCGGCGTCGGCAAGCTCGGGCGCGACCAGGTGGAGGACTACGCGAAGCGCAAGGGCATGACGCTCGACGCCGCGGAGCGGTGGTTGGGGCCGAACCTCGACTACGAGCCGCGCGAGCGCTCGGCGGCCTGAAACACCGGGTTCACTGGCACATCGTCGAACCGTTGAACCGGCGCTCGAACTCGAAGCGACACGGCATGCAGTCGGCGCCCGCTGGAAGAGAGGCGCAGTCGATGGCGGCCGGGCGCACGCCGAAGTCGCGGATGAGCTGTGCCTTCACCGCTTCGCAGGTCGCCCGGCAGTCGAATGGAGCGCCGCCATCGGTGCCAATCGGGAGCGTCAGGGTGCTCGTTCGCCCGCACCCGGCCAGCGGCGCCAGCGCGAGCCCAAGACGTTTCAGGTGAGCCCTGCCAGCACGTCGTGCGCCTCTTTCGCCAGCTGCTCGACGATGGCGCCGATGGGCTTGACGTCGTGCACCAGCCCGACGCCCTGGCCCGCGCTCCAGATGTCCTTCCACCGCTTGGCTCCCTCAGGCGACCGGTCGGGCGTGAAGTCGGGCGGCACCGTGGCCTTGAGGAAGTTGGCGTGAATGCCCGAGATGGCGTCCGTGTAGACGACGTCCTCCGGACCCGAGTCGACGACCAGCTGTTTGTAGGCCTCGGAGGCGCCGCACTCGGTGGACGCGATGAAGCGGGTGCCGAGGTAGCAGAGCTGCGCGCCGAGGCTCAGCGAGGCCACCACCTGCCGGCCGTCCGAGATGCACCCCGCTGCGAGGATGGGCACCTCGAGCGCCTCGGCCAGCCATGGAATGAGGACGTACGGTGAGATCCGCCCAGCGTGGCCTCCGGCACCTGCGGCCACCGCGATGATGGCGTCGACGCCCGCGGCCACCGCCTTCTTCCCGTGATGGAGCGAGATGACGTCGTGGAACACGAGCCGTTGCTTCTCGTGCGCGCGCTTCACCACCTCGGCGGGGTTGCCATAGCTGGTGAGGATCACCGGCACGTCGAACTCGAGGCAGGCGGTGAGGTCTTCCTCGATGCGCTCCTTCGGCGTGAGGCCGATGGTGAGGTTGATGCCGATGGGCTTGTCGGTGCGCGCGCGAACCCACGCGAGGTCGTCGCGGAACTGCTGCGGGGTGCGCGCGTTGAGCGACGGCATGCAGCCGAGAATCCCGGCCTCGGCCGAGGCGAGGAGCATCTCTTTGTTCGAGATGAGGAACATCGGCGCCGCAACGAACGGGTAGCGCAGGCCCAGCTTCTTCGAGAGGTCGGTCGACAGGCGCATGAGAGCGCGCACCATGAACCAGCGGCCCGTTCGACGCACGACGGTTGTGAATGAGGCGATGCTGTTCCAACGCGGACAGCTCGAGGCGGTGGCACCGGAGGCCGAGCGTCCCACCATGGGCATTGCGCTGATGCCGTCGAGCGGAGTGCCCTCGACCGTCGTCCTGGCCTGAGACGAGCGGCCCATTCTGTGCGAGGGAGCGGCCGTGTTCGCTGACGCCGCCTGGAGCGCCCGAAGGCCGTGGCTCGCCGTGCTCGGGATCTTCCTCGTCGCGGGCTTCGCGGCCCGGCTGTACGCGGCGCTCACCGACCTCGGCGTCTACTGGCCCGATGAGGTGTACCAGTCGCTCGAGCCGGCCCACGGGCTGGTCTACGGCACCGCGTTGCTCCCCTGGGAGTTCATCGTCGGCGCGCGCAACTGGCTGCTCCCGGGGCTCGTCGCAGGCCTCTTCACGCTGACGAAGTCCCTCGGGGTCAGCGACCCTCACACG
Source organism: Myxococcaceae bacterium (assembly GCA_044352295.1). Lineage (GTDB taxonomy): Bacteria > Myxococcota > Myxococcia > Myxococcales > Myxococcaceae > Xiheimicrobium. The sequence continues at coordinate 17,165 of JBILEB010000043.1, forward strand.
ACGCTGCTGGTGGTGCGGGTGGCGTTCGCGCTCGTCTCGATGGGGACGGTGCTGGGGACGTTGCGGCTCGGCCAGGCCATCGAGTTGTCGCGGCCGGCGGTGGTGGTGGGCGCCGCGATGTTCTCGGCGATGAACCTCGCCATCTATTTCTCGCCGCGCGCGATGAGCGAGGTGGCTTCGGCCCTGCCGGTCGTGTGGGGCCTCGCGCTGGTGCTCGAGAGAGGCCCTCGGTGGCGGCTCATCGTCGGCGCGTCGTTGCTCGGCCTCGCGGTGCTCTTCCGCATCCACTGCGGGCTGTTTGCGGTGACGGCGCTGGTGACGCTCCTGGTGTCTGGCCGGCGCAAGGACGCGGCGGTGGCGTTCGGCGTGCTGTGTGGCTGGGCGCTCGTCTACGGCCTGATCGATCTCTTCACCTGGGGCCGCTTCCTCCACTCGGCGTTGCTCTATCTTCAGTTCAACGTCATCGACGGGCGCGCGGCGGACTGGGGCGTGGGTCCTCCGGCCTATTACACGAAGCATCTGCTCCGGAGCCTCGGGGCGCTGTGGGTGCTGTTGGCCGTCTTCGCGCTGCTGGGGATCAGGCGCGCAGCTGCGGTGGTGGTGCCGGCGCTGCTGTTCCTGGGCGCGCACATCGCGATGCCGCACAAGGAGCTCCGCTTCATCCTCCCGATGTTGCCGCTGGCGTGCGTGGGGGCAGGCGCCGCGCTCGACGTGTTGGCCAGGCGAAAGCGCAGCCTGGCGCTGGGCGCCGCGGTCATGCTCCTGGGCTCGAGCGCGTATTCCTTCGCCACGCACCGGCAGCTCACCTTCCATCAAATTGGGCGCATGGGGGAGTCGGGCAGCGCGTGGGACTCGGGTGGCTCCGTCACGCGGCTGTTGTTCACCGCCGGCCGTCAGGAGCGCCTCTGCGGCGTCGGCCTCCTCGGCTGGGAGCGCATGATGACGTTCGCCTACACCGCCCTTCACCGCGACGTTCCGTATTACCCAGAGCCGCTGCCCTCGCCCGAGTCGGGCTTCTACGATCTGGTCATCACGCCCGCGGGCCACTTCTCCGGCACCGTCATCGCGCGTGACGGTGCGTTCGAGCTCGTCCGCCTCCCCGACCGGCCGTGCGTGAAGGACCCGAATTTCCAGCCGTACCTCGACGACCGCACCGCCCGGCTCGCGAAGGACCCGACGGCCTTGTGACCGGCGAAATACTCCGGCTCCCGCCGACACCAGGGCTGTCTCTTTCGAACCGAGGTGGGTCCATGGCGCAGGTCGCGACGAGAACGATGACTCCGGCCGGTGGCACCCGCGGACTGGGGACCGATCGGGCGCAGTCGTTGCTGAAGGCGGCGATGGAAGACGAAGCCAGGGGCCAGCTCCAGTCGGCCGAGACGAACCTGCGCCTGGCGACGGTGTTCGCGCCGGGTGACCGCACCATCGCGCAGTCGCTCGCGCGCGTGCTGGAGCTCCGGGAGGCTCAGCGGAAGAGCGGGGCCCGCTGAGCCGTCACGCGAGCTGCGAGAGGTAGTGCACGGCCTGCTTGCGCCACCAGGGGTACTCGTGGCGAGCGTCGTGTCCCCAGACGCCCAGATGGTGCGGCACGTGCTTCTTCTTGAGCCAGCCGCCGAGCTCGAGCGTCTCGGGAATGCACCGACCCTCGAACGCGCCCTGGCCGACGACGAGCGTGAGGTGCGTGTGCCGTCGGACGCGCTCGAGCGCCGCGCCGGAGAGGTTGGGCACGAAGGCGAGCGGATCGTTGAAGTACAGCTCGTCGTGGTACCCGCCGCGCACGAAGCTCGTCCCGCGGTAGCGCCCCGACATGCACAGCCCGCTCTTGAACGTCTCGGGGTGCTTGAGCGTGAACAGTGACGTGTAGAGCGCGCCCATGCTGCAGCCGGCCGCGAGCATGCGCACGTGCGGCGAGCGGCAGTCCTCGCGAATGAATGGCACCAGCGTCTCCAGCACGAAGCGCTCGTAGAGCGTATGCCGGTGCATTCGCTCGGCGAGCGAGCCGTGGCCCGAGAACGTCTGCGAGATGTTGCTCTCGGGGCAGTACAGCTTGATCCGCTGCGCGGCCAGCAACGGCCCCAGCGCGTCCACCATGCCGCTCTGCTGCCACTCGTGCGCGACGCCGGCGTTGGAGGGGAAGACGATGACGGGCTGGCCGACGTGGCCGAAGGCCCAGAGGTGAACGCGTCGGCCCAGCGCGGGACTGTCGAGGAGGAGGTGTCGCGAACTCATGACAGGCACGTAATCGGAAGGTCGCCGCCTCGTCACGTCAAGCCTTCGCCCACCTGCACCGAGACACACCCACCTCACCGGCTGGTGTCGCTCCTTCGTCGACTCGCCCCCGGACGGCGTGTAACCCCTCGTCGCCATGAGCGACTCCTCGACCCCTGACCCGCTCCCCGTTCCGACCCAACCGCCGCGTCCCCCGACGCCGGTCGCGCCGCCCGCGCCGGCGAAGAAGTCTTCCTCGGCCGCCTGGCTCATCGGCTGTGGGGCCCTGGGCCTGTTGGCCCTCGTCGGGGGCACCATCGCGCTGGCGGTCGGAGGCTCGACCTCGGTGTCGGACGGCGCGGTGCTGCGCATGAAGCTCGGCGGAGAGATCCCCGAGTACGTGGCCACCGAGGGCCTCGACGAGCTCTTCGGTCCGAAGGTCGTCACCCTGCAGCAGCACGTCTTCAACCTGAAGAAGGCCGCCGCCGACGAGCGCATCAAGGGCGTGCTGCTCGAGCTCGAGCCGTTGATGGTCGGCCCGGCGAAGGTGGAGGAGCTGCGCGACGCGCTGCTCGAGTTCAAGAAGAGCGGCAAGTTCGTCATCGCCTGGAGCGAGTTCATGACCGAGCGTGAGTACTCGCTCGCCATCGCGGCGGACTCCATCATCATGCCGAAGGACAGCCGCTTCGAGTTCAACGGCTTCGCCACCGACCTCGCGCACTACCCGGGGCTCCTCGAGAAGCTCGGCGTCGAGGTGCAGTACTTCCGCTTCGGCAAGTACAAGTCCGGCTCCGGCGAGCAGCTCGGGCGCAAGGCGTTCACCGAGCCGGTGAAGGAGATGATCACCGGCAACCTCGCGCGTGGTTTCGCCCACTTCGTCACCGCGGTCGCGAAGGCGCGATCCCTCGACGAGACGCAGGTGCGCGCGTTGGTGGAAGAGGGTGGCGAGAAGTCCGACTGGGCGCTCGAGAAGAAGCTGATCGACAAGCTCGCGTACTGGGACGAGGTCGAGGCCGAGCTGCGCACGAAGACGGGGCTCAAGCCCGATGAGAAGGTGAAGTTCACCACCGCGGCGAAGTACCGGCGCGTGTCGGGCAAGCAGGCGGGCCTGCCGGAGGGCAAGCACACCTTCGCGCTCATCTACTCCGTGGGGCTCATCGTCGCGGGCAAGGGCGGGACCGATCCGTTCTCGGGCGGCGCCTCGCAGGGAGCGGATCCCATCATCACCTCGCTGCGCAAGGCGGTGGACGACAAGGACGTGAAGGCCATCATCTTCCGCGTCGACTCGCCGGGCGGCGCGGGGCTCGGCTGTGACTACGTGCGGCGCGAGGTCGAGAAGGCGCGCGCGAAGAAGCCCGTCATCGTGTCGATGAGCGATGTCGCCGCGTCGGGGGGCTACTGGGTCTCGATGGACGCGACCGCCATCGTCGCGCAGCCCTCCACCTACACGGGCAGCATCGGTATCTTCTCGGTCGTCCCCAACCTGGGGCCGCTCTACGAGAAGCTCGACCTCAACAACGAGACGTTCAAGGTGGGCGCCCACGCCGACGCCGTCATCGGCGCGCGCAAGATGACGGACGACGAGGCGAAGCAGTTCGAGGCGAACCTGTACGAGTCGTACAAGCGCTTCGTCGAGCTGGCCGCGAAGGGCCGCAAGAAGTCCTTCGACGAGCTCGAGGCCGTGGCGCAGGGCCGCACCTGGCTGGGCGACGAAGCGCTCGAGAAGGGGCTGGTCGACAAGCTGGGCGGCGTGACCGAGGCCATCGAGCTGGCGAAGGAGAAGGCCAACCTGCCGAAGGAAGACCGGGTGAAGCTCGAGCTCTTCACGCCGAAGAAGACGTTCCTCCAGTCGGTGCTGGAGCAGGACGAGGAGGGCGGCGAGGACCCGATGTCGCGCGCCGCCGCCGTGATGGTGGGCAAGGCGTTGACGGCCTCTCCGGCGGGAGCGCTCCTGGGCCGGGTGCCGCACCTGGGCGTCTTCACCGACCGCGTGCTCGCCGGCGAGCGCGTCTTCCCGATGATGGACCTCACCGTCGACGCGCGCTGAACCGGGACAGCCCCCGTGAGCGGGGCTCGTGTCTCGAAGAAGCCCGCCGAATGAAGCGCCAGTGGTGCCGTGCTGCCCCGTTCATACGAGTCGGGTGAGAGCGGCCGCCCTCGCGTTGCAGTCGGCAGGTTTCCCCGAAGTCGACACGAGGTGCTTCATGTCTGCAGGTTCGTTCCGCGCGCTGTCGCGGCTGGTCGTGCTCGTCACCGTCGCTGCGTTCTCGTCGGCCTGTGCCACCATTCCCGCCGGGTACCGCGGCATCAGGGTGTACCTGCTCGGCAGTCCGCAGGGCGTGGAGAGTGAGTCGCTCGGCGTGGGTCGCTACGCGTACTGGCCCATCAGTCAGGAGATCTACAAGTTCCCCACCTTCCAGCAGAACATGGTGTTCCCCGAGACGGTGACGTTCCAGACGACCGAGGGGCTGTCGGTCGGCGCGGAGCTCGGCATCTCGTACATGGTGAAGCCCGAGTCGGTGCCGGTGCTGTTCCAGAAGTTCCGCCGGGGCATCGATGAGATCACCAACATCTTCCTGCGCAACATGGTCATCGACACCATGAACTCGGTGGCCTCGGAGATGACCATCGAGGCGGTCTACGGCAAGGGGCGGCGCGACCTGCTCGATCAGGTGACGGCGAAGGTGGCGGCGCAGATTCTCCCGTACGGCATCGTCATCGACCGGGTGTACGCGACGGGCGAGTTCCGGTTCCCCTCGCAGGTGGTCGAGGCCATCAACTCGAAGATCGCGGCGACCCAGCGCGCACAGCAGCGTGAGAACGAGATCCAGGAGTCCCAGGCCGAGGCGCAGAAGCGCATCGCCCAGGAGCGCGGCACCGCCGAGCAGACGCGCATTCGGGCCGAGATGGAGGCGAAGAACGAGCTCGTGCGCGCCGAGGCCGCCGCCCAGTCGCAGCTCATCCGCGCCGAGGCCGAGGCCAAGGCCATCGCGTTGCGCGCGAAGTCGCTGACGCCCGAGTTCCTGTCGTACGAGAGCATCAGCAAGTGGAACGGACAGTTGCCGCAGGTCAGTGGGAGCACCCAGCCGCTCATCTCCCTGCCGCCGACGCCCGCGCCGACGCCGCGGAAGTGACGCCCGGGTGCGCTCGCTTTCGGCGGGGGCCGGGGTAAGAGCCGGGCTTATGATTCGAGTCCTCGTTGCTGCCCTGGTCCTCGCCGCGCTCGCAGGCTGCGGCACACCGTGCACCCGCATCGCCGCTGCTGAAGCGGCCGCAGACGAGAAGGGCGCCGGCTGCAACTCGGGCCGGAACGCGTGGACGCAGAGTCAGGTCACCACCTGCGAGAGCAACCTCGACGACTGCACGCAGAACGACCTCAAGCAGCTCGACCTCTACGTGGCCTGCCTCAACGCGTTGCCGCGGTGTAGCGAAGGGCAGCGAACCTCGTGGGAGCTCCAGCGGGCTGCCTGCGGCTTCGAGAACCTGTTCGGCAAGGTGAGCCTGGGGTGCGCGAGCAACCGCTGACACGTCGTGGTGACACCGCCCGTCGATTGGCGGAGGCGTCGTCCTTTGACCCTCGCTTCCCGCCTCCTGCGGGATAGGGTGGCTCCCGCTCATGAGTAACACCTCTTCCATCACGACCCGGGCCATTGCGGCCTACGCGAAGCTCATCGTCGCTTTCCCGGCCCGCTTCCTTGCGGTCACGGTCGTCCTCGGCCTCGTCACGGGCTACCTGACCTCGAAGCTGACCATCGAGTCCGACCAGCTCGCGCTCATCTCGCAGGACCTGCCCGAGGTGAAGGCGGTCAAGCGCGTCATCGACATGGTGGGCGGCACTGGCTACCTCCAGTTCGCGCTCCGGGGCGACGACAAGGTGGTGATGAAGAAGGTCGCCGACGATCTGGTCGAGCGCATGAAGGCCGCGAAGCAGCCCGACGGCACCCCGTGGGTCCGCTTCATCACCTACAAGGTGCCGGTCGACTTCATCCAGGAGAACATGGTGCTGTTCATCCGCACCGAGGATCTCGAGGAGGGCCGCAAGCGCATCATGGCCTACCTCAAGGACCAGATTCGCCGCGCCAACCCGTTCTTCATCGAGATCAAGAAGACCGAGCCGGTGAAGCTCGAGATGGAAGACCTGATCCAGCGCTACTCGTCGGTCGGCAAGAAGAGCATTCGCGACGACTACTACATCAGCGACGACGGGAAGATGGTGCTGATGCTGGTGAAGCCGATGTGGAACTCCACCGAGCTGACGAAGACCGAGAAGTTCGTCGAGTTCCTCACCGGGCTTCCGTACGACGCCACGCCGCCGCCGAAGGTCGAAGCCAAGGGACTGATCGCCGAGAGCGCGAAGGCGACCGGGGTGACGCTCCTCGAGGACTACGACACGATGGGCGACTCGCAGACCGTCTATTTCGGGTTCTCCGGCTCGTACAAGACGGCGCTCGACGACAGCTACGCCATTCAGCAGTCCCTCGACGACGTGCTGCTGCTCGCGCTCGTCGGCATCGCGTTCTTCACCATCATCTTCTTCCGCAAGGTGTTCCCGACCTTCCTGGTGTTGTCGGGCGTCATCATCGGCACGCTGTACACGATGGGGTTCGCGAAGCTGGCCTTCGGTGAGCTCAACATGATCACCTCGATCATCGCGGCCATCATCATGGGCTTCGGCATCGACTTCGGGCTGCACTTCACCTTCCGCACGCGCATCGAGCTCGGCATGGGCAAGACCTACGAGCAGGCGGTGCATGACGCGCTCATCAACGCCGGTCGGCCTGCGCTGGTGGCCGCGGTGGTGACGGCGGGCAGCTTTTTCGTGCTCCTCGTGTCCGAGTTCCGCGGCTTCTCGCAGTTTGGCCTGCTCGCCGGCGTCGGCACCTTCCTCACGGCTGCGTGTCTGTTCTCGTGGTGCCCGGCCATTCTGCTGCTGCTCGGCCGAAAGAACCCGGCCTGGCCCGAGAAGCTCATCGGGAAGATGACGCCGCCGAGCGAGTCGATGCAGACGGGCGTGACTCGCATTCCGGCGCCGAAGACGGTGTTGCTCGTGTGCATGACCCTCGTCGTGGCGGTCTGCGCGTTCGCGGTGCCCTGGACCGACGAGCCGCTCCCGAAGGACCGCAAGGCGACGCTCCTCGAGAAGCTCAAGGCCGGCATCACGTTCAACTACAACACCCGCGCGCTGGTGCCGCCCAACCAGCCGGCCATTCGCCTGCAGGACGAGATCTCGGATCGCTTCAAGATCTCTTCCGACCCGATCGCGATTCCCACGGCGACGGTCGAAGAGGCCAAGGAGATCTGGGACACGCTGGTGAGCGACCCCGACACCGGCTTCATGCCCGACATGCAGAAGTGGAACACCGTCGACCAGGTCGTCAGCGTCTACAGCTTCGTGCCGCCGCCGAAGACGGCCGCCGCGAACGCGAAGATCCTTGCCGAGTGGAAGGCCGAGCTCGAGGCGATGGAGATCAAGGTCGAGTCGCTGCCGCCCGAGATGCAGGACAAGGCCGGCTTCTTCATGAAGGTGCTCGAGAAGAAACCCTTCGACGTCAACGGCGTGCCAGAGATCTACGCCGCGAACTTCCGCAGCCTGCCGACGACGAAGCCCGAGAACCAGGGCTGGCTCACCTTCCTGTATCCAAAGGTCTCGCTCTGGGACAACAAGAACCTGGTCGCCTTCGCGAACCAGACCAAGGTGATCAAGACGAAGAGCGGCAAGGAGTTCCACGGCGCAGGCCTCGCGCTCCTGTACGCGCAGCTCGCCGAGATCGTGCTCAAGGACGGCAAGCTGACGGTGCTGCTTGCAGCCATCTGGATTCTGGTGATGCACTACCTCGACTTCCGCTCGGTGAAGCTCGCGGCGGCGTCGGTGATTCCGCTCATCGTCGGCATGGTCATGCTCCTCGGCATCATGAGCCTCATCGGCGAGAAGCTGAACTTCATGAACCTGGTGATGATGCCGATTCTCCTCGGGTTCGGCGTCAGTCACGGCCTGTACCTGCTGCACCGGTTCCTGGAGGGCACGCCGCCGCTGGTCGCGCTCCGGAGCGTCGGGGCCGCGGTGGCCTCGTCCACGCTCACGACCGTCGCCGGCTTCGGCTCGCTGCTGGCCGCGCAGCACTACGGCCTGCAGTCCATCGGGCTCGTCGCGATGATCGGCTTGAGCACCACGTTGCTCGTCTCGTTCACCGTCCTCGCAGCAGTGCTGCAGGTCATCTACGACGCGCAGCCTCCCGTTCCGGTGCCCGCGCCGGTCGAGCCCGCCGCCGCGAAGTAGGCCGCTTCTCGCTCCAGCCGCCCGGACGGACGGCCCGTGTGCCTCGGGAGGCCGCTCGAACGGTTGCATGTCCGTAGCGACGGATGTTATCTGTCATGTCGGAACCGCATCCGTCGAGGCAGACATGACCACCGCCACCTCCATCGCCGCTCCCTCCATCGACAACAGCGACCTTTCGGTCATCGACGCGCGCGCGCCGCGCTTCAACCAGGCGATCGTCGCGCTGGGCTCGACCCTCGCCGTGCTGACCGGCGCGTGGCCGATTCTGCTCGTGCTTGGGACCCAACTCGCCGTGTCGGTGCTCTTCGGGCGCCAGTACTGCCTGCCGTGTGTCTTCTACTTCCGGGTGGTGCAGCCGCGGCTTGGTCCAGGCCCGGTGGAGGATTCCCGCGCGCCGAAGTTCGCCAACACGCTGGGCGCCATCTTCCTGCTCTCGGCCTCGGTCGCGTACGTGACCGGCTTCACGGGGGTGGGTTTTGGCCTCGGCGCGATGGTGGCAGGGCTGGCCACGCTCGCCTCGACGACGGGGCTCTGCGTGGGCTGCGAGATGTACCGAATCATCGCGAAGCTGCGAGGCGTGCGTGGCGGGAGCATCGAGCGAATCGATCTCGAGGTGCTGGGTGGAGAGAAGCGTGAAGGCGTGGTGCTCTTCACCCACCCCCTGTGCAGCGACTGCCAGACGCTGAGCCAGGCGCTCGAGGCGAAGGGTGAGCGGGTGGTGAAGGTCGACGTGTCGAAGCGCCGCGACCTGGCGAAGAAGTACGGCGTCGGGGTCGTGCCGCTGGCGGTTCGGGTCGACGAGGGTGGCCGCGTGACGGCTCGGGTGGGCTGACGGGCCGCGCCACCCTGCGCTACGGTTGAACGCGTCATGGGTGCCTACCGAGAAGACCGGCGCGCGACCGCGGTGCCGAAGCTCAATCCCATCACGAAGAACGAAGCCGCCGAGGGCACGGACCTCGAGCGCCAACGGGCGTACGAGCGTGCGCGCGAGGAGATCGCCGACGACCTCCGCCGGCAGCGCGACGGGACGAAGAAGAAGTCGTTCGCCGACCTCGTGAAGAAAAAGTGAAACCGCCCCGCCCGGGCCGCAGGGTCCGGCGCGGGAAAGCGTCCTGAACTCATCGCCGCCGATGCTCGGCTGAAGTCTCCCGGCGCCGCGGGCCGCTGCGACCGTGCTCGCGACCGGAGCTCGGTGCACTGAACCAGCGGTCATTCCGTTCGCCATCGTCGTCCAGGAACGTGCGCGCTGGTTCGTTCACAAACAGAGGTTCAAGGCGCTTCAGGCGTCGCACCGCGGAGGCGCTGGGCGACCGGGTGACGCGCTAACAGCCCGAGCGCGTCGGCGAGGAGCGTCTTGCCCGGTTCGGTGACCGGCCAGGTCGAGGCGCCCGATGGGTGGGGCAGGGGAATCATCTCGACGTCGACGCCGAAGAAGCGCCCGTGGTGGAGGCGTCCAACGACCTCGGCGAGCGGCCCCTCGTGACCGAGCACCTCGCGAATGGCGAGCGCCCCCAGCGGAACCACCAGCGTCGGCCGCAGCACCGTCACCTCGGCCTCGAGCCACGGGCGACAGGCGCGCACCTCGTCGTCATCCGGCTTCCGGTCCCCGCCCCTGGGCAGCTTTCCCGGGAAGCAGCGCGCGACGGCCGCGAAGGCCACGCGGCTGCGCACGTGCTCCTCGTTCAGCTTCAACGCGCCCTCGAACCAGCGAAACAACGTCTTGCCGGCCGTCCACGCGAAGAGGCGATTGGCGGGGCCTTCCCGAATCCCGGGGGCCTGGCCCACCACCAGCAGCGGTGAGAGCACCGCCGGCGCCACGACGACTGGCGGGTGCATCTTCGGGCAGGCGCGGCACGTCGACATTCGCCGATGGAGCGCGCGCAGGGCCTCGAGCCGGGCGTGGGACATGACGGCGCTGTTTGGTCCGCTTTTCGACGCGACGGCAAGAGCGACCAGGAGCCCGAAGGACATGAAGCTCCCTCGGGCCCCCGGCCACGGCCACGCGCCGGGATGGGAGGACGACGCGTGACGTGCAGGGCTCTACGGCGCCAGACGCCACCGATTGCTGCCCGCCCGTCGCGCGTGTGTCACAACCGTCGTCATGCGTCTCGTGCTCCTGTCCGGTTCCTCGCACCCGGCCCTGGCGGCGGACGTCGCCCAGGCCCTCGGCGTGCCCCTCTCTCGCTGCACCATCGAGCGCTTCCCCGATGGTGAGCTCGACGTCGACCTGCACGACCGGGTGCGCGGCGTGCCGGTGTTCGTCGTGCAGTCACTCCACGCTCCGGTGGGAGAGCACCTGCTCGAGCTCTCGCTCATCGCCGACGCCTGTTACCGCTCCGGTGCCTCGAGCGTCACGGCGGTGGTGCCGTACCTCGGCTACGCGCGGCAGGATCGCCGCGACGCGGGGCGCGAGCCTCTGGGGGCGCGCGTGATGGCCGATCTGCTCGGCGCCTCGCACCTCGAGCGGCTGGTGTGCCTGGATCTGCACTCTCGCGCCGTCGAAGGCTGTTTTCCGCTCCCCGTCGAGCACGCCTCGGCGATTCCCGCGCTCACGGAGCACCTCAAGGCGCGGCTGCCGTCGAACGCCGTCATCGTCTCGCCCGATCTCGGCGCGGTGAAGCGGGCCGAGGCGCTCGCCCGGCCGTTGGGGTTGCCCGTCGCCATCGTCCACAAGCAGCGGCTGTCGGGCGCCGACGTGAAGGCGCAAGGCGTCGTCGGTGACGTGAAAGGCCGCCACCCGGTGTTGGTGGACGACATGATCAGCACCGGCGGCACGCTGGTGGCCGCGGCGCAGGCGGTCCTCGACGAAGGCGCGGAAGGTCCGGTCACCGTGGTGGCCTCGCACGGGCTCTTCGTGGGCCCGGCGAACGAGCGGCTGTCGAAGGTGCCGCTCGCGCGCGTGGTGGTGAGCGACTCGGTGCCCAGACCGGGACCGGTGGACTTCCCGCTCGAGCGTGTGTCCTGCGCGCCGGTGCTCGCGAGCGTCGTCCAGCGGCTGCTCACGATGGCGTAGCGGCGAGGTCCCAGCGAATGCCGGCGTGCGCGGGCGTGCGGCGACCACCTTCCGCCTCGGACAGCACCACCACCGTCGCCGAGAAATCGAACCTGGGCGTCGTCACGGAAGCTTCGGCTGAGCGGCGCCGCGTTCGGTGGGCCCCTCGGACTGGTACGGAAGGCCGGCGAGGCGCTTCGCGGCGATCTTCGCGCGCCAGGCGACGTACGCCTTGTTGAACGCGACGATCTCGCCCTTGTCGAAGTACGGGTTCTTCGCGCCAGTGAGGAAGGCCAACGCGAGCACCTGCTCGGCGATGCTCACCGGGCAGCCCGACAGCCGCAGGTACGGCTCCCGTCGAGTCACCGCCATGCGCGCGCTCACCTCGGCCATCTTCGCGTAGAGGTCCTCGTGCACGGCAGACCGCGGATCCTTCGTCTCCCGCGGCTGGTAGGTGCTCTCGATGGCGACGGGCTGACCCTGCAAGGTGCCCCGCCACTCGGCGCAGTCTCCGATGAACACCACCTTCTCGCCCGGCTTCGCGTCGATGGGCCCCTGGTAGTTGCCGAACACCACGTGCAAGCGCGGCATCGCCGCCTCGAAGTTCGCGTCGAAGAGGCGCAGGATCTCCACCGTCTCTTCGATGGCGCCCGGGCACCCGCCCCAGCAGTAGTCGGTGCGCTCCCGCTCCGGTGGCGGGCCGGCGTAGGCGGTGATCTTCGTCCCCTCGAAGTACTTCTCGACGCGCACCAGGCCGACCTTGAAGCCCGTCGCGCGCCGCTTCGCCTCCTCGAGGCTCACGTCGCCGAGGACGTCGATGGCTGACAGGTCGATGGGCCCCAGGCCGCGCTCGGAGGCGAGGCGAATGTGCGCCACGGAGGCGGGATCGACACCGATGATGGCGCAGCACACCGCGTCGATGGCCGGCTGATTGTCGCCAAGGATGAGCAGGTTCAGCGCGCGGGGAATCGGCGTGAGCATGCGGCCCTCACCCGCGATGACGGCGTCGATGACGATGAGCTGCGGCTGCAGCACGAACTGGAGGTCGGCGATCTTCTCGTCGAGCCGGTGGTCGTGATCGATGAGCCGGTGCCGGTCGTCCTGCAGGCCGATGTAGTTCTTCATCGAGAACGTCACCGTGCTCCACGGGTGCGACTTGAACTTGGGCACGTTGACGAAGAAGTCGGCGCGGGCGACGGGCTCGGGCACGAAGATGCGGTCGCGCAGGCGGCCCTCGTGGGTGAGCGGAATCTCGACCTGCTCCTCTTCTTCGAACAGCGAGCGCCGCGCGCCGGTGCGCTCGACGACGCCGTTCATGCCCGAGAGCTCGAAGACGTAACGCGTCGGAATGGTGATGCCGCAGCGCTCGCCCACGGTGAGGTCCTCCATGCCCTGATCGCGGTCCTTCAGCGCGAGCAGCACGCCCTCGACCACCTCGGCGCGGGTGTGAGCGTTCTGGAAGAGCTTGCCGGCGCTGACGAGGTTGGGCTTCACCAGCGTGCGGCCCGTCGGCGCGAGTCGCAGCGCGTCGAGGCCTTCGCGAACCAGGGTTCGAATCCGCTCGACGTCGTAGGCCGGGCAGTCTCGGAGGATGACGGTCGGGCGTCGGGTCGACATGGTCGCCAGTCTACGCCTGAGTCCTACCCGCAGACAGACGTCGGGGCTGGCACACGGCTGGAACGTCTCGCTGGAACACCCGGCGGGAGGCCCATGAACGCACCAGCACGGCAGCGTGACTGCTCCACCTTGACGCGAGGCGATCCAGATCGACCCGGTGGCCTTCGGCGGCCAGGTCGGCTTCACGTCGACGGCGTTCACCTCCTTCGAGCGGACCTTCCGGGTGATGCAGTCGGCCTGCCGCGAGGAGCGTCGCGCCGGCCTCTTCGTCTTCGCGGTGCATGACGCGCTGGGGCTGGTGGGCCTCTCGCGCCGCTCCCTGGTTCCAGGTTCAGCTCGCGGTCTGCAGTCGGAGCCGCTCGAGCAGCGCCGGGACCGACAGGAACGTGAGCCGCACGTCCCCCACGCGCACGAGCTGGCCCGACACGAGCGTGACCGGCCCGTCGGAGGCCCCCGGGAGCGACACGTTGGGGGACTCCGGCACCAGCTGCCACCCGTCGACCCGCAGCAGTCGAAAGGCCAGCCGCGAGACGGTGAGGTCGTTGAGGATGAGGTGATTCGTCGTCGCGCGGCCAACCAGCAGCTCACCCGTCGACGCGTCTGGCCACAGCGGGTAACAGACCGCATCAGACGCCGTGGGGCGCAGGGCCTGCTCGGCGCCGGGCAGCACCGTCTTGAGCATGGCGCTCTCCCCAAGACTCGTTGCCGGCAGCCACGGCCCGGCTTCCCACACCAGCCAGTCGTGGGCGTAACGGTTTGCGAACGCGTCCCCCAGCGTCAACGCCTGCCGGCGGAGAATCGACATCCAGAACGACGGAACTGCCATGTGGCACATCATGCACGCGAGGCCGTGTCGGCGCAGCTGAGAGTGCCGATCGAGCAGACGGCCTTGACCTGAAGCCACGACGCTCGGCGTCACGTTGCTGACGGGGCGGCGACCGGCTCGAAGACCCAGCGCCGGTGACGTTCATCGCGCTTCGACACGCGCAAGTGGATGGCCTGACCCAGCTTGAGGAGCGGCCTCGTGGAGCCCTTCGCCTGGAGCCACGCGCCCTCTGCGGCCACCTCGAGCCAGGCGCCGCCGAACGACGGGGCGAGGTCGAAGAGCAGCACCTTCACGTCGATGGGCGGCGCGTCGAGCTTCACGTGCACCTTCGAGCCCGCCAGCCCCATCACCGTGCCCGTGAAGACGGTGCGGTTGGACTTCGGGCGCGCCAGCTCGGGCGAGAAGAGCCGCTCCAGGACGACCTCGTTCGCGAGGTTCTGCACCTTCTTCTGGGTCTCTCGCGAGCGGTTGGCGAGCTGCACCACCTGGGCGCGCAGGCGTTCGTCTTCTTCCGCCGAGGGGTGAACGCCCGTGAGGAGCTCGACGGCTTCCTTGTGCAGGTAGACGCCCACCATCTCGCGCATTGGAGCCGAGAAGCGCGCGTAGGGCTCGGCGCCGACGCCCACGTGCCGCCCGGGTTCGGTGGAGTACTCACTGCGCAAGTTCACCAACAGGGCCTGTCGGGTCAGCGCGCGCGCGAGGCGGTCTTCCCGCGAGCCTGACGGCCCAGCCGGGAGCCCGCGCAGGTAGTCGGACAGCGGCGTGCGCTCGTCCCACCGCCAGGGCCGCTCGGGGAGGCCTTCGCTCACGCACACCTGCGCCGTCAGCCGCGCGAGGCTCAGGAGCCGCTCGGGGTCGGGCCCGTCCTGCACGCGATAGATGGGTTGCACGGCGGGGTCGTTCGACTCCCGCAACAACCGCCCGCCCTCGGCGTTGCACATGAGGCTCACCTGCTCGTTCCAGAGCTCCACCTCGTCGCGCACCACCTCCATCACGGCGAACGAGAGGCCCTCGCCGTCGAGCGTGATGGAGGCCTCCTCGCGCCGGTACCGCACCAGGCCCCGCTCGGCGGCGAGCTGCATGCGCAGGCGGCCGACGGTCTTGAGCAACCGAAGGCTCTCGTGGAAGTCGCGGCCGGCGAGCGGACTCGAAGCGGGCGTGTCGATGAGGTGCTGCACCTCGGCGAACGAGAGCCTGGCCCGGGAGTGCACGCGCGCGCGCTCGAGGCGGGTCCCTCGGAGACCGCCGGTGGCGTCGAGCGAGTGCCAGAACAGGAGCGCGCGCCGGGGCCCATCGGGGTTGAGCGAGACGAGGTGCTCGGACAACTCGCGCGGCAGCATCGGCACCGAGAAGCCGGGGAAGTAGTAGCTGGCCCCGCGTCGCATCGCCTCGGCGAACAGCGCGCTGCCGGGCCGCACGTAGAACGACGCGTCGGCGATGGCGTAGGCGATGAGGTAGCCGTCTCCATCAGGTGCCACGTGGACCGCCTGGTCGAGGTCCTTCGAGTGGGCGTTGTCGATGGTGACGAAGGGCAGGGCGGTGCGGTCGACGAGGGTCGGGTCGTCGATGCCTGGCTGCTCGAGGAAGCTGCGCGTCTCGGCGACGACGTCGGGTGGGAACTCTGCGCGCAGCTGGAGCGCGGTGACGATGGCCTCGAGCGACTGGCGGGCGTTCATATGGGGAACACGTTGCCAGCGGCGTCGCAAGAAGTCCTCTTCAGGACGTGCACTCCGTTCATCGGCCGAACCCCGCCGTTCATCGCCCCGGCGCCGCCGTTGGGCTCCAGCGTCAGATCGTTTCCGCACGGACCGGCATCGTGAGGGCATGACCCGACGCCAGGCCCTTCTTGCACTGCTCCTCGCCTCTGGGTGCGACGTGCTGCAGCCGCTCACCACCGACTTCAGCACGCTCCAGAACCCCACCAGCGACCGCGCCCGCGTCGCGCTGGGAGACGCGCTGTTCCACGAGCGCGCGTTGTCCATCGACGGGAGCCTGTCGTGCGCGAGCTGTCATCCGCTCGAGCGGTGGGGCCAGGACAACCTCCCGCGTTCGGTCGGCGTGAAGGGCACGCCGCTGCGTCGCAACACACCGACCGTCCTGAACGCGGCCGGACAGTTCGCGCAGTTCTGGGACGGACGCTCCGCCGACGTCGAGAGTCAGGCGCTGAGGCCGGTGTTGAGCGCCGACGAGATGGGAATGCCGGACGAAGCCACGCTCGTCGCTGCGTTGGAGCGTGCCGGCTACGGACCGCGCTTCGCCCAGGTCTTTCCGCGGGAGCGGGTCCCCTTGAGTGGCCGCACCGTCGCGCTCGCCCTCGCGGCCTTCGAGCGCACGCTGTGGACCCGCGCGCCCATCGACGACTTCCTCTTGGGCCGTGCCGACGCCCTCACGCCAGGCCAGCGCGCCGGGTTCGACCGCTTCACGGCGCTGGGCTGCACGAATTGTCACTCGGGGCCCCTGGCAGGCGGAGCGCGCTTCGAGCGGCTCGGAGACGAGGTGGCGTGGCCCGACGAGTCCGACCTCGGGCGCTTCGAGGTGACGCAGCTGGCGGCCGACCGGCACGTCTTCAAGATTCCGTCGTTGCGCAACGTCGCGAAGACCGCGCCGTACTTCCATGACGGCAGCGTGGCGACGCTCGACGAGGCCGTGACGTTGATGGGCAAGCACCAGCTGGGGCTCGAGTTGTCTCAGGACGACGTCGCGCGCCTCGTCGACTTCCTCGACGCCTTCACGGGCACGCCCCCAACTTCCCTTTCCAACGGTGGCCGTCCGTAGGACAACGGTGGGGTGACGCTCCTGCTCGCGCTCGTGCTGGCCGGCTCGCCTGACGCGCCGCGCCTCCTGGTGTTGCCCGACCCCGGAGGCTCGTTCCTTGGCGCCGCCAACGCGGCCAACACCCCGCAGAGTCTGCTCGACGCGCGCAAGCTGGGAGAGCAGCTCCGGTACGAAGAGGCCGTCGTCGAGTACCAGCGCTACCTCTCGGTGCCCGACCGCCCGTTTCGCGAGCGCGCCTCGGCGTTGTTCGAGCTGGGCTTCATTCACCTCGTGTTGGGCGACGAAGCCACCGCGCAGCAGCGGGCCGTCGAGGCGCTCGAGCTCGACCCGAAGTTGTCACTCCCGCCGGGCACGCCGCAGAAGCAGGTCGAGTTCCTGACGCGGTCGAAGAAGGCGTACCTCGCGCGCGCGCGCCTCGAGGTGAAGGACCGGGAAGGCAGCGACGCGGCTTCGCTCGTGCGGGTGTCGGTGTCGGACCCTGAGGGCAAGGTGGCGCGCGTGCTGATTCGCCACTCGGCGAAGTCCGTCGGGCCGTTCCGTTCGACCGAGGCCACCTGTGAGGCCGAGCGCTGCACCGCGGCGCTGCCCTCGCCCACCGGAGAGCCGAGCTTCACGGCCTACTACTTCGTGGAGGCGCTCGACGCGTCCCAGGCCACCATCGCCCGGGCCGGCGGTGCGGACTCGCCGTTCCAGCTCGTCGTGGTCGACACGCGGCCCTGGTACCAGTCACCGTGGGTGTGGGCCATCGCGGGCGTCGTCGTCGTCGGTGGCGCGGCGGTCGGATACGCGCTGGCGCCCGGCACGCGCTGACGTCAGCGTTCGTTCCAACGCCCCTGCGCGACGTCGTACGTCAGCTTCGTCTGCTGCTCCGGTTTCACCACGCCGCGCCACCGCTCGGACTTCGAGCCGTTGGCGAGTTGAACCTCGACGGAATAGCGCCCAGACGGCACCTTCTCGTTGAAGGGCTGGGCCTGTTCGTAGGTCTTCGAGCCGCCTCGGACGACGACCTTCGCGCCGCTGTCGCCAGCCACCGAGATGCGAATGGTGCCGATGCCGTCGGGCACCTCTTCTTCGGCGGGCGGCGGAGGCGGCTTCATCACCTCGAGAGGCGGCGGCTTCACCGGGTCGACCTTCGCCACCACGGGCTTCGTCACGGGCGGCTTCTTCGTGACGATGGGCTTCGGTTCCGTGGGCCGCGGCTCGACCGGGAGCGGGACCTCGACGGGCGGTGGCTTCTCCTCGGCCGCGGGCGGCTCCGGTGCGGGCTTCGGCGACGGCTTGACCGTGGGCTCCGCGTCCACCAACACGGCGGGCGCGTCGATGGTGATGGGCTCTTCCGTGCCCTGGGCCACCAACAGCGTGCCGAAGATGCCGATGATGATGGCCGCCACGAAGGCCACGACGAGGAAGGCGCGCCGGTTGGTCGGTTTGGGCTTCGCGGCCGGCACACGCTCGGTGTTGTGGTCCTTCTTCTTTGGCGCGGGCACCAGCCCGGTGGTGGAGGCGCCGGTGAAGCCGGCCTTGGCGACGACGGGCCGGAGCGTCACGTCCGACGGGGCCGCGGTGATGGCGGGGAAGGCCGAGCTGCGGGTTCCTCCGCTGGCGGTGATTTCGCCGTCGTTGTCGACGTAGCCGAGGAGCGCCGACTGCCCCACGCGGAAGCCCGAGTCGAAGGCAGCCTTCTCGAGGGCCTCGCGCATCTCGCGCGCCGTCTGAAAGCGCTCCTCGGGCTTGAGCATCAACGAGCGGCGCACCACCTCGTAGAAGGGCGCCGAGAGGCCGGGGAACACCTCGTCGAGGTCCTTCCACTGGCCCCGCACGAGCGCGGCGTGCCGCTCGCCGTGGTTCTTGTGGTCGTCGAACGGCGTGTTGCCCGAGGCGAGCTTGTAGAGCGTGACACCGAGCGAGAAGAGGTCGCTGCGGCCGTCGAGCCGCTTGGCCATGGCCTGCTCGGGCGAGAAGTAGCCGGCCTTGCCCTTGGTGACGCCGGGCATGGTGAGGTTGCGGTTGGTCGCAGCCTTGGCGATGCCGAAGTCGATGAGCTTGAGGCTGCCGGTGGCCGACAGGAGCAGGTTGTGCGGTGAGACGTCGCGGTGCACCAGGCCCGCCGAGCCGCCCTCGGTCTTGAGCGCGTGCACGGCCTCGAGCGCGCTGGCGGTCCAGATGCCGATGGCGAAGAGGGCCTCGTCGGAGAAGCGCTCCTCGTGCTCACGCAGCGTTCGGTTGATGGTGGCGAGCGTCTCGCCGGGCACGAGCTCCATGGCCATGTAGAGGAGGCCGTCGTCGCTCTCACCGACGTCGTAGATCTGCGCGATGTTGGGGTGGCTGAGCGTGCAGGCGGTGCGCGCCTCGTCGAGGAACATCTCGCGGAAGTCGGGGGACTCGGAGTACTCGGGCCGAATCACCTTCACCGCGACGGGGCGGGTGATGCCCTTGGTGAGCTCCTGCTCGGCTCGATAGACCTCGGCCATGCCGCCCTGCGCGAGCAGGCGGCTGATGGTGTAGCGACCGACTCTGGCGCCAGCATCGAGGGCCACGGGGAGGAGCGGCGCGTAGCATACCTCGCCCGGTGGTCGAGCCCAGCCGGCGGCCGGGATTGCACCTGGTTCGTCGCGCGGGTGTCAGGCGGACAAGAGGCGGTCGCTCGGAGTCGTCGTCGCGGCAGTGCTGGCAGGGTGTCCATCGCAACAGGGGGCGGCCCGACGGGTTCGACCTCGGCTCGGGCCGGGTCATGAATGCGCTCGGAGTCATCGCCAGCAGGGCTCAGCCCAGCCGCGTCCCCGTCATCTGCTCCCACCGCCGGAGCATGTCCGCCTCGAGCCGCGCCAGGTCCGCGCCGAACCCCTTCACCTTCTCGAGTTCACGCTTGAACGAGGTGCCCATCGGCGTTGGGTCATCGCTCCCCAGCACGCAGTGCACGTGCGCGTGCTGGAACGCCACCAGCGGCTCCACGGCATGCAACTGCCGCAGCCGGCCCAGCGCCGTCGGAATGAGGAGCCGGTTGCTGGTGGGACACACCTCGACGGTGACGCCGGCCGTGGCGAGCCGCTCCAGGGTCGCGCGCGATTCGAGCGCGTGAACGCCGTGGCCGATGCCGCGGGGCTCGAGCGCCAACGTCCGGTCGACCGAGGCGTGGCCATCGAACTCACCGGCGTGCACGGTGAGGTCGGGCAGATGCCGGCGCAGCCCTTCCAGAACGGACAGGAGGCTCTTCGGCAGCGGCTCGGTGTCGGGCGGCGGCACGATGCCCAGAATGTCGAGCCCCACCAGCGCCTTCGCGTGCTCGGCCACCACGTCGGCCATCGCGCGGTAGTGCGCCTCGCTCTCGAAGGTGCGCGAGAGCCCCAGGCGCACCACCATCGGCTTCTTCGTCTTCGCCGCCACGGTGTCGCGCGCCGCGAGCACCGCCAGCAACACGGGCCGGGCATACGTCTGGGCGAACTCGACGGGCGGCACCTCGCGCCACGCCTTCTTCTGGTTCTCGAGCAGCGTGCGCGTCATCGAGAAGAGCGACAGGCGCATCTCGAAGCCGTCGGTGTCGGCCGCGGCCTCCTCGAAGGCGGCCACCGCGAGCGCTCCGATGGCCTCGACGCTGACGTACGCCTGCCGCGCCAGCATGATGCATCGGTAGAAGAGCGACGCGTCGTCCGACGGGCCGCCCATCGTCAGCTCGGTGGACAGCTCCGATGGCGAGCGGAACTCGTTGGTGGTGGGGTCGACGAAGAACGGCGTGCGCACGTCGAACTGCCTGGCGACGCGGGCGAGCGCCTGGGGGCTGTGGGAGCCCTCGAGGTGTCGGTGGAGGTCGAGAACCATGCGGCCCTGTAGCGCGAGAGTGACGGCCGTCCACCTGACAATCGTGAGGGATGGGGGGCCGGACGAAATGACACGCAGCGGCGCAATCGACCGAGCCCCCTCCGCTGACCGGTGACACCGAGTGGCGTACAGGCCGCCGCTCATGCTCGTTCCTGCCTCCCACGAGAGCGCGAAGGCCCCTTCGCAAAGAAGCCCGGAGCCGGGTCGCCTCGTCGTCGAACAGGTCCTCGGCCGCTCGGTGGTGACGTCGGCGCGGGGCCATGGACCCTTGCGGCTGTTGACGCCGAGGAACCACGGGCACGCGGCGTGGGTGTACCAGTCGAGCCTCGGCGGTGGCTTCGTCGGCGCGGACGCGACTCAGCTCGACGTGCGCGTGGGCGACGGGGCGACGGCGTTTCTGTCATCGCAGGCGGCGGGCAAGGTCTATCGCGGCACCGATTGTCGGTTCACGCTCGAGGCGAGAGTCGGTTCGGGCGCGACGCTGGTGAGCTGGCCGGACCCGACGATGTTGTTCAAGGGTTCCCGGTTGGTGCAGCGGCAGCGGTTCGACCTGATGGAGCACGCGTCTCTGGTGTGTGTCGACGCCTGCACGGCAGGCCGGGTCGCGACGGGGGAGCGCTGGGCTACCGAACAGCTCGAGCTCCACCTCGAGGTGAAGCGGCAGGGCACGCCGGTCTTCGTGGACGGGGTTTCGCTCTCGCAGCGGCACGGGCCGGTCATCGAGCGGTTGGGTGGGGTGAACGCGCTGGCGACCGTGGTGCTGGCTGGCCCCGCGTTCTCCGACGCCATCGACGCGCTCGACGCGCAACTGTCCCAGGCCCCGCTCGAGCGCCCGCCCGCGACCCTCGTCGTCTCGAGCCGCTGGCCGTGGGGCCTCGTGCTGCGTGTGGCCGCCTCGTCCTCATCGGTGTTGGCGGAGGTGCTCGAAGGGCTGCTGCGGGGCGCGGTCAAGCGGTCGCTGGGAGACGATCCCCTCGCCCGCAAGCGCTGAGACGAAGTTTTCAGAGCCTCGGCTTCGAGCGTTTGTTCCGTGGGCTGCCATCGCGTGCCCGCCGACCAGGAGGAACCTGACCCGATGCTCGTCGAGGAACGACAAGAACTCTTTCCAGTCTTGGGGAAGTTCCATGCGCGAACACCCGGAGCGCCTCCACCGCAGCGATGCGTTCGTGCATCGGTCGTGAGAGCCGATGGAACTGGTCAGCCACGTCGGCCTCGGCGAACGACTTGAACACCCGAACGGTTCGACGAGGCTTCATGCAGGTCTTCGAGGCATGGAACCAGTCGCCCCGCTCAACCGAAGCTTCGGCTCCCTGTGTCGGTGAAGTCCCACTGGAAGTCATTGTTTGACCTCAGATTGACTCAGGGAAAGCAAGCTGAGGCTTCCGGAGCCCCTTCTGAGGCTTAAGTTCGCCATCGTAAGCCAATGACGCGCTGCGCAGCGGGTGATAGACCGGCGGCGTGAGGCTCAGTCCCCAAGAGATCGACAAGCTGGTCCTGCATCAAGCCGGGGTGGTGGCGCAGAAGCGCCTCGCGCGAGGGCTGCGGCTGAACTACCCCGAGGCCGTGGCGCTGCTGGCCACGCAGTTGCTCGAATTCATCCGCGACGGACGGCGGGTGAGCGACCTGATGGATCTCGGCAAGCAGCTCCTCGGCCGGCGCAACGTGATGGACGGCGTGCCCGAGCTGGTGCCCGAGGTGCAGGTCGAAGGCACCTTCCCCGATGGCTCCAAGCTCGTCACCGTGCACGAGCCCATCGTCGCCGAGTACGGAGACCTCTCCCTGGCGCTGTACGGCTCGTTCCTCCCAGTGCCGTCGAACGACATGTTCTCGATCGCGCCGACGCGAGACATCCCGGGCCAGGTGATGACCGCCCCCGGAGACCTCGAGCTCAACGCCGGCCGTCGCACCTTGCGCCTCACCGTCACCAACACCGGAGACCGCCCCGTGCAGGTCGGCAGCCACTACCCCTTCATCGAGACCAACCGTGCGCTGGTGTTCGATCGCGCCGCCTCGCTCGGCATGCGCCTCGACATCCCGGCGGGTACGGCGGTGCGCTTCGAGCCGGGGGAGCAGAAGACGGTGACGCTGGTCGACCTCGCAGGCTCGCGCATCATTCGCGGTGGCAACGCGCTCGTCGATGGACCTGCGGATGGACGCTCCGCCGAGGTGATGGCGCGCGTCGTGGCCCGTGGCTTCGGGAGGACGTCATGAGTTTTCGCCTCACGCGCGCGGCCTACGCCGACCTTTACGGCCCCACCACCGGCGACCGCGTTCGCCTCGGAGACACCGCGCTGTGGGCCCGCGTCGAACGGGACGCCACCGTGCCCGGAGACGAGTGCAAGTTTGGCGGCGGCAAGGTGCTCCGCGACGGCATGGGGCAGGCTGCTGGCGTCGGGCCCGACCAGGCGCTGGATCTCGTCATCACCAACGCCCTCGTCATCGACTGGACCGGCATCTTCAAGTGCGACATCGGCGTGCGCGCGGGCCGCATCGTGGGCCTGGGCAAGGCGGGCAACCCCGACATGATGGCGGGCGTGACGCCGGGCCTGGTGGTGGGCGTCTCGACGGAGGTGATCGCCGGAGAGGGCCTTCTCATCACCGCGGGCGGCATCGACTCGCACATCCACTTCATCGCCCCGCAGCAGGTCGAGGTCGCGCTCGCCAGCGGCGTCACCACCTTCATCGGCGGCGGCACCGGTCCCGCCACGGGCACCAACGCCACCACCTGCACGCCATCACCCGAGTACCTGCGCCTCATGCTTCAGGCCACCGATGGACTGCCGATGAACTTCGGCTTCACCGGCAAGGGCAACAGCGCGCGCCCTCAAGGCCTGCCCGAGATCATCACGGCGGGCGCCATCGGGCTCAAGCTCCACGAGGACTGGGGTACCACGCCCGCAGCCATCGACACCTGCCTCGACGTCGCCGAGCGCTTCGACGTGCAGGTCACCATTCATACCGACACGCTCAACGAGTCCGGCTTCGTCGACGACAGCATCGCCGCGTTCAAGGGACGGTCGATTCACACGTACCACTCCGAAGGGGCTGGCGGCGGGCACGCGCCCGACATCATCCGCGTGTGTGGCGTGCCGCACGTGCTGCCGTCGTCCACCAACCCGACGCGGCCCTTCACCGTCAACACGCTCGACGAGCACCTCGACATGTTGATGGTGTGTCACCACCTCGACCCATCGTTGCCCGAAGACGTCGCCTTCGCCGAGAGCCGCATTCGCGGAGAGACCATCGCGGCCGAAGACATCCTTCATGATCTCGGCGCCATCTCGATGATGGCCTCGGACAGCCAGGCGATGGGGCGGGTGGGCGAGGTGGTGCTCCGGACCTGGCAGACGGCGCACAAGATGCGGGTGCAGCGCGGACGGCTCCCGGGTGATGTGGACGACGACAACCTTCGCATCCGCCGGTACGTCGCGAAGTACACGATCAACCCCGCCATCACCCACGGCGTGTCGAAGGACGTGGGCTCGGTCGAGGTCGGCAAGCTGGCGGACCTCGTGCTCTGGCGGCCGGCGTTCTTCGGCGTGAAGCCCGAGCTCGTGCTCAAGGGCGGCTTCATTGCGTGGGCGCAGATGGGTGACGCGAACGCCTCGATTCCCACGCCCGAGCCGGTGCGCATGCGACCCATGTTCGGCGCCTTCGGCCACGCGGCGGCGAAGACGTCATTCGCGTTCGTCTCGAAGGCCGCGCAGGAGGCCCAGGTCGGCGCGCGGTACGGCCTGTCGAAGCCCACGCTCGCGGTGGCCGGCTGCCGGAACCTGAAGAAGGCCGACATGAAGCTCAACGACGCCTTGCCGGTCATCGAGGTCGATCCCGAGACGTACGAGGTGCGGGCCGATGGGGTGCACCTGACCTGTGAGCCGGCCGCTGAGCTCCCCCTCGCGCAGAAGTACTTCCTGTTCTGATGGATCCACGCCTGCTCCAGCTCGCGGACTCGGCGTTCCCGGCCGGGAGCTTCGCGCACTCGTCCGGCCTCGAGGCGCTGCGGCAGTTGGGGCAGCTCAAGGGTGAAGCGGCGCTCGTGCTTCGGCTCGAGGAGCTCTGCTGGAGCCTCGCGCTCGGGGCGCTGCCCTTCCTCGATGAAGCGTTCGGTGGCGACGCCGTTCAGGCCGATCGCGCGAACGAGGTGTTCCTGTCCAACCACGTCGCGAACCGCGCCAGTCGTGCACAGGGCCAGGCGTTTCTGTTGGCGGCCGAGGCGATGTTGGGAACGGCGGAGGCGAGCGCGTTGCGAACGAGGCTCCCCCATGCACACCTCGCGGTGGCCATGGGCGCAGCGTTGACTGGTGCCGGGTTCGCCCGCGACGACGTGCGGAGGCTCTTTCTCTTCGGCGCCGTCCGCTCGGCCCTCTCCGCGGCCGTACGCCTGGGCATCACCGGACCGCTCCGGGCCCAGCGCGTGTTGTTCGACCTGCATCCCGTGATGTCGCAGGCCCTCGACGAGACGAGAGGCCGCGCGATGGGTGAGGCGACCTCGGCGGCGCCGCTCCTCGATGTGGCGCAAGGTGCGCACGATCGCCTCTATTCCCGATTGTTCCAGTCCTGACGGAGATGACGATGGCACACGTTCACGATCACGACGGCCTTGGGCCCCACGCGCACGACGGCGAGCACGGCCACACCCACGAGCACTGGCTCCACCCGGGGCTCTTCCACGAGCGCGATGCGCCGATGGATCGCGACTACACCAGGCGCGCGTTCACGGTGGGGGTGGGTGGTCCAGTGGGCAGCGGGAAGACGGCGCTCATGTTGGCGTTGTGCCGGGCGCTGCGAGATCACGTCTCCCTCGGCGCCGTCACCAACGACATCTTCACGAAAGAGGACGCCGAGTTCCTCATGCGCAACGAGGCGCTGCCGAAGGAGCGCATTCGCGCGGTCGAGACCGGCGGCTGCCCCCACGCCGCGATTCGGGAAGACATCACGCCCAACCTGCTCGCGCTCGAGGCGTTGATGCGCGAGGTGAAGCCCGAGCTGCTGCTGGTCGAGTCCGGTGGAGACAACCTCGCTGCGCAGTACAGCCGCGAGCTCGTCGACTACACCATCTATGTCATCGACGTGGCCGGCGGAGACAAGGTGCCCCGCAAAGGGGGCCCCGGCATCACGCAGTCGGATCTGCTCGTCATCAACAAGACCGACCTCGCGCCACTGGTGGGGGCGAGCCTCGAGGTGATGGCGAGGGACGCGAAGAAGATGCGCGGTGATGGGCCCACGGTGTTCGCGCAGGTGACGAAGCAGGTCGGCGTCGATGAGATCTGTCGGCAGATCGTCGGAGCGTGGCGTGAGGCCATCTCGAGGGCAGCGACCCGCGCGGGCTGAACGGGTCAGTCGGTTACGCCTTCTGCTTGCCCAGCACCACCCCGGTCGTCACCGCCGAGGCGATCGCCACCAGCCCGGTCGCGATGAACACGAACGCCACCGCCATCGGCTCGCGTGGGAAGAAGCGCTCGACGAGCCACATGCCCACCTTCGA
>JBILEB010000305.1:0-4265 GCA_044352295.1 Myxococcaceae bacterium
GACCACGACCGCATCACCGACTCGACCCGCAACATCATCCGCAACGACGCCGACAATCACTCAAACCGCTGTCCCCGTCGCAAATCTCGAGGGCCTCAAAATGGTCCGACCGATGGGGTCCACCTCCAGGATCAAGACGCCAACGCAGGTCGCGCTCATTTCGAAGAAAAGTTGCAAATCGCGCGCCGATATCTTGTGGCTGTTGTCGACGGGAGGCGCGGAGGCGGCTGCCAATTTGTCGCTCCGACGTTGCCGAGTGGCGATCCTTCTGCTCCTTCTCGGAGCCACGCTGAACGAATGTGGGGGCGCGCGCGCGGGTGAGCGCCAGCAGGTGTCAGAAGACGACGCCGAACGAGACCTGCAGCGCCTGAAGCGAGGCCCACTCCACGGACGGCCTGCGAGCCAGGACCAGAGCAGACGCCACGCTTCTCGGATCCGGGACCGTCTGGTCGGGCTCCGCGAACGCGTCGACCCGGCATCCGGGCCTCACGGCTGGCGAGGTGGGCAGGCCTCGGGGCGCGCCGTCGAGCATGCCCAGCTCGTCAACGCTGCAGCCATTCACCGTCTGCACCCGGGTGGAGAAGAACGACTCGCGCAGATCGACTCGGATTGAGAACCGCTGGAGGAACTCGAAGCGTACGCCGAGCCCCGCGCCGACCGTCGGTCGCCAGCCCGTGTCTGCGAACGTAGCGGGGCTGAGGGAGCCATCTGGGCGAGCCGACTCGGGCGTGAGCTGCGCCTTCGTCGAGAGCGCACCCGCGAAGCTGACGAACGAGACCTCGAACTGGTGTGGGAAGTGAAAACGCTCGAACGAGCTGCGGCTGAGCACGACTTCGGTTCCAACCTGCACACCGCCACCGACGAGCGTCGAACCAGAGTGGCTCTCGACTCGCACTTTCTCGACGAGTTCTCTGCCGAAGAGTGACTCGCCGGAGTGCCAGTTCCACGTGCCGGCTGCGAAGACCCGAAGGTGCGGCCCGAGCACGACGGCAACCTGTCCGCTGGTCCCGAGATGATCGACGAATCTGCCGTTGAGCTGGGCCGAAACGGGCGTCACGGCCAGCTCGACGCGCCACGGCCCGGTCAGCGGAGTCGCCTCGGGATCACTCGCGAACGAGCTGCTCGACACCAACGCCGCGACGACGAAAACGCATCGCACCCAACGACTCTCGACCATCGGCCGGTCGCAAAGCAACTCACTGACGACAGGGGGGCATGCCTGCAGGCGACGAGCCGGGCGGTGCACGTTCGACCGCGCGTCACCGGCCGCGCTGTGTTTGTTCCCGGGCTGTTCATCTTCGAGCGCCCGTACCTGCGGAAGCGGACTCAAAGGAGCGCGGGGGGGCCCTGAGATCATCACCTCGAAACGGACGACGACCGGCTCCAGAAGGGCCTGCTCGAAGATGGGTCCGACGAGGTCATGGAACGCGGCTGGAACGTCCTCCGTGCAACCGGGGGGCGTGAGCCGTACCGGCGGGCGCGTGGATCGGTCATGATGGTCCCACTCGATGACTGCGCTCGCGCTGCTCTCGCTGTTGTTGCACCAGGCCGAAGCGGGGCCGGGCACGACTCGCGTGGGAGGCACGGTCACCCACGCCGAGATTCAGCAGGCCGTCGCGCCGGTGCTCCCGCGACTCATGCGCTGCTACCAGAAGTCGCTGACCCGCGACGGCCCCAACCCGGGCGGCGCGGTGGTGCTCGACGTGCGCGTCGCGGCCGACGGCAAGCCGAAGGACGTCACCGTGCACGAGCGGGTGGGTACGTTCTCTGCGTCGTTGCGCGCGTGCTTCACCGACGCCGCCCGACGGGGCCTCGCGCTGGCGCCACGGCCCTCCGGAGAGGTGCGCATTCGGCTGCCGCTCTCGCTCGAAGCGCGCTGACGACAATCCCCGCCGACGGCCGCACTGACCCTTCGGCGGGCATCGAACGGACCCCACGGGGCGTCGACTTCCGTTACAAGGCAGTCACTCCCCGTGTCGCTCCTCGACGCCCAACTCTTGTCCCGCCTCGGAGGCCTCAAGGTGCGCGCCCGCGCGGTCGTCGAGGGTGTGCTGTCGGGCCTCCACAAGTCACCGCACCAGGGCCAGAGCGTCGAGTTCGCCGAGCACAAGGAGTACGCGCCGGGCGACGAGCTCAAGCACCTCGACTGGAAGGCCTTCGGCAAGTTCGACCGCTACTACGTCAAGCGCTTCGAGCACGAGACGAACCTGCGCTGCACGCTGGTGGTGGACGGCTCGGGCTCCATGGGCTTCGGCACCACGGGCCTGACGAAGCTCGAGGTGGCGCGGGTGCTGGCGGCGACGCTGGCACACCTGCTCCTCAAGCAGCAGGACGCGGCGGGCGTGGCCATCGCGACGAAGGGCCGGGTGGTCGAGGTTCCGCCGCGCTCGTCGGCGTCACACCTTCAGGTGCTGTTCGACGCGCTCGAGAAACACCCCGCCGAAGGAGAGACCGACCTCGCCGCCACCGCCGACCTGCTGGCCGAGAAGCTGCCGCGCCGCTCGCTGGTGTGTGTGTTCTCGGACTTCCTGGACGACACCGGAGGCGGACTCCGCCGGCTGCTCGCGCTGCGCGCCCGTAAACACGACCTGGCCTTGTTCCACCTCGTCGACCCGGCAGAGCTCACCTTTCCCTACGAGGACCCGACGCTGTTCCTCTCGATGGAAGACGACCGCAAGCTCGAGGTGAACCCGCGCGAAATCAAGCAGTCGTACCTCGAGGAGTTCACCCGCTTCCTCGACGAGACGAAGGCCACCTGCACCGCGGCCGACGTCGATTACCTGCGCGTGCGCACCGATGAGCCGCTCGACGCGGTGCTGGTGCGCTTCCTCTCCGGGCGCGTCGGAGGGCGGCGATGACGTTCGCGCATCCCTGGCTCTTGCTCGGCGCGCTGGCGGCGTTCATTCCGCTCCTCATTCACCTCTTCGACCGGCGCCGGCCCCGGCCCGTCTCGTTCCCCGCCATCGCCTTCGTCTTGAAGAGCCAGAAGCGCACGGCCTCGCGGCTGCGGCTCAAGCGCCTCATCCTCTACACGCTGCGCACGCTCTTCTTCCTCGCCGTGCCCATCGCGCTGGCGCGGCCGGAGTTCGTCAAGAGCGCCACCGCCGTCACCGCGAAGGGCGCCGCCGCCACCGTCGTCGTCGTCGACACCTCGCTGGCGATGCGCTGGCGCGACGGGAAGACGCTGTTCGACGAGGCGCGCACCGAAGCGAAGGCGGCGCTGGCCGACCTGCTCACCGAGGAGCCCGCCGCCCTCCTCCCCTGCACGCGCTCTCCGGCCGTGACGGGGCCGTTGTCGTTCGAGAAGTCGCGGCTGGTGACCCAGGTGGACGAGCTCAAGCCCGGGTACGAGCCGGTCGACTTGAACCGCTGCCTCGAGGTGGCAGCGCGGGCGCTGGAGGAGTCTCCGTTGGCGAACCGCCGGCTGGTGGTGGTGAGCGCGCTGACGGCGAACGCGCTGCGGCTCGAGAGCGAGCCCCCGGTCACGACGGGCCCCAAAGGCGAGAAGGTGA
Source organism: Myxococcaceae bacterium (assembly GCA_044352295.1). Lineage (GTDB taxonomy): Bacteria > Myxococcota > Myxococcia > Myxococcales > Myxococcaceae > Xiheimicrobium. The sequence goes on from JBILEB010000305.1 coordinate 3,513, forward strand.
AGCCCGAGGTGGTGCTGCGCGACGTGGCGAAAGGGCGGACGCTGCCGAACCGCGCCATCCTCGACGCGAGGGCCGAGCCTGCACCGCAGGTGGGCGCGGGCGCGTGGCAGTTCACCTTCACGGTGCGCAACTTCTCGAGCGAGGCGCAGCGCGATGTCGAGCTGTCCCTCAAGGTGAACGGCGAGGCGGTGGCCAAGGGCTTCGTCGAATTGGCGCCCGAGGGGACGGCGCAGAAGACGCTGACGTACCGGTTTGCGCGTGGCGGCGCCGTGTTCGTGGAAGGGGCGCTGACGCCCGATGCGCTGCCGGACGACGACGTGCGCGGCCTGGTGGTGACGGTGCCCAAAGCGCTTCGGGCGCTGGTGGTGAACGGCGAGCCGAACCCGCTCAAGGTGAAGGACGAGGCGTTCTTCACGGACTCCGCGCTCTCCGCGCCGGGGAGTCCGGTGAGCGCGGTGGTGCGTGACGCCGACGCCGCGTGGCGCGAGGACCTGTCGGGCTACGACGTGGTGCTGCTGCTGAACGTGCCGCCACCGCCGGCCGAGGTGACGACGAAGCTCGCGGCGTTCGTGCAGGCGGGTGGCGGCCTCTTCATCTCGCTGGGCGACCGGGCGAGCGACGTCGACGGCTTCAACGCCGCGCTGGCCCCGGTGCTGCCGCGCAAGCTGCGGGTGGTGAAGACGGCGGTGGAGCCGGCCCAGGCCGATGCCAACAGCCGCGCGGGGCGCATCACGCAGCTCGAGTCAGGCCACC
>JBILEB010000044.1:0-43085 GCA_044352295.1 Myxococcaceae bacterium
CGCGAACTCCACGCGGTCGCATCGGTGTGAGGAGCGTCAGCCATGCGAGAGCGCCGTCGAGACCTCGGATGCAGGCGGGCGAAGCGGTGAGGACCAGACGTGCGTCGGGTTGGCCCTTTGACCGGTGGGCGGAAAGACACGCTTGTGATTGCAGCACGATGCAGGCCTGCCACGGTGTGGGTCTTCCCGCGTGGACCGAGGCGAGGTGGCGTGGTGCTGTGTTTCGCAGCGCAGACGATGACACGTATCCGTCATCGAGGCTGAGGTGTCAGGTGGAAGGCGCGACGATGCCGGGAGCGGCTTTCAGGTCTCACGGGCGGATCAGCCGGTGGGATGCGGACCGCCGGCCCACTGGCGGATCATCCAGCGGGTGGGGTTGCTGGGTGAGCCGCGAGGTCGCACTCCATGGGCCCGACGCCGGTGGGAGAACGCGGAAGAGCGGAGCTGGCATGTACACCACTGGTGCGTGGCGTGCGCGCGTCAGTACAGACGCCGCAGTTCCTGGTTGCGCAGTCTGATACTGCCCCATTGCAGAGCTCGAGACTGCATTCTTCGTGGGAGAATCGATTTCCACGTCGCCCACGGCAGAGCATCCGCCCTGGCTGAAGTGAGCAATCGCCAACTTCGTCGCTCGACCGCGCGCCGGCACGCCGCCGCGAGCTGGTGGGGTTCAATGGTGGCGCCCGCCCACCCCATCTGGGACGAGATCCCACCGAGCTTCACCCTCGCACTGAGGCCCGGCTGAGCCGAGGTCGCGTGGTCGAGCTCTCGACACCTCGAATCGGTCGGGTCAGGGCAGCTCGCAGCGGGTGCTGGCCATGGACCAGTCGGGCGAGAGGCTGGGAAAGGTGGCGTCGAACGGGCCGCTCCCCCGGGTGGCCTGGCGCATGCGGGCCACCAGCGAGAGCCCCGAGAAGACGAGCTCGGGGTTCGGCCGGACCGCGGGGACCACGGGCTGCCAGCCGGAGCCGGTCCGTTGGAAGGCCTGGTACAGCGCGGGCTGGAGCGCCAGCGTGTGGCAGGTGCCTGGAACGGCGATGAAGCGGTACGAGTCGGGCGCGCTCGCCGCCCTCGCCTCGAGCAGCCGCCGCAGCTCGGCGCGCATGCGCGGCTCGTCGCCCGTGTATGGGGGCGGCGCGAACTGCTGCTGCTCGGCGTCGGACGTGTAGGTGAACTGTACGAAGCGAACGAGCCGGCGGCCGGCCTTGCCGTCGAAGCGGGTCAGCACGTCGCTCGCCATCGCGCCGAAGCCGTCGCGGCCCACGCCGACACCGCCCTCGCCCCACCAGGTGACGTCGGCCACCGAAGGCCAGGCGTCGGCGAGCTCGGGCATGGCGCCGAGCGACGAGTACGATCCGGCGCTCGAGCCCCAGATCACCAGGCGGGGCGGCGCCTGGAAGAACGAGCGCGCCCACGCGAGCACCGCGCGCCGGTTATCGAGGCCGCGGAAGAACGTCACCTTCTCGTCCGGCGCGCCCGGGTTCGCCGACAGGGGCTTCGTGAAGGTCTGCTCGGTGCTCTGCAGGCCTCCGTCGCCGCTGCAGTACGGCACGTAGAGCACGTCGAAGTCGGCGAAGAGCGCGGTGGGTTCGACCCGGTCGAAGAGGCCGAACGTGCGCCGCAGCGTCGGGAGCACCTCGGGGGCGCTGCGGCTGTTCGACAAGGTACCGACGGTGCGGCCAGCGCCGCCCTGGCCGTCGACGCCCCAGCAGGTGAGGTAGTCGGTGCAGTTGCCGCCGCCGCGGAAGAATACGAGCAGCCCTGCACTCGGGCCCGTCGCCCGACGATAGGAGAAGCGGTACGGCGTGCCGTCGCCACACACGGCGCGGGGGTGCTGCAGGGGGTCGGCGCACACCTCGGTGAAGCCATCGCGCGCGGCGAGGTCGGCGGGTGTGTTGCGGGCCACGCACGGCGGCGAGCCCGCGTCGACCTCCCTGCCTGCGTCGAACGGCACGCCAGCGTCCATCGACGCGCCCGCGTCGTCGAGTTGCATGGGTCCAGCATCGGGCTCGGCTCCGCCGTCAGCGCCTCCTGGCGGCACTCCGCACCCGACGCCGAGACAGACCGCGACCAGCAGCTCCGAGGTTCTCATGCGACCTCCAACCCGCCTGGCCCGCGGTGGTTGCGCAGGCTGCTGACTCAAGCGCGCGCCCCCGTTGGCGCACAGGCCTCACGGGTGCCAGCACCCCTTCGAACACTCGGCGAGAGGGATACGTGATTCAAACCGCGAAACTGAGAGCGAACCTGCGTTTCGACTCCTGAAGTCAGCTGGTTCCGGCGCCACTCAGAACTGGATTTCTGTACAGCTTCGCCAGAACTTTGCTGTTGGGCGGTCAGTTGGTGGAACCTTCTTTCGCGCCTGGGATGAGATGGGCCAGTGGACCCGGCGACGATTCGCGCAGCCCAGGGAGGAAATGACGCCGCTCAGCGCGCGGTGCTCGAGTCCGTCGGGCCGCTGCTGGCGTCACTCGTGCGGCGGCTCGGCGAACGACGGGAGTCGGCGGATCACCTCCAGGCGCTCTTCACGCATCTACTCGCCGTGTTGCCTCGCTTCGACCCGAACGGCCCGGCCACGTTCTCGACCTGGACGTACACCATCGCGCACCGCTGGCTGCTGAAGACGAAGCGCGGCCCGCCAGTCACCCTCGTCCCGCTCGACGGAGGGCTCTCGACGACCCAGCTCGACCCCGAGGCGACCGCGCGTGGCGCCCAGTTGAACGCACGGCTCGAAGCGGCGCTCTCGAAGTTGTCCGATGAGCAACGCCGCGTCTTCGTCCTCACGCAGCTCCACGGGCAATCGCTCGGGGCCGTAGCTGACGCCGAGCAGGTGCCGGTGGGGACCATCAAGTCGCGGCTCCATCGCGCACGTGCGGCGCTGGTGTTGTTGCTCGGCGATTTTCTCGATGAACCGCGAGGGGCCCATGCTGCAACTGGACGACGTTGAGCGGCTCTCCCGGTTCCGCGCGGGCGAGCTGCCGGAGGACGAGGCGCGCGCGCTGAAGCTCGAGCTGGCGACGAACGCAGAGCTGGCGCAGGCCCTCGCGCGACTGGAGCGCCTCGACGAGCTGGTCTCGGAGCACGAGGCGATTTCACCCACTGACGTTCGCGCGGCGGCGGACGCGATGCCATCTACGCCGCGACGGCCCCGCTGGCTCGTCCCCGCGGCCCTCCTCGCGGTGGCGGCTGCAGCGGTCTTCTTCGTCCTGAGCCAGCCGACAGAAACGACACCGCCAACGGTCACCATGCCGCGGCTCTTGTCGACGGGTGACGTCCTCACCGCCGGTGTCGCCACGCTGCGCGCAGAGCTCGCTGGAGCCCAGGTCGTCGTCGCGCCGTTCTCACACGTCATCATCGAAGACGGCTCCACGGTTCGCCTCACCTCGGGGAGCGTGCTCGTTCGCGGCACCGCGCGTGTGCTGGCAGCTCAACCTGGCTCAGTCGGTGCCGGGCCTGATCAGCTCTCGACCATCGTCGATGGAACGCTCGTCGTGTCGACGGAACCTTCTCGTGCGCTCGCGGATGTGACGGTGCTCCACCCGCTGAACTCTGGAGACACCGTGATGATGACGACGTGGCAGGAGCAATCGAAGTCGTGGGCGCAGGCTGGACTCGTGGCGCTGGTGCTGACCGGCAGCGCGCAGGTGAACGCGGCCGACGTGCGAGAGGTGCTGTCGACGGGACAGGCGTGGGTGTCGAAGCAGCCCGCTGCGCCAGTCGTCGAAGCGCCGAAGCCCGCGCCCGTCGCCGAAATCGTGAAGGCCTCTGCGCCGCTCACCGAGAAGACGCCGAAGCCGTTCGAGATGGTCGACCTCGCGCGCGTCAACGCAGGCGTCATGAGGCACGAGACCGCGCTGATGAAGTGCCTGACGGGCCGACCCGTGGGTGACCGCGGCCAGGTCGTCGCGTTGCTCACGTTCACGGTGGAGGACGGGCGTACGCGGATCTCCGAGGCCACGGTGTCGCCAGAGGTGCCGGTCGATCCACTCGTCGCGAGCTGCGTGCTCGGCATCCTCCAGCGCGTCGACTTTCCGCGGCCCGTCGGGAGCGACGTCGTCCAGATGAAGTACCCCATCGATTTCACGAAGCGCGGCGAGGGCAGCTACCTGCTGACGCTCCCCGGTGCGCCTGGCGGCAAGAAGGTCGGCCTGCTCCCCGCGCGCTCTGACGTGGTCGACGTGCAGGTCGGGAGTTCGCCAACCAGCGGCCCCGCTGACGCGAGGGTGACGGTCGTGCTCTTCACCGAGCTCGAGTGCCCGTTCTGCGCGCGCTCGCACGACACCCTGAAGCGCCTGCGCAGTTGGGCCGCGAACAAGTCGGTGCGCTTCGTCTACAAACACCTGCCGCTCGAGTCGCACCCGTTCGCACGTGACGCGTCACTGCGGCTCATCGCCGCGCAGGAGCAGGGTCGATTCTGGGACTTCCTCGAGCGTGCGCGCGCGCAGCGTGTGCGAACGAAGGACGAGCTGGAGAACGTCGCCCTGGGACTGACGCTCGACCTGCCGCGATTCCACGCAACCGTCACGGCGCCGGCAACCGAGGCGCTGCTGCAGGACGACCTCGCCGAAGCAAAACGCGTCGGCGCGAAGGCGGTGCCCACCTGGTACGTGAACGGCGTCGAGCTGGTCGGCGCGCGGCCGGACGCAGAGTTGATCACCGCCATCACAGAAGCGCTCGAGCGCTAGCGCCAACTCACCCGGTCGGTGGCGCCGGGCTACGACGTCAGCCCAGGCGTGGCCACTTTGTGCGGAAGGACTTCAGCCGCTCGCGCGCGTCGTCCCTTCGTCCCAGCGTCACCAGTGCTTCGATGGCGATGACTTCACGCTCTTGCGACAGCGCGCTCTGCGGAAACTTCGCGATAAGCGCGTCGGCAGTCGCGAGGGCCGGACGGAACGCGAGGTGGTGTTACCGGTGTTGCTGGCGCTGCTGTTGTCGGAGGACCGCGCGCGACACCTGGCAGGCCAACTGGCTTCCGTTCGAGTTCGTGCTCATCGCCTGGGCCGTGTGGATTTCGGGGCTGATGCCGAAGCGCTCCTGAAACGCTGCCGAATCGTTCACGTCAGGTCGATTCTGCGCGACCTGTGGCGACAGGCTCCGTCATGGGAGCATGACTGACGAGCGCCCACCCGAGCCCTTCCCCTTCGCCGCGCTGTTGCAAGAGGCCCTCGAGGCCCTGGACGAAGCCACGCGACGCGTCACCGGGCCCGAGCTGCCCGCCTTCTCCGAGGCGTCGGAGCCGTGATGACCGACGACCCCGCCACCGAGCTGTCGGTGCTCCCGTTTCCGCGCGACGAGGAGGAACCCTGGCGCGTCGTCGACGGGCTGGCTGATTGGCGCGCGATGCCGCCGCTGACGCCGACGCCTCCGACGACGGCGATGCCCTTCGCGACCGGGGCCGACGTGCAGCGACGCGATACGCTCGAGACGCCCGGCGATGCGCAGCGCCACATTCCCACCGTCATGCAGATGCCCGCGGTTTCGCTCACCACCGAGGTGAAGCGCCCGGCGTTGACGCGCCTCGTGCCCGCTTCCGTCCCGCTCGATGAAGCCCACGAGGAGCGCTTGCTGGTTCGCCTCGTCGTCGGCTCCGTGGTGCTCGCGCTGGTGGTCTTCATGGCGACCCTGCTCTGGCCGACGAGCGCGCCGCCCTCGCAACGAATGCGTGCGCCGGTGGTGGTGAGCCGGCCCCCGCCGCCGCCGCGACCTGCGCCGCCCTCGAAGGAGCCCCTGCTCGAAGACCTCGCGCTCGACCCACGCCTGCATCGAGTCGATACGCTCGCGGTGCACGTGCCCGACCTGCCCACGCAGCCGCGTCACCGCTACCTCGTCTCGGTGGCGCGACTGCCAAAGGGCGCGACGGTTGCCGCCCGGCTCGACGACGTGAAGGAGGGCTTCGGCCCGCTCTTCGGCATCGTGCCCGGCCGTGTGGCAGCACAGAGAGCACCATCTGGGTGTTGGGCACGCTCTCGCCCTCGCGCATGGCGAGGTCGCGACTCGAGGCTTCGCTGGCGACGATGCCGTCGCTCCAGTCACCGGACCCGACGCGAATCAGCCCGTGGGCCCCGGTCGGGACCGAGAGCGCGGCATCGTGTCGAAGCCCGCCGAAGGCGAAGCGCTGGGTCTTCGATTCTCCGGGACTGTTTCCGCCATGGAAGTCCTGCCCGCTCGCCCTGTGCGTGGCCGGCCCATATCAAAGCTTTGGGGCACAACCTTTGATATGGCTTCCGTATGCCAAAGCTCGTCCGGCAGCGGTGGGAGGCCGATTTCGGCGCCTTCGGAGGACGCAAGGCGAAGCGTGGCTTCTCGTACGACGCGTACGTTCCGGACGAGCTCGCCAACCTCGAGTTCTCGCTCACCGCCGACGTGGCCCAGGCCGTCGCCGAAGCGGCGTTGCTCCTGACCGAAGTGAACCGCAAAGGGCCTGCGCTGCGCGCGCTCGAAGCGCTGGCGCGCCAGTTGTTGCGGGCCGAGTCGGTCGCGTCGTCGCGCATCGAGGGCCTCGAGCTTTCACATCGACGGCTCGCCCGCGCGGCGTTCGCAGAAGACGAGAACGACATCACCGCGCAATCGGTGCTCGCCAACGTTCGCGCGATGGAGCTGGCTGTCGCCACCGCCGCGACCACGAAGCGCTTCGGCGCGCCTGCCATTCTCAAGGTGCACAAGGCGCTGTTTTCGGCCTTCGGAGATCGCCAGGCGGGCAAGGTGCGCACCGAACAGAACTGGGTTGGCGGTGCCGCAAGCAGTCCGCTGAACGCAGAGTTCGTTCCGCCTCCGCCTGCGCTGGTGAGGGGGCTGCTCGAGGACCTCGCCGCGTTTCTGGACCGCGACGATCTGCCACCAGTGATGCAGGCGGCGATCGCTCATGCGCAGTTCGAGACGATTCACCCGTTCGCCGATGGCAACGGCCGGGTGGGGCGCTGCCTCATTCACGTGGTGCTCACCCGTCGTGGCGTGACGCCGAACGTCGTGCCTCCCGTCAGCCTGGTGCTGGCGACCGATGCTCGCGCGTACGTCGGTGGCCTGACGGACTTTCGCGCAGGCCGGGTGAACGAGTGGGTGGGGCTGTTCGCGGCCGCGGCGCGGACCGCGGCGATGGAAGCCTCGCGATTTGCGGCCCAGCTCGCCGCGCAGGAAGAGCAGTGGCGGGTGTCCGTGGGCCCGCTCCGCCCGAATGCTGCGGCGAGCGTGCTCCTTCGCCTGTTGCCGGGTGTTCCCGTCATCGACGTGCAGACCGCACAGGAGCTGGTCGGCTGCAGCAACCAGGCGGCGCGGCTCGCCCTCGCGCAGCTCGAGCGCGCGGGAGTCATCTCGCAGCTCACGGTCGGGCGAAGGAACAGGGCTTGGGAAGCGGGCGCGGTGTTCGAGCTGCTCAACACGTTCGAGCGGCACCTCGCGACCCGGCGCGGCGGCACGACCCGACTTCGACCCGCTCCGCGCTGAGTCAGCGAGCACGAGGCCGTCGCCAGGTATGGTTGTGACCTCGCTCTCGGAGAGTCCATGGCCAGCAGCCAGCAGCAGTGCGCGTGACGCCGGAGCCGGAGGGAGCGCGAGGCGGTGAAGTCGATGCCGGCGATGATGGCGGCAAAGGTGGTCGTTGCCGATCCAGTGGAGGTCGTCGTCGGGGCGGGGGCGATAGCTGCCAGCGACCATCGCAATGAGCGCGAGCAGTCGTGAGCCGAGGAGCATCAGCGCCAGGAGGCTCCAGCGAGGCAGGGCGGCGAACGCGCGGTGCGTGTAGCGCGCACCGCGAGCCGGGTCGACTCACGTCATTGCGTGCAGATGTTCGTACCCGTGCACCGCAACGGGGGCAGACAGTTGATGGAGCCGCAGTTGGTCGACACGCACGTTCTCCCCGCCGTGGGCGGGCACAGGCCCAGACAGCGAGGCATCGGGGGCGAGCCTTCGCAGCTGCAGCCGGCCGTGATGACCTGGCTGCCACACAGGCCACTGCCGGCGACGCCGCCGTCTGGCGAGACGATGGAGCACTGCCCCGTACCGTTGTTCACCACGCAGTAGCCGCTCGATGACGGCGAGCAGGTGCCCGCGGTGGTGAGCGCGAAGCCCGGGTTGCACTCACACCGGCCCGCGACGCAGGTGCCCGCGAGGCCCGACATGGCCGCGTTGGCGTTGCACTGCTGATCCATGCCGACGGTGCAGGTGTTCAGCGAGGACGACGCGCGGCAGCGGCCGTTCGTTGGGTTGAGCTCGAAGCCCGACAAGCACGTACAGGTGCCGGTGTTCGAGCAGGTGCCAGCGACGCCGCCGATGCCCCCGTCGACCGGTCCGTCGTTGCACGACATCGCGATGCCCGGCGTACAGTTCATCGTTCCGCCGTCGGCGCACGACCAGCCCTGCGAGGTGCAGGTGCAGCCAGGCCGATTGCCGGAGCACGCGCAGAGGGTCGACGAGATGGTGCCCTGGGGACACACCCACCCGTTCGACTGACAGGTCGCAAAGACGAACCCATCACTGCAGAGCCCGCCGACCGTTCCCACCACACACTGAAGGGGCGAGCCAGGACAGCCTGGGCAGGACCCCTCGAAATCCCACGGCGACGTCTCGACCCAGGGCACGTCGAGCCAGGTCGAGCCGCCGCAACGCACCGTACTGCAGCCGAAATCAACAGGTTGCCGCGAGTACCGGCAGACGAGCCCTTCAGTCGAGCATGCGTCTCCGGGATTCTGCGGCGTCGAGGGACACAAGTTGGGCGGTCGGCACTTTCCCGTGAGCCCGCGCTGGAACCCTGTTGCGCAGATGCAGCCAGTCACGGAGCAGGTGCCGGCGAGCGCCGACATCGTCGCGAGCTCGTTGCAGGTCTGGTCCATGCCGACGACGCAGCCTCGGGGGAGCGTGACGCCTCCATCGTGACCGGCGTCATGCGTGCCGACGTCAACGGGTTCCAAACAGGCGGTGAGGAAGAGCGCGGTGACGAGCAGTGAGCGGTTCATGTGAGTCTGAGTGGCCGGTGCATCCACAAACCGTTGCGGGTCATCGCGCGGCACACGTTCTTCGCAGCCGTTGCGCGACGAGGGGCGTGCGATCGCTCTCGGGCATCGACGCCGCCAGCTCCGACGCTTCGTCTTGCCGTTGGAGCGCGCAGAGGGCCTCGATCTCGATGACGGTCAGCTCCGGGCGCAGCGCACCATTGGGAGCAGCGCGTCGCGCCGTGCGGGCGGTCTGGAGGGCCTCGAGTGGGCGGCCTTCTTCAATCGCTTCCAGCGCGGCGCCGAGCGCGGTGACCTCGGCCGCGGTCGTGTCGGGCGGCGTGGCGTGGCTCGTTGGAGCTGCTGCTGCCACCTCTGGCGTCGCGGGCTCGGCTGGCGAGCGGTCGGCCTGAAGAGGACGCGGAGCGGCGATCGGTGCTGGCTGAATTGGAGGCGCCGGGGCCGCCACCGCCGGGGCCTCTTCCACGACGATCGGTTGCGGCTCGACGCTCGGCTGCTCGGGCGAGACGGGTGGTGGCGCAACGACGGTGGTGGGCACGCTCCGGGCGACGACCGTGGGGGCGGGGGCGCGAGGTGGCTCGCTCGCCTTCTTCAGCAACACCGTGCCCGACACGCCGACGAACGTCGCGAGCAGTCCCGCACCGATGAGCTTCAGGACGGAGGTGCCCGTCGCTGCGGCGCCAGTCGTCATCGCTGCGGCCGTGCCCGCGGTCGCCGTCATCGCTGCGGCCGTGCCCGCGGTCGCCGTCATCACCGCGGCGGTTAGCTTCGCCTTCTGCGCCGTCGTCGGCCCGCCCTGATGCCGCGCGGCATCGAGCAGGGTTCTGGCGTTCCTCGAGAGCTCGTCGTTCATCGGCCTTCTCCCAACCCTGCGACCAACTCGTTGAAGCGAAGCCGGGCCGCGCGGAGGCGGGTCGACACCGTGTTCACGTTGGACTCCGTCACTTCTGCGACCTCAGGCGCCGTCAGCCCCTGGAACTCGACGAGCACGAACGCGGTTCGCTGCGCATCGTCCAACTGCTCCAGCAGCTTCAACACCTGAGTGAGCTGTTGCCGCTGCGCTGCCGACTCATCTGGAGCCCGTCCTTCGTCGAGGAATCTGGGCGACAGGGGCTGCCAGCCACCTTTTCGTGATTCGCGCCGCCGGTAGTCCTTGGCGACGCGCAGCGCGATTCCGTGCAGCCACGTGTTCAGACTCGAGGCCCCTCGAAACGACGCGAGCTGCCGGTGGGCGATGAGGAACGTGTCCTGGGTGGCGTCGTCGAGGTGACGCTCGGGAACCCCGAGTCGCTCGAGGAAGCGCCAGAGGGCGTCGACGTGCGCGTGGTACAGCGTCTCGAAGTCGGGGGGCGCCACGGCAGGCAGAGTGTGACCCACCGCGCTGGGAACCAATACCGTCATCACAAGGCTGAGTGGCCGGTGCGCGCCGATTCCGTTGCCGCCCGTACTCGCAGTGCTTTCAGGGGCTCCAGCCGACCCACGCAGAGGCTTCGAGCCCCAGCGGGCCGGCCTGGAGGGCCTCGACGTCACCGAACCGAGCCACGGGCCGAATGGCGTTGCCTCGCAGCGCCACCGAGACGCCCACCTCGAACCTGGCGCCAAGGGCGAAGCCCACGCGTCCCTGGCCGCCGATCGCGAGCAACGCCGCGCTGCCGACGCCTGGGTTCGACACGCCCTGCCCCTCGAGTCGCCACCATTCAGCAACGAGCGTCGCGCAGAGCCCGACCCTCGCGCGCCCGAAGGTGGGGGTGAAACACCCCGCGAGGTCTCCGCCAAGCACGGGCCAGACCGAGACGGCTGACTCGCGCGTCGGACCTCCCGGGAAGAGCGCTGGCACGCCGGCCCGCGCGGTGACCTCCAATTCCAGGGCTCCGCGGCGGATCGCAGCGCCGAGCGTGAAACGTGGGGTCGGCGCGGGTGCGGTGAAGACGTTGGCGAGCGCGCCCAGGCGAACCGAGAGGACGGGAGGCAGACCAGTCGGAGTCGCCTCCGTCGGGGTGATCGGCTCGCTCGCCGTCAGCGGCGGCGGGGCCAGCGGGAGCTCCGTCGTCTGGAACGCGTCGGCCCCCTTCAGCCCCAGCACCAGCAGCGCCCGCGCGGCTCGTCGCGCGTCGACACACGAACCGAGCTCGAGGCGGCGGGTCGCCTGAAACGGTTCGACGAACTTCAGCTCCAGCAGCCACGTCGCAGGGGTTGGTGTCGTGATGCGGACCTCGGCTGAGCCGGTCGACGTGGCGGCCAGCAGCGAGAGGTCTGGCGCGGTGCACGTCTCGGGAGCGAGCCAGCGCACGTCGAGCGCCGAGAGCGCCAGCAGGGTGACGAGACCGGGCATCATGTCGAGGGCACATGATGCCTGCAGTTCCCCGTCACGTCGTCATGATCTCGCGCATCGGCGTCGTGCTCCGGCCACTCCCCTTTCTTTGGCGTGTCCTGGTACCGCCCGTCTTCCAGGCGACGCAGGCGAGACTTTTGAGACTGGTCCGCGGGCTCCGCGGTCGAGCTTCGGCCCTGACGTCGGGGGGCCATGGCGCTTAGGGTCGGTGGGTGCCTTTCCTTCCCGTCGAGTCCGCTGAAGACCCACGCCTCGAGGCGTTCCGTTCGATTCGGGACCGCGACCTGCGCGACGCAGGCTCGTTCCTCGTCGAGGGCGAGGTGGTGTTACCGGTGTTGCTGGCCTCGACGCACTTCGCGACGCTGGCGCTGCTGTTGTCGGAGAACCGCGCGCGACACCTGGCAGGCCAACTACCCGAGTCCCTCACCGTGTACGTCGCCTCGCAGGCGGTGCTCGAGGGCATCGTGGGCATGCCGTTTCATCGCGGCGTGCTGGCCGTCGCCCAGCGCGGGCCGGAGCGAGGCGTCGACGAGGTGCTCGCGCCAAAGCCCCAGCCCAGCCTCGTGCTCGGCCTGTGCGGCGTCACCAACCACGACAACGTCGGAGGCATCTTCCGCAACGCGGCGGCCTTCGGGGTCGACGGCGTACTGCTTGACGCGGCGACGTGTGACCCGCTGTACCGGAAGGCGATTCGGGTCTCGAGCGGCGGCACCCTCCACGTGCCGTTCGCGCAGGTAGCGGACGAGGCGGCGATGTTCGAGCTGCTCGTCTCTCGCGGCTACGAGGTGCTCGCGCTCTCACCACGCGGCACGCTCATCATCGGCGGCGCGCAGCGCCCGACGTCCTCCCGCGTGGCGTTCCTGCTCGGCGCCGAAGGGCCAGGGCTGTCGGCGGCGACGCTGACACGATGTGTGACGGCGCGCATTCCGATGGCGGGCACGTGGGATTCGCTCAACGTGTCGGTCACCAGCGGCATCGCGCTCGCGTGGCTCCGCGCCGGGCGGTGAGACCGAAGGGGTGTGCCACCCCTCCGTCAGGGTGCTTTGAAGCTGCGCGTCACTCTGCGCGGGGCGATTCGGGCGCTGACACCATGAAAGCGGTCGACCCCTGCCAGGGGACTGGTCCGAATGGGCCATCGTCCGCTGGTCGACCAACCCGTCCTTTCACGTCGGGTGTTCATCGCGCTCCGCCCCTCTTTTCTGGCTCAAACACCCGGCTGCGTTTCCGGGCGAGGTTCAACATGAAGACGACCATCACCATCAAGCAGGGCTTCACCGGGCTGCTCTTCGAGGACGGCAAGTTGACGCGTCTGCTCGAGCCCGGGCGGCACACCGTCGGTCGGTTCTTCGGCGAGAAGCCCACCGTCGAGCTCGTCGATGTGCGCGAGCGGTCCACCACCATCAAGAACCAGGAAATCCTCACCGGCGACAAGGTGTCGGTGCGGCTGTCGCTCCTGGTCTCGTTCAAGGTGACGGACGCGAAGGCGGCGGTGCTGAACGTCGCGCAGTACGAGGACCGCCTCTACGAGGACGTGCAGCTCTCGGCGCGGCGGTTCCTGGCGACGCGCGCGCTCGACCAGATTCTCAAGGACCGCAACGAGCTGTCGGACGCGATTCTGGCCGACATCTCGGGCCCGGCGCGGCAGTTCGGCGTGACGGTGCTGCGGGCCGACGTCAAGGACATCATCTTCCCGGGGCAGCTGCGGGAGCTGATGAACCGCGTCATCGAGACCGAGCGTCAGGCAGAGGCCAACCTCATCGCGGCGAAGTCGCGAGCCGAGATTGCGACGCTCGACGCGAAGTCGAAGGCCGAGGTGGCCACCGTCGAGGCGACGACGGCGCTGGAGAACCAGCAGAAGAAGCTCGAGCTCGACCAGGCCTTCGCCGACCTGCTCGCGAAGAACCCTTCGCTGGTGCGGGTGAAGGAGCTCGAGGCGTTCAAGGACCTGGGCAGGGCGGCCCAGACGCACTTCTACGTGGGGGTCGATCGCCTCAAGGGCGAGACGCGTGGGTAACGCCACGACCTCCACGGCAAGCCTTCCATCGCTTTGTTGAAGCGCGGCCTCCCCTGACGTCACCGTCGGGGGAGGCTTCGTTGCTTCGTTCGCTCGCAGGTCCCGTCACCCCTCGTACGCTCGTGAGGACGGCTACCCCCGGGCCCCTGCGGGGGCGCCGGCGGCCGGCGGGGGCTCCTTCTTCGGTGGCGGCGCGGGTGGCTCGTCCGGCTCCTGGAGCAGTCCCTTGTCCTTCAAGAACGCGCGGAACGCGTCCTTGTCGATGGCCTTGTCGAGGGCGTCGGAACCGTCGACGAGGTCGTCCTCCACGAAGCTGCGCAGCGCCTCGTCCATCGCCAGCATGCCGTCCTTCTTCCCCTGGGCAATGGCGCCACCCACCTGGTGGGTCTTGCCCTCCCGAATCATCGCGCTGACGGCGAAGTTACTGAACATCACCTCGACCGCCGCGATGCGACCGCCCACCTTCTTGCGCAACAACTGCTGCGCGAGCACGCCCCGCAACGTCGAGGCGAGCGAGTTGCGCACCCCGGCCTGACGTTCCACGGGGAACGCGCTGATGAGGCGGTCGATGGTCTTCGCCGCGGAGTTCGTGTGCAGCGTTCCGAAGACGAGCGTCCCCGTCTCGGCGGCGATGAGCGCGGCTTCGATGGTCTCGAGGTCGCGCATCTCGCCCACCAGCACCACGTCGGGGTTCTCACGCATCGCGGCCTTGAGCGCGGGCGCGAAGCCCTCGGCGTGGGTGCCCACCTCGCGCTGCGAGACGATGGACTTCTTGTTCTCGTGCACGAACTCGATGGGGTCCTCGATGGTGATGAAGTGGAGCGGACGCTTCGTGTTCATCTCGTTGATGATGGCCGCGAGCGTCGTCGACTTGCCGGAGCCGGTGGGGCCGGTGACGAGCACGAGGCCGGCGCGCAGGTCGACGAAGCGGTGGACCTGCTCTGGCAGGTTGAGCCGTTCGATGCTGACGAGGTTCGAGGAGAGGTTGCGGAACACCGCCGCCATGCCGCGCTGCTGCCGGAAGAGGTTGACGCGGTAGCGGCTGACGCCGGGCAGGTCGTACGCGAAGTCGACGTCGCCGGTGCGCTCGTACTGGTTCCACAGGTGGGGCGGCGTGATGGGCTCGAGCAGCGTGCGGAAGTCGCCGTCGGACAAGGCGCGGTAGCGCACCTCGGTGATGACGCCGTCGACGCGGAAGAGGGGCGGCCGGCCCACGGAGAGATGGAGGTCGCTCGCGCCCCAGTCCTTCATCAACTTGAGGAAGCGGCCGATGCGGTCGTTGACGCGGGTGCGCTCGCCCGCGCCAGCACGCGCCGGGGCGTTGGCGTTCGTCGTCATGACGGCCTCCGCACCGGGGCGCCTGCCGCAGGTTTGCCGGGCGCGCTCGCAGCCACCGGCGCCGCGGCCGGTCCAGCGCCCGCCACGTTGGCCAGCTTCGCCATGTTCTCGCGGCTCTGCGCGAACTGCATCGCCGTCTCGAAGGTGATGTGTCCGGCGCGCAGCCGCTCTTCGAGCGAGCCGTCGAGCGTCTGCATGCCCACGCCACGGCCGATGGTCATCGCCGAGGCCAGCTGCACCGTCCGCCCATCGCGAATGAGGGCGCGCACCGACGAGGTGCTCGTCAGCAGCTCGAACACGCCCACCCGCCGCGAGCCGTCCGCGTGCGGCACCAGCACCTGCGAGACGATGAGCTTGAGCGACTCCGACAGCCCCACGCGCACCTGCCCCTGCTCGTCGGGCGGGAACGACTCGACGAGCTTGTCGATGGTGGCGGCGGCGCCGGTCGTCTGCATGGTGGCGACGACGAGGTGGCCGGTCTCGGAGGCGAGCAGCGCGAGGCGAATCGTGTCCGGGTCCCGCATGTCGCCCACCACGATGATGTCGGGGTCTTCACGCAAGGCGCCACGCATCGCGGACGCGTACGACGCGGAGTCCTTGCCCATCTCGCGCTGGTTGATGAGCGCCTTCTTCGGCGAGTGGACGAACTCCACCGGGTCCTCGAAGGTGAGCACGTGCGCGTGGCGCGTCTGGTTCACCAGGTCGATGAGCGCCGTCAGCGTCGTCGTCTTGCCGGAGCCGGCAGGTCCGGTGACGAGCACGATGCCCTGGTGGAGCGAGCCGAGGTCCTGCAGGCGCTGTGGCAGCCCCAGCTGAGCCAGGGTGGGCGCGACGTTGGGCACGCAGCGGAAGGTCCCGGCGTAGCCCCGCTTCATCTTGAAGACATTCGAGCGGTACCGACCGACGCCTGGAATGGCATAACAAAAATCGACCGCCCCCTGCTTCTCGAGCACCGGCGCCCGCACCGGGTCGAGCAGGTCGACCAGCATCACGCGAACCTGCTCCCCATCGAGCTTCGGCGAGTCCAACCGCAGCAGCGCGCCATTGACCCGAATGAGCGGAGGCTCGCCCGGCGTGAGGTGCAGGTCGCTCGCGCCCTTCTCCCGGGCGAACGCGAGGAGCCGCTCGATGGGCTTGGTGAGCTCCTTCGACGACACCACCGCGCCCGTGCCGACCGCCACGCCCTTCATCGCGCGAATCGCCTCGACGGCCTTGAGCTTCACGTCGACGGCGCCGTCGGACTTCGACACCTCGTCGAGCGCGGCCTCGATTCGCGGGTCCTTCAGCTTGCCCAGGGCCTGCACCGTCGAGACGCGCACGTCGACCGTCGGGTCCTTCAGCAGCGGCAGCAGCGCAGACACGGCGGCTGGACCTCCGACGGTGGCCACCGCGTCGATGGCGGCCCAGCGCGCGTCGGCGTCGGTCAACATGCGCTGCAGCGCGGGAATCGTCTTCGGCTCCTTGAGCCGGCCCATCGTCTCGCAGGCGACGATGCGGACCCACCAGTCCGGGTCATTCAGCATCTGCAGCATCGGCCCGATGGTGGCCGGGTCTTCGTACGCCTCGAGCAGATAGACAGCCTGCACCCTGAGGTCGGCGTCCGAATTGCTCAACAACTGCACCGCCAGCGGAATGAGGCTCTTCCCTGCCATCTGCAGGGCATCCATCACGGTGCGGTGCTGCTGGCCGGTGAGTGTCTTGCAAAAGGAGAGCACCCCGAAGAGCAATTCCTGCGCGTTCCCCTGCGAGAACATGCTCTTGACCAACTGCCCGCGTTGCTCGGGACTTCCCGCGAGCAGCAGCTTGCCGAGCACCCGGGGGCGGACGTCTGGTGGAGCCTTGGCGATATAGCGCTGCAACCACGCGCCAGCGGCGTCGCGAATCTCCTTACTGTCGTCGGAGCCGAGTCGCTCGAGCATCGCCGCGAAGACGTCGTCCCCTTCGAGCGTGGAGAGGTGGGTCAACGCCTCCTTGCGGACGGAGACCTCGCGGTTCTCGGCCGCGCCGAAGAGGAGCGTCTTGAGCGTCGCCGCACTCTTCGCCTTCACCAGTCGACGAAGGGCGAGCACCCGCTGCGGGCCTGGGGCCTCTGCGACGGCCCGCTCGAGCAGTGGGTCCGACACGGTTGCCTGCAGGTCCAGCGCGAGTTCCCACACCTTCCGGGTCTGCTCCGCCCGCCCCCTCGACAGCGCCGACGCCATCGTCGCCGTCACGAGGTCATCGCGGCACTTCTGGAACACCTTGCTGACGACGGTGATGGCGTTGCGGCCCAGGCCCTCGTCGAGGAACGCCAACATGGCTGGCGGCGTCACCCGCGCGACGAACAGCTGGGCGCCCCGCTGCTGCACCGTGGCGTCGTCGGCGAAGATGAGCGGAATCACCTCGTCGGCCGACGGCTGCCCGAGCTGCGCCAGGAGCTGCTGCTTCTCCTGCTCGGTCTTGACCTTGCCGGACGCCAGCCGCTCGATCGGCGTCTCTTTGTTTCCAAACAGTCCAAAGGCCATGCGGTGCACGTTCGCACGAGGCTTCGGGGTTCGTAAACCCGGAACGGAATTATCTGCTGACACTGGAAGAAGGCCACTCCTGACGGAGCAGGCCTGAGCCGGCTGAGGTCGGGCGCTGAGGTGGCCGCGTTCTCGCTGACCCACCGAATCGCTTTTCGGTAGAAGGCCCGCCATGCCTCAAAGCCCGTTCACGCCATGACGGCGCCTTCTGACAGCGCGACCCGGCGCTTCGTGGTCGCGACCCTCGTGAGCCTCGCGTTCGTGTCCCTCGCCACCAACGTCGCGGCCGCCTTCCCGCGCATCGACCTGGCGAAGGACAAGCCGTGGCGGACAAGTTCGACCTGGGCCACCTGTGAGCCCGCGCTGCACCGGTGCGGCGGGCTGACGAGCGACATCCTCTTCCACACCGCCGACGACGACAGCCCCTGGTTCGAGGTCGACCTGCAACGAGCCGAGCGCGTCTCGTCCCTCACCATCCTCAACCGGCAGGAGTCGGACAGCGAGCGGGCCCGGCCGCTCCTCGTCGAGGTGAGCGAGGACGCCACCACCTGGCAGGAGGTGGCCCGGCACGACGAGCTGTTCCTCGAATGGAGGCCCTCGTTCAGCGCCGTCACCGCGCGGTACGTGCGGGTGCGCATTCCGAGGAAGACGTGGCTCCACCTCGAAGCGGTGCGCGTGCACCCATGAGGCTCGACCGCTTGAGGTCGTGGGCGCGCGCCCACCTTCCCGAGCTGGCGCTGGTGCTGCTGGGCACCGTGCTTCGCATCACCCTGCACGCCGACTTCGACCCCACCTGGGGCTACGACTCGGCGCAGCACTGGGAGTTCGTCGACTGGGTGCTGCAGCACGGAGAAATCCCACCCGCGCCCGCCGTCTATACCGGCTACCACCCACCGCTCTGGTACCTGCTGGCGGCCAGCGTCTACGGCGCGACGAAGAGCCGGCTGGCGGTGCAGTGGCTGTCGATTGGCGCGGGGGTGCTGAAGCTGGTGGTGGTGTGGCTCGGCCTCGAAGCGGCGCTCGAGTCGCCCACCGCGCGCCGGGCGGGCCTCGCGCTCGCGGCGTTGCTGCCGGTGGCCGTCCACATGGACGGCATGCTGACGAACGAGGTGACGAGCGTGCTCTTCGCGGCCGTCGCGATGGCCCTGGTGCCCGCCGCGTTTCGCGCCTCGGGCGCGCGGCGCTGGTGGTTCTGCACCGGCATCGGCGTGGCGCTGTCGCTGCAGCTGTTGTCCAAGATTTCGGCCGCGGCGTGCTTCGCGGCGATTGGCCTGGGCGTGCTGCTCGAGCTGGTTCGCAGCGAGGAGCCGTCATGGACCCGGCGCCTGCGCCACACGGCGCCGTGGGTGATGCTGGCCGTTGCGCCGCTCGTGCTCGACGGCTGGTACTTCGCCCGCAACGTGCGCGACTACGGCAAGCCACTCATCTCGAGCTTCGACGTCCGCCCGGACCACCGGCAGCAGCTCGCCGAGCTCGCCGACAAGCCGCCGCTCGACCGACGCCCCCTGGGGTTCGTCTTCGGGTGGGCGTCGCAGATTTTCCAGCGCCCGTACCAGGACGTCGGGCTCGACCCGCACCCGCGCTACTGGACGGTCATCACCGCGTCGACCTTCGTGGACTACTGGAACTTCCGCTTCGCCGCGCTGACCGAGGCCGAGACGTCCGCCTTCCGCGTCAACGGGTTCCCGATGAACCGGGCCCTCATGAAGGCCTCGCAGCGCTCGATGCTCGGAGGCACGGCCATCACCCTGACGGTGGTGGTGGCGTGGGTGGCCTGCCTGGTGGTGGCGTGGCGTCGCCGGCTGCATGGGTTCCTCGCGTTGCTCGCGCTGCCCGTCATCGCCATCGCCTCGGGGCTCTCGTTCGCGGTGTCGTACCCCTTCGACTTCCACGGCGTCATCAAGGCCTCGTACCTGCAATTCGGCATGGCGCCGCTCTATGGGGTGTTCGGTGTCGCGGTCGCGTGGACGCTGGAGCGCCGACGGACCTGGCCGCTCTTCGTGGGGCTGATGACGGCCCTGTGGCTGGTGGCGGCCTACACGGTCTATTGCCGGACGCGGGTGCTGCTCTTGCCGCTGTGAGGGCCCCTGAGCCGCCTCACCGTACGCGTTGAAGCCGCGAGACCTCGGGCTTCAGCTCGGGAACGGTCTGGGCCCACTCGACGAAGGACGAGAGCACGCGCGCGCGCGCATCAGACGGCTCCTTCGGGACGTGGCGCGCCAGCTCGACGCACAGCGCAGGGTCGGCCTCGCAGCTCAACGTCTCGAGCGCCACCTCGAGCTGCGCGAGCGTCAGGCGGTTTCCGGCTCTGCGTTCCTGGGCCAGGCGCGCCGGGTTCTCGGACTCGAGCGCCGCGGTCGTCACCGCCCGGCGTCGACAGCCATCGACGGTGTCAGAGGCGCCTCGGCTCTTGAGGAGCTTCGCGACGCCCTCATGCCCATTCGCGCGGGCGAGGCATTCGGCGGTGACCCGGCCCTTCATCAGGCCCTGGCGCTCCACCACGGTGAAGTCGACGTCGGCGTCGAGCACGAGCAGCACCATCACGGCGTCGAGGCGGCCCCGCTCCGCGGCGTACTGGAGCGGCGTTCGTTTCGCGCACGCCCCGGTTCCCGGTTGATCGACGGTCTCAGGCGTGACGACCAGTCGCAGCCGATCGAGGTCGTCGGCGTCGATGGCGGCGAAGACCTCTCCGCTACAGCCCATCATGAAGTCACGAGCCACGACGGGGCTGGTCGCGAGCACCGCTGCCAGGAGGAGCGTCATGGCCACAGTACCTCGATGGTGAGCTCTTCGCCCGGCTCGAAGGGGAACTTCCGGTCGAGCACCGTCTGGTCGGCCGACTGGTGGCACTCGAGGTGAACGACATCATCAACCGGGTCGCGCTCGAGCTCGAGGGGCAAGACGCTCCACTTCACGATGCCCTCACCCGTGATGGCCTGGCAGGACACCGTCGACGGCCCCTTCACGTGGAGCAGCGAGCGGCCGCGCGGGTGCAGACGGCGGGTCTCGGAGAAGTGAAGGAACTCGTTGGTGCGTGCGCGCCACACCTCGTCCGACGGCCGGCCCCCTTCGCCGGAGAGCGCCCACCACGCGCGCCAGACCGGCCGGGCGAGGGCGAACCACTCCGTGACCGAGGCAGCATCGACCGACGTCGGAACGACCTCGGCGACGGTATCGATGAGCGGCGTGTTGGCGAGCGCCTCACGCAGGCCAGAGAGAGGCGAGAGGCTGGCCGGCAACGAGCGCAGGGTCTCTTCGGCGACGTCACCGACCCGCACCATCGGCATCGTCACGTCGCCGACCAGTGCGCGGTTGCTGACGAGGCCGCGCACCCGGTCCCTCGCGCACGAGACCCGCGCCACGGCCAGAAAGCGCAGCGCCCGGGCCAGTTGCGGCACGTCCCGCGAGCGCAGGGCCTGGAGTGACACCGCGACCCCGAAGCCATTCCCCACACCCCGGTACTCGAGCACGCCTTGGCGCAGCTGCTCGCGGGCCTGGTCGAGGGAAGGGTCGAGCAGCAGGACGAGGCGCTTCTGGGAGAACTCTTCGAGGGTCACGCACTGGGAAAAGGCGCGGTCCATCACCTCGCGGACGCGCTCGGGTGCGGACGGGACGAGGGCGGCGAGCTCGGCGAACGGGAAGGGCCGCGCGAACGCGAGGCGGACGGCGGCTTCCCGCCAGGTGGCGACGTCGCTCGCGGTGAGGTCGGTGAGGAGGGCCCGTGTCTCGTCCGACAGCGGCGGTGGACGCGCGGGCGCTGGCGGCGGGTCGACCGTCTCCTGGGGCGGCAGGGCGTGCACCAGCGTCTTTCGACCGATCGCCCAGCCGGTGCCGACGCCGAGCGCCACGGTGGCGACGAACGTAGCGAGGACGAGGCGGGTGCGCGGCTCCATGAAGGCAGACACATCGAAGCAGTGTCTGGTCGCCGCCGTCCACTGGGGCGGTTCCCTGCAGGCCGGTCGATCTCTTCGCGCGAAAGCCATGAGGGCTCGCCCTGTTGGCGCCGTGGGTGTCGGTGGCGGGCTCCACGCCACGGGCGAACACCATCATGTTCGTCGGGGCCTCAACGCCCTCGGCGTCGGCCTCGTGGGCGAATACGTCTGGCGCACCTTCGAGAACACCAGGCGACGGCCGGTCGCCATCGTCTCGAAGGAAGAGGCGTTCAGCACGCCAGGACCTCCCCCAGGCTGACGCGTCTGAGCGCGGAAGCAGGCTGTGCGCCCATGTGGGGACCCGCCGCGTGGCACCGCTTCGCATCAGGAGCGCCGAGACGGGTTTCGACATAGAGAGACGTGTGGCCGGAGCCTCCGGCAGACCCGTCATGACCGCCCCGGCAGACACCGCAGTCGCGCGCGCCCGACAGGACGACCTCATCCCCGGCTACCGGCTGGTGCAGGTGGTGGGCAAGGGCGGCATGGGCGAGGTGCACCAGGCCGTGCAGCTCTCGCTGGGCCGCACGGTCGCCGTGAAGCTGCTCAAGGCCGACCTCGCGCGAGACGAGCAGTTCGTCGCCCGCTTCGAGAAGGAAGCGGCGGCCCTGGCCACCCTGCGGCACCCGAACATCGTCAGCATCGTCGACCGCGGGAAGGCCGCCGAGACGTATTACCTCGTGATGGAGTTCGTCGATGGCCCGGCCCTGCGCGAGCGCATGCGCGACCCGGACTTCGACACCATGGCGGCGCTCACGACGCTGTCGCAGGTGGCGCGGGCCATCGGCTACGCGCACCACCGCGGCGTCATCCACCGCGACCTGAAGCCAGAGAACATCCTCTTCGACGAGCAGGCGGGCGGCATTCCGAAGGTGACCGACTTCGGGCTGGCGGGCTTCGACGAGAACTCCGGGCAGGCGAAGCAGAACCTCACGCAGACGAACGTCGCGATGGGCACCGCCTCGTACATGGCGCCCGAGCAGCGCGTCGACGCGAAGACGGCCGGGCCGCGCGCCGACCTCTACGCGCTGGGCGTGATGCTGTACGAGCTGCTCACCGGTGAGCTGCCGCTGGGGCAGTTCGACCCGCCGTCGGTGAAGAAGCCCGGCATCGACAAGCGCCTCGACGCCATCGTCTCGCGCTGCCTCAAGCCCGCGCCGGAAGACCGCTACCCGTCGGTGGGCGCGTTCCTCCAGGAGCTCGAGCTGCTGGTGCCGATGACGACGGCGCCCGCGCCCTCGAAAGAGACGAAGGTCCGCCGCTCCCTGCGCCTGGCCAAGGAGAAGGCCCAGAAGGTGGCGCGCGTCGGCGCCCTGGCCACGGTGGCGTTCGCCGCCATCATCGTGGCCACCGTCTTCATCCGCGCGCGGGTGGAGGCCTCGCGCAAGCCCGCCGCCATCGAGCTGCTCGAAGACAACGGCGCGCAGTTTCCCACCACCAGCCCGGGCCGCCTCGACAAGGAGACGCGCACCCTGACGCTCGGCGAAGGCCCCGACACCATCACGGTGATGGCGCGCGGCCGGCCGGTGACGTTCGAGCAGGGCGGCGTGCGTTTCGCGGAGCCCGACGACGCGAGGGCTGGGCACGCGCTGGTGGACGCGACGGTGGAGGGCGAAGGGCTGACGGTGTCGGCGCTGGTGGACACGCAGGCCCGCGGGGCCTCGGCGCTCGAGCCGCTGTGGACGTTGTTCCGCGGGCAGAGGGCCGAGGCGCGCAGCGCGCTCATGCTGCTGGGCACGGGCGGGCGCTCGGTGATGCTCATCCTCTCGGGCTCGGGCGGACAGCCGGTGATGGAGTGGAACCTGGGGCCCGACAAGCAGGGGCAGATGCGCGCGCCGCTCCCGACGTCGACGACCGGCCAGGCCGCGGCGCTGCGGCTGGAACCCTCGACCGGAGAGCTCTTCGCCGTCATCGGCCAGGGCCGCGACGCCCGCGTGCTGGGTGATGGGCTGCACCTGGGGCCGTATTGGAAGACGGTGCTGGGCGAGCGCCCGCGCGTGGCGGTGGGCTGTCTGGAAGGCACGTGCCGGTTCCAGTCGCTGGTGCTCGAGGGCCAGGCGCTCAAGTCGACGTTGACGCCGCCGCCTTCGCCGCCACTCGAGGTCGACGTGCAGAACCTGCCGGAGCCGAAGAAGCCGACGACGCCCATCGCGAAGCCGGTGGTGAAGCCGACGCCGAAGCCGACGCCGGTGGTGGCGGTGACGAAGGCGCCGGTGAAGGCCCCGCCCCCGCCGCCAGTGAAGAAGCCTGCCGTTCAGACGCCACCGAAGAAGGGTGGCCGGTAGGGACCGACGTCAGACGCCCCTCAGAAGGGACTCCAGGCGGGCGCGCAGCGGCCGGCCAGGCACTGGCGGGAGCGACACTCGGTGTTGCGAGCGCACTTGCTGGACTCGATGGAACTCCTGGGCCTGCACCCCATGCAGCAGGTTCTTGTCGAGCTCGACGATCGAACCATGGCCCGCCTGAACCGGGTGGCCCCTCCGAGTGCGCGGAAGCGGTCCGAGTTCATTCGGGAGGCCATTCGACGCGCCCTGAACGAGCGCCTCAGCGCGTGAGCGCAACGAGCGAGCTGAGGCGCTCGCTCAGGGCGGCGGCACGTCGAGGTCCTTCGCCGCGGCGGGACACGGGACGGCCGTGACGTGCGCGCGATGCGCCGCCAGGAGCTGACGTGCGCCGCTTGCATCCTCCAGCGACCGGAGCGCGTCGAGGAACCGGCCCTCGAACACCGCGGGCGCGCCCACCGTGTCGTCGAAGGCTGACGCGATGAGCTGTCCCGGAGCGTTGATCAACCGGCCGTGGTCCTCACGCGTCACGTGAGGAAGGTCGCACAGGGTGATCAACACGCGGGCCACTTCAGGAACAACTTCCAGTCCGGCCTTGATGGAGGCGCCAGGCCCACGGGCCCAGTGCTCCGCGTGCACGAGCTCGACGTCGAGTCCGTTCAGCGCCTCTCGCACCAGCGCCTCATGCGCGCCCGTCACCACCACCACCCGCGACACGACCGACCGCACCTCGCGCGCCACGAAGCGCACCAACGGCACCCCCTGCCACGGCGTCACCTGCTTGGGGCTGCCAAACCTCGTCGAGGCGCCCGCGGCGAGGAGCAGCGCGACGTTCACCGGCTGACTCGCACCAGCTCCACAGGCGCGCACAACGGCAGCGCCGAGCGTCCCTGCAGCACCGCCTGCGCCTCGGCCAGAATCGACAACGCCACCGCGGCCGGTCCTTCACCGCCGAGGTCGAGGCCCACCGGCGCCTTGAGCCGCGCGCGGTGGGAGGCCGAGAGCGCGCCGTGACGCGACTCCACCAACGCCAGCACCTGCGAGGCGCGATGCCGCGGCCCCAGCAGGCCCACCGAGGCGAGCGTCTCGTCCCTCAGCAGCACGTCGAGCGCCGCCGCGTCGTAGTCGAGGTGGTGTGACATCACGACGGTGACGGCGCCGGGCTCACGCGGGAGCTTCTCCCGAAGACTCGCCGCCGACGCGAGATGAACGGCCGTGCGCGGGAAACGCGCTGCCGTCACCAACCCCGGCCGCCAGTCGACGACGTCGAGGCTCCAGCCCAGCTCGACGCCGAGCCGCGCCACCGGCAGCGCATCGTGCCCCGCGCCCACCACCACCAGCTTCGGAGCCGGCTGCAGGACTTCTTCGAAGCGCCGGACCTCGCGCGTCTGCGTCCACGTCGAGCGCAGGCAGGTCCCCTCGCACCACACCTCACGTGCCCCGACCCTCCCCTCGAGCGCCGTCACCACCTTCAGCGTCTGTCGCCGCTCGGCCACCCGCGCCAGTTCGTCGAGGAACGTCGTGTCCGTCACCGGCTCGAGCAGCAGGTCCACCTCACCGCCACAGCCCAACCGCGCGCCCGCGTCCTCCGAGGTGTCATAGGTGCGCACCATCGGCTGGCCGTGGGACACGAGGAACGCCGCGCGACGGGCGACGTCGGCCTCGAGACACCCGCCGCTGACACTCCCCGCCCGCCAGCCCTCGCTCGTCACCAGCATGCGCGCGCCCGGACGCCGGTAGGCCGAACCACGCACCGCCACCACCGTCGCCAGCACCGTCGGCAGGCCCCTCGCCACCGCGGCGCGTCCCTCGGTCACGATGGCCAACAACTCGTTCACGTGGCCTCCGAAAGAGCCAGCGGCAGGGTGCGCAGGCGCTTCTTCGTCAGCGCGTAGACCGCGTTCGCCACGGCGGGCGCCATGACGGGAACGCCGGGCTCTCCGATGCCGGTCGGGGCCGCCGTGCTGGCGAGCAGGTGGGTCTCGATGCGCGGGCACTCGTTGAGCCGCAGCGGCGCGAAGTCGTGGAAGTTCGACTGCTGCACGCGGCCCTTCTCGAACGTCACCTGCTGCTTGAGCGCCGCCGAGAGCCCGAAGATGGCGCTGCCTTCCAACTGCGAGCGCACGACGTCGGGGTTGACCACCTGCCCACAGTCCACCGCCATCACCACCCGGTGCACCCGAATGGCCTCGTCCTGCACGGTCACCTCGACGACGCACGCCACCACCGTGCCGAAGGACTCGTGCACCGCCACGCCTCGCGCGCGGCCTTCCGGCGGAGGCGTCGCCCAGCCAGCTTCCGTCGTCGCCTTCTCGAGCGTCGCGAGGTGTCGGGCCTTGCCGGTGAGGAGGCGCTTTCGCAGCGCGACCGGGTCCTCTCCCAGCGCCCACGCGCACTCGTCGATGAAGCTCTCGGTGGCGAACGCGGTGTGCGAGTGGCCCACGGAGCGCCAGAAGCCCGTCGGCACCAGCGGCTCATGGCGGGTGAAGTCCACCGCGAGGTTCGGCACCGCGTAGGCCACGGAGTCCGCGCCTTCGTACGAAGTGGAGTCACGGCCCGGGACGACCTTCCTGGCCATCTCGACCGCCGTGTCCTTGAGCTTCTGGGGCGCCTCGGCCACGACGCCCCCGACGAAGCTGTCGAGCACCTGGAGCAGCACCGACTGGGTGCAGACGTGGTGGTGCCAGGCGGTGAGCGCGCTCCCCTCGAGCGCGGCGCGCAGCCGATGCGTGGCCGACGGCCGGTAGAACGAGTGGCGCATGTCGTCTTCGCGGCTCCAGACGACCTTCACCGGTCCGCTGATGGCCTTCGACACCTCCACCGCTTCGGCGACGGAGTCCTGGCCGATGCGTCGGCCGAAGCCTCCGCCGGGGAACGTCTGGTGAACGATGACGCTGGCCAGCGGCAAGCCGGTGAGGCGGGCCGCCGCCTCGCGCGCCATCGCCGGGCTCTGCGTCGGCGCCCAGACTTCGCAGCGCGTCGCGGTGACGTGGGCGGTGGCGTTCTGCGGCTCCAGCGTGGCGTGGGCGAGGAAGGGCGCGAAGTACTCGGCGGAGAGCGTCTTCGTGCCGCTCGAGAGGACGACGTCAGCCTTGCCATCATCGCGCACCCGCCTGCCCTTCGGGCGGTCGTCCATCAGCGCACGGTGCGTCTCGCGCAGGGTGCTGGAGTCGAAGGTGCGCAGCGGGCCTTCCTCCCACTCGATGACGAGGGCGTTGGCGGCCTGGCGTGCGTGCCAGTACGTCTGCGCGACGACGGCGACGCCCTGGGGCACCTGCACCACGTGCTTCACGCCAGCCATCGCCTTCGCCGCCGCCGCGTCGAGGGACTTCACCGTGCCGCCCGCGACGGGGCAGCGCGCGAGCACCGCCACCAGCGCGCCAGGCACCTGCACGTCGAGACCGAAGACCGCGGAGCCGTTCGACTTCTCCACCGCGTCCACCCGCGGGAGCGGCTTGCCGATGACGGTGAAGTCCTTCGTCTTGAGGTCGGGGGTGCGAATGGTGACGCGCGCGGCCTCGTCGACGAGCTCGCCGTACGTGGCGGACTGACCGGTCTTCGCGTGCCGCACCACGCCCAACGTCGCGGAGAGCTCGTCGCGGTCGATGCGCCATCGACGGGCCGCGGCCTCCTTCAAGAGCTCTCTGGCGGTGGCGCCGGCCTGACGCACAGGCTCCCAGCTCGTCGCCGTGCTGGTGGAGCCTCCCGTCAACTGAAACCCCAGCGCGGCGTTGTCGTACGCGCGGTCCGCGCCGGCGAGCTCGAGCACGAGCGTGGAGGGGTCGACCTCGAGCTCCTCGGCGAGCAGCATGGCGGTGGCAGTCGCGGTGCCCTGCCCCATCTCCACGCGGCCGACGACGACGGTGATGGGGCCGATGGCCGGAATGCGGACGTACGCGTTGGGCGCGAAGAGCTCCGAGGTGCCCTTGCCGCGCTCGGTGGTGGCCCACACGGCGACCGCGAGGCCGCCTCCCACGGCGAGGCCCGTCTTGATGAGCGCGCGACGGGAGAGCGTCATGGCGTGCCTGCCTTCGCGAGCACGGCGGCGCGGTGAATCGCGTCACGAATGCGGGGATAGGTGCCGCAGCGACAGAGGTTGCCGCTCATGGCCGCGTCGATGTCCTCGTCGGTGGGGTCAGGCGTCTTCGAGAGCAAGGCCGCTGCGCTCATGAGCTGGCCCGACTGGCAGTACCCGCACTGCGGCACCGAGAGTTCGGCCCACGCGCGCTGACAGGGATGCGGCGTCTCTTTCGGCGCGAGCCCCTCGATGGTGGTGATGGCTTTGCCTTCAGCCGCGGACACCGGTGTCAGACACGACCGAATGGGCCCGCCGTCGAGGTGCACGGTGCAGGCGCCGCACAGCGCCATGCCGCAGCCGTACTTCGTGCCGGTGAGGTGCAGCACGTCGCGCAGCACCCAGAGGAGCGGCATCTCGGGCGGCACGTCGACGTCGGTCTTCTGGCCATTGAGGGTGAGGGCAATCATCGGGTGACCTCCAAAGCGAGCCTGGGCGTCGGCACGTGAGAGAGCGAATCCCTCGACAAGGGTGGCAGGCTGACTGCCATCTCGTAACGTGTCGTCGACGCCGGTGACAGTGCCGATCTGCGGGGAATGACCTCGACATGGCGGCGCACCCTGCCGGACACGACGGCCCGATGGGAGGCCCTCACGACGAGGGGCGTCACCCTGACGCGACTCGCCCCGGTTCGTGTTTCACGTGAAACATCCGTTCAGGTGCTCACGAGCCGCGGCACGCCACGCTCCTCGGCGTCGTGACCGAGGACCCGCATCGAGCCCAACGCAAAGGCCTCGCCCACCGGGAACGAGCGACCTGTCTCGTCAGTCGTAGGCCTCCAGGTGCACCTGCTTTCGGTCGACGCCGAGCTCGACGCGGAGCACCTCGCGGGCCGCCGTCAGCATCTTCTTCACGCCGCAGATGTACGCGCGGGCGCTCCCATGCTGCGCGGTGAGCTCGGTCCACAAGGGCTTCACGTGGGTCTGCACGTAGCCGGTGCGACCGGTCCAGCCGTCGGGCGGCCGGGAGAGCGAGGGCTCCAGCCGCAGCCAGGGGTGCTTCGCGGCCAGCGCCTCGAGCTCGTCGCGGAAGAGGTACTCCTCGGGGGTCCGCACGCCGAAGAGCAGCCACAGCGGCTCGGTGCGCCCAGCCGCCAGCGCGTGGTGAATCATCCCGCGGAAGGGCGCGACGCCGGTGCCAGTGGCGATGAAGAGCGAGGGCGTTGCGGACTCCAGCGGCCGGGTGAACGTGCCGGCCGGCCCCTTCACGTCGACAGTCGCGCCGGGCTCGAGCCCATGCAGCCACGTGGAGCCCGGGCCTCCATCGACCTTCGTCACCGCGAGCTCGAAGCGGCTCGACCCCGTCGGCGCCGAGGCGATGGAATACGAGCGCCGCAGCGCCCGGCCCTTCTCGTCAGTCAGCGGGAGGATGAGCTGAACCCACTGCCCCGCCTCGAAGTGGAAGGGCGTGTCGTCGGTGCGCGCGAAGACGAGGTGGCGCACGCGCGGGCCCAGCATTCGGGCCTCGACGAGGCGGGTCGAGAAGGTCTCGGGCACGAGCGGCCGGGCCAGGGCAACGGACGACATGCCGCTCTCTTGTCGGCCGGGTGGTGAGAAGTCCAGCGCTCCACCTCACCCTCGTTTGTCGTGCTTCCCATCGCCGCGACGTGCACACGGCTCGAGTCAGGCGCGGGTGACGGAGCGGGTGCTCCGAAGCCTCGGGGAGCGAGGGCCGGTCGAATGACGTTGCGCGTAGCCTCCGCTCGACCAGGGCGGGGCCGCTTCCCCTGGGGGTGTCCACTGGTGTCGGGACCTGTCCCGCACCGGGTCACGTGAGGGTCAGCAGCTCACTCAGTGTCGGGGTAATGCGCATCGAGACATTCGGTGCAGAGCGCGTGGCTGAACTTCGCTTCCGAGTGCGTCTCGATGTACGTCTCGATCTTTTCCAAATCTTCGTCTCGTTGCGGATGCGCTTGCAGTGCATACAGATGGGGATGATGCCCTGCAGCTCGCGCACGTGTTCGCTCGCGGCCTGCAGTTCCTTCACCCGCAACGCCAGGGTGTCGCCCTGCTGCTTGAGCGCCAGGTAGTTGCGCACGCGTGCACGGACGATGTCAGCGTGCACGGGCTTGTGGACGAAGTCGATGGCACCCGCGGACAACGCGCGCGCTTCGATCTCCGGCGCACTATGGCTCGTCACGAACAGGATGAGCGTGTCATCCAGTGGTGCGTGGGTGCGCAGCTCCTTCAAGACCGTGAAGCCATCAGCGTCAGGCATTTCCACGTCGAGCAGGACGAGGTCGGGCACTACCCGGAGCGCGAGCGAGACGGCCTCGCCCGGGCGGGTGGAGAGGTACACTCTGCCCAGGCCCTTGAGAACGCTGGCGAGGACGAGCACCGTGTTCGGGTCGTCGTCCACGATGAGGATGTGTGCCTCGCGGGGGCTCGAGTCGGGGAGTTTCACGAGACCCTCAGCAGGCCGCGCAGCAGCCCGGCAGCCTCGTCGAAGTGGAGCCGCTCCATCGCCTCGGTGAGCGTCGCGGCGCGAGCGGCGCCGAGGCGCTCGGCGAGCGCCGGCTTCAGCTGCTGGTACCGCTCCACTGCGTCCGCTTCAGAGCGCTCGAGCTGCTCGACGAGGCCGCGCAGCGCGTCGTCGTCCAGCGCAGCACGGGGGCCTTCCGGCGCACGTTCGAGGGTGGCCAGCCCGACGCGCACCGCCGCCACGAGCGCCGCCACGGCTGCGTCGAGCGGCGAGAACAGCCCCGGCGCGGGCGCGCCGGAGCGCAGCGCCGCTTCCACCTCGCCGGCGATCGCCATGGCTGCCCGCGCGCCCGCGTTGCCGAGCCGACCGCGCAAGGCGTGCACGCGTTTGGCGGCGTCGATGGTGTCGCCGCGGTCGAAGGCCTCCCGTGCGGCGCGCAGCTCGGGCTCGGCGCTGGAAGCGAGCCCCTCGAGGAGCTGGACGAAAAGCGCGACGTTGTCGCCGATGCGGAGAGCGACGTCATCGCTGTCGATTCCAGCGACCGCCGGAGCCCCGCTGGCGCCCATGGGCGGACGATCGCTGACCGTCGCCAGGGGCACGACCCACGACTCGCGACCGGCATTCGCCAGGGGCAACCGCACCCACTCGAGGAGCGTCTCGACCAGGACGGACGTTTCGATCGGCTTGGCGACGTGTCCGTTCATGCCGGCGGCGCGGCACGCGGCCTGGTCGTCCGCCAGCACCGCGGCCGTCATGGCGAGGATGGGTATGGCCGCCGACGCCGGGCGCATGCGCAGCTGGCGAGTCGCCTCGAGGCCGTCGAGGACGGGCATGTGCAGATCCATCAGGATGGCGTCGAACGCGACCTGATCGACCAGCGCGAGCGCCTGCTCCCCGTTGCTGGCGATGGCGGCTCGCATGCCCAACCGCTCGAGCAGAGCGCGCGCCACCAGCTGGTTGGTGTCGATGTCCTCCACGACCAGGATGTGGGCACCACGCAGCGGCGCCGCGCGCGAGATCGCCGACGCCATCGGGTCGGTCGACTGCTTGAGCCGCTCCGGCCGGCGCAGCCCCACGAGCGTGTCGAGCAGACGCGAGGCGGAGACCGGCTTGCGGAGCACCGCATGCGACGGGAGCCCGGCGGCCTCGTCGAGCAGCTGCTCCCGGTCGAACGCCGTGACCATCACCACGACCGGCGGCTCGCGGAGCGCCTCTGCCTCGACGCGATCGCGGATCCACCGCAACACCTCGAGCCCGCTCATCGTCGGCATCCGCCAGTCGAGCAGCACCAGGTCGAACGGGCACTTCGGCGCGGGCTCGGGTGGGAGCAACAGGGCGACCGCCTCGGCGCCCGAGCTCGCCTCCACGGCGTCGACATTCCAAGAGGCGAGCAGCTCGCCGAGCACCTGGCGCGAACTCTCGACGTCATCGACGACGAGCGCGCGCAGGCCGCGGATCGGCAAGAGCTCCCGCGAGAGGTCGCGCCGCGTGCCCACGGGCAGCTCCACCTCGAAGTGCATGGTGCTGCCCCGACCGGGCTCGCTCTCGACCGTGAGGGCGCCGCCCATCATCGCCAACAGGCGCTGGCTGATCACGAGCCCGAGGCCCGTTCCGCCGAAGCGCCGCGCGACGGAGCCGTCGGCCTGCGTGAACGGCGCGAAGAGCTTCTCCTGGTCCGCTGGGGAGATGCCGATGCCTGTGTCCTCGACCTCGAACTTCAGGCGGGCGCGGGTCGACGACGTCGTCGGCAGCGCGGTCACCCTCAGCCGGACGTGCCCGGCCGCGGTGAACTTCACGGCGTTGCCGACGAGGTTGTTCAGGATCTGGCCGAGCCGGAGCGGGTCGCCCACGAGCGTCGCGGGCAGGCCGGGCTCGACGCTCAGGACGAGCTCCACGCCCTTGCTTTCGGCGCCGAGCGCGAAGAGATCGATGACGTTCTCGAGCAGCTCATCGAGGCCGAACTCCGTCTGCTCGAGCGAGACCCGATCGGCCTCCAGCTTGGAGTAGTCGAGGATGTCGTTGAGCGTGTACAGCAGCGCCTGCGAGGAGCTGTGGATGCGGTTGAGGTACTCGCCAACCAGCGGCGGCAGGTCGGGCAGACCCGACCCGAGCGCGGAGAGGCCGATGACCGCGTTCATCGGCGTGCGGATCTCGTGGCTCATGTTGGCGAGGAACAAGCTCTTGGCGCGGCTCGCCGCCTCGGCGTCGACCTTCGCCCGTGCCAGCGCCTCCTCGACTGCGACTTGTTCGGTGAGGTCGTAGTTGACGCCGATCATCCGCAGCGGGCGACCCTCGGCGTCATAGGTGGTGCGCGACGCGGCCTTGAGGTGGTGGATGGAACCGTCCGGCCAGAGCACGCGGAAGCGCGGCGCGTACTCGCGCTCGCCACGCAGCGCGGCCTGGATTTCACCCTCGGTCGCGGCCTTGTCCTCGGGATGGATGGCCACCGACCACGCTTCGTAGGCGCCGCCGAAGTCAGCCCGCTGCAAGCCGTAGAGCCGGTACATCAGCTCGTCCCAGACCAGGACGTTGTTCGGAATGTCCCAGTCCCAGACCCCAACTCTGCCCGCCGTCGTGGCCATCGACAAACGCTCGTTCGCGCTGCTGACGCCGAGATGGCGGGCCTTGTCCGGCGTGATGTCGCGCACCACGCCCTGGGCGGCGCGGGGCGTGCGGCGATTGGTACCTGGGAACTCACGCTCCCGGAGCTGACGCTCCAGTGGTCTGACGGCGCGCGAGCGCTCCTGGGCCAGACGTTGCCCGAAACGTTCGCGGCGCTGCTGAGGGCCTGTCCGGAGCCGGATCGTCTGGGCGTCGCCGCCGCGCTCTCCGGTCCCCCCGCCGAACCCGGCGTGGTCGAGCTGGAGCACCGCCTGGTCCGCGGCGATGACGTCCGCTGGCTCCAGCAGCGCATCGCCTGGGTGAGTGGCCCGGACGGCCAGCGTCTCCAGGTCGATGGCCATCAGCGGCTTCTACCTCACTGACAGGGCGCTCTGGTAAGGGCTCCCCCTGTCGTCAGGTCTGAGACAGTGGGCGGTCCGGCTGCGAGCGCCAACCGCCTCCTGGCGCTCCGAGAAACCCGCTTCGCTGGGCGGCACCAGGCAACTCTCGAGGACCAGACCCAGTGCGGCGGCTCGACCGAGTGGTCGCGCCGGCCACACCACCCCATCAATCAACGACGAATTTCGGACCGCTCGACGTCGGGCTACTCCCCGCCGACCAGCGACTTCAGCTCGTCGGAGCCCCCGGTCGGCAGCGCGAGGGCCTGGGCGTAGTGCAGCAGCAGCGCCCGGTTGTCACCCACCGACAGGTTCTGCAGCTCGAGCGCGCCGATGCGGTCTTCCGGCGTGAAGGCGCCGACGGTCTTCTCCATCGACAGCTTCTCGGGCGCGTAGGCCGACTGCGCCGCGTGGGTGGAGAGAATCGTGTAGTCGTCGCCGCGCCGCAGCTCGACCTTCACCTCGCCGGTAATCGCCGTGCCCACCCAGCGCGAGAGGGACTCCTTGAGGAGCATCGCCTCGGGGTCGAACCACTTGCCCTCGTACAACAGCCGCCCCAGCCGCCGGCCCAGCGTCATGTAGAGGTCGGTCGTGTTCTCGTTGTGCACCGACGACAGCAGGCGCTCGTAGGTGAGGTGCAAGAGCGCCATGCCAGGCGCCTCGTAGATGCCGCGGCTCTTGGCGTCGATGACGCGGTTTTCAATCTGGTCCGACATGCCCAGCCCGTGGCGGCCGCCGATAGCGTTGGCCTCGAGGAAGAGCTGCACGAGGTCGCCGTAGCGCTTGCCGTTGAGGGCGACGGGCAGGCCGGCCTCCCAGGTGACGGTGATGGCCTCGGGCTCGATGACCGTCTCGCGCTTCCAGTGGGCCACGCCCATGATGGGGTTCACCACGTGCATCGAGGTGTCGAGGTGCTCCAGCGACTTCGCCTCGTGGGTCGCGCCGAGCATGTTCGAGTCGGTCGAGTACGCCTTCTCGGAGCTCATCGAATACGGCAGCCCGACGGACTCGAGGAACTTCGACATCTCGGTGCGGCCGCCGAGCTCGGCGACGAACTGCGCGTCGAGCCAGGGCTTGTAGATGCGCAGCTCCGGGTCGACGAGGATGCCGTAGCGGTAGAAGCGCTGAATGTCGTTGCCGCGGTGCGTGGAGCCATCACCGAACACGTGCACGCCGTCGTGCTTCATCGCCCGCACGATGGCCGTGGCCGTCACCGCGCGGCCCAGCGGCGTGGTGTTGAAGTACTTGCGGCCGCCGACGGAGAGGTGGAACGCCCCGCACTGAATGGCCACCAGGCCCTCGTGCGCGAGCGAGGCGCGGCAGTCGATGAGGCGCGCGGCCTTCGCCCCGTGCTTCGTGGCGATGGGCGGAATGTCAGAAGCGTTCTTCTCGTCCGGCTGGGCGAGGTCGGCGGTGTAGGCGTAGACCTCCATGCCCTTGCGGGTCATCCACGCGACGGCGGCGCGGGTGTCGAGACCACCGGAGAACGCGAGGCCGACGCGGGTGCCGGCCGGAGGAAGCTGACGGTAGATGCGGCTCATGGTGCGCCGCGCCTTACTCCCGGTGGCCCCGCGTCGTCACGCAACGTCTGGCCTGCGCGGCCACCGAAAGCTCAGAAGCACGCCGTCGTGTACTGCACCGTGAGCGACTGGCCGGGCCCCGGCGTCGTCATCGGCGTGAAGCGCACCGCGTTCGCGGCCGAGTCGTAGCACCAGGCGCCCGAGGTGGGCATGCCGTTCATGCACGCGCCGCCACCGGCCACCGGCATGTTGTTGATGCGCACGTTGAGCGTGTTGCCGCCAGTCAGGTCCGGCGCGGTGCCGAGGAAGAACAGCGTGCGGAACCCGAACGCAATGCGGCCGAGGCCCTGGAGCGCCGTCGCCCAGTTCTGCGTGCAGATTTCGTCTCGCAGGCCGCCCGTGCGCGTCACCATCTGGCTGTAGCGCGGAGCGCCGCCCATGCCGTCGTAGGTGCAGTTGCCCGCGGGCGCCGGGGCGAACGGCGCGATGGCGCTGAAGGTGAACTGCGAGAGCCGGTTGAAGCCCTTCACGTTGATGAGGCGGTTCTCGTAGTAGCTCAACGGCTGGTCGGACTGGTCCTCGGCGTCCGACACCACCACCACCGCGAGGTTGGCGTCGGTGCGCAAGAAGCCCGCGTTCTCGGTGACGATGCGCGGCGGCGTCAGCGCCTGCACCGCCGTCTCGAGGCCCTGCTCCGTGCCCGAGCCATCGGTGCCGACGTTGACGAGCTGCTGGAAGGCCTGGCCGACGTTCGGCGTGTTCGAGCGCAAGATGGGCCCAATCTGGTTCGCCTGGCCCGGGCGAATGGTGCGCAAGATGCCTTCGCCGCGCGTCGTCGGCGTCGGCAGCGGCGGGCACGGGAACGGCGGCGGCGGACAGCTGGAAGGCTCGGCCGTCGTGGTGATGACGCCCAGCTGGTAGTCGACGCCCGCCGACGCCGCGTACTGGATGAAGGACGAGAAGTTCTGCGACAGGCTCTGCTGCTTGTCGCCCATCGAGCACGAGTCATCGATGACGAGGAGGATGTCGGCCTTCGGCTGCATGTCCTGCATGAAGGTGTCGGTCTGCTGGCCGCTCGGGTCGCCGCGGCCGGTGAGGCCCACGAGGTACGTCACCGTCTGGCCCGACTGCAGCACCTCGATGGAGACCGCGCCCGTGTCGCTGCCCACGTCGATGGGTGAGTAGCGCGCCTGGAAGGTGGTGGTGGCGGCGGCGTTGAGGTTCAGCCCGCCCGCGGGAATGTTGGGCACCGTCGAGAGGAAGAACTCCGGGCACGGCATGCCACCGGCGCACGCGGGGCCACCGGGCTGCTGGCCGGCTGCTGCCTGCAGGTCGAACCGGCGGATGCTCACCGGCGCGTTGCACACGTTGTAGATGGTGAGCGTCTTGCTCGCGCTCGAGCAGCGCATCGCGGGCGGCGGCGTGAAGCGCACCGTGCCGAAGTCGAGCGGGTCGGGCGTCACGGCGAGGCACGTGGGGCCGACCGACGTGCGCAGCTGCACGCGCGCCTGGGGCGTCGTGGGCGAGGTGACGTTGAACTGCAGCTCTCCCTGGAGCGTCTGAATCGTCATCGGCACCGGCCCCGGAGGCGCCACCCGCACCACCACCTGCCAGGACTCCTGCGGCTGCAGCTCCTTCTCGGCCACCGGCCCGCCGACGAGGGAGTACGCCGGGTTCGAGCCCGCCGCGAGGTCGATGCCCGAGAGGAAGCACTTGTCGCCCGCCGCCGTGCCCAGGTTGGTGATGGTGATGGGCAGGTCCTTCGTGGTGCCCGGCGAGACGAGCCCGAAGTTCGCCATCATCGGCGTCACCCGGTAGTTGCACGGGGGCAGCTGCTCCACGTCGGCCGACACCTGCAGCTTCACTTCCGGGTCCGCGCCGTCGTTCGAGAAGATGACGAGCTCGGCTTCCTTGCGGCCGTTGGACCTGGGCCGCAGCGTCACCACGAGGTCGAGCGAGTTCTGCCCGGCGACTGGCGGCAGGCCCGTCATCGGGTCGTAGTTCGAGAAGAGGCTCACCGAGAACTCATCGGCCTCGGTGATGGCGTTCTTCGGCGTCAGCTCGAAGAGCGGCAACTGCCCGGGCATGCCCGACATCGGGTCGACGGCGCCGAGGAAGAGGTTGAACGACGGGTCCGGCATGCGCGGCGGCACGCCCACGTTCTGCACGTTCACCCGGCGGTTCACCGAGAACATGGTGTTGCCCGGGAAGTAGCCGACGCGCCCGAAGGCCACGTTGGGCCGCGGCGAGACCCGAATCTTCGGCCCGCCGCCGATGCACTCGAGAATGATGGTGCCCTGCGGCGTGCGGGTGAGGCCGGTGGAGAAGCGCAGGTTCGACGGCGGCCGCGCGCCCAGGCCCGAGGGGCTGCAGGCCACCTTCATCGGCGTGGGACGGCCTCCGCCCGGCACGGTGAAGGTCGTCACGTCGGCGCCCGCCGGAACGCGGTGGAAGTAGTCCGACGGCATCGACGCCGTGATGGCCGTCAGCGTGATGGGCACGTTCGAGGTGTTGGTGAAGACGACGTCCTTCACCGACTCGAAGCCCGGCGACACCAGGCCGAAGTTGAGCTTGTCGGGCGCCCACGTCAGCACGTCGTCGGAGCCCACCGCCCGAATCACCGCGTCCACCGGCGGGCAGCCCCCGGGCCCCCGCAGCGTCACGCGCGCTTCGTAGGTGCGCTTCTCCGACGGCGTCATCTGAATCTCGACCTTGAACGTCGACATCGGGTTGACGGTCACCTGCCCCGGCAGCCCCGCGTTCTTGTAACGGAAGCTCGCCGCGTCCTGTCCGGTGAAGGCGCCCGCCTCGCCGACCGCCGCGAGGTTCGTCGTGTTCTTGAACTCCACCGTGTAGGTGAGCGTCTCGCCGACCGGCACGTTGCCGAAGTCGATGAGGTTGGGCAGGTCGCACGCGCCCTTCTCGCCCTGGGCCTTGAGCGTGATGACGGCCTCGCTGTCCTCCGAGCGCGTGCCCGAGGACACCAGTCGCAGCTTCGAGAGGAAGCCGCCCTGCAGCGCCGTCGGGGTGAACGTCATCGCGAACTCGACCTCTTCGCCCGCGTTGAGCGAGACGTCGGGCCGGAAGTCGACGAAGAACGGAGCGCCCGTGCTCGAGGCCGGCGCGATGGTGACCTGGTCGCCCTCGGTGCGCTCGAGCAGGTTGAGCGACATCTGGCCGATGCCGTCGTTGCGCACCGTCATGATGAGGCGCTTCGTCTCGCCCACCAGCGCGGTGCCGAAGTCGTACGTCGCGTCGCGCGAGCGAACCACCTCGCCAGCCTCGGTGCGCCAGACGACCTTCAGGTCACCGAAGCGCGTGTCCACCATTCCACCGCCGCAGCGACAACCGCTGATGGCCAACGCGAGCGAGATGACGAGCGTGGTGTACGCGAAGGGGGTTCGGACCATGACAATGCTCCCTGCTGTGGACCCGGGTGGGCAAACCGGGCTGAAAGGGGGCGGAGGATGCTCAGGTGTGCACGGGAGATCAACTCACGTGTCAACGCGAGGTGTCACCCAACCGGTACAGGGACTTGGCCGACGTTCACCGACGCGGACTTGTAGGTGCGCCGGAGGCTGTGTAGACGATCGCCCCTTGCGGGCCGCGCAGGGGGACGCTCCACGGAGCCGTCCTCGTACAGGGAGACACCACACATGAAGCTGTCTGGACCAATCGGAAGGGCCCTCGTCCTGGGCGTACTCGTCGGCGGAGTCATCGGCCTTACCCCGGCGTGTGGGGTGCGACCGCCTCCGGTGCGCTGCAGCGCGGACAACTGCTCGGGCTGCTGCGATGAGAACGCGCAGTGCTTCACGGGCCTGGCGGACACCAAGTGCGGCTCCAACGGCGCGTCGTGTTCGGCGTGCACCGCGGGCCAGACGTGCTCGGCGGTCTCGAGCGGGGCCGACGCGGGCGCGGGTGGCCGGTGCCTCACGGGCGGGTCGGTGGGTGGTGGCTCGGCTGGCGGCAACGCGGGTGGAGCGGCTGGCGGCACCGCGGGTGGAACGGCTGGCGGCTCCGGCGGTGGCATGGCGAACTGCAACGCGCAGAACTGCCCCACCGGCTGCTGCACTGCGACCGGCATCTGCCAGAACCCTCCGACGACGGCCCGCTGCGGCATGGGCGGCGCGGCGTGCATGGCGTGTCCGGGCCGGCAGAGCTGCGTGTCGGGTGCCTGCCAGCCGTGCAATGGCTGCGTCGACATCGCCACCGGCCGCTGTGAGACCGGAATGATGAACGACAAGTGCGGGAAGATGGGCGAGTTCTGCTCGAACTGCGGCGTGTCGAACGGCGTGTGCACCAACCAGGTGTGCACGGGCAGCATGTCGGGCTGCAACCCGCAGAACTGTGCGACGGGCTGCTGTGACCAGGGCTCCGGCAGCTGCATCCAGCCGGCGAGCCAGACGCCGCAGCAGTGCGGCCAGGGCACTCCGGCGGCGCTGTGCACCTCGTGCATGGGCGGCATGTGTGACACCGACGCGGGCACCTGCATCGGCGGCGGCATGGGCGGTGGCGGCGCGGGTGGTGGCTTCCCCTTCCCCGGCCTCGATGGCGGCGGCTTCGGTGGAACGCCCTGCGACGCGAACAACCCATGCGGCGCGGGCCAGTGCTGCTTCAACCTCCTCGGCATGGGCCAGTGCGCCACCATCGGCCAGCCCCCGCCGCTCCTCGGCGTCGGCCAGACGTGCGGACGCAGCGGCATGGCGTGCTCGTCGCTCCCGTGCGGTGCGCTGCCGTTCGGCGGCCAGATGTGCAACGTCGCGACCGGCATGTGCCAGTAGTCCGATTCTTCACCTGACCCGCTCCTGGCGGGTTCCCCGGGCGGCCGGAGCCACTGCGCTCTTGCCGCCCGTTGTGTTTGAAGGCCTCCCATGAACCGCTTCGTGCTCGTCGTCATCCTCGGTCTCGCAGGCGGCGCCGTGCTCGCCTCGGCGTGTGGACCCTCGCGCCCGCCGTGTTCTCCCACCACGTGCCTGGGCTGCTGCGACGCGGCGGGCGAGTGCAAGAGCGGCTTCGACAACTCCGGCTGTGGGACGCGTGGCAGCCAGTGCACCACGTGCGGGCTCGGTCAGACGTGCGTGTCGGGCGCGTGCACGCTTCCCAATCCAGGAACGGGCGGCGGGAGCGGCGTCGGTGGAGGCTCCTCGGGAGGCACCTCAGGCGGAACGGCGGGCGGGGTTGGTGGTGGCGTGACGGGGCGGTGTGATGCCTCGAACTGCGGCGGCTGTTGTGATGCGCAGGGCCAGTGCGCGTCTGGTCGCTCCGTCGCGTCGTGTGGCAGCAACGGAGCCAGTTGTCTTTCCTGTGCGAGCACCCTTTCGTGCGTCGCCTTCGGGACTGGAGGCCGCTGCGAGAACACCCCGCCGGTGGGTGGTGGCAGTGCGGGTGGAGGCACCGCGGGCGGCGCGACAGGGGGCGGAACCGCGGGGGGTGGGAGCTCCGGCTCGTGCTCGCCCCAGATGTGTCCGCAGGGCTGCTGCACCGCCACCGGCCAGTGTCAGACGGTCCCCACCACGGCGCGGTGTGGCTTTGGTGGAAACGTGTGCATGGCGTGTCCACAACGGCAGTCCTGCGTGTCGGGAACCTGCCAGCCGTGCAACGGCTGCATCGACCTCGCGACGGGTCGCTGTGAGTCCGGGACGCAGACGGCGCTCTGCGGCCGCACGGGAGACTTCTGCTCGGACTGCTCCGTCAGCGGCACCTCGTGTGTGAACCAGGCCTGTGGGTCGAGCGGCAGCTGCAACCCGTCGACCTGTACCAATGGCTGCTGCGACCAGGGCTCAGGCGCCTGTGTCCCCGCCTCACAGCAGACGACGCAGCAGTGCGGACAAAGCGCGCCCGCGGCGCTGTGTCGAAGCTGTGCGCCCCAGCAGCAGTGCAGCGCCTCGGTCACGGGTGGAATCTGCGTGCCCGCTCCCACCGACGCCGGCTTCTTCCCTCCGTTCGACGGCGGCTTCTCGTTCCCCGGCCTCGATGGGGGCACGACGTTCTGCCTCTTCGGTGCGCAGTGTGCGGTGGGCGAGTGCTGCTTCGCGGTGCCGCCCCTGGGCGTGTGCGCGCGCATCGGCAACCCCAACCTCTTCAGTGGGACGACGTGCGGCCTCAGCCAGCAGGCCTGCTCCAGCACCACCTGTCAGCCGGGCCAGATGTGCAACGCGGCCGCAGGCGTGTGCCAGTAGCGCGAGCCTTTCGTCGGCCAGCCTCGCCTACAGCTTCAGCTTCTTGCGAGCCGCCCCGAACGTCTTCTGCTCGGTCGGCGACGCCGCCTTTCCAGCCGCGTCGAGAATCGGCTTCCACCGGGCCTTGACCCACTTCAGCGGCGTCAGCGTCTTGTCCTCGAGGAGCCGCGCGGCGTCGTCGAGCGATTCGGTGTTCGACAGGGCGTGGGCGCGCAGGTCGTCTTCGATGAGGGCGACGCCCAGGAGCGACTCCGCCTCACCTCGCGCACAGGCCGGGGCTTCGCTGCACGCGCGCACCAGCAATCGCGTCAGCTGGGGACCATCGATGCTGGGGTCCGTGAGCGTCATCACCATCGCGCGGGCCTCGGTGAGCTCCGCAGCCGGTGGAGCGACAGTCAGCGCCCACGAGGACCAACAGGAGGGCAGCGGGTGTCATCGGAACGCTCCAGAGAGAAGACGGGTGGAAGAAGACCGGACGCTCGAGTCGGCTCATGCAGTCACGAAGAACGTCGGTGCAGGGGTGCCGCCTCACCGTCGGCGCTTCTTCTTCGTCGGCTTCTTCTTGACCTGCTTCTTCACGCCCGCGTCGGCCGCGCCCGCGTCCAGGGAGCCCTCGTCGCCCGGTTCGTCCTCCACCTCGGAGCCCCCATCGACGTCCGACTCGTCTTCTTCGTCCACGCTCGCGTCCTCAGCGGCGTCAGGGGCGGCGTCACCTGCGTCCGAGGCTTCACCCGCATCGACGACCGGCGAGGGCTCGACGCCAGCGTCCTCTTCGAAGATGGCAATCTGCTCCACCACCACGTCACTGCCGCCGGCCTGCTTCTTCCACGCGAACGCGCCGAACAGGCCCGC
Organism: Myxococcaceae bacterium; assembly: GCA_044352295.1. GTDB lineage: Bacteria > Myxococcota > Myxococcia > Myxococcales > Myxococcaceae > Xiheimicrobium. The sequence continues at coordinate 41,388 of JBILEB010000044.1, forward strand.
CACCACCACGAGGAGCACCGCGATGAGGCCTCGTCGTCCCCGGCCCGAAGCCGGTAGGAGCTCGTCGGCGCCCGCCGCTGGTGACTCGAGCGACGGCACCGAGTCGAGGGACGGCGCCGTGCCCGACGTCGCTCCCGGACGCGCCTTGACGTTGGTGGGCTCGGGCTCGACCTCGTCTCCCAGCGCAGGCACGCCGAAGGGCGGCGTCGGCACGCGGGCCTGGGTGGCGGCCCACTCGAGCTTGGCGTGGGAGACGTTCGTCCCGGTGGGCGGCGAGGCGTCGTTGGGCTCGAGGGGTGGTGCGGATGCCAGTCCCGAAGTGTTGGCGCGCGAGGCCCTCGGTGCGGGTCCGGCCGATGGTGGGGTTGGTGGCGCGTGCGAGACGTCCGGTTCGGAGAGCACGGGCGCCTTGCTGCGCGAGGCTCTCGGAGCGGCTGTTCCGCCTGACGGTGGTGGCTGCGAGCCGGTCGGGTCGGGCGTCGACGACAGGAGGACCGGCGCGTTGCTGCGCGAGGCTCTCGGAGCGGCTCTTCCGCCTGACGGTGGTGGCTGCGAGCCGGTCGGGTCGGGCGTCGACGACGACAGGAGGACCGGCGCGTTGCTCCGCGAGGCTCTCCGAGGGGCTGTTCCGCCTGATGCCGGGTGGGGCGTCGACGGTGACGGGAGGACCGGTGCGTTGCTGCGCGTGGCTCTCGGAGGCGCCGCTCCTGCGGGCTGCGGGCCGGGCGCGTTCAGGCGCGAGCCCCTCGGAAGCGCCGAGGGCTCGGCCGGCATTGGCGTCGCGCCCGTCGGCACTTCGTCCTCCGCCGTATCGGGCACGCGGATCCGCGGCTGGGTGTCCAGAGCAACCGGCTGCGTGGCGTCGGGCGGTGGCGGCGCCGCGGCTTTCGGGACACGCCCAGAGATGGTCCTCGGCAGCGAAATGCGGGGCTGGGTGGCCTCGGGCGGCGCGTCACCCAGCGCGGGCCCGGGCGTTCCCGGCTGCGTCGAGAGCGGAATGCCCGCGAACGGTTTCGGCGCCTCCTCGGAGACCTCGTGGAAGGCGTTCCCGGGCGGAGTCCCCGGCTGGGTGCCCATCGGAATCGGCGCCACGGGCTCGAGGCCCTGCACCGTCTGGGACGCGCCGGGCATCGGGTGCTGGCCCGTGGGGGCGTCGTCTCCGACTCCGAGCGCAGGTCCCGGGTCTTCGTCAGGCACGGGCGGACCGCTGACGGCCTTCGTCCTGAGGAGCGCCGCCACCTGCTTCGTCGTCGCGAGCGCCTCGCCGAGCACCGCTTCGAGCTCGTCGGCGAAGAGTTCGAGGTCAGGTTGGCGCGCCTCCACCGAGCGGGCGATGGCGCGTTGAATGACGTCGTCGACCGCGGGCGTGCAGTCGTCGTGCAGTTGAGACGGCGCCGGCAACGACAGGCCGTCCTCCAGGGCGTCCGCGTACGAGCCGCCGAAGCCCGTCAGCGCCGCGTGCAGCAGCGCGCCCATGGCGAAGACGTCATTCGCGAAAGACGGCGGGCCGTGCGGGGTGAAGCGGCCAGGACGCGGCGCTCCAAAGTCCATCAGCCGCGTGGTGCCGTTCGGAGAGAGGAGGAGCGAGGCGTCACTGAGGCCTCCATGCGGCCGGCCCGGCGTGACGGCGACGAGCGCGCGGGAGGCATCGATGACGACTCGGGCGAGGACACCGAGCGGAATCGAGATGCCAGCGTC
>JBILEB010000045.1:0-42620 GCA_044352295.1 Myxococcaceae bacterium
TGGCGTGGTGGGCGAGCAGAACTGCTTCCAGCTGCTCTCCTGCATCGAGATGGCCTTGATCAGCTCGCACGGAAAGCGCGGCGACTGTGCCACGGTCGGCATGGGGCGGCCGCAGCCGACGCCGATGGTTCCCACGGCCGGGCCGTTGGAGCCCCAGAACGACGGGCCCTTCGAGACGGTGTCGAAGATTCCCTGCCACTGCGCGACCGTGGGGTTGGTGCCGTTCACGGCCTCGATGGCGCAGTCGCCGGTGTTGTTGGGGCTCGAGGCGGTGAACGAGGGACAGAACTGGGCGAGCGCCGGCGTCGAGATGACCGCGACGACGAGGAGGGCTCTCATCGGCGCGCTCCGACGGGTTCGACGATGACGCCCTCGGGCCAGGCGACGAGGCGTTCGGCGCCATCCCGAAGTCGGACCGCGAACGGCCGGGGCAGGGCGCCGGGGTCTTCGTGGAGACCGACCGCGAGGCCCTCGACGACGAAGTGTACGCGCTCGAACCCGGGGCCACGCGGCGCGAGGGCGAGCGTGTCTTTCCCGATGAACGACAACCCGCGGCCAGGGCCCGGCGAGAAGGCCACGCCGCCGGGGAGGACGGTCGGGAGCAGCGCCACGACGTCTCCTTCAGCGATTCGGCTCCGCGCGCCAGAGAGCAGGTCGACGCGCTCGACGAACCAGCGCTCCACGCCGGGATCGGCGATGGAGAAGAAGACAGCCTTCGACGCGGGGTCGACCGCGAAGTCGTGCGCGAGCGGCGCGAGGGAGGCGAGGAGCGTGCGCACCGCCAGGGTCTCGACGTGCACGGCGACGAGGCGCGCGCCGCGGGGCTCCGAGACGTAGACGATCAGCTCGCGCCCGAAGGTGCCCGCCACGTGGGTCCAGAAGCCACGCGTGGAGAACACGGTTCGCAGCCGGCCGGAGCCCACGTCGACTTCGGTGAGCTCGAGCGCATCGACGCGCACCGTGCCATCTGTCGTGGGTGGACCCGCCGTGCCTCGCTGGACGAAGAGGCGCTGGCCCATGACCACGGGACGCGACGCGAGCACGACCTGTGACGCCAGCAGCCGCTGGGGGGCGCCAGGGCTGACCACCGTGAGGACCGCCGCGAAGGACAAATCGGCCGCGCGGGCCTTCACGTGAACGACAGCCACGGCGCCGCCCGGAAGGACCGCGCCGTGGAAGGTTTCGTCGACCGCTGCCTCGAGGCGGGCAAACGGCTCAGTCAGGACAGGCTGGTCGTACTGCTGCCAGCGCACCTCGAGCGTCGAGCCGTCGACTAGCTTCGAGAGGATCGCGAGGTCCGCCGGCGCGGCGGTGAGCAGGGCGGCGGCGGCAATGAAAAGCATCAGCGTCACGTAGCCGGTCCGTGGGTCGTCCGTCATCCCACGTCGTGCGCCTGTCGCCTGTCCGCGTCAGCTGGGAGCCCGTCCGCGTCAGCTGGGAGTCCGCGTCAGCTGGGAGCCCGTCCGCGTCAGCTGGGAGCCCGTCCGCGTCAGCTGGGAGCCCGTCCGCGTCAGCTGGGAGAAGGCCTGGTCAGGGCTGGCACATCGTGCACGTGCCGTCGGCGCGCAAGAGCGTCGGCGGGCACTCCGGCGTCTGGCCCGGCTGTACGCCTGCGCAGTCGTTGCACCACAGCTGCGGGCGGAAGAACTTGCCGATGTTGAGCCCCGGCAGGTGCTGCATCGGGTTCAGGTCGTTGAACTGCTTTCCACAGTGATCGCACGTGTCGTTCATGGGGCCTCCGGGCCGGGGCCAAGGCATCACGGGCTGTTCAAGGTTTGTCAAAGGATTCGACCGGTCCCCATGGAGGCGCCACCAGCCGACGTCCATCCGGCGCGCGGAGCACCGTGGCGTCGTCGGGCTGGCCCTTGCTTCGGTCCCACAACTGGCAGGTCACCGCCTCGTGCGCCTGATCGAGGCCTTCGCAGTAGTTGGTGAAGAGGCACCGTCGGACCTCCTCACCCCGGCCCTGACGCACCTTCGAAAACCAGTCGGGATCCGCGAGCGTCTGCCGCGCCGAGGCCACGAGGTCAGCCTGGCCCGACGCGAGCACTGCCTCGGCCTGCGCGAAGGTCGCGATGCCCCCGCAGGCCACGATGGGCGTGGAGAAGCCCGCGCTCCGCACCGCCTTCGTCACCGCGTCGATCGCCGGCAGGTTTCGACCGAACGGGCCGGGCGCGCCGATGTTGGTGGTGGGCATGCACTCGTGGCCCGACGGCCCGGTGTACGGGTAGGCGGCGTGGCCGACCTTCGGCACCTTCGCGTCCTCGAACTTTCCGCCGCGGGACAGCGACAGGAAATCCATGCCGGCCTCGGCGAAGCGGGTGGCGAAGAACGCGGCGTCCTCGACGTTCGAGCCACCCTCGATGATCTCATCGGTGAGAAAGCGGCAGCCCAGCGCGGCGCGAGTCCCCACCACGTCGCGCACCGCCCCGTACACCTCGAGCGGCGAACGAACGCGGGCCTCGCGGATTCCTCCGTAGCCGTCGTCGCGCGTGTTCTTCGCCGAGAGGAAGCTCGCCATCGTGTACGCGTGGGCGAAGTGGAGCTCGACGCCGTCGAAACCCGCGTCCAGGCACCGCTGGGCCGCGGCCGCGAACAAGCCGGGCAGCGCGCGCGGCAGCTCGGCGATGTGGGGCAGGTGGGTGTCCGTGACGCGCTCCCGGAAGCCGAAGCGGAAGGCCTCGCGTTCGCGCGCATCGAGCAGCGCCAGCACCGCGTCGTCCGACAATGAAAGGAGGTGGGCCCGAATCGTCGCCTCGTCGGAGGTGGAGAAGGGTGTGCCCAGCGCGTCGCGCAAGCGCTCCGAGATGACGAGGAACCGGCCGAGGAACGCGTCCTTCGTCGGGCGGCGCTTGATGGCGAGGAAGTCGATGAGCTGCACGAGGAGCTTCGTCTGGCCTCCGCTCGCCCGGCGCACGGCTTCGGTGAGCCGCCGAAGGCCCGGCACGAAGCGGTCATGTCCCGCGCGCAACAGCGGCCCCGAGGGGACGTCGCGAATGCCCGTGGCCTCGATGACGATGGCGCCGGGTGTCCCTTCCGCGAAGCGCTCGTACCAGCGCACCACCGCGTCCGTGACCTCTCCGTCACCCGTGGCGCGCCAGGGCACCATTGCCGGCACCCAGGTTCGCGACGACAGCTCGAGCGGGCCGACACGAACGGGTGAGAACCAGCGGCTGGCGCGGGCCTCCTCGGTGGTGGGCCAGCGGTCGACGGGGAGCAGCTTCTGGCGGCGTCGGTCGGTCATCGACTCGGGCACTCAAGCCCACAATCCACCGCACTCCGTCACGTTTTCGCACCGGACCCATCGGTTCCATCGACGCAGCGCGCGGGCGACGGTACAAACCCCGCCTTCCCCGCGCCGGCTGGCCGTCCGGACCGACTCACTTCAGGAAACGACTCCCCCATGCGATTCAACGCAGTGTTTCTGATGGCGCTCCTGGGCGCATCTTCGTCCTTCGTCTCGTGTGCCCCGCCCTGTGGGAACGGGCGACTCAACCAGGGAGAAACCTGCGACGACGGCAACCTGGTCGACGGTGACGGTTGCAGCTCGACCTGCCAGTCGACCCCCTCGACGGGTGGCGGCGCGGCGGGTGGCGTGACGGCCGGCGGCGTGGCGGGCGGGACGGCCGGCGGCGTCGCGGGCGGAACGGCGGGCGGCGTGGTCGACGCGGGCATGTCGGTGTGCGGCGACGGCATGCGCACGGGCGGAGAGCTCTGCGACGACGGTGACATGAACGAGATGAACGGCTGCACGACCCAGTGCCGCTTCTCGGCGCCGGCCGCGCACTGTGGCGACGGCACCCAGAACGGCGCCGAGGTGTGTGACGACGGCAACCTCGTGTCGGGTGATGGCTGCGAAGTCGACTGCACCGCGTCCGTCGCCAACGTGCCCGCCAACGTGTGTGGCGATGGCGTGCGGCGCGGCGCTGAGCTGTGTGACGACGGCAACACGACACCAGCCGACGGGTGCGAGGCCGACTGCCTGCCGACGCAGCTTCAGACGGTGCAGTGCCCGGCCGCGTCGCTGCCAGCCACGACGTCATGCACGGTGGTGCAGGGTTCGACCTCGCGGCTCCTCGTGGGCACGGTGCTGCTGCCCGGGCGCGTGCTGAACGGTGGCCAGGTGCTGGTGAATGACATGGGCGCCATCACGTGTGTCGGCTGTGACTGCCTCACGCAGGCTGGCGCGACGCCGCCGACGACGCTGCTCTGCGGAGACCACGTCATCTCGCCCGGCCTCATCAACGGGCACGACCACCTCACCTTCCCCGCGCCGCCGTACGTCGCGCCGGGCGTCGGTGCCACGGGCCTGCTCGCCGATGGTGGCGTTCCAGAGCGCTACGAGCACCGGCACGACTGGCGCCGGGGCAACGACGGCCACTCGACCATCTCGAGCACCGTGGGCTCGTCGGGCACCAATCAGTACCGTTGGAACGAGTTCCGCCAGCTCCTCACCGGCACGACGTCCATCTCGGGCTCCGGCGGCGCGCCGGGCCTCTTGCGGAACCTCGACGCGCCCGACACCTCGTCGACCAGCGACAGCCAGCAGGGCCTTGGCGCGAACTCAGGCGGCTCGAACTACGACACCTTCCCGCTGGGAGACTCCAACGGGGCCGAGCTCGTTGGCAGCTGCAGCTACCCGTCTCCGCCGAACCCGGCGACCGACATTCCCGCGACGGCCGCGTACCTGCCGCACGTCGCCGAGGGCGTCGAGCTCTCGGCGCGCAACGAGTTCTTGTGCCTGTCCGGCCTCGCGGCGGGTGGCGTCAACATCCTGGGGCCCCGCACGGCCATCATCCACGGCATTGGCGTCCGGCCCGCCGAAGTGCGCCTGACGAAGCTGCGCGAGTCGAGCCTCATCTGGTCGCCGCGCAGCAACGTGGCGCTCTACGGAGAGACCGCCCAGGCCCCGGTGTACCACCGCATGGGCGTGAACCTGACGCTCGGCAGCGACTGGGTGCGGTCAGGCTCGATGAATCTGCTGCGCGAGCTCGCCTGCGCCGACTACCTGAGCCAGAGCTTCTACGCGCGTTACTTCACCGCCCAGTCACTGTGGCGCATGGTGACGGTGAACGCCGCCGCGGCGCAGCAGGTCATCGCGCGCGTGGGCGTCCTCTCGCCGGGCCGCGTCGCCGACATCGCCATCTACCGCCGCAAGAACCCCGACCCGTACCGCTCCGTCATCATCTCGAACCCCGAGGATGTGGTGCTGACGATGCGCGGCGGCAAGGTGCTGGTGGGCGACCAGTCGGTGGTGGCTCCGCTGGCGCTGCCGAGCTGCGAGTCGCTCGACGTGTGTGGCTCGATGAAGTCGGTGTGTCTTGATGGTGAAGGCACCACGCTCGCCGGGCTGCAGGGCACCAACAGCAACACGTACCCGCTGTTCTTCTGCAACGCCCCGCCGCAGAACGAGCCCACCTGTACGCCGATGCGCGGCGCGCCGTGGCTGTTCTCAGGCAACCCCTACACGGGCGTCAGCACGATGATGGACTCCGACGGCGACGGGCTGCCCAACGCGATGGACAATTGCCCCACCGTCTTCAACCCCCGCCGCCCGATGGACGGCGCGAACCAGGCCGACACCGACGGCGACGGCACCGGCGACCTCTGCGACGTCTGCCCGCTCGACGCCAACGCCACCACCTGCAGCGTGCCCTCGCTCACCGACGTCGACGGCGACGGTGTGTCGAACACCACCGACAAGTGCCCGGCCGACCCGGACGCCATGCAACTCGACGCCGACATGGACGGCAAGGGTGACGCCTGTGACGTGTGCCCGATGCAGGCCAACCCCGGCAGCGCCACGTGTCCGCCGCCGCCCGGGACACCGGCGACCATCTACCAGGTGAAGGCGGTCGGCTCGACGCTCGTCGGCACGCGCGTGCAGCTCACCAACGTCATCGTCACCGCCAGCAACAGCATCGGCTTCTTCGCGCAGGTGCACGAGAACGACCCGGGCTACCTGGGCCGCGACTTCTCGGGCCTGTTCGTCTTCTACCCGGGCGCGCAGGGCCGCACCGACGTGGTGCCCGGAGACCGCGTGACGATTCCGTCCGGCGTGGTGGCTGACTTCCGCGGCCAGGTGCAGCTCAACGCGCTGCAGGCGGGGAGCGTCGTGGTGACGTCTCGCAACCAGGTGCTTCCGGCGCCTGCCGTCGTGATGGCTGGTGAGGTGAACTCCGCCATGGCGACCCGCGCGCGGGCCCTCGAGGGCGTCTACGTGGGCCTCGCCGGAGCCGCGGTCGTCGTCAACATCGCGCCGCCTCCGGGCGCGGGCGAGATGGCGCCGACGAACGAGTTCACCGTGTCCGAGATGATGGGCGGGCCGGAGCTGCGCGTGAACGACTCCTTCTTCACGTTCAGTCCGTTCCCCACCGCCACTGAGACGCTGGCGCAGGTGCGCGGGGTGCTGCAGTTCCGCAACGACAACTACAAGCTCGAGCCGCGCAACGCCTTCGACACGGTGCGGCCGGTGGTGCTGGCGTCGGCCGGCCCGTCGGACCAGTTCCTGCGTTTGGGCGCCATCGACGCGCAGACGTTCCCCACGCCGTTCCGGGTGCGGCTGTCGTCGCCCGCGCTGATGGACACCCTCGTCACCGTCACCTCGCTCGACCCCACCTCGCTGACGGTGGCCGACGGTGGTGGCGTGCTGCTGACGACGGGCCAGCTGGAGGCGCCGGTGCGCTTCACCGTTCCAGCACCGGACGCGGGGCTCGACCCCGATGGAGGCGTGGTGGACGCCGGAGCCCCCGTCTCGCAGGTCAGCCTCCTCGTCAGCGCCGGCGCCGTCACGCTCGACGCCGGCGTACGGCTCCTCCGCGCGACCGATGCGCCGTCGCGCGTGACGCTGTCTCCGTCGAACGTCACCGTGGTGGCGGGCTCGTCGTCGTCGCTCACCCTCGAGCTCGACGTGCCAGCGCCCACCGGTGGCACGGCCGTGATGCTCGCGGCCACCGGGACCGTCGGCACGGTGCCGATGTCGGTGGTGGTGCCCGAGAATCAGACCTCGGCCACCGTCTCCTTCGCCTCCATGGCCGGGATGATGGGGACCTCCACCGTGACGGCGACGTTGGGTGTCTCGATGGCGACGTCGACGGTGAACGTCATCGCGACCTCGGGCGCGAACAACGTCGTCATCAGCGAGGTCCAGGTGGGCGTCACCGGGAGCGCACTGGACGAGTTCGTCGAGCTCTACAACCCGACCGCGGCGCCGGTGGCCATCGGCGGGTGGACGCTCCAGTACCGTTCGGCGGCGGGCGCGGCGTTCTCGACCGTCACCACCATCCCCGCGGGCACCATGCTGCCGCCGCGCCGGTACTTCCTCATCACGTCGGTGCGCAACGCCAGCGCGGCCATGGGCTTCACCGGCGCCATCGCGTCCGACCTGGCGCACACCGGAGCCCTGGGCCTGTCGGGCACGGCCGGGCACGTGCGCATCGGCCCCGCGCTGGCCACCTCGTTGACGGCCACCGGCGTCGTCGACCTCGTGGGTTGGGGCACGACGGCGGCAGGGCCCGAAGGCACGGCGGCCCCGGTTCCCAGCTCCGGGCCGCTGGCGTCCCTCGAGCGCAAGGCCAACTCGATGGCGACGGCCGCCTCGATGGGCCCCGGTGGCAACGACGAGTTCCTCGGCAATGGCCAGGACACCGGCAACAACCAGGCGGACTTCGTCCTGCGGGGCACCCGTGACCCGCAGAACGTCATGAGCGCGCCGGAGCCGTAGACGGCCGTTCGTCCGATGGGAGGCCCTCGCGGTGAAAGCGAGGGCCTGCTGCGATTGGAGGTAGAGTCGGGGCCGCCGTGAGTGACTTGCCGCCCAGCGACGCTGAGCTTCCGGCCGGAGCGCTCGTCGGCTCGTACGAAATCGTCGAGCGCATCGGCAGCGGGGGCATGGGTGATGTCTACCGCGCGCGCCACAAGGCCATCGGCCGCGTCGCCGCCGTGAAGGTGCTCAAGGCCGAGCGGGCGGGTGACGCGAAGGCCCTCGAGCTCTTCCTGAAAGAGGCCACCACGCTCGGCGCGCTCAGCCACCGCAACCTCGTCGAGGTGCTCGACTTCGGCCACCTGCCCAACGGCCAGCCGTTCCTCACCATGGCCCTCGTGGACGGCAGGACGCTGTTCGAGGTGGTGCAGGATTCGGTGGAGAGCTCGGGCAGCGGGCTGTCGGCCGCGACGGCGCTGGGCATCACCGAGCAGGTGCTCAACGCCCTGGGCGAGGCGCACAAGAAGGGCATCGTCCACCGAGACCTCAAGCCTGCCAACGTGATGCTGGTGAAGGAGCACACCGGCGAGACGCTGGTGAAGGTGCTCGACTTCGGGCTGTCGCGCGCGACCGAGGGCTCGATTCTGCCCTGGGCCTCCGACGGCTCGACGCAGCACTCCTCGGCCGCGGGCACGCCGGCGTACGTCTCGCCGGAGCAGGTGCGCAACGAGGAGCTCGACGGCCGGGCCGATCTCTATTCGTTGGGCTGCACGCTGTTCGAGATGCTCACGGGCCGCGCGCCCTTCATCGCCGAGTCACCGCTCGAGCTGGTGACGATGCAGCTTCAGGCAGAGCCGCCACGCCTGGCCGACCTGGTGCGCAACGTGCCCGAGGAGGTCGAGCGGCTGGTGCTGTGGTTCCTCCAGAAGCGCCGGGAGGACCGCCCGGAGAACGCCGACGTCGCGCGGCTCGAGGTGCGGCGGCTGCTCACGAAGCTCTCACGCGAGACGACGACGGTGCGCGCGCCCTCCACCCTGCCGTCGCTGCGCGCGTTGTCCGGCGAGCACGCGCGGCACGTCCCCGGTGGGCGGGAGCCGGCGCGCCCCGCCTCGGGGGCCTCACGCCCGGCGGCGCCGCCGGTCGACACCACCGCTCCGGAGCTGGACCAGGTTCCGCCCGCCCGTCGGCCGCTGGGACTGGTCGGGGTGGTGGTGACGCTGCTGCTGTTCGTGGGCGGCGCGGCGGCGGTGCTGTCGGCCGCAGGTGAGACCGCGACGCCTTCACCAGCCACCGACGGGCGCCCGGTGCCCGTTACCGCCCCGGTCGCCGCGCCGTCGGCGCCGCCAGCGGAAGACCCGGTGCCCGCACCGCCCGCGCCCGAGGTGGCCGCTCCGAAGGCGGAGATGGCCGAGGCGCAGCGCCCAGCGGAGGCGCCCCTCGACGATGAGCTGACCGCGCCCTCGAAGGTGACGCCCAGGCCCGCCGTGAAGACGACTCCGGTTCGCGGCTGCACGTGGAGCGACGACTTCAAGGCGCTGGCGCGCAAGGACCATCAGGCGCTCCAGCAGCTCGCCGCGAAGCGTGGGGTCCCACGCGCGACGTTGGACGCCTTGGAGGATGCCTTCGGGGATGCCATGGTGAAACAGGATTGCCGGGGCGCCACACGCGTGCTCGACAAGCTGCGGCGCCATGCACCTTCGCCTTGAACTCCTGCTCATCTGCGTCCTCCCTGGCCTGGCCCTGGCGCAGGGCCGGTCACTCACCGTCGTCCCACACCCCCTCGAGTTCGACCCGCGGCCCGAGCTGGTCGCCTCGTCTGACAAGTTGAAGGCGGCGTGGGTCGAGGCGGTGCGGGAAGCGGGCGACGTGGTGACGCCCAGCCGCAAGGAGCTCGAGGCCGCGCTGCTCGAGGTGAAGCGGAAGGACTGCCGCAGCTCGAATGATTGCCTCGTCGCGCTCGCCGTGAGGGGCGCCGGGCTCTACGCGGTGCATGCGCTCGTCGAGTTGTCCGAGCTGGGCGTGTTCACCGTCACGGCCCGGGTGGTGCGCGACGATGGCAGGCTGATGGCGAGCTTCAGCACCCAGGCCCCGCGGGGCGACAAGAAGAAGCCGGTGGTGCCGCTGGTGAAGCAGCTGCTGGTCGACGTGGTGACGTCGCTGGGCGTCAAGGCGCTCCCGGCCTTCAAGGAAGCCGTCGTTGCGCCGCCGCCGGTCGTGGCGGTGGTCGCTCCGCCGGCACCCACCGAGGCCCCGTCGCCGCCGCCCCCACCTCCGCCCGCCGTCGAAGCGCCAGCGGCGAGCCAGGGCCCTGCCGGACGCCGGGGAGCGGCGTGGGTGTTGGTGGGCGTGGGAGGCGCCGCGGCCGTCACGGGAGGCGTGTTGGTGGCGCTCGCCCAGACCCAGCTGCGCGGTCTCGGAGTCGATGCGCGCGGGTTCTTCCCGGCGAGCGCGGATGAAACTGCGCAGCAGCAGGTGGTCGCCTCGGCGCGGTCGGCCCTCGCGCTGCAAACGGCGGGGCTCCTCGCGCTGGTGGCTGGTGGCGCGGTCGCGGTGACGGGGGCCCTGCTGCGGCTGCTGGAGCCGTCGGCCTCGATGGCGGTGGTGCCCGTCGACGGTGGCGCCCTCTGGGCCGTGGGAGGGCGCTGGTGAAACCCTTCCTCACGAGCACACCCGGTCACGTCGCGAGCGGGCCCGTGCTCGCCGTCGCCGCCGGCGTGGAGAGAGACGAGGCGCGGGGCCCCGTCAACGTCGTTCGGACCCCCGCGCATGGCCACGATGCGTTCGGTGCTGGTGCGCCTCCAGCCATCTTTGGGCCTGGCGGAGCGGGTGATGGACCAGCCGTCGAGGGGTCCGGCCGTGCGCGCATCGAGGGCTGGCGGAAGAAGATCGTCCTCAAGTCCGAGATGCTCCCAGGCATTGCCGACGGCATCGTCTCGGGCGTTACTCACATCATCCGCGTGAACGGCGAGCGGCCGCTCCACGACATGGACCCCGACTCCACGCTCGAGGAACGGCTCTCTGCGCCAGGTCGGGTCGCACCGCTCGCGCAGCACGGCCGCACGGCCACGCACGTAGGCCGCAAGGTCGACCACCAGCGTGTCGCGCGGAGCTCCGGTGAGTGCCTGGAGCGTCCAGTCTGCGTGGGTCCCGGTCTCGTCCGGCGTGGAGTTCCCCTCGCGGTCACCCTCGCGCTCGTCCTGGCAGGAAGCGGCTGTCAGCCGGTTGCCTCGTGCCGCGCCGACACCGACTGTGCGCCAGACGGCGTCTGCGTCTCGGGGTTCTGCTTTTCGCGGTCCGGCACCGACGGTGGACGTCTCGACGCCGGCGGAGATGCAGGTCGCGCGGACGCCTCGATCGTCGATGCGGGCGACGTCGACGCGGGCGCGTCCGATGCGGGAACTGCGGACGCAGGAGAGCTGCTGGACGCGGGGCTGCCGTTCGACGCCGGCTCCTGCCTCACCTGCCCCGCGGGCTTCGCCTGTGACGAGGCGCTGCGACAGTGCACCTTGCGCGTCACCAGCCTCGCCTTCGTCCGCCCCGACGCGAACGACGTCTTCGGTGGCACGCGTCCGCTCCGCGTCGAGCTGGAGGCGGAGCTCGAGACCAACGTTCCCTTGCCGACGACACTGACGGTCACGGCGACGCCGAGCGACTTCACGCTGCCCGCGTTGCGGCTCCTTTCGGGTCGCGCGGCGTGGGCCGTCGACGTGCAGGCGCCGGCGGACTCCGGCACGTGGGAGCTCCGAGGCACCCTGACGTTGCTGGACGCCGGTTTCGAGGCGGTCACCTCGCTCACCGTCGATGCCCAGCGCCCCGTCATCGAGCTGCTCGCCGAGCCTCCGCCTTCGCGGGTGAACGACGGAGGCTTCCGTGATTCCGACCCGGTGCCGGTCCCCGGCGCTGGGGCCGCACCTGTCTGGAAGAAAGACGAGCTGGTCGAGCTTCGCGTCGAGTCGACGAAGCCGGTGACCGTGGGCCCCTCGGACTTCGGCCTGACCGTCACCCCACGGGGAACGTGCAGCAGCTGCCCGGCGACCCGTTCATGTTACTGCTTCACGCTCGACCTCGCTGGCGTCGGCCTCGACGCGATGCGCGGCCTCGTCGACGCCGGGGTGGGGCCGCTGGCGGACACGCTGGGAAATCGGTCGACTCCGGCCAGCCTGGCGCTCCCGGTGACGCGCTTCCGGTGGCGACGCCAGTTGCTCGAGGCGAGCGCCTCTGGGCTCGGCGTGCTGCAGCCGCCCGCCGTCGATGTCCTCGGTCGCGTGTACGTGGGGGTCGGCTACTCCAACAGCAGCGAGGGCGCGCTGTGGCAGGTGACGCCCTTTGGGGATCGCCGAGGGGACGTCAACATCGAGACCGTGTGGGCGCCGCCGCTCTTCGACGGACCGCTCCTGTACGCCCAGGGCAACGACAATCAGATTCGCCGGTACGACGTGGGCACGGCGGACGGAGGCTTTGCGCCGCTCGGCAACAACATCTGCAACAACGAGCGGTGGGAGGGCGGGGCGCTCGTCGATGGCCGCCTCTTCCTGCTGGGCACTTCGGGTCGTGTCTTCAGCGGCACCACCGGCTCGTCGACCAACTGCGAGAACTGGGGCATGCAGCCCTCTTTCCCGATCGACTACTTCGCGCCCCGCGGCGTGGTGGTGGGCCAGGTGCTCGCGGGCACCTCGGCGCGGCTCTTCTTCGCCCGGCCCGAGATGCGGACGAACACGGGGGTGCTGCGCGTCGACTACTTCCCCTCGGCGATGCCGCGCTTCCAGGGCGAGCGCGCTGGCCCGAATCCCCAGGGCTCCACGAGTCTGGTGGCTTTCGATGACGTGGTGGCGGGCTCTTCGCGGGTGGCAATGCCCCGCAATGCGGTGGCGGTGTCGGCGTGGAGCACCGATCTCTCGGCGCGCGTGGACGCTCGGCTGTCCTCCGACGCGGGCACCACGTTTGGCCCGATGTCCGTCGCCGGCACGCGCGCGCGGCCGGTCTTCGTGCTGGGCGATGGGGTCGGGACGCTGCGCCGCTTCGCGTACCGGCCGCCGCCATCGACTCAGCCCGACGCAGGGGCCTTCGACCCGGAGCTGCCTCCCATCGCCGGCGTCGACGCGCTGGAGGGCGGCGCGCTGGGCATGGTGGCGCCTGTCCTTGGCGCTGGAGGGCTCGCCTATCTCATCAGCCCCGTCACTGGCCGCTTCACCGTCGTGAACCTGTCCACCGGGACGGTGGCATGGACGCAGCAGAACGCGTTCACCCCCGGGGCCGTGAGCCCCGCCCTCGACGTGTGGCGGGACCGCTCGTTGATGAAGCACTGCGGCCGGGGCCTGGGCGTTCTGTACGTCGCGGCGCGAAACGACGCAGCGCTACAAGCCATCATCGTCGACTCACCCGGGCTCGATGCCACCGCGCCGTGGCCCCGCTTCCACCATGACAACGCGAACACCGGGAACCCCGAGACGCCGCTGACGCCGTGGTCATGTCCCTGAGCGCGGGAGTCGGCTCAAGCGAGCGAACCGTCTGCGTCCGCGGGGGGGGCGCTTCAGGGCGGGCTCGAGCGGGAACTTCCGGTTGGCTGGGAGGAGGCGAGGGGAGCCGGCTGGGCTCACGTCAGCTGCGCTCGGGCCGGCGCTTGACGCCCTCGAGCACCATCATGCTCAGCGTCTGCACCATCGGCTCGTATGAGAGCGTCTCGCGGAACAGGTTGTGCTGCACGACGAGGCCGATGTTTCCGAAGATGATGGCGTTGGCGAGCGTCATGGCGTCGACGTCGTCGCGGAACTCCTTCGTCTTCGTCTGGCCGTAGCGGACGATGTTGGCGACCGCCATCACGTACACCTGCAGCGCGTCGCGCAGGGCCTGGGCCACGTCCTCGGAGTTCTCCGCCGCCTCGGCGCCCACCATGCCGTAGAAGATGCCGTGCTCGCGGTTGTCCTGGAGGAAGCGGCCCGTGTGCTCGACGAACGACTTGAGCTGCTGCAGGGCCGTCATCTTCGAGGCCTGCGCCAGCATCGGCTCGAAGCTCATCACGAAGCGCTGGTGCAGCTCCTCGATGGCCGCGAGCAGGAGGTCTTCCTTGGTGGGGAAGTGCCAGTAGAGCGCGCCGGGGGTCATGTGAATCGCGCGCGCCAGCTCTGCCATCGTCGTCGCCAGAATGCCCCGCCGCGCGAAGAGCGTGATGGCCGAGTTGAGGATTTCCTGGCGGGTCTTCACCGCGCGGTCCTGCTTGATGGTTCGCTTCGCCGGTTCGCGTTTCATGACGGCGGGGACGATAAACTTTCCTCTCCGAATGTCAGCGCCCAATCGCGTGCTGCGCCGCGGTGGAGGGTCCTCACTTCACCGGCAGCAGCCACCCCAGCATCACGGTCGCGCCTGCGCGCGGCGCGCCCAGCAGCCCCACTTCACCGGCGACGCTCAGCGAGAGGTATCGGTCGAGGCGAAACCGCAGCCCTCCGCGCGCGAGGAACGCGAAGCCCGTGCTGCGGAAGTTCGCGGGCGCGTTCGCCACCACCACCGCGCCGTCGCCGAGCTGCACGTCGCCGAGGAGGTCGACGAACGGCGTCACGCGGCCGAAGGTGTATTCGCCGCCGAGGCCCAGCCGCACGGTCCACCACGTCAGCGAGCGCGGCGAGACGCGCCCCACCTGGCCGCCGAGGTCCACGTCCTGGTCGAGGCTGCCCGAGGGGAATTGCGCGAAGGGCTTCTGTACGCCCAGGGTGAAGCGGGCGTGGCTCTGCACGACGCGGACTTCCCACGCGGGACCAGCCGAGAGCAGCGGGGTGGTGCCGAACGGCGCGCTCAGGCCGGGGGCCCCCGGGACAGCGGCGGCCTCGCCGGACTGAAAGACGAGCGGGAGCCGCGATGGATCGACGAGGTTGCCGGCGAAGCCCATCACGAGCTCCCAGGCCCAGGTGGGCTCGGGGTCACGCGCCCTCACCCGGCGCGCGGCCGAGGGCGCGTCATCGTCGCGCAGGTCGTCCAGCTCACGCGCCATCGCGGGCGCTGCGCAGAACAGTGCGCAGGTGAGGAACAGCGTCGTCAGCGTCGCAGGTCGGGTCATGCCCGGTGAAGAGAGCAAACGCTCGGCCGCGCGCAGCCCCGCGAGGTGTCAGGCCCGCGCGCCGTTGATGACGAACGCGTGACCTCGCGCGTGACGCCGACGCCTGATTCGACGCGGTGGCACCGGTGCGAACGTCACCACGCAGGGCATCGGCGTCAGTGCGCTACGCGGCCGTACACGAGGCGCTCGAGCTCGACGAACAGCTCGTCGATCTTCTCCTTCGTCAGCCGCCCCTGCGCCCGCCACACCGCTTTTCCCGCCGCGTCGAGCACCAGCACCGTCGACGACTTCGAGGGCAGGTTCCACGGCGCGGCCGTCATCGACCCCTTGAAGTCGAGATAGACAGGCACGTTCACCTTCTTCTCGATGTCCTTCACCGCGGCGAGAACGAAATTCCGGGCCGGGAACCAATCCCACGCTGACACGTTCGCGACCGCCACGACCGAGACCTGATCGGCCATGCCGGGTCTCTGGGCCCGCTCCGTCAGCGCGTCCTTGACGTGCTGGTTGAGGCCTGTCGAGTCCCGATCCTCGTAGAAGAGCACCGTCGGCTTCTGCCAGAGTGTGCTCAGCCGGGTGAATGAACCACTGGAATTCTCGACGGTTGCGTCCAAGGTGACACCTCCATCAGCGGTGGCCGCGAGGGCCGCGGAGAGCAGCACCGAAGCGACCCACCGTGCCCCGGGCGAGATTGCTGCACCAAGCATTCGACACCCGCTATACAAAGGTTGTACGAACCCTGCAACGGGTTGGCGATCACGGCATCCAACCGGCGCGAAAGGATTCATCGAATGACCAGCATCGCGACCTCGACCATACCAATGGGTGCCGAAGCAACGCTCGCCTCGTTTCAGATGGAGCTGGAGCGGGTGCTGGCAGACCTCCTCGTGCTGCCAGATGAAGCGGCGATGGACCCGCGGTGGTCGCGCGCGATGGTCGAGCTGCGCGCGTACACCCTGCGTCCGGCCAAGCGCGTGCGGCCGACGTTGTTGGTGGCCGGCTGGGCCATGGCATCGGGTGGGATGGGCCAGGGCATTCCGCAAGGTGTGCGCGAGTTCGCGGCGGGCCTGGAGCTGCTCCACACGTTCATGCTCATTCATGACGACGTGGCGGATCGTGCGGCGACGCGGCGGGGTGGCCCGTCGCTCCACCGCGTGTTGTCGTCGGGAAAGGCCGGCGAGGACCTGGCCGTCGTCGTCGGCGACCACGTCTACTCGCGCGCCGTCGAGGTGATGCTCGGCTGCGGTCAGCGCCACGCCGCCGAGGCGACGAGGTACATGATGACCATCTGCCGGCACACGGCGGTCGGTCAGTACCTCGACATCGACCTGGCGGGGACGCCGCTGGCCGAGGTGAACCTCTTCCAGACGCTGAAAGTCGCCAACCTCAAGACGGCCCGCTACGGCTTCGTCGCGCCCCTCATCGCCGGCGCCATGCTGGGCGGCGCGAGCAAGGCGCTCCTCGAGCAGCTCGAGCGCATTGGCCGTCAGGTGGGCATGGCGTTCCAGCTCCGCGACGATCTCATCGGCCTGTTCGGAGACGATGCGGTGGCGGGCAAGGACGGCGGCGGCGACTTCATGGAGGGCAAGCGCACCTTCCCGGTGGTGGCCGCATGGACGCGCGCCGACGACGTGGGTCGCGAGCGCCTCGAGCGGTTGTGGGACAGTGACGTGCGGGACGCGAAGACCCTCGCGCTGGCGCGGGCCGAGGTGGAGCGTTGGGGCGGCAAGGACGCCACCCAGCGGGTCATCGAGCGCATGACGCGCTCCGGGCGACGCACGCTCCAGCTCCTCCCATCGGCCTCGGGCGCGCGCCTCGTGCTCGACGGCCTCATCGCGCGCATGGTGCGGAGGGCCCGGTGAGCAAGGCCATCGTCATCGGCGCTGGTGTGGGTGGGCTCACCGCCGCGATGAAGCTCGCTCACCAGGGCTGGGAGGTCGACCTCTACGAGAAGCTCGACGTCCCCGGGGGGCGCTGTGGCCGCGTCCAGGCGAGCGGCTTCACGTGGGACCTCGGCCCCACCATCATGTTGATGCCGTTCGTCTTCGAGCAGGCGTTCGCGTCGGTGGGCCGGAAGCTGTCCGACTACCTCCAGCTGGTTCGCTGCGACCCGAACTACCGCGTCACGTTTCGGGACGACTCCAGCATCACGCTCACCAGCGAGCTGACCCGCATGCGCGAGGAGCTCGAGCGCCTCGAGCCCGGCAGCTTCGAGCCCTACCTGCGCTTCCTCGCCAGGGGGCGCGACCGCCACGACACCTCGATGGAGCGCTTCGTCACCAAGCACTTCGACTCGCTCCCGCAGTTCCTCACGCCCTCGAACCTGCCGCACATCTTCCGCATCGGCGCGCACCAGACGCTCTTCGGGCAGGTGTCGAAGTCGTTCCAGGACGAGCGGCTGCGCCAGACGATGTCGTTCCAGACGATGTACCTGGGGGTCTCGCCGTACGAGGCGCCGGCGGTCTTCTCGCTGCTGCCGTACACCGAGCTCGCCGTGGGCATCTGGTACCCGATGGGCGGCATGGGCGCGATTCCCCGCGCGCTCGAGAAGGTGTGCGTCGAGCTCGGCGTGAAGCTGCACTACCAGCGCGAGGTCAGCCGCGTCGTCATCGAGCAGGGTCAGGCGACGGGCGTGGCGTTCGCCGATGGCCAGGTCGCGCGCGCCGACGTGGTGGTGTGCAACGCCGACTACCCCTGGGCCCAGAAGCACCTCATCGACCCCAGGGTGTCGTCGCACCCGGAGCTCGAGAAGAAGCGGTACACCTCGTCGGGCTACATGCTCTACCTGGGCGTGAAGCGCCGCTACGACGAGCTGCTCCACCACAACGTCTATTTCGGCAAGGACTTCGAGGGCAGCTTCAAGGACATCTTCGAGACGCTCAACGTCCCCGAGGACCCGAGCTTCTACGTCAACGCGCCCGCGCACACCGACCCCTCGATGGCGCCACAGGGCAAGGACGCGCTCTACGTGCTGGTGCCAGTGCCGCACCGCGCGCCGCACCTGGACTGGAAGGTCGAGGGCCCGAAGCTGCGCGCCAAGGTGTTCGCGCGTCTGGCGGAGCTGGGCCTGAAGGACCTCGAGGCCGACGTCGAGGTCGAGCGCGTCATCACCCCGGACGACTGGGAGCGCGAGCTCAACCTCGAGCGCGGCTCCAACTTCGGGCTGGCCCAGAACATGTTCCAGATTGGGCCCTTCCGCCCCAAGGTGTGGGACGACCGCATCGGCAACCTCTTCTACTGCGGCGCCTCGGTGCAGCCGGGCACTGGCGTTCCGACGGTGATGATCTCCGCGGACCTGTGCGTGCAGTCGATCGACTCGCGCGCGAGCGTCAAGCCCAGCGTCCGGCGGCCCGGCTCTGCGGCGAAGGCCCCGGTGGAGCTCCCGCTGGCGGCGCGAGTGGAGGCCAACAGCCCATGATGTCGCCCGCCGCCAGCGCGCTCACCCTGCGCACCGACCATGCCGCCACGGCGCTGGTGCGTGAGGGGTATGCGCGGGCGAAGGCCCTCACGCGGTTCCACGCGCGCTCGTTCTTCTTCTCGAGCCTCGCCCTCTTTGGCGCCCGCCGCCGCGGCGCGTTCGCGCTCTACGCGTTCTGCCGCCGGCTCGACGACCTCGTCGATGGAGACAACCTCGGCGACGGCTCCGTCTCGGCACCGAACGCGAAGCCCCAGGAGCTCTCAGAGCGGCTGGCGCTGGCGCGTGCCGCGGTGTCGTCCTTGTACACGTCTGGCGCCAAAGCCTCGTGGCGCGAGCTGCCCTGGCACGAGTCGGAGGCCGCGGCGTTCCAGGACACGGTCGCGCGCTACGGCATCCCCGAGCGTCCGTTTCAGGAGCTCATCGCCGGCATGGAGATGGACCTCACGAAGACGCGCTACGCGACCTTCGAGGAGCTCCACCTCTACTGCTACCGCGTCGCGGGTGTGGTGGGCGAGATGATGACGCCCGTGCTGGGCCACGCGAACGCGCGCTGTCTGCCCTTCGCGGCGGACCTCGGCGTGGCGATGCAGCTCACCAACATCTTGCGGGACGTGAAGGAAGACCTCTCGCGCGGTCGGCTCTACCTGCCCGCGGACGAGCTGACGGCGTTTGGGTTGGGGACGGCTGAGCTCGAGGCCTGGCGGCACGGCGCGAAGGTGCCCGAGGCGAAGTGGACGGCGTGGACCGCCTTCATGCGCTTCCAGGTGGCCCGCGCGCGCGCCTACTACCGACGCTCGCTCTTCGGCGTGCCCGACCTGCGCGGCTTCGGGAGCCAGCGCGTGGTTCGCCTCATGGCGGCCGTGTACGGCGGCATCCTCTCGGACCTCGAGCGCCGCCGCTTCGACGTGTTCTCCGGGCGCGCGCACCTGCCGCTGTCCGGCAAGCTTGGGCAGCTGGCCCGCGTGCTGGTGACCCCCAACCCACGGGCCATCGGCCCCGCCACCGAGGTTCCGATGCCGCGGCTCGACGCCTTCTTTCCCCGGGAGGCCGCGTGAGCGTGCTCCAGCGAGTCCCCCGCAGCTCCCGCCTGTCGGGTTTTCACCGCCTCGACGTGCGCGCGCGCCGGCAGCGCCTGGTGGAGTCGACGTGGCTGTCGGCCGAGCGTGCGCAGACCCTCGAGCGCGTGGGGTGCGGCCTGGGTGAGGCCGACGCCGACGCGATGATCGAGAACGTCATCGGCCTCCACGCGCTGCCGCTCTCGGTGGCGCTCAACTTCCGCATCAACGGCGTCGACCGCGTGCTGCCGATGAGCGTCGAGGAGCCCAGCATCGTGGCCGCAGCCAGCTACGCCGCGCGGCTGGTGCTCGACGGTGGAGGCTTCACCGCCGAGGCCGACGAGCCCGTGCTCACCTGCCAGGTGCAGCTGCTCGACGTGCCGGACATGGCGCTGGCGAAGGAGCGAATCCTCGCGGCGAAACCTTCGCTGCTCGCCGAAGCCGACGCGCTCATTCCGACGATGGTGGCGCGAGGCGGCGGCGCGCGAGACCTCGAGGTTCGGCTGCTCGGCGACTGCCTGGTGGTGCACGTGCACGTCGACGTGCGCGACGCCATGGGCGCCAACACCGTCAACACCGTCGCCGAGGGCCTGTCGGCGTCGCTCGAGGAGCTCTCGAACGGGCGCGTGGGCCTTCGCATCCTCACCAACCTGTCCGACCGTCGGAAGGTGACCGTCCGCTGCCGGGTGCCGACGTCGGCGCTCGCCTCGGCCGAGTTCCCCGACGGCGCGCTCGTGGCCCTCCGCATCGTCGAGGCCCAGCGCTTCGCCGAGCTCGACGTGTACCGCGCCGTCACCCACAACAAGGGCGTGATGAACGGCGTCGACTCGGTGCTGCTCGCCTTCGGCAACGATTGGCGCGCGGTCGAGGCCGGCGCGCACGCCTGGGCTTCGCGCTCGGGCACCTACGCGCCGCTGACCCGCTGGTGGTGCAACGACAAGGTGCTGATGGGCGAGCTCACGCTCCCGATGGCCACTTCGACGGTCGGTGGCGCCGCGCGAACGCACCCCGGCGTCAAGCTCGCGCTCGAGCTGGCCCACGTCACCTCGGCGAACGACCTCGGCATGCTGGCCGCGGCGGCGGGGCTCGCGTCGAACCTGGCGGCGCTCAAGGCGCTCTCCACCGAAGGCATCAACCGCGGCCACATGGCGCTCCATGCGCGACGCGTGGCCGCCGAGGCCGGCGCGGCAGGCCCCGACGTCGTCACCGTCGCCGCGCGGCTGTCCGAAGAGCGCTGTTACCGGCCCGAGCGGGCCCGCGAAATCCTCGGAGCGTTGAAGGGAGCTGCGCAGGCGTCATGAAACGGGTGGCCGTCATCGGGGGGGGCATCGGAGGCCTGACGGCCGCGGGCGTGCTCGCGCGAAAAGGCCACCAGGTGACGCTGTTCGAGGCGACCGACAGCCTCGGCGGCAAGGCCGGCACCGTTTCGCTCAATGGCCTCACCTTCGACACCGGCCCCACCGTGATGACGATGCCCGACACCGTGCGGGCTACCTTCGCAGAGCTGGGCGCCGAGGACCTCATGCCCCGGCTCGAGCGGGTCGAACTTCAGACGCGCTACCGGTGGGCCGACGGCAAGACGTTCGACTGCTGGGAGTCGCTCGAGCGCGCCAGCGAGAGCGCCGAACGGCTCGAAGCCCACGGGGCCCGCTCGCTCCAGGCGTTCTTTCGCGAGGCCGAGGTCGTCTACCGCGCCGCCGGGCAGCCGTACCTCGAGGCGCCGTACGAGACGATGATGGGCTTCATGGCCCGCGCAGCCCGCAACGGCCTGTCGACCCTCGTCACGGGCCTCAAGCTCGCGACGCTCGACGGCCTGGCCCGCAAGCACTTCACTGGTACGCACCTGCAGCAGTTCGTCGGGCGCTTCGCCACGTATGCGGGCGCCTCGCCCTACGAGGCCAACGCCGCCTTCGCGATGATCGCGCACATCGAACGGGCCTTCGGCGTGCACCACGCGGTGGGCGGCCTGGGCGGCATCGTGCAGGGCCTGGTGACCGCGGCGCGACGAAACGGCGTCGAGCTCGTCCTGGGCCGAAGGGTGACCCACCAGGCCCGCGGCACGGAGTTCATCGTCGACGAACGCGCGTTCGATGCGGTCATCGTCAACGCGGATCCGCTCCAGCACCAGGGCCAGCAGGACCAGCCGCTCACCATGTCGGGCTACGTGGTGATGTTCGACGCGAACGCGCGGCTGTCGCTCCCGCACCACACGATTCTCTTTTCGAGCGACTACGGCCGGGAGTTCGCTGAGCTGTCGCAGGGCCGCGTGGCCGATGAGCTGACGATTCACCTCTGCCACCCCGCGGCGACGGACCCGACGATGGCGCCGGTGGGCCGCAGCGGGCTGTACGCGATGGTGAATGTGCCGCCGATGCCGGCCGGTGAAGAGGCCCGCTGGCCCGAGCACGCGGTGCGCCTCGAGGCCTTCATCCGCGAGCGCTCGAAGGCGCTGGTGCCGGCGCTGCGCGAGGTGACGCTCACCACCGTGGCCCAGCGCACGCCGGTCGACCTGGCGAACAAGGGCGCGCCGCGAGGCTCCATCTACGGCTTCCTCCCGCACGGGCGCTTCGGGCCTTTCAAGCGGCCAGCGATTCGCGGCGCGGTACCGGGCCTTTTCTACGCCGGCGGTGGAACGCACCCGGGCGGCGGCGTGCCCCTCGTCATGTTGTCTGGCCGCTTCGCGGCGGGCCTCACCTCGGCGCACCTGGGAGGGCGGTCATGACGCGCGTCGTGCTGCCCGCCCGTGGAGGCGCCTACCGCTGGTACTCCGCCGACGTCGTCGCCGGCGACGTCACCGCGCTCGTCACCTTCATGCTGGGGAGCGTCTTCTCCGGTCGCTACTCGACGTCGCACAAGAAAGGCGGCGCCGCGCGAGAGCACGCCGCCGTGCACTTCGCCCTCTACGAGAAGGGCGTGCGGGTCGCATGGGTGGTCAACGAGTTCCAGGAGGTCTGCGTCGAGGACGACGGCCGCACCCTGCGCGTCGGCGCCTCGTCCCTCTCCTACCGCGACGAGGGCTTCACGATGCGCGTCGTCGGCATGCCGACGCCGTGGGCCGCGGCCGTCGAGGCCACGGTGGACTTCGTCTGTGACACGCCCCCGGGCGCTGAGCAGGCCGTGGTGAACGGCCTGGTGCACCGCTGGCAGCCCTTGTGTGTGCGGGGCCGCGCGCACCTGGTGGTGCCCACGTGGGAGCTCGACGTGACCGGTGTCGGCTCGCATGACAGCCACGCGGGTGACGTGCCGCTGGGCATGGGTGGACTCGTCGGCTGGGACCAGGTGCGCACCCACCGCGCCGCGACGTCGGACCTGCGGTTGGCGCCCTGGGGAGCGCCCGCGCTCATCGCCGAGTCGATGAATGGCACAGTCTGCGTGGCTCGCCGCGACCTCGAGGTCGAGCGCACGCGGTCCAACTGGGGCCTCAGGCTGCCGACCTCGCTGGGCGTCGCCGGCCCGCCGACGGTGCTGGAGTCCTCTCCGTTCTACGCCCGCCTCGAGGCCTCCGCTGACGGCGCGCACGCGCTGGCCGAGGTCGCCGACTTCGAGCGGTTCCATGGGTCGTCGTCGGGTGTTCGCGCCGACGGGAAGGCACGTGTCGCATGAGCACCTTCGTCACCACCTGGGCCATCGTCGCGGCGCTCTTCTCGGCCGTCGCCGTCTACCGTTTGCGCGTCTGGAAGCGCAGCGAGCCCACCCGCCGGCTCCGACGTCGGCCGCATGTATTGCTCATTCGTCCCGTCGACGCGCCCACCTCGCTCGAGCTCGAGAACCTGGCGACGCCCATCGACTATCCCGGCGAGTTGACGCAGGTGGTGGTGTCGCCGTTTCGCCCGCGGCTGGCCTCGGCCAACGTGCGCTGGCTTTCGTCCGACCCGCTGGCCCGGAACCGCAAGGTGGGCCACATCGCCTACGCGCTGGCCACGCTGCGCAGCGAGAGCTCGGGGCCCCGTGAAGAGACGACGGACGAGCGCCCGGACGCGCTGACTGGAACGCCCGACCAGGTGGTGCTGTGCATCGACGCCGATGTCCGCGTCGACGCGGCGCTGGTGACGGCGCTGGTGGACGAGCTGCGGGGTGGCGCAGCGGCGGCCTCGGCCGCGCCCCGGCCCGATGTCTCCGAGACGCTCGGCGGCCGGTGTGTGCGCGGGCTGCTGGTGCAGTCGCACCATGCCTTCGAGGTGCTCGACGTGATGTCCGCTGGCGCGCCCGCCATCTGCGGCAAGGCCCTCGCGCTCTCGTCCCAGGCGGCCGAGGAGCTGGTGAAGCTCGCGGACTGCATCGGTGAGGACCTCGAGCTGGCCGTCGTGCTGCATGAGAAGGGGTTGCCGGTGACGCTGGCGAAGGCCACCGCGCGGGTGCCGCAATCGCTCTCGGTGCCGGTGTCGGGCGTGGTGGAGCGCTTCACCCGCTGGATGCAGGTGCTGCGCGCCCATCGCGCCGCGCTCTTCCCCTCGGTGCCGCTCCTCTTCGCGCCGACGCCAGCGCTCATGGTGCTGGCCTCCATCATCGCCACACCGGAGGTGGCCGGCGCGCTGTGTCTCCTCGTCGCGGCGCGCATCACGCTCGCCAACACGCAGGACAACCGCGGCGGCCTGCGCTTCGAGTGGTTGATGGCCGAGGTGCTGCTGTGGGTGGCGTGGCTCAACGCGCTTCGGCAGGGCAGCACGGTTCACTGGCGCGGGCGCCGCTTCGCGCTCAAGTCCGGCGGGCGCATGGAAGCGCTGCCGTCATCGGGGGAGGCTTCATGATTCGAGACGCCAAAGGCGGGCTCTTCACCCGCGTCATCGACTGGTACATCAGCCGGAAGGTGCGCTCGGCGTTCCGCGGCGTGTGGGTGCGCGGCACGCTGCCGTCGTCACGCGACGGGCTGGTGGCGTACTTCAACCACTCCAGCTTCTGGGACGGCTTCATCGTCCACCAGCTGGGCCACGCCGCCCGGTGGGACACCTACGCGGTGATGGAGGAGCAGAACCTGGCGAAGTACCCCTTCCACACCCGCATCGGTGCCTTCAGCATTCGCAGAGGCGATGCCCGCAGCGCGGTCGAGACGCTCAAGTACGCGAAGTCGGTGCTCGGTCGCTCCAACGCGTGCGTCGTCATCTTTCCGCAGGGTGAAATTCGCGCGGGGCAAGGGCCGCTGGGTCCGCTGTCTCGCGGCGTCGAGGTGCTCGCGCGCTCGTCGAAGAAGGTCGCCGTGCCCATCGCGGTTCGCTACGCCTTCCTCGAGCATGAGCACCCCGACGTGCTGGTCGAGGTGGGCTCGCCCCACGCGCCAGGTGAGCTGTCCACCTACGAGGCGGCGCTCACGAGCGTCTACGAGCGGGTGCTTTCCGCGCGCTCCACCGAGGGCTTCACCCCCGTGGTTCGAGGACGTACGGGTGTTCAAGAACGGTGGGACGCCGTTCGGCGACTCCCGGCCACGCAGGTGCCGAGCCAGGAGGGCCCGCGTCAGCACGCGGCGCAGTCGTGATGGAGCGCACCTACCGAATCAACATCGCGGCCGAGATGAGCGGTGTCTCCGAAGGCCTCATTCGCGCCTGGGAGCGTCGCTACGGCGTGCTCAAGCCCAAGCGCACGCCATCGGGCTACCGCGCCTACACCGAGGCCGACATCGCGGTCCTCAAGCGCCTCAAGCAGCTCACCGAAGAGGGCGTCTCCATCGCCGAGGCGGTGAAGCTGCTGCCGAGCATCAAGCGTGACGTGAAGGACGCGCTCGACCGCGCCGAACGGCAGACGGTGCGGGCGCCGAAGGCCGGGCAGACGGAGCGTTGGCGTCAGGAGATCCTCGTGGCGGCCGAGCGGCTCGACCAGCAGTCGGTCGAACAGGTGCTCGACGAGGCGATGGCCTCGATGCCTCCGGTGGCGTTCTTCGAAGAGGTGCTGGCGCCCCTGCAGCGCGAGGTCGGCGAGCGCTGGCACGCGGGTGCGCTGACGGTGGCGGAAGAGCACCTCGTCACGCAGGCGTCGCGGCAGCGCGTCATCGCGTTGCTCCACCAGGCGCCCCGCCGCGCGAAGCAGCACGTCGTGTGCGCGTGCTTCCCGCGAGACGAGCACGAGCTGGGCCTCATGGGCGCGGCGCTGCGCTTCCGGCACGCCGGTTGGCGCGTCACCTTCCTCGGCGCTCGGACGCCAGCCGAGCACCTCGCGCGCGTCGTCCGCGTCACGTTGCCACAGGTGGTGGCGCTGTCGGTCATCAACGACGAGGGGCCCGAGGCCTTCAAGCAGACGCTCGAAGAGTTGCTGCACGAACGTGGCAATGGCGCTCAGTTCATCGTCGGAGGCCGCGCGGCCGAGAACCACCGTGCCCTCGTCGAGGGGATGGGCGCCCGGCTGGTCACCAACGCGCAGGAGTGGGAGGCGTTGCTGGGCTGAAGGCCGCTCCAGTCGAGGAAGACGACACGCCCGACGGCGTCAGCGTGGCGCGTGCGACACCAGCACCGTGGCGTGGAGCGCGCTGCTGGGTTGAGGGCCGCTTCTTCGTGGGCTTCAGCACCGCCGTCCTGCCACACGTTCATCCGGCAGCGGAGGTGCGGCTCCGAACGCCAGCCGCGCCATCGCTCGTCGTGCAGGGGGGCGCGAGGGAGAACCCCTCAGTCGCAGGTCAGTCCAGCGTCCGACAGCACACACTGCAGTTGGACGCCCCCTCGTTCTGGACAGCTGAACTCGACGCCGAACACACCGCCGTCGCGGCAGCGGAGAATCTGCAGGCCGCCGTCCGGGTCGCAGCGCACACGTCCGAGGTTGCTGCAGCGGTCGCCGACGCCGTTGAGGCTGGTGTCGCACTCGACCGTGCCGTTGCTCTGCCGGCAGCCCTGTGGGCCCCTGCAGTCGCTCAACACCGTCCACGTCAGCTCACGACAGGCGAGCAGGCGCGTCGGCGTCTCACACGCACCAGCGTTCTCCTGGGTGCACGCAGCACCTTCCCGTGGCGCGGGGGTCATCGTGGTGCCGCAGGCGATGAGCGCGCTGACGAGGACGACCCACGTCGCGGGGGGCGTGAGGAGGGCAAAGCGGGCGCGCGTCGTGCCAGGCATTGGCGAGACCTTAGCAGTCCGACAGGCGTGCGTTGCCGATGCGAGGCGTGCGCAAGGCGCGTAGAGAGGCACCGTGGACCTCTTCCGCCACGTGGACCCGCGGCTGCGCGCCTCGCTGTTGGCCGAGTGGGCGCGCCGTCGCGAGGCGCCAGGGGAAGGGCTCCCCCGCGGGGTGACGGTGGTGCTCGCCGGACACCGGGCTGCTGGGAAGTCGACCCTGTTGCCGCACGTCGCCGCGCTGCTGGGCCGAGACGGCGTCGACCTCGATGGCCAGCTCGAGCAGCGTCATGGCCGCTCGCTTTGGGCGTGGGTGGGCGACGACGTGGCGTCGTTTCGCGCGGCCGAGAAGGCCGCGTTCCTCGCCCTGGCTCCCGGGCTGGTCGTGGCCGTCGGGGGTGGGTTCCTGGCGTCGCACCCTGACGCGCTGGTCGGGTGTGTCACCGTGCTGGTCCCAGTGAGTTACGAGACCTACGTCGAGCGGCTGTCGGCGGACACCAGCCGGCCACGGCTTCGTCCCGACCTCCCACTCGCGCAGGAACTCGACGAGGTGTGGGCCGAGCGAGAACAGCTCCATCGCCGCGCGCAGCCGAGGTCGCTGGTGGACTTTCTCCTCGCGGCGAGCCGGCCCCTCCGCGCGCGCCGGGTGGTGACGCTGCCGCCGTTCACGCCGCCGACCGAGTTCGCGTGGCGCGCGCGTCATGCCGGCGCCGACGTGCTCGAGGTGAGAACCGACCTGACGCCCCTCGAGGTCGACCTGACGCCGGCGTCACGCGCGTTGCCGCTGCTGGTGGCAGAGCGCGGCGTGCTGGCTCCGGCTGCGTGGAGACGGCTCGCCGCGATGCTCGACACCGACGCCGCGGCTCATGGAGTGGGCGGTGACGCGGTCGGGAGCGAGCTCAACGCGCAGCGCACGCAGGCCATCTCACAGGCCGACCAGCGCACCGGTGTCGCGAAGGCTCCTCCCGCGTCCGTTCACGCTGAGACGCCGCAGGGCTTCTCCGGGGCCGGGAGCGCGCGAGGCGGGCCGGACGCGGTCCGCACCACGCCAGCACCGGCTCTGCAACGGGGTGCGCCGCTCGCGCTCGCGCAGACCCCTTCGCTGAAGGTTCCGGCAGGCCAGGTGGTGTCGGTGCATGCGCCATCGCCGCTTCAGCCGGATGAGGCCGTCGCGCGCTGGCGCGACCTGCCACCAGGCGCGCACCTCAAGCACGTCGAGCCGGTCGGAGACCTTCGCTCGGCCGCGAGGCTGTTCGAGACCCAACGACGCCTCATCGACACGTTCGGAGCCGACCGCGTGACGGTGTTGGCCACCGGTGCGCTCGCGCTGCCCTTTCGGGCGCTCCTCGCGGTCGACAACGCGCTCGACTACCTGGCGCTCGATTCAGACTGGTGCGCGGCCCCCGGGCAGCGGCTCCTCGCCGACGCGGTGCGCGCGAGCCTTCGGGCCAAGGGCGACCCGAAGACGCAGCGCTTGGGCATTCTCGGCGCTCCGCTCGCGCACTCCCGAAGCCCCCGGCTCCACGTGCAGCCGTTCGATCGCATCGAGCTGCCCGTGGACGCTGACGTCGCCGCGCTCCTCGAGGTCCTGCGGCCCCACTACCGGGGGTTCGCCGTCACCAACCCATTCAAGAAGCGGGTCGCCAGCGCGGTGGGCGCCAGTCACGGCGCCGTCAACACGCTGGTGCGCGAGGCCGACGGGTACTCGGCGTTCAACACCGATCGCGAAGGCGCCGCGGCGACGTTGGCGGCCCTCCTCGCAGCGGTGGGAGAGAAGCGGGTGACGGTGTTGGGCGATGGCGGCGCGACGCACGCGCTGGTGGAAGCGGCAGCGCACCTGGGGGTCGAGGTCGTCGTTCGGACGCGAGCGGACCTGCAGCGTGCCCCGGCGGCGTCAGTCCTTCGCGCGGCCATCTGGACGTGGCCCGCGACGGTCGAGGTGCCCGCGTCGCTCGACCTCACCGGCGTCACGGTGGCCGTCATCGCGTACGGGGGCCCGGCGCGCACCATCGCAGCGACGATTCGCGAGCGGGGCGGCACGCCGCTGCGACTGGGGCCACGCTGGTTCCTCGCGCAGGCCCGGCGCCAGAAAGACCTCTGGGAGTCCTCCATATGAATACCTTCGGCCACCTCTTTCGCGTCACCACCTTCGGGGAGAGCCATGGCCCCGCGATGGGCGCCGTCGTCGATGGCTGTCCCGCCGGTGTGGCGCTCACGCGCGACGTCGTGCAGCAGGCGCTCGACCGTCGCCGCCCGGGCCAGTCTGCGCTCACCACGGCGCGCAACGAGCCGGACCAGGTCGAGCTGCTGTCCGGCGTCTTCGAAGACAAGACGCTCGGCACGCCCATCGCGGCCATCGTCCGCAACCAGGATCAGCGCAGCCAGGACTACGAGGCGCTCAAGACGAAGGAGCGTCCGGGGCACGCCGATCGGGTCTGGCGGGAGCGCTTCAAGCACCGCGATCCGCGCGGCGGAGGGCGAACGAGCGGCCGGGAGACGCTCTGTCGGGTCATCGGTGGCGCCGTCGCTGACGCGGTGTTGGCGCGTGAGGTCCCTTCGCTCCGCGTGCTGGCATGGGTGTCTCAGGTGGAGCGCTTCGTCGCGCCGCTCCCGGCCGCGGGACTCACGCGGGCCCAGGTCGATGCGCACGCCAGCCGGGTTCCAGACGAGGCGACCGCGAAGCAGGTCGAGGCCCGCATCCTCGAGGCGAAGGCCGTGGGCGACAGCCTGGGTGGCGCCATCACGCTTCGGCTCGAAGGCGCGCCGGTCGGCCTGGGAGAACCCGTCTTCGGCAAGCTGAAGGCGCGGCTCGCCGAAGCGCTCGCCGGCATCGGCGCGGTGACGGGCGTGGTGTGGGGACCGGCGGATCTCGAGGAGCGGCTCAAGCTCCCGGGCACGGCCTTCCACGCGCCTGCAGCAGACGGTCGCCCCAGCGAGGTCTACGGCGGCATTCAAGGCGGCCTCACCAACGGGGAACCGGTGCTGGCGCGCGTGCTCTTCAAGCCGACGGCGACGTTGACCGACGTGGCGAAGGCCGGGCGACACGACCCGTGCATTCTCCCGCGCGCGGTGCCGGTGGTGGAGGCGATGGCGTCAATGGTGCTGGCCGACCTCTGGCTGTCGTTCCTCGCGGGGCCGCACCGGCCATGAGTCCCTTCTCGCTCGCGCCCGCCATCGAGCGGCGTGGCTCCTTCCGGATCCTGGCCCGGCAGCTCCCGTCGGACGCGGTGGTGTTCGCCGATGAGCGGGTGTTGCGGCTCCACTCCGAGGCGCGCGCCGCGTTGCGCCTGGCTCGCGTGGTCCCGGTGAAGGCGGGCGAAGCGCTCAAGTCGCTGGCGAGTCTGGAGCGGCTGGCGAAGGGCCTCGCGGACGTTCCCCGGTCGGCCACCTTCGTCGCGCTCGGCGGTGGAACGGTGGGGGACACCATCACGGTCCTCTCGCACCTCCACAAGCGCGGCGTGCGCCTCCTCCACGTGCCGACGACGATGCTGGCGGCGGTAGACAGCTCCATCGGTGGGAAGGGCGCGGTGAACGTCGGCGGCGTGAAGAACGCGCTCGGCGTCTTCCATGGACCGGCCGAGACGTGGCTGTGTCCGGCGTTCTTCGAAACGCTGACCGAGGTGCAGCGGCGCGAAGGGCGGCTCGAGGCGTGGAAGATGGTGGTGACGCTCGATGGCGCGGCGTTTCGGCGCTGGCGTCGTCGTACGCCGGCCGACGAGGAGCTGCTCCGTGAAGCGCGCGCGCTGAAGGAGGCCGTCGTGCGCGTCGACCCGTACGAAACGAAGGGCGTGCGGGTGGTGCTCAACTTCGGCCACACCTTCGGCCACGTGCTCGAGTCGGTCAGCGACTACCGGGTGCGGCACGGTGAGGCCGTCGGGCTTGGCATGCTGTGTGCGCTCCAGGTGGGGGTGTCTCTCGGCGTGACGCCCGCAGCCCTGGCGTCAGAGGTGGCTTCCGTGCTGCCCAACGCACCGACGGCCCGGCGAACGCTCGAGGCGCTGACGCGGCGGACCTCGCCGACGACTGTGCGGAAGCTCGTGGCGGCGGACAAGAAGGGCGGAGCCACCGGCGTGCGCATGGTGCTGCTGGAGCAGCCGGGCCGCTGGACGGTGCGTGAGGTGCCGGAATCGGTGTGGGCGCCGCTGTGGCGGTCGGGGTTTCGACCATGAATGAGCCGGGGAGGCGCGCGCCATGACGGACGCCATGCGGCCACCGGTGTCGAAGTCCGATGCGCATCGCGCGCTCGTCCTGGCCGAGGTGTGCGAGGGGCGGCACGAGCACCTGCTCCCGCCGGCGGAGGTTCGTCCGCGTGACGTCGACGTCCTCTCACGTGGGCTGGTGACGCTCCGCGGAGAAGGCGGTGAGCTCGACTGCCTCGACGCCGGCGCGCCCTTCCGCTTCCTCGTGACCCAGGCGGCGCTGCGCCACCCGCATGCCTTTCGTTTCACCGGGACGCCGCGCCTCGCCGAGCGCCCCCAACAGCCGCTGTTCGACGCGCTCGCCCGCGCGCTGGGCACCACCTTCGAGCGCGGCGCGCTCCCGTGGCCCCTGACCGTTCGCTCGGCCCGGGCCCGGCCGTCGGCGGACTTCTCGGTGCAGGCCGGGGAGTCGAGTCAGTTCGTCTCGAGCCTCTTGCTGGGCTGTGCGCGGCTGGTGAACGACGGCGTCGCGCCGATGTCGGTGGTGGTCGACGCCGAGCCGGCGAGCGTGGGCTACCTCGTCCTCACGATGGGGTGGCTGCGCCGGTTCGGGTTCGACCTGCATTGCACCGACATTCGGTTCACGGTGCTGAAGCGCACGAAGGTCGCCCCGCCCGTCGCGCTGCCAGGAGACTGGTCCTCCCTCACCTACCTGCTGCCGTTGTCCTGGTGCAGCGGCGTGCCGGTGGCGGAGGTGGACCTTCAGGTGTCGCATCCAGACCGAGTGGTGGTCGAGCACCTGGCGTCGGTGGGGCTGACGCTCGAGCACGACCCGAGCGGCACCTTCGTTCGCGGGACATCCTCGAAGGGCCTGACGGTGGACGCGTCGTTGTGTCCTGATGCGGTGCCTGCGCTCGTCGCGATCGCGCTGCGGTGCCCGAGGCCGTCGACGTTCACGCAGTGTGGGGTGCTCCGGCTCAAAGAGAGTGACCGCCTCGAGGGCGTGGCGCGCATGACGGAGGCCTTCGGGGGCAAAGCCACCATCACGCGAGACCGGCTCACCATCGAACCGCCCGCGCGCCCGCGCGACGCGACCTTCGATGGAAGCGACGACCACCGGCTGGTGATGGCTGCGGCGACGGCGGCGCGGCTGCTCGAGGTGAACGTCGACATTCGCGGCACCGAGGCGGTCACCAAGAGCTTTCCCCGATTCTGGGAAGAAGCCGCCAAAGCGGGTGTCGCCCGCCGGGAGGCTGCGTGAAGACGTACGACGCGGTGGTGGTGGGCTCGGGCCCGAACGGCCTGGCCGCGGCGCTCGTGCTGGCCCGCGCGGGGCACTCGGTGAAGGTGCTGGAAGGCCAGCCCACGTTCGGCGGTGGCGCGCGCTCGATGGCGCTCACGCGAGAGGGCTTCGTCCACGACATCTGCTCGGCGATTCATCCCCTCGCGGCCGGGAGCCCGTTCTTCTCGTCCCTGCCGCTCGAGAAGTTCGGGGTGCGGTTCATCCACTCCGACCTCCCGCTCGTGCACCCGCTCGATGGCGGCGACGCGGCGGTGCTGCATCGGAGTCTCGACGAGACGGCCGCCGGGCTCGGGCCCGATGAGAAGGCGTGGCGAAACCTCTTCGGCCCGCTCGTCGCCGGCTTCGAAGACCTCAAGGGGCTCATCTACAACCCGCTCACGAAGCCGCCGCTGTCTGCCCCCTTCCTCGCCGCGCGCTTCGGCCTCAAGTCCCTCGAGAGCGCGATGGGCTTCGCGCACGACACGTTCCAGGGCCCGAAGGCCAAGGCGCTGCTCGCGGGCTGCGCGGCGCACTCGTTCTCTCCGCTGACCGCGCCGCTCACCAACGCCTTCGGGCTCATCCTCGCCATCACTGGACACGCGGTGGGCTGGCCGTTCATCGAGGGCGGCTCGCAGAAGCTCGTCGACGCGCTGGTGGCGATGATTCGCGAAGTGGGTGGCGAGCTCGAGGCCTCCCACCCGGTGACGCGCTTCGAAGAATTGCCGTCGCACCGGCTGGTCCTCTTCGACACGCACGCGCACGTGATGACGCGGGTGTGTGGCGAGGCGCTCCCGGCGGGGTACCGGCGCCGCGTCGAGCAGGGCTTCAAGCGCGGGCCCGGCGTCTTCAAGGTGGACTACGCGCTCGATGGGCCCATGCCGTGGACGTCGGCCGACGCGAGGCGCACCTCGTGCCTCCACGTGTGTGGTGATGCGGAAGCGGTGGCCGAGTCCGAGGCCGCGCCCGCCGCGAACCGGGTTCCAGAGCGCCCCTATGTGTTGGTGGCGCAGCACTCGCCCTTCGACGCCACGCGCGCGCCGGCGGGTCACCAGACGCTGTGGGCCTACTGCCACGTCCCCAACGGCTCCACGGTGGACATGACCGAGCGAATCGAGGCGCAGCTCGAGCGGTTCGCGCCGGGCTTCTCGAAGCGAGTCCTCGCGCGGCACGTGAAGGCGCCCGCGGACTTCGAGGCCACCAACGCGAGCTACCTCGGCGGTGACATCTCGGCCGGCGCGGTCGAGGGGCTGCAGCTCTTCTTCCGGCCGACGGTCGGGCTGCCGTACGTCACGCCCAACGAGCAGGTGTTGCTCTGCTCCGCCTCGGCGCCGCCGGGCCCCGGCGTCCACGGCATGTGTGGATACTGGGCCGCGCAGGTCGCGCTGCGCCGCTTGCGGGGCTGAGCGCCAACGACTTCCGTCAGCGCGGCGCCGGTCGGCCGAGGGCTGCCGTGATGATGGCGGCCAGCGCGCGCTTGAGCGCAGGGACCTCGGACGCCGGCCGGCCCTCGATGATCCACGCCGCCGTCACCGCGCGGCCCATGCGGGTCAACGCGTAGAGGCGCAGGGGGAGGTCCTCAGGGAGCCCGGTGTGCTTGCGCCGCAGCGACTGTTCCCAGCGAAGCGCGAGGTGACCATCGATGTCCTGGAGCGGGTGATGCCCGAGCACGGCCGGCAGCTCATCGAGCAACACGCGGATGAAGGGCTGGCGGCCGAGGTTCAGCTCGAACACCCCGTCGAGGAAGGGCATCACCGCGTCTTCGAGCGCCTGCTGCTCGAGCCGGTCGAAGAGTCCGTCGACGACCTCGCGCACCCGCTGCACGTAGCGCTCACACCACGCGCGCACGAGCGCCTCCTTCGAGTCGAAGTACTCGTAGAGCGACCCGATGCTCACGCCCGCGCGCGCGGCCACCTTGTTCGTCGTCAGCCCGGCCAGGCCGTGGGTCTCGAGAATCCGAGCAGTGGCCTCGAGAATGGCGTCGACGGTGGCCTGAGAGCGCTCCTGCCGGGGCCGTCGCACCCTTGAGGACGGAGGCTTCTTTCCAGCGCGGCGGCGGACGGACGGCATGGTGGGGAAACCCGAGTAGTGAATAGCACCACGCCGCGTGATGCTTCTGCGCATGAATGCACCGCTCGCCGCGCCGCTCACCACCATCCCCGGGCCGCCGGCTCTGCCGCTGCTGGGGAGCCTCCCGTGGATGCTGGGGCCTGAAGGGGTCGTGCAGCGGTTGTTCGCGCTCGCCTCGGCCCATCGCGACGCCGGCCTCTTCCGCGTCGTGACGCCGACCGGCCACGACCCCATCTTCGTCGTCTCCGCCGCCCTGGCCGAGACGCTGTTCGACGAGAAGCACTTCCAGAAGGCGGTGGCAGGGCCGTTGCTCAACATTCGGGAGTTCACCGGCGATGGGTTGTTCACGGCGCACGGTGACGAGCCGTCGTGGGGCCTCGCGCATCGGGTGCTGTCTCCAGGTTTCACCGCCGACGCGATGGAGCGCTTCATGCCAGCGATGCGTCGGGTGCTCGACGCGCTGCTCAGGCACTGGCGAAAGGCCTCGGGAAGCGTCGACGTGGTGGCCGACATGACGAAGCTCACCCTGGACACCATCTCGCTGTGCGGCTTCGGCTGGGAGTTCCGCTCGTTCGAGCAGCCCGCGCTGCACCCGTTCCTCCAGTCCCTGGGGCGCGCGCTGCAGGAGTCGATGGATCGGCTGCACCGCCCTCCAGCGCTGGGCCTCCTCTTTCCGGGCAAGGAGCGTCAGTTCCGCGCCGACATCGCCGCGATGGCCAGCCTCGTCGACGGCGTCATCGCGACGCGTCGGTCGCAGCCCCGGGAGGACTGGCCGCAGGACTTCTTGTCCCTCATGTTGACCGAGGCCGACCCGAGGACGGGCGCGCTCATGAGCGACGAGAACATCCGCTTTCAGGTGCTCACCTTCCTGGTCGCGGGCCACGAGACGACGGCGGGTCTGCTGTCGTTCACCCTGCACCAGCTCGCCGAGAACCGCGCGCTCTTCCAACGGCTGCGCGCCGAAGTCGACGAGGTGCTGGGTGACCGCGAGCCGACGCGCGGCGAGCTGCTCAAGCTGCCGCTGGTGATGCGCACGCTGTCCGAGTCGCTGCGGCTGTGGCCGACGGTGCCCGTGTTGACCGTGGCGCCGATGGCCGACGAGGTGGTGGGCGGCTTTCACATTCCAGCGGGCCGGCCCATCAACGTGCTGATGAGCGCGGTGCATCGGGACCCTTCGGTGTGGCCACGGCCCGACCACTTCGACCCGGACCGGTTCCTCCCCGAGCAGACCCGTTCCCGTCCCGCCGCGGCCTACAAGCCCTTCGGCAACGGCAAGCGCTCATGCACCGGCCGCATGTTCGCGCTGCTCGAGGCGACGATGGCGGTGGCGCTCGTGGTGCGCGAGTTCGAACTCACCGCCAACGGCCCGCTCGCCATCGCCCCCACGACGTCCCCCAAGCCGAAGAACCTCCGGCTCACGCTGACGCCCCGCGCGAGATGAGGGTCGACCCGGTGCGGTGGTGTCGCCCATCTGCCTCCCTGAGAAGGCCATGCAGCGCCGGGAGCTCCTGGCCCCGGAGCGCTTCGACCTGGTGTCGATGGACCTCCAGATGCCGGTGCTCGTCGGCATCGCGGCCACCTGGCAGCTCCGCGCGCGGCGACGAGACGCCGGTGTTGGCGCTCACCGCGAGCGCGATGCCGGCCGATCTCGAGGCCTGCCGCGCCGCCGGCACGCAGGACTGCCTCACCAAGCCGGTGCGCCTCCCGCACCTGATCGCCGCTCTGCTCCAGCACCTGCTCCAGGCCGAACGTCGCGCGCGCCTCGGGACGCTCCTCCGCGTGAGTGGCTCGAGGCTGAAGCGCTCTCTCATCGGTTGAGAGTCGCGCTGAGCCTGTCAACCACCTTGCCACGGGGCATCGAGGCTCCACTTCATCGGTTCCTCGGTGTTCCACCTGTCGTGTCCAGGTTCAGGCGCGCGGCCACCAACCGGTTGGATCGACGGTGTGGGTGCAGGTGGCAAGGCCCTCGCATTGCGTCCACCGCATGGACACGTTCGCCGCGAAGTTCGAATCGTTGATGGAGCTGAAGCAGGTTCGGGTGGCCGGCGCAGTGCTGGCGGGGCTGGTGCTGGCGTTGTCGGCCGGGCTGCTGGTGGCCGCGAAGACGCCCAGCAAGCCGCTGGTGCTCAAGCCCGTGCTGCCCGAGGTCGCGCCGGCGCTGACGCTCGTTCGATGGCTGCCCGATGCCGATCGCCGGGTGCAGACGCTCCAGGTGACGTTCCCGACACCGTTCGCGAAGGTGTCGGTCGCGGCAGCCCAGGGCCGCGGCAAGCTGGTTCTCAGCCGCCGCTGACGCCCGTCCTCAGAGTCGCACGTCGGTCTGCAGAATCGGCGGAATCTTCACGAAGCTGATGGACGCGCCGCGGCCGATGAAGCCGCGCGCCTCGTCGATGGCTTCCGACAACGTGTCGGTCCGGTCCCACCCCATGATGGCCGGCACGTGGTTGTTCTCAGCGCCCGCGGCGATGACCTTGCCGACGTGCTGGCGCCCGTTCTCGCCCCAGTACCACATGTAGAAGGGGTGGGCCCCGTGGTACGCGTGCCCCTTGCGGTAGAGATGCACGTACGAGGGGTTGGTCGCGAACTCGCGCTCGTACTTGTGCTCGAGCTTCACGGCGTCGCGCGTCTCCGGCAGCAGGCGGTTGAAGAACTCGATGTACGGCGCGTGGTGCTCCGGGTCGAACTCGTCGTAGCAGGGGTGCGTGAAGATGATGACGCCGCCCTTCTTCACGAGCGGCACGCCGCGGTTCAGGTTGTACAGGTAGCCCAGCGCCATCACCTGCACGAGGAGCGGGTTCAAGATGGAGTTGACGTTGTACGGCGACACGTACGGCATGCCGAAGATGACGATGTCGCTCTGGCCCTGCACCGGCACCGAGTACTGCTTCCACGACATCTCGAGCGTCTTGACGTGCGTGGGCTCGGTCGCGCCGGCGAAGACGCCCGTCACCTCGTACGGCGCGTAGATGTTGAAGAACATCTTCCGCTTCAGCGGCCGCGGCATCTTCGACAGCGCGTACTTGAACGACTGGAGCTTGAGGCGATCGAACTCGGTGAAGTCCTCCTCCTTCTTCATGAGGAAGCCGACCGGCTCTTCGAACATGCGGTTGTTGATGGTGGTCTCGATGTGGAAGACCTTGACGTTCTGGTCGATGACGCGGCCGATGCGCTCGGTGGAGCGGTGCAGCTGGCTCTTCGACGGCTCCATGTACGACTCGGTGTCGCGAATCGTCTGGGCGTTGTGGTGCGCGCGCAGCGACTCGTAGTTGGTGAGGCCGGTGCCCACCGACTTGTGCCCGCCGTCCATGGGGACGAGGTTGATGTTCACGTAGATGACGAGGTCGGACTCGGCGGCGCGCCGGTTGATGGCGACGACCTCGTTGTGGCTGGTGCGCTCGAGCTCGACGATGCCGTCCGGATCCTCGGCGTCGTGGTTGTAATACCGGTCTGGATAGAAGGCGTCGAAGATGGTCTGGCCCACCATGCGCTTCATCTCGGCTTCCGTCATGCGCCGGTGCAGCGCGTTGGCGATGACGAGGTGCACGTCGTCGACGCCGGAGTCGGCGAGCAGCTCGAGCACGATCTCCAGCACCTGCTGACGCACGTCGGGCGTCTTCATCGGCGGCAGCGGCAACGAGATGTCGTCGAGCGCCACCGTCACCTTCATGCCCGGCTTGAGCAGCGCGTGGAGCGGGTCCATGCCCTCGGGGTGATTGATGGCGTAGCGGATGGCGGCCTTGACGTTCGGCACGCCCT
Organism: Myxococcaceae bacterium; assembly: GCA_044352295.1. Taxonomy (GTDB): domain Bacteria; phylum Myxococcota; class Myxococcia; order Myxococcales; family Myxococcaceae; genus Xiheimicrobium. The sequence continues at coordinate 37,499 of JBILEB010000045.1, forward strand.
CGAGCGGCGGCCGCGAGCAGATGACGCGGGTGCCGACGGGCAGGTCTTCGACCCAGAAGTCCTCGCCGTAGAACATCACGCGCGGGGGGCTGCCCTTCTCGGTGATGATGATGTGGCTCTCGTCGTCGTAGAGCTTCTTGAGGGTCTTGAGCGGGCGCATCGAGCGTTCGCTTTTGACCGCCGGGGGAGGGCAGGTCAAGCAGACACTCCGGCGGCCCCCGTCAGGCCGCTTCCGCCATCGGCGCGTCGGCCATCACCAGCGACTGAGGGTTCTCCACGCGCGCCTTGAGCGACTCCAGCGCGTGCGCGCAGTACAGGCCGTCTTCGATGCGCTCGTCGAAGGTGTACTTCACCGTACAGACGAGCCGCGGCCCCTCGGGCGTGACGACGGTCTTCGTGCGGCCCAGCGCGGCGAAGAAGGGGCAGTTCCCGTACTCGAAGAGGTGGTGGTACGCGCTCTCGAGGCCGACGCTGCCGAGGTTGGCGACGAAGAGGCTCGTGTAGAGCGGGTCGTGCTCGATGAAGCGCCGCGGCAGCAGGTTCCAGCGGTCGAGCAGGCGCGCCAACCCCACCGCGAGGCCCAGGAGGAAGGGCGGCAGCAGCGTGAGGAGATCGAGCTCCTGGTCCTGGCTGGACTTCGTCTCACGCCGGCCCGCCTTCACGTCGGCGTGGGTGAGGTCGACGAGCTGCTCGAAGGACGTCACCGTATCGACCCGCCGCTTGAGGACGACGAGCGGCGAGCCATTCGCGAGCTTCTTCTTCGCCGCGAACGACACGTACACGCCGTCGCGCTGCCACAGCCGGCCGCCGGACACGAAGCGGTTGAGGTTCGGCCACTCGACGAAGGCGTGCGCCGCGGCCGAGAGGAAGAGATGGAAGACGGTGACCTTCCGCTCTGGATGTCGCGCGTTCCACGCGTCGATGAAGGCCTGGGTCTTCGTGAGGTCGAGCTGCTGCTCGAACTGCACGGTGGACTCGGTCCGCGTGGGCATCAGGAACGGCATGATGGCGCGGGAGGGTTTGACATCGGTGCAGCGCCTGGCGTCGGAGCGGGTGAAGAGCACGCGCGCCGTCAGAGCAGCGCCCATGCCTGCGCCCAGACGAGTCGTCAGGCCCACTTGGCGGGGCAGGGGTGTGCAACCGCTTGCACAGGTGTGCGGGCGCGCGCTTCAGCGCAGGTCGAGCACCGGCCAGTTGTAGCTGCGGGCCAGCGCGCGCAGGCGAAGGTCCGGGTTCACCGCCGTCGGCCGGCCCACCGCCGTGAGCATCGCGTAGTCGCTCGCCGAGTCGGAGTACGCGAAGGACTTGCCCAGCGAGATGTCATGCCGCTCGCAGTAGTCACGAATGACGTCGGCCTTGTTGGCGCCTTCGATGATGGGCGGAATCACCTTGCCGGTCGCGCGCCCGCCGACGAACTGCATGCGGTTGGCGATGAGGTCGTCGGCGCCGAGGTGCCGCGCGAGCGGTGACATCGTGAAGTCGAGCGCGCCGCTGACGAGGACGATGCGGCACCCGGCGCGCCGGGCCTGGTCGATGAGGTCCTGCGCGCGCGGGAAGATGGCGGGCTTGATGACGTCGTCGAAGAGGTCCTGGTTCAGCGTGTGGAGCCGGTCTTCGGTGAGGCCCTCGTACTGCCGGTAGAAGTACTCGTTGAAGATCTTCCGGTCGACCAGGTTGAGCACGCCGAAGATGGGCAGGTTCGCCAGCGTGGTGAGCGAGCGCCGCGCGATGCCGAAGTAGCTGCCCTCGTTCACCGCGTAGTACCCGTACGCGTGCACGACGTTGGTGCTGATGAGGGTGCCGTCGACGTCGAAGAAGGCGGCCTTGCCCTGCTTCGGCGTGCTGCGGGTCGACGCGTCGTGCTGGTGCTCGTGCTTCATCACGTCCCGCCGCCTAGCACAGGGAGCGCGCACCCGAGCAACCCCGTCACAGCCACCCCTGCTGGCGGTACCACTCGCCCGACCGCTTCATCGACTCGCGCACGCTCCGCGTCGCGGTGAAGCCCAGCACCCGCGTGGCCTTCTCGGTCGAACACGTCCAGCCGGGCGCGAGCAGTTGACGGGCCAGCTTGCGGTTGAGCGGCAGCTTGCGGCCCAGCACGGTGCTGGCGACGTCGGCCAGGGCGCCGGCGCCGGAGAGCACGGCCTCGGGCAGCGGCACCACGCGCGCGCGCACGCCGAGCACCTCGGCGATGTACGTCATGAGGGACTCGACGCTCTCCGTCTGCGCCGACGAACAGAAGAACGCCTGGCCCACCGCCTCGCGCCGCTCGCCCTGGAGGACGAGCTGGTCCACCACGTCGTCGACGTCGATGAACGAGATGCGCCGCTCCCGGCCGCCGAGGCGCAAGATGACGCCGCGGGACACCAGCTTGAAGAACTGGAGGTTCTCGTGGTCGCCGGGGCCCACGATGCGCGCCGGCCGACAGCTCGTCACCTCGAGCCTGTTCGCGAACGTGAAGAGGAGCCGCTCCGCCTCGGCCTTCGACTCGCCGTACCACTCCTGGGGCGCGAAGGGGTCCTCCTCCCGGCGCGGCTGGCCGTTGAGCGATGGCCCCGAGGCCGCCAGCGAGCCGCACAGCACCAGCCGCCGGCCCTTCGCCGCCACCATCGCCTCGCCCACCAGCCGCGTCCCCTCGGCGTTCACCTTGAAGAAGTCGTCTCGCGTCGTGCCGCGCCGAATTCCAGCGAGGTGGTAACAGACCTCCACCCCGTCGAGCGCCGACGCGAGCGTAGCGGGCTGCGTCACGTCGCCTTCCACGAGGGACACACCAGCGTTCGAAAGCGCCGAACGGTCGCTCCCGGCACGCACGAGGCACCGAACCTCATGGCCCTGCGAGGCCAGCCGCGAGGCGAGGTGAGCGCCCAGAAAGCCGTTCGCGCCGGTGATGAGGAGCCGCATGGGAACCACTCTCCCTCGAAAAAATGCAACGAGGGGCTGTTTTCTCCAAGGTGACGTGCTACCTCGCCGACCCCGGTTCTCTGGAATGAACCGCCCAACGTCCCCCTGAGGGGAGGAGACAAAACCAACATGGCCGCCAAGAAGACTGCCGCGAAGAAGCCTGCCTCGAAGCGTAAGCCGCCCGAAATGCCGCCGGTGACCCCGTCGGCCGAGTTGGCCGCCGTCCTCGGGAGCAACAAGCAGATGAAGCGCACCGAGGTCACCAGCAAGCTGTGGGCCTACATCAAGAAGAACGGCCTGCAGGATCCGAAGAACAAGCGGAACATCAACGCTGACGACAAGCTGAAGCCGGTCTTTGGCGGCAAGAAGGTCGTCAACATGTTCGAGATGACGAAGCTCGTGAGCAAGCACCTGAAGCAGGACTGAGTCAGGCCGCACTCGCGTCACCTCGACGTGGTTCGAAGGGGCTCGCTGGCAACGGCGGGCCCTTTTGATTTGCGTGCGTTCGTCAGCGCGGCAGCAGGTAGCCGAGCACGAGGCGACGCAGCTCGTTGAGCAGCGTCTCGTCGTCCAGCGTGTCGGGCCGGGGCAGCACGCCGTCGTGCGTGAGGGCATGAATCGTGTTCGCGCAGACGTGCGTGGCCAGCTCGAGGTCGTCCACCGCGAGTCGGTGGCGGTGCTGCTCGAGGACGCCTCGCAACGCGAACGAAGCCTCCTTCGCCCGTGCGGCCAGCTGTTCGTAGCGGCCCAGGTGCTGGAGCGCGTTCAGCGTCGCGCGAAACAGCGCCCGCTCCTGGCGTTGGAAGTCGAGGACCGCGCGCAGCATCAGCGTCAGCGCGTCTTCGAGGCTCGTCTTTGGTGTCAGCGCCGCGAAGCGCTCGAGGTGGAAGGCCAGCTCGCGGGCGGACTGCCGCTCCGTCACCTCGGCCACCAGGGCGGCCTTGTCGGGGAAGTACTGGTAGAGGCTCCCGGGGGACACGCCGGCGCGCGTGGCGACGTCTTGCAACGTCAGGCCCGTCCAGCCGCGCTCGGCCAGCAGCTCCTCGCCGGCCGTCACGATGGCGTCGACGAGCGCCCGGCTGCGAGTCTGGAGCGGCGTCTTCCTCGGCGTGAGCCTCGCGGGGAGTCGACCTGCGGCCGTTCGTCGTGCGCGTCGTGACGCCATATGCGCCGGCTCCTTACTTCACGGCGTCGGCACCGCGCCCGTCGGCGCCTCTCGTCCCGCGCCGCCCTGGCCCACGTCCCGCAGCACGCGCGCGTGCGAGGCGAGCGCGGCGAAGAAGGTCGGGTTCGCGTGGTACGGCAGGCCGAACTCGCGCGCACACGGCTCCACCAGCGTCGAGAGCGCCGGGTAGTGGCCATGGCTGACGCGCGGGAAGAGGTGATGCTCGACCTGGTGGTTGAGGCCGCCCGTGAGGGCCGTCACGAGGGCCGAGCGCGGCGCGAAGTTGGCGGTGGTGTGGAGCTGGTGCGCGAAGAAGTCTCCCGAGAGGACGCCCTGCGCATCGGGCCGCGGCATCGAGGGCCCATCGACGACGTGCGCGAGCTGGAACACCACCGCGGCGGTGAAGCCCGTGGCCACCAGCATCAGCGCGTAGCCCACCAGCACCTGCCAGGCGGCCCACGGCGAGACGAGCAGGGGCACCACCACCCACACCGCCACGTGGAGCAGCTTGCCGCTCACCACGTCCACCACGTCGGCGCGCGTCGTGTCGGGCCGCTGCGCGAGCTGCACGAAGTCCTTGAGCAGCACCCAGGACAGCATGGTGAGGCCGTAGAGCGGCCAGGCGTAGAGGTGCTGGAAGCGCACGAGGGCCGGCGCGCGGGGCTTGCGGTAGAGATGGAGGAGTCCGGCGGGTTCGAGGTCGTGGTCGGCGCCGGGCACGTTGGTGAACGTGTGGTGCACGCCGTTGTGCGCCCACGCCCACATGCGGGAACTCGCGCCCATGAGGTCGAACGTTCGCGCGAAGAGCGCGTTCACCTCGCGGTGGCCCGAGAGCGCGCCGTGAATCGCGTCGTGCCCGAGGTTGAAGCCCACCTGCGCCACGAAGAAGCCGGTGCCGAGCGCCAGCAGTGCGCCCAGCCAGCCGGGCGTCGAGACGAAGACGAGCAGCGCCCAGCCCGAGAGCGCCAGCGCCAGCATGGTGAGGCCCGTGGCCCAGGTGCGCGCGTCGGCGTGCCGGGAGCGGCCCGTCTCGGCGAAGTAGGCGTCGACGCGGCG
>JBILEB010000181.1:0-14208 GCA_044352295.1 Myxococcaceae bacterium
CGCTCCACCCTTCGAGGAACTCGTCGAGCTCCTCCAGCGACATGGGGAGCTTCGCGGGCCCGCCGTTGGGACGCCCGAAAAGAAGCTCGGCGCGCTTGCCGAAGCGGAAGGCCCGCTGCAGCTCCGGCACGTTGGGCGGCAACACCTCGACGGCGGTCGACCATCGCTGGTGCGGCAGCACGAGGCGGGGCGCGGTGACGACCTGCGTCTCGAGCGCCTCCAGGCCCGGCCGCAACGACTGCTGGGGGAGGTCCCGGTCGAGGCGCCGGGAGAGCAGCCGCACCAGCTCGGCCCGCAGCGTGTCCACCTCGGCCGAGCACCGCACCACCTCGCTGCCGACCGGCCAGCCCTCGATGCGCGCGCGGCGGTGCACGTGCTCGAGCGCTTCGTCCACCTCGTCCTGCACGCGCGCCAGCTCCTGGACGAGGGCGGCGTTGGCGCGAACGCGGCTCTTCCAGGTGAAGGCCTTGAGCGCGTTCACCAGCGCGCGGTAGCGCAGCCGCGTCGCGTCGAGCAGCTCGGCCCGGCCCTCGAGGCGGACGCGCAGAGAAGCGTCCTCGTCGTCATCGATGGGCATGCCCGCCACCACCCCGCGGCCGGCGTCGCAGCACCAGCGCGGCCAGCGCCGTCAGTCCACCCAGGCCTTCGAAGGACGAGCAGCCGCACCCGCGCGGCGTCACCAGCACCGTCAGCTGTGAAGAGGGCGCTGGTTCACGCGCGTCGCGCACGTTGAGCTCGAGCGTCACCTCGGTGGGCCGCGACACGTCGGGCGCGACGAAGGTGGCGTCGAGGGCTGACAGGCTCGAGAGCGTCACCTCGGGCCCGGAGAGCTGCGTCCACCGGACCGTCAGCTGCTCACCGTCGGGGTCGCTGGCGGCGGCGGCGAGGGTGACGGTGGCTCCGCTGCGCACGGTCTGCGGCGGGCCCGCGCTCGAGATGGGCGGCCGGTTCACGTTGCGCACCGTCACCGTCACCGTCGTCGAACCGGTGCCTCCCCGGCCATCGTCGGCCGTCACCGCGAAGGTGAGGAGCGTGTCGTCGGTCACCTCGGGCGCGTCGAAGGCGTCATTCTGGAGCATGACGGGCGTGCCGCTCTGCTGGCGCCACGAGAACGTGAGCGGGTCGCCGTTGGGGTCCATCGCCTGGGGCGGTACCAGCGTCACCCGCGTCCGCTCGTTCACCACCACCGGCGTCGCGGCGAGGAAGGTGGGCGGCCGGTTGCTGCACACGTTGCGATGCGTCACCACGTCGAGGAAGGGTTGGTCGGCCAGGCCCGTGAAGGTGACGTCGTCGAGGGTCCAGCCCGCGGCGCCACCACCCACGTCGCTGCCGATGAGCCATTGCACGCGGACCGTCTGGTTGGCGTACTGGTCTCCCAGCGCCACCGTCACGCGGGTGCGGGTGGCCTGGCCGAGGAAGGCCTCCTGGCCGGCGAGCGGGTTCGACGAGGTGGCCTCGAGCAGCCCGTCGTAGCCGGACATCGGCGCGACGGTGCGCGAGATGGCGCTCCCGGGAACGCGGGTGAAGGGGCCGCCATTCACCGAGACGCGCAGCTGCCCACCGTCCCAGAAGCGGAGCGCCATGCGGTCGAACTCGAAGGTGTGGCTGTGCTCGAAGGTGAAGCTCAGCGGGCCCGGGCCAGCTCGCATCGGAGGCGTGGTGGCCCACGAGAGGCCCCGCGCCGCGCTGTTGGCGCCCACGAGGGTGTTCTCGAGCAGGCGGCCCTGGGGCGAGTTGATGCGGAAACCGTTCTCCCACGGCACGTCGACGCGGCCGAACTCCCAGCGAGAGGTGTCGCCTTCGAAGCGCTCCCGCGTGCCGGGCACCTGGTCGGTGTTGACGCGCACCCAGCGGAAGGCGGGAGACGCTTCCACGAGCCCGTCGGTCGCCGTCACCAGCACGCGCGACTGTGCGACGCCCGACACCAGGTTGCGCAGCTCGGCCGGCACCGACACCTCGACGCGCTCGAACGGCGCGGCCTGCGGCACGGTGACGGTCATCTGGCTCAAGAGGAGGACGTCTTCGTCGCTCCCGAACGTCAGGCGCGAGTTGACGAGCGGCCGCGAGCCGACGTTGAGGAGCGTCACCACCGCGCGCCCGCGCTCTCCCACGTCCAGCACGCCGTCGGCGTCACAGCTGTCGACGTCGTCGACGAGGCGAACGTCGAGCAGCGTCCACCTTGCACCCGCGGCGGTGAAGTCTTCAGCGACGGGCGTATTCGAGAGGCTGCGACGGTTGGGCGTCTGCGCCAACAGGCCCAGGCCGCGCGCCGCGAAGCCCTCGACGAAGGCCTGCAGCTCGACCGGGCTCGACGCGCGCGCCATCATCAACACGGCGTCTCGCGCTTCGACGAAGGTGGCGTTGGGGGGCAGCGCCGAGAGCGAGGCGACGGTGAGCCGCATCAGGCTGCGGTGCGCGACGCTGAAGGCGAACGCCGGAGCGCGCAACACCCGGCTCGCTCCGTCCCACATCGCGGCAGCCCACACCTCACCGGCATTGGCCGGAGTGGCGTTGTCGGGCCCGGCGCCGCCAGTGAGGCTTCGGGGGACTCCGGCCGGCAGCGGCACGTTGGAGGCGATGTGGCGCAGCGTCAGCGGGTTCTTCATCACGTCCGCCGAGAGGGGGTAGCGCCGCAGGCCGAAGAGATGCGGGTCGAGGAAGGTGCCGTCGTAGGCCCGGTCGCTCGCCGAGAACGCGCCGATGGCCCACGCGCCATTCCACGATGCGTTCCCCGGCCGCATGGCGTCGGCCTCTTCGAGGAAGCTCAAGACCGCCACGATGTCCCCAAACCCCTCGACGAGGCCGCGCGCCTGGTTCGACTCGAGGCCCGCCCCGTTGCCCACCAGACGCCCGGCCATGAGGTGGCCCCACTCGTGGGCGATGATGGTGCTGTCGAGCGCGGTGGGGCGGTCCACCACGGGCGTCGACTCCAGCGTGGCGGTGAGGGGGCCCTGAGCGAGCGCGGCGAGGAGCCCCTGGGCGGTGGGCGCGTCGAGCACGTGCGTGGGCAGGGTGATGCCTTCGTCGCGAACGTCTGGGCCGTTGACGAGGAGGAGGCCCGTGGCGCCAGCGTCGGCCACCACGTCGTCGAGTTGCGCGAAGGTGCAGCCGGCGCCGATGCGGCCGAGCACGACGCGTCCCGCCAGCGCGGCGCGGTTGGCGATGGGGCCGCACACGTCGAGGCCGCCGTCACCCACACTCTGGGCCGCGGTGACGACGCCGGAGACGGTCCACGTGCCGGGCGACAGCGGCGCGGCGCCGAGGCCCGCGTCGGGAACCGGGGGCGCGAACGTGACGACGGCGCGGCCATTGCGGCGCGAGGGGTACAACTGCAACCGCGGCGAGGTGCCGTCGGCCGGAACGAGCAGGTCGGCGCCGAAGGCCCCCGCGAAGTCATTCACTTCGACGAGGAGCGGGTCGCCGCCGACGCCTCCGCGGCCGAGGTTGTCGGCCTGGGCGTTTCCCGCGCGCTCGTTGAAGCCCACGCCGTACCAGGCATCGTGGAGCCAGTTGGTGACGAAGAAGGCGTGCGTCGCGGCCGCATGGGACTGGGTGGCCGTCGCGGTCGCGGCCTGCGCGGGTGCCCAGGCGAAGTCGAAGGTTGCCGCAGTGGGAACGGCGACCGGGTCGGCCAGGCTGCGCGTCGAGCCACCATCGGGGAGCGGGTCGCCCGGCGGCTGGCCTCCGTCGGGGAAGCGCGGCAAGCCGAGCGCAGGGTCGTTCCGGCCGTCGGGCGCGAAGACGTCGGCGTACGCGACGGCGTTGTTCCCCGACAGCGACACCGCGCCCGTGGGGAGCCAGGGGTCCATCGCCATCGGCAACCCCGCACTGTCGAGGGTGACGAGGCTCGCCGGAAGCAGCATGGAGGGTGCGAACCCATCGGGGAGCCCCGTCGGGTGCGGCGACACGTCTCCTTCTGGAGACTGCAGCGGAGTGAAGGGCGCGGCGGCGTTCGCCCACACGCGGTAGCCATGGGCGGCGTCGAAGCGGCGCGAGGTGCGGCTCAGCACGTGCCCGTTCTTCGCGGACACCACCACGCTGAAGGCCTCGCGCTGGGCCGTCAGCTCGAGGTGCCACGCGGGCACCAGCTCGGTGCCGGTGGCGAAGAGGACCTGTCGCGACCGCGCGCCACCGACGTGCAGCGACATGCCGTTGGGTGCGCGGCCCACGACGCGCACGTCCTTGTCGGGCAGCAGCGCGCCGCCGAGCTGCTCGAGGGCCGTGCGCAGAGCGGTCTCGGCAGACACGGGGAAGCGGAGCTCGGGCGCCGGGTGTGGAGGCAGCGCGCCCAACAGGCCGATGGGCACGAGGTCGGCCGTCAGGACGAGGGAGAGGCGTTCACGGAAGACGGGCACCTCGCCGACGCGGCGGGTGACGGTGACGACGATGGGGCCACCGGTGTCCTCGTGCAGCACCGTCAGCGGTTGGCGGGCCAGGTCGAAGCCCTCGAAGCGGTAGAGCGGCGCGACGTGGAGCAGCACCTGGCGGGTCACCTCGGCTGCGGTGAGGCCCTGCGCGCGAGGGGTGCGGCTGCCGGCGGGCGGCGCGGCGAGGAAGACCGAGGTGGGCACGCCGAGGCGCGGCTCCCATTGAGAGATGAAGGCCTCGGCGGCGAGGGCGCGGGCGCGGCCATCCACCTCGGTGGAGCGGGGCGCGACGGTTTCGGCGTCGAGGAAGGCGTCAACGGAGGGCGCAGCGAGCGCAGCGAAGACCACGACGGCCCACATGGCGGCACCTCCAGGGAACTCAGGCCTGGCTCAGCGCGAGCGCGACGAGGCCGAGGATGATGATGACGACGAGCACCCCGATGACGACGAAGGGGGCCTTCGAGCGAACGGGGACGTCGTGCTCCTGCGTCGAGCGCACGCTGCCAGACTCTTCGACGGCCACCGCCACAGGCGCCACCTCGACGGGCGGCACGGGCTGGGTGCGGTTCACGTCCGACGGCGCGGTGACGTCATGGAACGGCGAGGGCGCCTGGTTCGCGGTGGGCTCGGCGAGCAGCGTCTCGTTGCCGGGGCTCTGGAGAATCGTCTGGCCGCCCAGCGGCGCCTTCATCGGGTCGGTGGAGGAGACGGTCGAGTCCGTGGGGGACAGAGGCGAGGGTCCGTTCGCGCTGGGGTCGACGAGCACCGTCTTGGCCTCGCCCCACTGTCGCTTCGGCACCACGCCCGGGCCGGGAATGGACGCCGAGGACTTGCGGCCCGGGTTCGACGCGCCCGGTTGATGCGCCGCCTGCTGTCCCGTGCCGGGCCGAGGCGTCTTGTTCGCCACGGACGCGGCAGGAGGCTGCGGCTCGGTGCCGGTGGAGGGTCGCGGCGCCTTGTTCGGAACGGACGGAATCGGCTGCGTCTGCGGCAGTACGGCCGACGAGACGATGGCGGTGGGCAGGTCTCCGGCGCGGCCCACGGCCTTGAGGCGCTCGTCGCTGCGGGTGCGGCCCTCCATGAGCCGTCGCAGCATGCGCCGCGCGTCATCGGCGCTCTCGGGCCGTCGCTCGGGCTCGCGGTCGAGCAGCATCATCACGAAGCTGTCGACATCTTCGTCGAGGTTCGGCACCCACTGCCGCGGCGCCACCGGGTCGAACTTCATCTTCTGGCTGATGACCTCGATGGCCGATGGCGCCTCGTGCGGAATGCGGCCGGTGAGCATCTGGTAGGCGATGCCGCCGACGGCGTAGAGGTCGGTGGCCGGGAACACCTTGGTGCCGAGCACCTGCTCCGGCGCCATGAAGGCGGGCGTGCCGATGAGCGTGCCGGGGTTGGTTGGTCGAACGGAGCCGCCCGCGCGGTCAGCCTGGCGCGCGAGCCCGAAGTCGATGATGCGCACGCGGCTGTGCGTGTCCGGGTGTTTCTCGTAGAAGACGTTGCCGGGCTTGAGGTCGCGGTGAATGACGCCGACCTGGTGCGCCGCGTAGAGCGCCGAGAGAATCTCGTCGAGAATGGGGCCGACGATCTTGAAGGAGGCTGGCGACTCCCGCTTGATCCACGCGTCGAGCGGCTCGCCCTCGAGCAGGTCCATCACGATGTACGGCTGGCCGTTGGGCAGGGTGCCGAAGCCGAAGATGTCGACGATGCCCGGGTGGCGAATGGCGTTGACGGTGCGGGCCTCGCGGATGAGCCGCTGCACCATGTCGGGGTCGTCGGCGTAGTCCGGCTTGAGCACCTTGAGCGCGGCGGGCTTGCCGATGACGGCGTGCTGCACGCGGTAGACGATGCCCATCGCGCCGGTGCCGACGATGGACTGCACCTCGTAGTCGTCGACGCGCGAGCCGATGAGAGGGTCTCGACCCATCGGACCTCGGAAGTCGTTGATGGTCTCGTCGCCGGGCTTCACAGCACGTGCAAGGCTAGCGCGCAACGGGCGCCGTTACACGTTTCCGGGGAGGTGGCTGATCTCCCGGCCCGTTCGTGCTTTGGGGCTCGCCATGAAGACGATTCTGGTGACGGGTGCGACGAGCGGCATCGGGCTCGAGGCCTCGGTGCAGCTCGCGAAGCAGGGGCATCGGGTGGTGCTGGTGGGCCGCGACGCGGCGAAGACGGCGACGTGTGTCGACCAGGTGAAGCAGCGCAGCGGCAGCCAGCGGGTCGAGTCGGCGCTCTGCGACTTCTCCTCGCAGGCCTCGATCCGCGCGCTCGCTGCCGAGGTGCAGGGGCGGTTCGAGCGGCTCGACGTGTTGGTGAACAACGCGGGCACGGTGTTCGACGCGTACGGCAAGACGGTGGACGGCATCGAGCGCACGTTCGCGGTGAACCACCTCGGGTACTTCCTCTTGACGAACCTGCTGCTCGACCTGCTGGTGAAGAGCGCGCCCTCGCGCATCGTCGTGGTGGCCTCGACCGGGCACTACCGCGGAGACATGGACCTGTCGGACCTCTCCTACGAGAAGGGCGGCTGGAACGTGATGGCGTCGTACGGGCGCTCGAAGCTGGGCAACGTGATGATGACGCGCTCGCTGGCGAGGCGCCTCGCAGGCAAGGGCGTCACGGTGAACGCGCTGCACCCGGGCGTGGTGGCCTCGAACATCTGGTCGCACGCGCCGACGTGGGCGAAGCCGCTGCTCGCGCCGATTCAGTGGTTCTTCATGATCAGCCCCGAAGAGGGCGGGCAGACCATCACGTACCTGGCGACGTCCCCCGAGGTGGAGACGGTGACGGGTGAGTACTTCGAGAAGAACAAGCCCAAACCGGCCTCCCGGCTCGCGCGGGACGAAGCGCTGGCCGAGGCGCTGTGGGCGAAGAGCGCCGAGTTGGTGAAGCTGACCTGAGTCGAGGGCATGCAGTGAAGAAGCGCCTCGAGGAGCGCGCGAAGCGCAAGGAGCCCTGAGCTCCGGCCCTATGGCAGCACGACGAGGGCGTACTCCCCGGTGCGTTCGACCCCCGCGGACACGTACGTGTCGAGCGAGAGGTACCAGGTGCCCGGCGTCAGCGTGGCCGTGATGGTCTTGTCGTGGCGGGTGACACAAGCGCCTGCGGTCGGGGTGCCTCGTAACAGGTGCACGTCGATGTCCGAGGCCCCCAGCGAGACGACCGTCGCGCGCAGCGTGCGGGTCTGGCTCACGTCGAGTCGGTACAGCACCTCGGGCCCACCTTCGTTGGCCTGGGAGCAGGCGTCGTACGTCGAGAGGGTCCGCGCGCCGTCCTGCCGGGTGTCCCGTACGTCGACGAAGGGGAGGGACTCGACCACCACCGGGTCGGCCGCCGTGCCGGTGCCGCGACGAACGGAGACGTTCGAATCCCACGCCTGCCCCGACCCCACCGCGCTGCGCACCCGATGGAGCGCCTCGAGCGTGAGCAGGTTGCGACGGTTGTGACCGAACTGGAGGCCAGCGCTCGTCAAGACACAGCCTCGTGTCCCGCCCGGCGCATAGACGTTGAGGTGAATGCCATCGGCCGTGCTGAGGCCGTGGTTCGGCAGCGTGCGAAGCTCCCGCTCGAGGTCGACGAAGGGCACGCCGCGGGACTGCGCGAGCGCCCGGGAAACACCGTTGTACACGGGCACCTGGACGTCGGCCGTGGCGGAATCGTCTCGTGGTGGAATGGCGGTGAGGACAGGCACCACCCCGCGCATCAACAGGCCATCGACCAGCGCGAACAGGTTGCGGCCAAAGACGTCGACGTTCATCGACTGAATGTCGTTGGTGCCGAACATGACGGTGGCGAAGCGCGCGTTGGTGGCAGCGAGCTCCTGCTCGAAGGGAGGCGGCGTTCCGGCCAGCGCCGCGCCCACGCTCCAGCCCACCGTCGCCGACAGCGTGACACGGTCGAACGGCGTGGTGGCGCCGAGGCGGGTGGCCTTGAAGGCCTCGAGGGTCGGCTGCAGCGTGGTGCGTCCTCCGAGGTCGACGTTCACGCCCGCGAAGCAGCCGAGGAAGTTCGGGTTCACCGTGTTCGAGTCGCCCACCTTCATGAACGCCGCGTCGTTGCGCGGGGCCCGGCTGACGACACGCGCGAGACGGGTCACGTGGGACGCGGTGAGCGGCGAGTGGGTGACGCCAAAGGGATAGACGACGGGTCCGCTGGACGGCGTTCCCGCATCGAAGGGCTGGCCGGCGTCGACGACAGGCCCCGCATCCACGACCGGGCCCGCGTCGACCCTTGGCTCCATCGTCCCCGCGTCCACTGGTGGCGCCGAGACTCCAGCGTCGACGAGCTCCTCGTCTTCGAGTCCACCATCGGGCAAGGCCAGCGGAGGCGCTCCGCACGCCGCCATCACCGCGAGAAGTCCGGAAAACCGCTGCATGGCCTGCTTCTGGTTCAACGACACGCGTGGGGAAAGCGGTGTCACCCCCAGCGTCACCCGTCGGCGACGCGCGTCATCGTCCGGCCTGCATTCTCGATGAATGTGGAGGTGGCCCTCGAGCACTGAGCGGCACACACGACGACGGCGTGCATTCGGGAGGGCCGGCCGCTCTGGCTCGTCGGTGGGGGACATTCACATGACGAATCGAACGGCGTGCCCGCCTCGCGCGGCGCATGCAATGGCGTGGTGTGTCGTCGGGCTGCTCACGCTGGTGGGGTGCGCGGAGTCGGGGCCACGGCTGAACCTGCAGGTGCCACGTGCGCCGAGGAACGCCGCGGCGCTCAATTCTCCGGCCATGAGCGTCGCCGCGATGGCGCAATTCGACGCACCCCTCGTCGACCCGTCGACCTGGGCTGGCAGCCCCGTCGGCACGGGGACGTTCACCGTCTCGGTGTCGCCACCGGCCACCGGAGGCCCCGCGAGCATCGCGTTCACCGACGGTACGGACCGCCTCGTCGTCATCGGCAACTTCCAGAGCCCGACGGGCCGCGCGCTCGCGCTCATCTCGGACTCGCCCTGGACGCTGGGGGCGAACACGCTCAACGGCCTCAACCGGACGGCCGTGTTGTTCGACGTCTCGACGGGCTCGGTGACGGACGTGGCGCGCACCGGCGTGGTGACGCTGACGTCCGCCGGAGCGACGACGGGCCAGCGGGTGACGGGCTCGTTGAGCGCCAGCTTCGTGCCCAACGTCTCGACGCCGCCTCCCGGCTGCGTGGTGGACGCGGACTGTGCTCGCGGTGAGGTGTGTCGCTCCGGGGCGTGCGTGACGGCGCCGAGCGGGTGCACGTCGAACGCGCAGTGCGCCGCGGGGCAGGTGTGCCAGGCCGGAGCGTGCGTGACGCCGCCGTCGGGGTGCACGTCGAACGCGCAGTGCAGCGCGGGGCAGGTGTGCCAGGCCGGAGCGTGCGTCACCCCGCCGAGTACCTGCACCTCGAACGCCCAGTGCGCGGCGGGGGAGTCGTGTCAGTCGGGTGTGTGCGTCGCGACGCCGGTGATGGACGGCGGCTCGCCGACGAGCTGCGTGGTGGACGCCGACTGCGGCCCTGGCGCCCAGTGTCTGCGCGGCCAGTGCGTCTCGGCGCCGAGCGGGTGCACGTCGAACGCGCAGTGCGGTTCGGGGCAGGTCTGTCAGGCGGGAACGTGCGTCGCTGCGCCGTCGGGCTGCACCTCGAGTGCGCAATGTGCGCCGGGCCAGGCGTGCGTGTCGGGCCAGTGCGTGACGGCGCCCAGCGGCTGCACCTCGAACGCCCAGTGTCCGCGCGGCGCCGTCTGCCAGGCCGGAGCCTGCGTTCCTTCAGCCCCCGGCCTCTGCGCCGGCAAGCAGGGCACGGGCTCGTACACGGGCTCCTTCGGCGCCCTGGCGACGTGCTCGGCGCTCGGCACTGGAACCGTGAGCCTCTCGGGCGCCGTCGCAGCCGTCGATGACGACCAGGGCCAGCTCGGGCTCTTCCTCGTCAACCCCAACGGCCAGCGTGAGGGACTCGTCGTCGAGCTCACCGCGTGCCCTGCGGGTCCTTCGACGACCACCGGCCCGGCGCTGCTCTACGTCTCGACGACGGCTGCGGGTGGCATCCAGCTGTCCGCCGCGATTCCTGGAACGGCCACCGTGCAGTGGACACAAGTGGGCTTCGTCCTCGCGGGCACCGTCACGGTCGCGCTCACCAACGGCGGGATGGTGAGTGGTTCGTTCACGGTGCAGTGAGGCCGAAGCGCCTCCGCGGTCACGGGCCCGAAGCAGCGGCGTCCAGGGCCCGGCCCACCTGGCGCGTCATCGATAGGCCAGGAACGGCGAAGGTCACCCGAGCGGGCCGCGTCGTCTTGCGTCCCCACCGCATGCACTCGGTCGCGGCAATTCGCGCGGCCTCATCGGCGGGAAAGCCGAACGCGCCGGTGCTGATGGCGGGGAAGGCGACGTGGGCCAGCCCGCGCGCGTCGAACTCCTGGTTCGTCTCCGGTGACAGAGAGAACCCGAAAAGACGACGGGCCGCCGGGAGAGACGCTCCCAGCGGCCCGCGCCGACCTGCGTGTGGCGGCTTCAGTACCGGTACGTCTCGGGCTTGAACGGGCCCTCGACCGACACGCCGAGGTACTTCGCCTGCTGGTCGGTGAGCTTCGTCAGCTTCGCGCCCACCTTCTCGAGGTGCAGGCGCGCGACCTGCTCGTCGAGCTTCTTGGGCAGCACGTACACCTTGCCGGCCTCGAACTTCTGGCCCACGTCCAGGGCGCCCCACAGCGCGAGCTGCGCGAGCGTCTGGTTGGTGAACGAGTTCGACATCACGAACGCCGGGTGGCCGGTGCCGCAGCCCAGGTTCACCAGGCGGCCGCGCGCCAGCAGCGTGATGCGCTTGCCCGACGGAAAGATGAACTGGTCGACCTGCGGCTTGACGTTTTCCTCGCGGATCTCCGGGTTCTTCTCCAGCCAGCTGACCTGAATCTCGGAGTCGAAGTGACCGATGTTCGCGAGAATCGCGCCGTCCTTCATCTTCATCATGTGCTCGCCCGTCACCACGTCGACGCAGCCCGTGGCGGTGCAGATGAGGTCGGCCTCGCCGGCGATCTCATCCATCGTGACGAGGTGGAAGCCTTCCATCGCGGCCTGCAGCGCGTTGATGGGGTCGACCTCGGTGACGTACACGCGCGCGCCCAGGCCCCGCGCCGCGAACGCGCAGCCCTTGCCCACGTCGCCGTAGCCGGCGATGACGACGGCCTTGCCGGCGATCATCACGTCGGTGGCGCGCTTGATGCCGTCGAGGAACGACTCGCGGCAGCCGTACAGGTTATCGAACTTCGACTTGGTGACCGAGTCGTTGACGTTGATGGCGGGCACCTTGAGCTCACCCTTCTTCGCCATCTCGTACAGGCGGTGCACGCCGGTGGTGGTCTCTTCCGAGATGCCCTTCACGGCGTCAGGGCCGGTGAGGAGCTGGGGATACTTCTGGTGCAGCCAGATGGTGAGGTCGCCACCGTCGTCGAGCACCATGTTGGGGCCCTTGCCGTCCTTGAAGGCGAAGATCTGCTGCTCGAGGCACCAGTCGTACTCCTCCAGCGTCTCGCCCTTCCACGCGAACACCGGCACGCCCGAGGCGGCGATGGCGGCGGCGGCCTGGTCGACGGTCGAGAAGATGTTGCACGAGGTCCACGTCACCTCGGCGCCGAGCGCCACGAGCGTCTCGATGAGCACCGCGGTCTCGGTCGTCATGTGGAGGCAGCCCGCGATGCGCGCGCCCTTGAGTGGGTGCTTGCCGGCGTACTGCGTGCGCAGCGACATGAGGCCGGGCATCTCCTTCTCGGCCATCAGGATTTCTTTGCGGCCCCACTCGGCCAGCTTGATGTCCTTCACCTTGTACGCGGGGAACGAGCTCTTGTAGTCCATGGAGAATCCTTCAGTGTTGCGGGTTCGACTGCGGGAAGAAACGACGGTTCCAGACTGCGAGGGCCTCAGCCAACGGCCGAGGGATGGGGTTTGTGGGCGACCCACGCGTGCCAGGTGAGCGACGCGTCGGGGCCGTCCGGATGAAAGGCCGCGGGAATGGGAACGCCCGCGAGCACGGTGAGCTGCGCCTCGGTGAGGAAGCGGCGCACCTCGGTGTCGGGAAAGCCGAGCCACACGTCGCCCTGCTCCCGCATCGTGTCGAGCTCGTGCGGCAGGTAGTCGAGCACCACGAGGTGCCCTCCGCGCTTGAGCAGCCGCGCCAGCGAACGCACCGCCTGTGACGGCCGCGAGGCGTGGTGCAGCGAGCGGCCGGCGAAGACGAGATCGGCGCCACCGGCCGAGTCGACGCGCTCCACCAGCGCCGCGTCGTCGAAGCTGCCCTCGAAGAGCGACACATGATGAAAGCCGCGAGCGCCGACGCGCTGTGCCACCCGCGCGAGCTGCCCCCGGGAGCGGTCCACCGCGATGACCCGCTGGTAGAGCGGCGCGAGCACGTCGAGCACCAGGCCGTCACCGGTGCCGATGTCGAGCGCGAGCTGTCGGCCTGGAAGGAGGGGAGACAGCGCGGCGAGGTGCGCGAGGTGCTCCGGCGCGGTCGGCGTCGAGCGGCCGGACTCGGTGTCGACGTCGAAGTGCTCCAGGCCCTTGGCTTCGCGCGCGGCGAGCACGGCTGGCAGACGCGCGAGGCTCCCGTCGGCCAGACACAGCCGACGGCCCTCGGCGATGGCGTCTTGAATCACCGCGTCGTGCCCGAAGCCCGCTGCACGCAGGAAGATGCGGGTGCCGTCACGCCGCGCCTCGAGCAGCCCCACCTCACGCAGCGGAGCCACCTTCCGGCTCACCTGCGGCTGGCTGTCGTCGAGCAACATCGCCAGCTCCGAAACCGAGAGCTCTTCCTCGGCGCACAGCGCCAACACCTGCAGCCGGCCCGACTCGGCGAAGAGCTTGAAGAGCTCCACCCGGGGCATCGCTCGACCCGACGTTGCTGGCGCGGCAACCGAAAGCACAGTCGCATGGATATTCGTTCATGCGCATGAATGCAACTCTACCTCGGGCTCAAGTTGTTTCAGGTGCTTGCGAGGCAAGAGAACAGTCGGGGGACGGGGTCGGCCACCGAGTGGAACGACCATTCGAATCGTTCGAGCTGGTGTGCTTCTCGCCGCTTGTGACGCGGTTCACTTCTTCGGGGCGGGAGGCACCGGCCGCAGGGCCTCGCCCGCGCGGGTCTTCTTCCCCTTCACGGCGAGCTCGGCGATGGGGCTCTCGGCGAGGGCTTCCACCCTGGAGGGGTCCCTCGCGACGAAGGCGGTGTCCGACGCGGCCTTCGTGCCACTGGCCTGCGCATCGGCCCACGGCCCACCCCATCGGCCGTAGACGGGGCTCGAACACTTCACCTCGCCCTTCCACGGGTAGCGAATGGCGTAGCGGCCCTGGAAGTTGTTGAGGCTGTCGGGGCGGGAGCCCTGCTCGAGCGACTTGCCGTCGGTGAGGAACTCGCGGCCGCCGACGATGGGCGGGGCGGCCTTGAAGACGAGGTCCTCGCCCAGCGACGTCTTGTCGTAGCGCGCGTGGAGCCGGGTGAGGACGAACTGGCGCTCCGGCTTCCACTGGTCGTCCGGCCCCACCTTCGAGGGCAACACGTCGGCGCCGAGGGTGGCGAAGTCGGCGGGAGACAGGGGAGACGACGGACAGGGGTCACAGCTGGTGGCCTGCCACGCGTACTCGGTGACGACGGCCTTGGGGTTCTTCGCCAGCGTGCGGTCGAAGAGCGAGACGTAGAAGAAGGGGAACTCGCTCTTGGCGGACGGGGCGAGGTCGATGTTGGTGGGAATGGTGACGTTGGGGAGGTTGGCCAGCTCGTAGCGTTGGTTGCGCGCCAGCACGTGGACGATGAGGTCTTGCTTGTCTTTGGCGTTGATGAGGCCGAGGCGAACGGGGAGCTCGAACTTCTCGGCGTCGTAGTGGAAGCG
>JBILEB010000046.1:0-42314 GCA_044352295.1 Myxococcaceae bacterium
CCTCGTCGACACGCAATCACCGCTGAAGCTGAGGCTCGCGGGCCGGTACTCCGGCAACGCCTTCACCATCGTCGGCCGCATTCAGAAGAGCCATGGCCCCGGCACGTGGGACGAGTGGTGTCCGTCGAGGCGAGGGCGGCGGAGAGGAGCATCGAGACCATGCACGGGGACAGAGCAAGGCCTGCACCACTCATGAGGACGGGCGAGGGGAACACCAGCGCGCGCCCGAGTGAAGAAGCCACTGGGGTCATCACCGTTCAAGGGTGGTGTCCGCCATGGACGTATTCCCCCATGAGTGGAGGAATCCGGAATCGAACCGGCTGCGATGGGCGTGTCGGACCTCATCGGCCGGGCGCGCGCTGATGGGGCTCCCGATGTGCGTGACGCGAGATTCCTGATGCAGAGCCCGCTACCGTTCCACCAATGCGCAAGCTCATCCTCGGAGCCCTGGGGCTCCTCACCGCGTGCCTCGACGTCACGGTGCCGCAGCCCCCGGCACCACCGGGCCCCGGCTCGATTCAAGGCACCGTCGTCTACTCCGTGCCCGGCCGCACCAGCGCCCGGCCGGCGGGAGGCGCCACCGTCTCCCTCGTCGGCACCTCGCGCCGGGCCACGGCTGACGCCGAGACGGGCCGCTTCGGGCTCGACGGCGTCACGCGGGGCACCGGGCGGCTCCTCCTCACCTTCGACGCCGACGGGGACGGCGCTGTCGACCGCCAGAAGGTGCTCGACCTCGCCGCGCTCGGCGCCGGCCGCGGGAAGACGGTCGCGCTCGGCGAGGTGTCGCTGGGCCGCAACGGCTCCATCGTGGGCCGGGTGTTGCGCGACGACGTGAGCGGACCCACCGGGCACGCCGGCACCGCCGTCTTCGTGGCGGGCCTGCCCCTCGCCACCGCGTCCAACGACCGCGGCGACTTCGTGCTCGAGAACCTGCCGGAGGGGCCGGTGACGGTGTCGTTCTACCGCGCGGGCTACCTCGCCGAGTCCGCCGACCTCGAAGTGCGCTCGGGGCAGGAGGACCAGGCCGCCACGCTGCGCCTCAAGGTGGACCCGGCGGGCGTCTCGGCCGCCGCCGCTCGCGTCACCGGCACGCTCCGCTTCGAAGACGACACGCCCGTCGCCAGCGCGCAGCTCCAGCTCGTCTCGGGCCCCCTGCGCGTGCGCACCTCGACGAGCCCCACGGGCGCCTTCACCGTCGAGGTGGGCCAGGCCGCCCTCTTCCAGGTGGGCATCGAGGCCGACGGGGCGCAGAGCCTGGTGCTCACCAACGTGCTGCTGTTGCCCGGCACCTCCGACCTGGGCGTCGTGCTGCTCACGCGCGGCGCCTCGACCCCCATCGACTTCGACGGCGGCTTCAACCCCGGTACGCCCGATGCGGGTCCCATCGTCATCGCCGTCATCGACCCGCCGGTGCTCGAGGTGGCGCCCGGTGACACGGGCACGCTGTCGAGCGCGCGCTCCGTCGGGACCCGGCCTCTCACCTCGCGCTGGCGCAGCAGCAGCGACGGTGGCCTCTCGCTCTCCTTCGAGGCGCCCGCCACCACGGGGGCCACCACCCGCTTCACCGCGCCCGATGCGTCGGGCGTCTTCACCGTCGGGCTCGAGGTCGTCGACGCGACGGGCTCCGTGAGCGGAGAGGCGGTGTCGCTCGTGCGCGTCGGCCGCGCGCCCACCGTCACCGTCACCGTCACCCCCCCCACGAAGAATGTACAGACGGGCGACGCCGTCACCCTCACCGCCACGGGGCAGAGCACCGACGACCGACCCATCAGCGAGTACCGGTGGGCGCAGGTGACCGGCCCGATGGTGCCCGGAGCCCTCACGACCTTCGGGAACACCTTCACCTTCATGGCGCCACCCGTCCCCGGCGTGATTCCGATGACGTTCCAGGTGACGGCGCGCACCGACGTGGGCTTCGAGAGCGAACCGGAGGCGGTGACGCTCGAGGTCCAGCCCCGCGGGGCGCCGCTGCTCTCAGTCACGGCGACGCCCTCCTCGGCCACGTGGACCGGTGGGGCGCGGCCCCCGGTCCGGCTGACCGCCTCGCTCGCGGGCGCCGCCCCAGGAGACACCATCACCTACGCCTGGTCACCCCAGCGCCAGTCCCTCTGCCCGCTGGCCGACGGCGGCTCGGACACCACCTGTCCCACGGCCATCACCTTGTCGGACATCTCTGGTCCGATCACCGAGTTCTTCGCGCCCGAGGTGTCGGGCGACCTGACCGTGCGCTTCACGGCCACGGCGCGCGGCTCCGATGGCGGGGTGCTCGGCACCCGCGACGTCGAGGTCCCCGTGCAGGACCGGCGGCAGCCGGTCTGCCTCGCCACCCTCACCCGCCTCGCGCTGCGGGTGGAGTGCGACGAGCCCATCGCAGAGGGCCTCAACCTCGGCCCCGTGAGGAACACGCCGTTGCACAGCGTCGCGGTCGATGGGGGGCTGGCCCTCTTCTTCTTCGAGACGTTCCCTGCGGGGCCGTTGACGCTCACGGTGAACGGCCTCACCGACCGTGCCAACAACCCGACGAGAGCCCTGAGCGTTCCCTCGGTGCCGGGCCTCGACGTGTCGCCGGTGTGGACCGCGGGGAGAACGTCGCTCGCCGACCCCCGGCCGCTGTGGGTCCCCACGCCCCGCTTCCCCGCGCGGCGCTTCGTCGTGGGCCGCGCCACCACGCAGGTGGACCGGAACGTCTGGCTGTGGGACCCCGAGGCCACCTGCGCCATGCCGCCCTGCGAGACGCTCGCCATGCCCATCCCCATGAGCGGCGGCGACCCGGGGCCCGCGCTCGCGTCGGTCGTCGCGGGCTCCCGCGCCTTCCTCATCACTTCGAAGACGAACCCCAACGCCCTCGTCGAGCTCGCCGAGGGGACCCCTCGCGAGTTCCTCGTGTCGACGATGCCGCCGCTCGTCGGGCTCTCGGCCATCGGCTCCGAGCTGTGGGTCCTCAGCGAAGATGGCGGCGTCCTGGTGCGCCAGCGCCTCGTCGGCACGGCGATGGACGGTGGGGCGCTGGGCCCGGCCGAGCTGGTGAGCGACGGGTTCAACGGCACGCTCACCGACGTCTTCGGCAGTCCCGATGGGCGCCAGGCCGCTGCCGGCGTGGTTGACGCGGTGTCCAGCTTCCGGTTCCGCCGCTATGACAGCCAGCAGTCGTCGTGGAACATCTTCGGTGAGCTGAGCCTCGCAGGCGAGGTGACGGCGGTGCGCGGGGCCTGGCTGGGTCCCGCGGCGGGCCTGCCCGTGTGGTTCACCTCTGACAGCATGGGCGTGCTGCGGGTCGACTGGGAAGCGCCGGGGACCCCGCCGACGCCGTCGTCGTTCCAGCTCAGCGCCGCCGACTCGAGGGGGCAGCTCGACGCGGTGCGCTTCGGCAACGCGGTGCTGCTGGCCTGGGTCACCTACGGCGGCGAGCTGAGGCTGACGCTGATGTCGACGGACCTGATGCTCCAGCCCATCGACCTGGTGACGGGCGCGAGCTCGACCCGCTGGAACGACAACGCCCCGGCCTTCTCACCGCGCCTCACGGTGATGGGCGGAGAGGTGCTGCTCACCTGGTCGACGGGAGGTGGCGGGGGCCCCTGGCAGATCAAGGCCCGGACGATTCGCTGAGGCGTCAGCGCATGCCGAACAGCACGAGCGCGACGACGGTGGTGAGGAAGTACGGCACCATCGCCACGGCCGAGGCGTAGTCCTTCGCGAGGCGCTGGCCGAGGAAGAGCCCCAGAACGCTCGAGGCGCTCAGGAAGGCGCCGGCCAGGGCCAGGCCCGTCGTCCCGAGGAGCACCGGGCCAGCACGCCCGAAGAACGAGTCGAACGAAGGCTGCACCAGAGGGGAGCTCAGGCTCGCACCAGGACCGAATCGAGAACCCTCAACGCCTGTCGTCTGCGACGGATGCAGAGCGTCTCAGCGGGGACTATGCGTCTACGATGATGTCGCTTTGGTTGGTCGTCGACACGTGGCTGATGACGGGGGCAGCACTCCGCCCAGCCCTCGACCAGCGACGGCACCGCAAGCTGGCCTCGGTGGTCTTCGTGCTGCTCATAGGCTGCTGCGTCGTACTGCCAATCCAGGTGCTGGCCGGGCAGCACCCTCTGCTCATCGTCGGCACGGTGGTTGTGCTCCCGCCGTTGTGGGGCGGCCTGGTCCTCTTGCGTCGTGGTGGGTCGCTGGTGGGTGTCACCTCGGCCGTCGTCACCGTCGGCGTGCTCGACGCGACGCTCGTGGCGATGATGTCAGGCCACGACGGGCTGACCTCGGCGTATTGGGTGCTTCTGGCTCCGATTCTGGCCCTGTCGACGTCGGGGTCGCGGGGCGGGTGGATCGCGCTGGGGGTGGCCTTGTGTTCCCTCACGCTGGCGGTGGTCGGAGCCGAACGGGAATGGTTGCCTCAGTTGACGGCGAGCGAACGCGGCATTGGCCCTCTGCTGGGCAGCATGCTGGGGCTGACGGTCTGCGTCTTCCTCCTGACGTGGGCCTACGCCCAGGAAAGTGCCCGCGCGCTGGCCGAGACCGAGCGTGCCCTGGCCGAACTGGCGCACCGCAATGAGGCGCTCCTCGTGGCCCAGCGCGAGGCCGACCGCGCCAACCGCGCGAAGAGCGGGTTTCTCGCCACCATTTCCCATGAGCTGCGCACGCCTTTGAACGGAGTCATCGGCATGGCGACGGATCTCGTGCACGAGCAGGACCCAGCTCGAATTGCGGAGGGGCTCGCAGTCATTCACCAGTCCGCCGACGCGTTGCTGGCGGTCATCAACGACGTACTCGACTTCTCGAAGATCGAAGCAGGCGCGCTCGTGCTCGAGAACGCTCCGTTTCGACCCGCTGAGGTGATCGAGAACGCGGTGCTGCTCTTCAGCCCTCGCGCGCGAGAACGCCAGGTCTCGCTGTCCTTCACGGCCGGGGCGATGGCCGGGCGCTGGGTTTCAGGGGACGCCTCGCGGGTGCGTCAGGTGATCCTCAATCTCGTTTCCAACGCCGTGAAGTTCACGGAGCGTGGCTCCATCGACGTCGTCGCGACGATCGAAGGTGACCAGTTGCGCCTGAGCGTGACCGACACCGGTGTGGGCATCAGCGCAGAGGCCCGGCAACGGCTCTTCGCGCCCTTCATGCAGGCCGACGACTCGACGACTCGACGACATGGAGGCACGGGGCTCGGGCTCGCCATCTCGCGGCAGCTCATCGACGCCATGGGAGGCCAGCTCTCGGTCGAGTCTGCCCCGGGGAAGGGCTCGACCTTCACGTTCGTGGTCCCTGCTCGGGTGTGCGACGCACCAACCGCCGACCACACGGTCGTGTCTCCGGCGCGCCCCCTGCGGGTGCTGGTGGTCGAAGACAACGCCGTCAACGAGCTGGTCATCGTGCGCCTGTTGCGGCGCTTCGGTCATGCCGTCACGACCTCGCGGGACGGTGTTCAGGCGCTCGCTGCTTTCGAAGAAGGAGGCCCCTTCGATCTGGTGCTGATGGACTGTCACATGCCCGGCATGGACGGTTTCGAGGCGACGCGACGGCTGCGGGCGAGCGGGCATCGACTGCCCATCTTCGCGCTCACGGCGGGCGTCTCCCTCGAAGAGCGCAGGCACTGTCTCGAGAGCGGCATGAACGGCCTGTTGGCCAAGCCGATCGATCCTGCGCGACTCAAAGAGGTGCTCCGCGACGTCGAGTCCGCGCCGTCGGAGTGAATGGAGCCGCGCATTTTCATCGGCCCCGATGGGGCTCGCGTCGAAAGCAACCGCATACGGCTTCACTCGGAGACGCCCTGCGGGGCGCGGCGGCGCAGAATCCCGAGGACTCATTCGGCGTCGGCGGCCTTCTGCACCGTCAGGTTGATGAGCTCTCCCGTGGTGACGCGGGCGACGCGGCCGCTCTCCACGGCGAGCACCAACGTCCGGCTCTGCTTCCTGCCCACGACCCATCTGACGAGGGCCGCGATGGTGCCGACGCCCCAGAGGTCCGCCAGGAACGCCTTCCCCTGGACGCCGTTGGTGAGCGCCAGAAACCCGAAGAGCCCCTTGAGCAGGAGCTGAAAGCTGGCGGGCGGTGCTGCTTCCACGCCGCGGGCATGACAAGGCTCGCTCCCCATCTCACGGCCCGAACGTGAGGTACGTCACGGCTGGTGGCGTTCAGTTGCAAGGGGCGAGGGGCGAGGGTGGTGCCCTCCGTGCACCAACCGTCGCGCCGTCGAGACGGGAGTCCGACTGGCGGCGCTTCCCTCCCGCGCCGTGCCGTTTCTTGCTTTACTTTTGCCCCATGAGCCTGACGACCCAGTTCCTCGATCAACTGACGCACCCGCAACTGATCGACCGCCTCGACCTCGCGCTCTCTGGCGCGAACCTGGGCATCTGGGACTGGGACCTGCGCGACGACAGCGTGCAGTTCGACCGGCGCTGGTGCGAGATGCTGGGGCTCGAGCACGCGGCGACGCCGATGGTGCTGACCACGTGGTCGAGCCGCGTTCACCCCGATGACCTCGACCGCTGTTACGCCGACATCCGGGGGCACCTCGAAGGCCGCACGCCTCGCTACGAGAACGTACACCGCATGCGGAACCAGGCCGGCGAGTGGATGTACATTCTCGATCGCGGCCGCATCTCGGGGCGTGACGAGCAGGGCAAACCGATTCGCTTCACGGGCACGCACTTCGACCTCACGGCAAGCGAGAACGCCAGAAAGGCCATCGCGCGGCACGAGCAGGAGCTGGCCGAGCTCGTCACCAACCTGCCCTCGGCCGTCGCCCTGATGGACGCGAACCTCAGCTACGTCGCCGCGAGCGCGCAGTGGTGCGCTGCGTTCGACCTCGGCTCGACGTCGCTGCGGGGCCAGCGTCATCTCGAGCTGCGGCCCGACACGTCGCCGAGGTGGCGTGAGATTCTCCGGCGCGCGCTCGCTGGCGAGCGGCTGAAGGCCGACGAAGAGGCCTTCGTCGACCCGCAGACCCATCAGGTGCAGTGGCTGCGCTGGTCGGCGATTCCGTGGCGGCGCGCGAGTGGCGAGGTCGAAGGCGTGCTCGTGTCGTTCGACGACGTGAGCGACCTCGTGGCCAGCCGTGAGGCGAGAGAGCGCGAGCGCGTCTCACGGCTCGAGGCGCTGGCCGTGTTCGCAGGCGGCGTGGCACATGAAATCAACTCACCGCTGCAGGTCATCGGCATCGAGTCCGAGTTGCTGACGAGGGAACTCGCGCGACCGACGCCAGACCTCGGCGAGCTGCGTGAGTCGGTGCGGAGCCTCTCGGAGACCGCGCTGCGGGCGATGACCGTCACGCGAGCGCTGCGCACCCTGTCGCGCGATTCGCAGAGCGACCCGACCGAGCCCGTGCCCGTGCAGACGGTCTTCGACCACGTCAAGGCGCTGTGTCAGTCGCGCTTCACGAGCAGCTCCATCGAGCTGCGCTTCGTCGACGAGTCCAACGGCGCCGTCATCGACGGCCGGCCAGCCGAGCTGCTGCACATGGTGCTCAACCTGCTCGACAACGCGCATCACGCCGCGAAGCTCGGCAGCTGCTGGGTGCGCGTCGAAGCGAGCGTGGAAGCCGAGCGCGTGCTGCTCCGCTGCGTCGACGGCGGCCCGGGGGTTCCGAAGGAGCTGCAGTCTCGACTCATGTCGCCCTTCTTCACCACCAAGCCGACGGGCCTCGGGACGGGGTTGGGGTTGAGCATCGTGAAGTCCCTCGTCAGCCGAACGCAGGGCTCGCTGCGCTTCGTCGAGGAGGCAGCGAACACCACCTTCGAGCTGTCGCTTCCGCGGCACGTGGAGCGAAGGACGTGAGGGTGCTGGTCGTCGACGACGAGCCGCTGTTGGTGAAGTCCCTCAAACGAGTGCTCGTTCGGGAAGGTCATCAGGTGGTGACGGCAGGTCACGGCGGTGAGGCGCTCGAGGTGTTGGGCGCCACGAGCGTCGACATCGTCTTGTCTGACGTGCGCATGCCCGTGATGGATGGGGTGGAGTTCGCTCACCGGTTGAGCGGGATGACGCAGGCCCCGCCGGTGGTGTTGCTGACGGGCTACGCCGACATGAGCGACGCCGAACTCAGGGTGGGAGACGTCATCGCCGTGCTCGGAAAGCCGGTCGAGGTCGAAACGCTCCTGGAGACGTTGCGCCGGTGCTGCAGAAAATGAAGAGGCTCGTGGTCCAGCGCCTGGGTCTGCGTTTTCGAGCTCCGGAGGACGGTCGCGCGTGCCCGTGAAGGACCCGCTCGAACTCCGGCCGGCGACGTGACGAGCCTTTCGGGGTCGCAGCGCGCTCAGCCAGCCTTCGCCGGCGGCTCGCGGCGGCTTCCCGGCAGGTGCGCCAGCAGCCGAGCCAGCGTTTGCTCGTCGAGGGGCTTCATCACCTTGTGGTTGGGCACCTCTTCGACGAAGCGCCTCGCGCGATCGGTGAACGCCCCGCCCGTCATGAAGACCACCCGGTCCAACAGCTCGGGCTGGGACTTCTTCAGGTGCTCGTAGAAATCCATGCCGGTGCCGTCGCTCATCATCAGGTCGCACAAGATGAGGTCGAACTCGGGTTGCTCGGCGAGCGCCGCGAGCGCGGTGGTGATGCCCAGCGCTGGCACCACGACCTGGTGTTTGAGCAGCCGCGTCAGCGCGCGATGAATCATCGGCTCGTCGTCAATGATCAGCACCCGCGCGGGTGCGGACGACAGCAGGGACACGAAGACCGGGTGGCTGGCGGTGTCGAGCTCGTCGTCGACCTCGGCAGCACGCAACAACTGCAGTCGCACGGTGGTGCCAACTCCGGGCTCGCTCTCGACCTCGATGGAGCCGCCCATGGCGGTCACCAGCCCATGACAGATGGACAGGCCCAGCCCGGTGCCCTTGCCCGCCGGTTTGGTGGTGAAGAACGGGTCGAAGGCACGCGCCAGCACCTCGGGTGACATGCCGACCCCGGTGTCACGCACCTCGAGGCAGACGTGTTGAAGGCCTGAGCACGCCACCGAGACGTGCACCTCGCCGCGCCCTTCGGGAGTATCAGCGATGGCATCGGCGGCGTTGATGAGCAGGTTCATCAGCACTTGCTGCAGGCGCCCTTCGACCGCGGTGACCTTTGGCACCTCGGCCACCTTCACGGTGAGGGTCGCCCTCGCAGCGACGTGCTTCTCGGTCATCTTGAGGGCGCTCTCGACCACGCGGTTGAGCTCGACCGGGTAAGGGTCCTGCGTCTCGTCGGAG
Organism: Myxococcaceae bacterium; assembly: GCA_044352295.1. GTDB lineage: Bacteria > Myxococcota > Myxococcia > Myxococcales > Myxococcaceae > Xiheimicrobium. Next base: position 9,163 of record JBILEB010000046.1, read on the forward strand.
CGCGAGAACGTCCGCAGGTCGCGCACGATGCCCGCCACCCGGCTCGCGCCCTCCCGCGCCTCCTTCAAGGCCGCCAGCACGTCCGCGTCGGGGTGCGTCGCCAGCTGCGCCACCACGAAGTCGAGGTTGCTGATGACGAACGCCAACGGGTTGTTGATCTCGTGAGCGACGCCAGCACTCAAGGTGCCGAGCGACGAGAGCCGGTCGAGCAGCTCGACCTGTGACTCCAGCTTCTTCCGGGCAGTGACGTCGACGATGGTGCCCGACACCGAGGCGCGATCAGCCCGGTGCGCCAGGCACGACACCCAGCGTTGGTGGGTGGTGGCGCGAATCCGGAACTGCTTTTCGAACCCCGTCGCGGCGAGGTCGCGGAAGGCGTCGACCACCGCGTTCAGGTCGTCCGGGTGGACCAGCTTGACCAGGGGCACGCGCCGCAGACTCAAGGTCCCCACGGGCAGGTGCAGCACCTGGTCGGCGTGCTCCGAGAAGAGGAATTCGCCCGACACCGGGAAGAAGTCCCACAAGGCGACGCCGCTCTCGGCGGCGGCGTGTTGGAGCCAGGCGTAGGCGTCGCTGGCCTTGCCGGTGTCGAAGCGCAGAATGGTGCCGCCCAGCTCGATGCGGTCGCCATGGGCCAGCTCGGCGGTCGAGACGCACACGCCATTCACCAAGGTGCCGTTGCTCGAGTCGCAATCAGTGAGGCGCACCCGGTGGCCCTCGGCCTCGATCACCGCGTGGTGCCGCGACACACCTGCGTCGCTCAAGCTGAGGGTGGCCGAGGCAGATCGACCGATACTGACCACGCCCACCTCATTCAAAGACACCTGGCGACCCACCTCGGTCGCGCTGGGCGACTTCACCACGATGAGCCGCGGCCCCACTGGAGCAGCGATGGGTGACGGGTTCGTCGAATACCGAGGAACCGTGGCGTCAGAGATGGACACGCGAACTCTCCGGGAAGAGCCCTGATTCTTCACAGTGATCGACCGCATCTCAAGCCCAACAGGTCCTGGCGGTGGCACCTGGAGAGCAAAGCGCACGCCAGTCTGGCGAGGCCGCCGATCCACCAGTCGCGGCCCAGGGCGGGCGGGTCAGGGGTCGAGAGCTGAGGCGCAACCGACCCAGAGCGCGGTGATTGGCGAACTCCAGGGCTGGCCGAAAGACGGGCTCACCGCGACGTACTTTCCCAGCGAGAAGGCCGGGCTTCGCCGAGCCCGACGTCGTGTTCGCGCTCGTCCCGCTTCCGTTCTTCCTCGCGCACGAAGGCGAGCTCCAGCTGACCGCGCGCCTCGCCATCGTGCAGCAGGGGCTCGAAGGCCCGCAGGCGTGGACGGTGAGCTCGCTCGGGACGAACGTTCACCATGGCAACTTCAGCGCCTTCGCGAAGAAGCCGAGCATCGGCTCCAGTTCGCGCATCGCGCCCTCGATGGTCTTCGGGAAATCGGCGGCCAGCACCTGCTTCTTCGTGAAGGGAACGAGGCGGAAGAACTCCTTGCGCTTGAGGTCTTCGGCGAAGCGGTGGTCAGCCGGGAAACCCGAGGGCACCTTCTTGAGTCCGTCTCCCTGCATGTCGCGACAGACCTTCGCCCACTCGTTCGGCTTCGCGACGATGCCCGCCCGAATCGCTGCGAGCCCCGCGGCGTCGGGTGCAGACACGCCACCTCCGAGCAGGCACTCATCGCCGACGCGTAAGAAGAAGCCGAGCATGCCGGGCCCGCGCTTCTGGGTGCGGTGCAGGATCATCGAGCTCGCGTGCGTCTTGTACGGCGACTTGTCCTTCGAAAACCGGATGTCGCGGTTGATGCGCATCGGAGAGGGCGTGCTCGAGAGCTGCGGGGTCACCTTCGCCAGCGCGGGCTCGAGCGCCTGAAGCAGCCCCGCGAATGGAGCCTTCACGCTCGCCTCGTAGCGCGCCCGGTTGGCGTCGAACCACGCCTTCTCGTTGTGCGCCGAGAGGTCGACGAAGAACGGCAGGAAGTCTCTGGGAAGGGCCATGGCCGCAGTGTCTGGAGCCGGAGTCCGGGGCTCAAGCGCGAACTTCATGAAGCTGCTGCCAGCCTCGTCGTCTCACCGCGCCAACACGTGGGCCTCCGTCCGTACTGCGCGAGCACCCGGAGCGGAGGTTCCTCCGAATCGAGACCCTCGCCGCCTCGCGGTGAGCCAGGTCACCACACCGGACGACCCAGGAGCGCCTGGACGAGCGTGCCCACGGCCAGCAGCGCGGTGACGACCGCCGCGCCAGCCACTGCGCCCCACTGCAGCAGCGGTGACGACACGCCGGACACCAGCCACGCCACCACCGGCAGCGCCTGGAGTGCGTGCAACGAGATGAAGTGCGAGACGCGCAGGTCGCCGAAGGCGCGGCTCCAGTTCACCAGCCAGAAGCCCGGCGAGCCGTCGGGTCCGCCCACCGAGTGCGACAGCTGCCCGCCCATGCGGAAGCCCGACACCGCACCCAGCAACGACAGCCACACGCCCGCGCGCCAGGCGAACTGCATCACCGCCGTCATCCCCTCCAGCGGCCGCCACGTCGCCAGCACCGCAATCGCGAACAGCCCCACCGTCGCCAGTACGATGGCGCCCATCATCGTGTGCCACAGCGTGGCGTCGAGTGGTGTGCGCAGGTTGAAGTGAGAGGTGGTGCCGCGGAGGGCCTGCGCGGCGATGACGGCCATCTCCACCAGCATCGTCCCGAGCAGCAGCCACGCGAGGCCCTCGCGCACGAGGGGCGCGGCCTCCATTCGAGGGAGCAGCACCGCCATCGAGCCGAGCAGCACCGCGATGGAGAGGGCGAACTTGAACGGCTTGAGCGCCGGGTGGACGCCGAGGAGGAGCTCTGCCTGGCGGCTCAACGCCACGAGGTACCCCACGGCCAGCACCGCGTGCACCAGGGCTCCGACGAGGAGGGGTCGATGGAGGCTCACGACTTCACCGGCGCCCCCGCCGCCAGCTGGTGCTTCGTCATGCCCGCCATCACCAGCGACATCGCGCGAACCCGCCCCCAGCGTGGGAGGAACGAGAGCGACCACTCCAGGAACTTCGCGAGGAACCCCGGCCTCACCGTGCCGCCACCCGGCAACGCGTCCAGGCTCGCCCGCGCGACCGCCTCGGGCTTCGCGGCCATCGACATCGTCAAGTTGGCGCGACGCCCGAAGCCCGACGCGACCGGGCCCGGCGCACACGCCAGCACCTCGACGCCGTGCGGCTTCAGCTCGAGCGCGAGCCCCTCGGCGAAGGACTGCACCCACGCCTTGGTGGCGGCGTAGTGCGCGGCGCGCTGCACGCCCTGAAACGCCACCAGGGAGCTGAACAACACCAACCCGCCGCGGCCTCTCGCGAGGAGCCTGCGCCCCAGCGAGTGGGTGAGCGACACCACCGCGCGGCAGTTGACGTCGAGCATCGACAGCTCGTCCTCGAGCGCGTTGCCGAGGAAGTCGCCCGAGGTGCCGAAGCCGGCCGCGGCCACCAGCAGGCCCACGTCGAGGGAGGCCGTCGCGTTCAGCACGGCCTGCACGCCGGCCGCCGTCGAGAGGTCCGCCGAGACGAGGCGCACCTCGGTGGCCGAAAGCTCCTTCGACACCCGCTCGAGTACCTCGCCTCGCCGCGCCACCAGCACCAGCTTGAAGCCGTCGGCGGCCAGCTCGGTGGCGAACTGCCGGCCGATGCCCTCCGAGGCGCCCGTCACCACCGCCCAGGGGCCATACCGCGTCACGTCCAGTCGTTTCATGGGGTCTCCGTTGAGATGATGAGTGTCATGTTATCGGGCAGAGGGCGAGCGCTTCGGGTGGATGGTGCTGCGGTCAGGGGTGGGTCTGCTGAGCGACCTGCAACACCCTCCGGGCGAGGGCGGGGTCGGCCACCAGGCGCGCGAGCACCACGGCGCCCACCATACGGGCGGTGACGGACAGGGCCTCGTCCGACGGCGTGGTGGGGGCCTTCCCGTCCGACAGCTTCTGCTGCACCAGGTCGATGAGTCCCTCGGCGGCGAAGGCGAACGCGCGACGCACGGTCGCAGCCTGACGGGGCCCTTCCGCGCCAAGGGCTGCGACGACGCACCCGGCTGCGGGGTTCGTGACGTGCGCGGGCGACAGGTAGGCCTCGAGCGCCGCGTCGAGGGTGGGGGCCTGCTCGAACACCGAGGTGCCGGTCTCGTTCGCCGCGAAGCGCACGGCCTCGGCGACCAGCTCGTCGCGGTCTTCGAAGTGCGCGTAGAAGCCGCCGTGGGTCAACCCGGCCTTCTTCATGAGCGCTGGAATGCTCACGCCGTCCAGGCCCGCCTTCCGCAATGCCCGGCTGGCGGCTTCGACGATGCGCCCGCGGACGGTCTGCTTGTGCTCTTCGGAGTAGCGCATGAGATGATGAATATCATTCCACTCGAGCCGGTCGAGCGCAACTCATTCGACCGCGGGGCGCGACTGCTGTGTTGAGGAGATGCGTCCGTTATGGCGGATGCCGGAGAGCTTGACCTTGCCCTGCTCGCCGAACGGGAAGAACGCGCGACGAGAACCGGCCGTGGTGCCGATGGTCCATCGCGACGAGTTCAGGGACGGGCGTTGACGCTGCCGCGAGTGCGGAGGTGACGCCGGGTCTTGTGTTCCGTCATCGCGGATTAATTGACGTTCAAGCGGAACCTGCCTATGAGCAGCCCACTCATTGCGACCGGCTGAGGGATGGGCCCGACGACGCCGGGGCAACCTTCGTGACGAACGAAAGGTGCCAACTCCCGCGAAGGCATCGAGGCCTTCGAAAGATGAGTGGGCGCTCGGCCACGTCGGGCGGCTCCGGGGTCGAGACCATCGAGGCCCTGGAGTCGAGCCGACATGACGACGAGCAGGCTGCAGACGCAGGCGGTGCGGGCAGGAATCGCGACGGACCAGGAGCACGGCGCGGTCATTCCTCCGTTGCACCTTTCGACCAACTTCACCTTCCACGCGCTCGAGCAGCGGCGCACGTACGACTACACCCGCTCAGGCAACCCGACGCGCGCCCTGCTGGAAGAGGCCCTGGCGGACCTCGAGGGCGGGGCCGCTTCCGTGGTGACGGCCTCGGGCATGGCGGCGGTGACGCTCGCGCTGCAGCTCGTCGGCGTCGGTGAGACGGTGGTGGCTCCACATGACTGCTACGGCGGCACGATGCGGCTGTTCCGCTCCTACGAGCAGCAGGGGCGCATTCGGCTCGTCATCGTCGACTTCCAGAAGCCCGATGCGCTCGAGCGGCTCAGGCTCGCGGCGCCCAGGCTGGTGTGGGTCGAGACGCCCAGCAACCCGCTGCTCGCCATCACCGACATCGCCCAGGTGGCGCGCGCCGCGCATGCGGTCGGCGCGCTGGTGGTGGTGGACAACACGTTCCTCTCGCCGTGGCTCCAGTCGCCGCTCGCGCTGGGGGCCGACGTCGTCGTGCACTCGACCACCAAGTACCTCAACGGCCACGGAGACGTCGTCGGGGGTGCCGTCGTCTCACGCACGAGCGAAGTCCACGAGCGCATCGCCTTCTGGGGCAACTGCCTCGGCCTCTCCGGAGCCCCCTTCGACGCATACCTGACGCTGCGTGGCCTGCGCACGCTCGGGGCCCGGTGGCGCGTGCACCAGGAGAACGCGTCGGCCGTCGTCGAGGCGCTCGGCTCGCACGCAGCGGTGCGGCGCGTCTTCTACCCGGGGCTCTCCAGCCACCCGGGGCATGCGCTGGCGGCGCGCCAACAGCGCGGCTTCGGCGCGATGGTGGCGGTCGAGCTCGACGGTGGCCTCGAGGCGGTGCGCCGCTTCACACGGGCGCTCGAGCTCTTCTGCCTGGCGGAGTCGCTGGGCGGCGTCGAGAGCCTGGTGGCCCACCCGGCGACGATGACGCACGCGTCGATGAGCCCTGAGGACCGGGCGGTCGCTGGCATTCGCGATGGCCTGGTGCGGCTGTCGGTGGGGCTCGAGGGGGCCTCGGAGCTGGTCGCCGACCTGACCCGCGCCCTCGACGCGACGCGCTCCACCGCAGCGGCATCGCTCCAGCATGACGGGCGCCTCGAACGCCCGGTCGCCGTCGCTCACGCCACTCCAGGGTGAGCGACGGCGGTCCGTCACCAGTCGCCGCCTCAGGGCCGTGCTGCCGCCTCCTCGAAGTTCGTCCGCCCCTTCGACACCCTCGATCGACGCCGGGGGCACGGCTGAGGCGGGTGGCACCACCGAGCCTGGCGTGGCGAGTTCCTCGAGTGGCTCCCACCGCCGATTCGCGCGCTCGTTCCTCCGGCCCGCCTCGCGCCTTTTGGTGAGCCGGCCGTGATGCGGCTTCGGCTTGCGGTACGGCCCGTCTGGGGTCTTCGGCCGGCAGCCCGAGCGCCGCCCGGAGCGTTCTGGGAACGACCCGTTCGGTACGCCCGAAGCGGTCCGGTCAGGGGTGGTGCCTTCGTCAGCGCCGCTCCACCCGTCGCCAGCGCCCGCTCGTCCCCACCACCGCGTGGGCTTCGAGCTCCGGCGGCAGGGCGCCTTCGCCGTACACCAGCACCGCGTCGAGGGGCGCGGGCTCGAGCGTCGTGGCGCGCACGGTGAGGGGCACGTCGGGGTCTCGTCGGTACTGCACGGGCTGGTGGCTCGCATCGGCGAAGATGTGGGTGCCCACGCCGCCCCACCGCGCCGTCCACCACTGCGCCTGGTGCTCGAGGAGGAAGAGCCGCGTGTGCGGGGGCGCGGCGTTGGTGAGGAGCAGCCCGCCATGAATGCCCCCAGGTGGCGGCGTCGTGATGAGCGCCTCGAGCCCGGCCACCTCGCGCTCGAACCAGACATGCAGGTGGCCCAGACAGATGAGGCTCACGACGGGGACGACGTACAGCCCCTTCGGCACCCGCGCGGTGGGCCACGTACACAGCGCCGCGAGGGCGAAGAAGACGACGAGCCGGACGCCCACGCGCCAGGAGCCCGCGAGGTCGTCCGGCATCACCGCGAACAGCCCCACCTGGCTCGCCAACAGCCACAGCGCCGGGTCACGCTGTCTCGTCTTCCACCACCGCCACGCCGCCCACAGGCCGATGAGCAACAGCACCACCGCGTTCAGCCACACCGAGATGCGCGCGCCGAGCGGGTACTGCTTCACCACCCCCAGCAGATGGGCGTCGAGGTTGTACTTCGTGGGCAACGCCGCCGTGCCCGAGGCCGCCGAGCCCAGCAGGTCCACCACGCGCGCGACCGCCAGCACGCCCGGAGCCGCCACCAGCGCCAGGGCTCGCCAGCGCTGCTTCTGAATCGACGAGAGCACCAACGCCGCCGCCCCCGCTGCGAGCGCCGCGTACGCCATGAAGTGACACAGCAGCACCACCAGCGAGAGGACCAGGAGCGTCACGCCGCCACGACGCGACGGCGCCTTCAACAGCCCCAACAGCGTGGCCCACGCGAGCACCACCAGCGGCCCGGCGAAGAAGGTGGGAAGGAACCCGTACCAGTACGACACACTGAACCCGAGCGGCGCCGCGAGCGCGGCTACCTGCCAGGGCCGGCCCAGCCGGTGCGCGAGCAGCCCCACCGTCACCGGCAAGCCCGTCAACGACAGCCACGCGGCCACCTTCACCGCCACGGCGCCGTTGAACAGCATCGCCACCGGCAGGAAGAGCCAGGTCGTCAGGCCGTAGCCAATCGAGAGGTGGGCGGTGAAGACCTGCGCCGCCGGCCCACCCCGGAGCAGGTCCGCCAGCGTCTGCATCTGCGCGCCGTGCACCGGCAGGTCGATGCAGGGCGGAAAGCCCGACAGGCACCACGCGGTGAAAGCGCCCCAGAGGACGAGGCCGAGCGCCGGCTGGGCGTACCTCATCAATCGGCACTCGCTGGTCGTCGTCGGTGCGCTTCGAGCACCACACGGAACCCGGACAACACCAGGGAAAGCAGGACCGTCATGTGGGGCGCGGCAAAGACACCCCAGCCTTCCCGGTGAAGCAAGCGTCTGCCGGCCAGAGGGCCGTCGTCACCGAGGTGGCGTCACCGTTCTGACGCACACGCGCAGACCCCTGCCCTCACAGGGCGGCGCACCCCTTGCTGTGCGCTTCGGCACGGGAGGCGTCATGCACAAGGGCTGGCTGTTCGCGGTGATGGTCTGTGGATGCGGGGTCGAAGCGGAGCGAACGCTGCCAGAGCGGCTGACCGACGAGCCGCGCCCGTGCATCGACCGCTCGGTGGACCGGTGTGACCCGCTCCTGCGTGGCGCGTTGACCGAGACCGGCGTCGAGACGGACCTCTTCATCGACGGGGTGGGCTTCTTTCCGGTGCGGGACAACGACCGGCTCCTGCTCACCCGCGACGGCGCCTTCACCATCGACTTCGAGGGCCGGCTCGTCAGCCGTGATGGGTTCCCGCTCCAGGCCTTCGAGGCGAAGGGGCCCCAGCTTCAAGACCTCAAGCTCAGCCTGTCGCGGGTGGCTCCCGTCGCGACGTCGAACGTCCACATCGAGGCGCGCCTCGACCCCCATGCAAGTCAAGTGACCTTCGACCCCGCCGACCCGGCGAACACCAGCAACTTCAATTCCTCCGTCACCATCTACGACTCGCTCGGCGTCTCGTTCGACCTCTCGGTCTATTTCAATCGAACCGGAACGGGTGCGTGGGCCTTCCGCGCGATGGTGTGGGATGGTGCCGCGCTGACGGGCGGCACGGCCGGAGCGCCCGCCGTCGTCGCTGAAGGGACGTTGACCTTCGACACCGAGGGCCGCCTGGTGCGCGTGACCCAACGGTCCGACTTCAACCCACTGCACGCCAGCAACCCCCAACCCCTGCACTTCGACCTGGGCGACGAGGTGAGCCACGGCGGGACGGGGCGGTCGGGGGTGAATCAGAACCACGCGGCAGGCCGGAATGACATGACGTTCATCGACCAGAACGGCTGGCCCGCGGGAGACCTTACGGGCGTCTCCGTCTATTCGAACGGCTCCGTCGTCGGCCGCTACTCCAATTCCTTGATGCTGGAACTGGCTCGCCTGGTGGTTGCCCGGGCCTCATCGCCCAACCTGCTGCGCCACGTGGGCGGCGCGCTCTTCGCCCCCGAAGGAAGCCCAGGGCCCATCCTCGGCACCCCAGGGAGAGGCCTCTTCGGCATCATCCGGTCCGGGACCCTCGAGCGCGCCTGCGAATGACGTGCGGTCGGTTCCCTGTTTTTGCAAGCCAACGTGCCTGATTTGCGAATAGTGGGAATCCCCCGCATGGCTTCCGAGAAGGCGTTCGCCCACAGCCGTCTTCGACCGTTGCGTCGCCGATCGGATCGGCGCCGAACGCCTGGATCCTGGCCTCCTTCTCCGCCCAGCACGCTTCCAATGGCCGCGGGCTTCCTCACCCACGCACCGCTGAGGCGCAGGGTGGGTCGCTCTCCAAAGAGGGTGTAAACCAGGGTGACGCTTTTCGTCACCCTGGTTTACACCCCCCGCGAGACCGCCCCCACACTCGCCCGGCTGCCGGCACTTTCCTGCCATCGCGTTCCGGAGGTGCATTCCCCACCCGATTCGCGCTCGACGTCTTGACGCTTCGAGTGAGCGCTGGTCGTCGGGGCCCTGCGGGACTTGCTCCGCTGGGAACGCACCTTCATCACGCTGGTGGAGCCGTCGCCGGAGGGGCGCACGAGGGGTCGTCCTCCATGAGCGCCGCCACGCGCTTCACCGGTGGGTCGATGAGGGAGTGTCGTTCCTCGCGGAGCACGAGCGCGTCAGCACGGCGGCCCGGGGGAGCAGCCTGATCATGGCAGGACAGGCTCGCGCACCCTCGAGCCGAGCGCGGCGTCGACCCACCGTGCGCTCGAACACCAAGGGCTCAGCACCCCCGAGCGGTAACGCAAGCGCGCTCGCCCGGTGCGCGCTAGGGTCCACCCCTCGATGCCGCTGCCCGTGGGATTCGTCGTGGGTGACTACGAAGTCGTGCGGCCCCTGGGCGCCGGCGCGATGGGCGAGGTCTTCGAGGGCCTGCACCCCATCATCGGCAAACGCGTCGCCCTCAAGGTGATGCGCACGCCCGCCGCCGAGGCGCTCGTCGAGGCCCGCCGCATGCTGGAAGAGGCCCGCGCGGTGAACGCCATTCGCCACCCGGGCATCGTCGACATCTTCGGCGCCAACGTGTTGCCCGACGGCCGACCCTTCCTCGTGATGGAGCTGCTCGAAGGGCAGTCGCTCCACCAGTACCTGCTCGCGAAGCTGCCGCTCACCTTGAGTGACGCCTTCGACCTGCTCTCCGGCATCCTGCGGCCGCTCGCCGCTGCCCACGAGGCCGGCGTCATTCACCGTGACCTCAAGCCGACCAACATCTTCGTCAGCACCGGCACGCCGCGGGTGAAGCTCCTCGACTTCGGCGTCGCGCGCCGGCTCGACCGGGAGCCCCTCACGGCGCCGGACATGACGCTGGGGAGCATGGGGTTCATGAGCCCGGAACAGATGAGCGGGCAGCCGGTGCCGCAGAGCGACCTGTACGCGCTCGGCTGCATCGCGTGGATGGTGCTGGCCGGGCGCCCCGTCTTCGCGGCCCGGGGCATCGGGGAGCTCACGCGGCACCACCTGCTGACGAAGGCCCCCTCGATTCTCACCGCCCGCGCCGACGTGAATGATGCGCTGGCGCGCTGGGTGTCCCGGCTGCTCGAGAAAGAGCCAGGCGCCCGGTTTCGAAGCGCGCAGGAGGCGCTGGAGCAGCTCGAGAGCTGTCGTCAGGAGTTGGCGTCCGAGCCGACGGCCCGCCCGGGCCAGCTCCGCGCCCTCGACGTGCGCCCGGCGCCGGCGCCGATGCCCATCGACGACGTCGAGACGCGCCGGCACGAACGGCCGCTGAGCCGGCCGCTCCGGTCGAACGACGTGAAGACGCTCCCCGCGCTCGGTGGCGTGCCTCCTCGCGTCGCCGCCCCTCACGAGACGCTCGCCGACGAAGACGACGAGGACCTGACGGTGCGCGTCCCGCCCGGGAAGAAGTGAGCCGACCGTCTTCTCCGATGCCCGCGCTCGTCCTCGACCACGTCACCAAGCGCTTCGGCGAGAAGGTCGCCGTCGACGACCTCTCGCTCACCATCGAGCCCGGTGACTTCGTGGGGCTGCTCGGCCGCAACGGCGCGGGCAAGTCCACCACGCTGAAGATGGCCACCGGGTTGGTGGCGCCGACGACGGGGCGCATCGAGGTGCTGGGGCTCGACATCGCCACGCGCGGGCTCGAAGCGCGGCGGCTGATGGGCGTGATGCCCGAAGACATGGCGCTGCTCGAGCTCCTCACCGGCCCGCAGTACCTGCGCTTCGTGGGCCGCATGTACGGCCTCGACGACGCCATCATCGACCGCCGGACCCTCGAGCTGTTCGACACGCTCGACCTGAAGCCGGGCGCGCGCACCCTGGTGGCCGACTACTCGTTCGGCATGAAGAAGAAGCTCGCCTTGTGCTCGGCGCTCATCCACGGGCCGAAGCTGGTGTTCCTCGACGAGCCCTTCGAGGGCATCGACGCCGTCACCAACCGCACCATCAAGGACATCCTGCTGTCGCTGCAGAAGCGCGGGGTGACGCTGGTGCTGACGAGCCACATCCTCGAGGTGGTGGAGCGCCTGTGCCCGCGCATCGCCATCATCGACGACGGAAAGCTCAAGGCCTTCGGCACGCACGACGAGCTGGGCCGCGGAGAACGCACGCTCGAGTCCCTCTTCGTCGAGCTGGTGGGCAGCACCCAGAAGGACCCGCTGTCATGGCTGTGAGCCCCTTTCGCGCGGTGGTGACGGCGCACCTGGAAGGGAGCGCGAACCGCTTGCGTCGGCAGCTCGGCGCGCTGGGGCTCGTCGCGACGGTGCTCGTGCTGGTGGCGGCGTTCGCGCTCTTCGTCGTGCCCTTCGTCGCGGGGCTGTCCTTCATGGGCTACCTGCTGGGCGACGCGCTGCAGGGTGAGGGGCCGTTCGAGCGCAACCGCGGGGCGCTGGCGCTGTTCCTCTCGTCACTCACCATCATCGGGGGCGTCTTCGCGGGCATCGGCGGGGCGAGCCGGCAGCTGCCGTGGGAGTCGTTGCAGGCCTACCCGGTGAGCCCCCGGGCCCTGTTCGCGGCCGAGCTGGTGGCCGGGGCCACCGAGTTCCTCACCGTCGTCGAGCTCGTCGCGCTGGCCGGTGTGTGTGTGGGCATCACCGCGGCGTCCCCGGGCGCGGCGCCCTTCCTCGTCGTCGCGTTCCTGGCCGGCGCGGTGCTCACCTTGTCGCTGCAGCTGGGCGTGGCGTCGGTGGCGCAGCGCCTCACCAGACAGGTGCGGGTGCTCTTCGTGGTGGTGCCGGTGCTGGCGATGCTGCTGTCCATCGGCTCCCCGACGGTGATGAAGACGCTCACCGCGAAGAAGGAGACGTCGCTGGTCCAGGCGGCGCTCGAGGTGGGGCGGCAGTCGCCGATGGGCCGGCTGCTCGAGGCTGCGCAGGCGCCGTACGGTGGCGTGGGCTGGAGTGACGTGCCGCTGTTGCTCCTGCCGGTGCTGGGCCTGACGGTGGTGAGCCTCATCGGCGCGTACCTGCTGGTGTCGCGAGAGAAGCCGCTGCCGACGGAGACGGGCGCTGGCCCGGCGCGGCGGTTGTGGAGCTTCGACGCGCCGTGGGCGGGCATCGCGCGCCTGCAGTGGGAGACGCTCACCACCAGCCTCCCCGGCCGCATGATGATGGCCATGCCGCTGCTGACGGTGGTGCTCATTCGGGGGCCCCTGGCGACGCTCACCGGGCGCGGCGCATGGGTGGTGCCGGCGGCGTTCCTCTACGCGGGGCTGTCGAGCACCAACATGCTCTTCAACCAGTTCGGCCTGGACCGGCACGGCGTCAAGGCCCTCTTCCTGTTGCCGGTCGATGGGCGCGCGGTGCTGACAGGCAAGCAGGTGGGCTTCGCGGCGTGGCAGGCGGTGCAGGCAGTGTTCCTCACCATCCTCCTGGTGCTGTCGGGCCAGCACGACCCGTTCGCGTTGCTGCTCGGCCTGGCGCTGGGGGCGTGCTCGTTCCTCATCGTGTCGACGGTGGGCCAGTTCATGAGCATCTGGCAGCCGCACCCGTTGACGAAGAACGGCATGCGGGGCGCGCGGCCGCCGCTGGTGGTGGTGCTGGTGACGTTGGTGACGGTGTTCGGCAGCGGGGGCGGGTTGATGGTGGCCGCGTCGTCGATGTTCGAGCGCTCCCCGGCGCTGAGCGTCGTCGTCTTCTCGGTGCTGGCGCTGGGCCTGGGCCTGGTGGCGGCGGGGGTGAACCGCTTCAACGCGGGGTTCCTCGAGGTGAGCCGCGAGCGGCTGGTGGAGTCGCTGGGGGCTTCAGCGTGACAACATCGTCTTGAGCTCGCCCGAGGCGATGAGGCGGCCGAGGTCGCTGGCTCCTCCGATGAAGGTGCCCTTGACGAAGACGTGGGGGAACGTCGGCCACTGGACCCACAGCTTGAGCGCCAGCCGCCGCCTCCAGCCCGACAGGTAGCTGCCGTACTCGAGGTACTGGTAGGGCACCTGCTCCGCGTCGAGGAGCCGCCGCGCCTTCTTCCCTGGCTGCAGGCCCGACACGCCCACCACCACCACGTCGTGCTTCGCCACGGCAGCGGCGACGTCCTGCACGAGGTCGACGTGGTACTTCGCCTGGGCCTCGGTGACGGCGGGGTGCATGGGTGGGCGCGGTGGCAGCATGGTGGCGCGCTCTACCGGGGCTGACGGCCGCCTGCATCCCTCGTGTGGTGAGGCCCAGCTCGTCACTGTGACGCTTCGGTGACAGCGCCCTGGATACGGCGCTCAGGCATTCCATGGCCTTTCACCGCTGGCGCGGCGTGTGCTTCGGTGTTGGCGCCATGACGCCCACCTTTCAGAAGACCGCCCTCGTCGCTTCGCTGTGCTGCTTCGCGCTGACGGCCTGCCCGCCACCACCGGGCGCCTGTGACGCCACGGGGATGGGCTCCATCGTGGTGACCTTCTCCGGCCTGCCCGCCGAGGTGATGGGGAAGGCGGTGCTGCGCGGGCCGACGGAGCAGACCGTCACCGCCGGCCAGACGCTCATGGTGGGCTCAGGGAACTGGGCCGTCTCGGCGGAGTTGGTGACGGTGAGCGACCCCGTCGTGCGCACCGTCTACGCAGGACGGGTGTCGGCGCCGAACTTCTGTCTGGGCCGGGGCGCGACCCAGGCCGTGGACATCGCCTGGAGCAAGGTGCCGACGAGCAACCGCCTCTGGGTGGGCAACAGCTCCGGGGGCACGGGCAACCTGCATGGCTTCGACAGCGCCGCGCTGCGCGCCACGGGGACGACGGCCTCGGCGTGGAACCAGGACGTCGGCGGGAGCGCGGGCGCCGCGTTCGACCGCGAGGGCAACCTCTGGGCGCTGGGGAACACCACCGTCGACCCGCTCGTCGTGCGCTTCGGGGCCCAGGCCTTCGCCACCGCCGTGCGCCCGATGCCCGACCGCCGCATCGACCTGGCCGCCGTGCAGTGCTTCCCCCGCGGCAGCGCCCTGGCGTTCGACCCCTCAGGCAACCTCTACATCGCCTCGCCCTGCCAGAAGGAGGTCTACCGCCTCAACGCCGGGCAGCTCGAGTCGGCGATGCCCATGCCTGCGCTGACGCTCAAGGGCTTTCAGTCGCCGTCGGCGCTCGCCTTCGACAAGGCCGGCAACCTCTTCGTGGGCGACAACGGCGGGGACGAGGTGGTGCGCTATGAGGCCTCGGCGCTCGGCGGCAGCGCGCCCATGCCGACGGTGAAGCTGAAGGCGCGGCGCTCCACGATGCCGGCGGACACGTCGGTCTTCGGCGTCACCGCGCTCGCGTTCGACCTGACAGGCAACCTGTGGGCCTTCGACTTCGGCTCCAGCAACGTGGTGTACGCGTTCCCCGCCGCGGAGCTGTCGGGCATGGGCACGAAGTCGGTGCAGCCGCTCGTGCGCATGACGGTGTCGGTGACGGGCATTCCCGAGGGCCTGGCGTTCGACGAGGGCGGCGGGCTGTGGGTGCCGCTGCGTCCAGGAGACGTGGTGCGCTTCTCGCCAGACCAGCTCACGGTGTCGACCGGCGCCGCCGCGCCCACCCCGCCCGACCGAACCGTGACGGGCTCGGCCCTCGGCTACGCGCGCGACCCGGCGTTCTACCCGGCGCCGAAGGGCCTGCCGTTGTTCCACGCGCTGCCCTGACGGATGGAACCTTCGCTGACCGGTGAGGTGCCTCAGCGAAGTCCGAACACCGCCGCGCAGCAGGGAGCCCGTTGCATCGACCCGCCCTCCGTCACTGGGAGCGCCTGCCGTCCCCTCCGGTCCGACGCCGCCATCGAGGCAGTCGGTCATTCCCTGGCACGAGGACGCCATCGGCATCGGCGAATTGAGCCGGCGTCTGCCCGTTGAAGCCATCGCCCGACTCGAGAACGACGTCTGTGAAGGTCACGTTGCCCCCGCGAACGTGAGCGCCAGACGAAGACGGCTGGAGTGAGGTTCCTGAGCGGCACCCATACGTGACTGAAGTCCTCCTCACAGCGCCTCGGAACCGGCCGTGATCCGTCTTGAACTGTCGACGCGCTGTGCTACGCGCGCGCCGCCATGAGCGCCACCGCTTCTGCCACCAACGGCCGCATCACCCAGATTCTCGGACCCGTCATCGACGTGGAGTTCCCGCCCGGAGGCCTCCCGGAGGTCTACACGGCGCTGAAGGTCACCAACCCCGCCATCTCGAACGAGGTCGACAACCTGACCGTCGAGGTCGCCCAGCACCTCGGTGAGAACACCGTGCGCTGCATCGCGATGGACTCGACCGACGGCCTCTCGCGCGGCATGCCGGTGAAGAACACGGGCTCGCCCATCAGCGTGCCGGTCGGCCCTGAGACGCTCGGCCGCATTCTGAACGTCACGGGCGACCCGGTCGACGAGCTCGGCCCCGTGGCGGCCAAGAAGTTCTACCCGATTCACCGCCCCATCCCGTCCTTCACCGACCAGTCGAAGAAGATCGAGCCGTTCGAGACGGGCATCAAGGTCATCGATCTCCTCTGCCCGTTCACCCGCGGCGGGAAGATTGGACTCTTCGGTGGCGCCGGCGTCGGCAAGACGGTGCTCCTGCAGGAGCTCATCCGCAACGCGGCCATCGAAAAGGGTGGCTTCTCGGTGTTCGCCGGCGTGGGCGAGCGCACCCGCGAAGGCAACGACCTCTGGAAGGAGTTCCAGGAGGCCAACGTCATTGCCTGCGAGAAGGACGGCCACGATATCAAGGTCGACGACCAGGGCCGCATCAAGCTCATCCCCGGCAAGTCGCAGTGCGTGCTGGTGTTCGGCCAGATGAACGAGCCGCCCGGGGCGCGCGCGCGGGTGGCGCTGTCGGGCCTCTCCATCGCCGAGTACTTCCGGGATGAAGAGAACCGCGACGTGCTTCTCTTCGTCGACAACATCTTCCGCTTCACGCAGGCGGGCTCGGAAGTGTCGGCGCTCCTCGGTCGCATTCCGTCGGCCGTCGGGTATCAGCCGACGCTGTCGACCGAGATGGGCGCGCTCCAGGAGCGCATCACCTCGACCATCAAGGGCTCCATCACCTCGGTGCAGGCCGTGTACGTGCCCGCCGACGACTTGACCGACCCGGCGCCCGCGACCACCTTTGCCCACCTCGACGGCACCATCGTGCTCTCGCGCGCGCTGACGGAAATCGGCATCTACCCGGCCGTCGACCCGCTCGACTCGACCTCGCGCATCCTCGACCCGCAGGTCGTCGGCGACGAGCACTACCTCGTCGCGCGCAAGGTGCAGTCCACGCTCCAGCGCTACAAGGAGCTCCAGGACATCATCGCGATTCTCGGCATGGACGAGCTCTCGGAAGAGGACAAGCTCGTCGTCGCGCGCGCCCGCAAGCTGCAGCGGTTCCTCTCTCAGCCATTCTGGGTCGCGAAGATCTTCACGGGCGCCGACGGCAAGACGATGCCCATCACCGAGACCGTTCGCGGCTTCAAAGAAATCGTCGAGGGCAAGCATGACGACCTCCCGGAGCAGGCGTTCTACATGGTCGGCGGCATCGACGAAGCCGTGGCGAAGGCCAAGAAGCTGGCGCAGGGCTAAGCCGCGTCAGGAGCGAGTGTTCTCATGGCCAGGCTGAAAGTCGAAGTCGTCACGCCGGAACGTCGCCTCGCACAGCTCGAGGCCGACGAGGTCATCGCGCCCGGAGCCGAGGGCCTCTTCGGCGTTCGCCCCGGCCACGCCCCGTTCCTCTCGCTGCTGCAGCCCGGGCCGCTGACGATTCGGGAAGGCAGCAAGAGCGAGCTGTACTTCGTCTCGGGCGGCTTCGTGGAAGTCGGCGCGGCGAACGTGCGCGTGCTGGCGGACGCGGCGCAGCCGGTGAAGGACATCGACGTGGCGGCCGCGAAGAAGCGCATCGTCGAGGCGGAAGAGAAGCTCAAGGGCCTCGAGGTGACTGACGTGAAGGCCCAGGCGCAGCGCGACCTCATCCGCCGCGAGCAGAAGCGCCTCGAAGTCGCCGCGATGAAGTGACGGTCGAACCCGCGGTCGGCCGCTGGCGAAGCCGCAGTGGGCCACGGGCTGGACG
Organism: Myxococcaceae bacterium; assembly: GCA_044352295.1. Taxonomy (GTDB): domain Bacteria; phylum Myxococcota; class Myxococcia; order Myxococcales; family Myxococcaceae; genus Xiheimicrobium. The sequence goes on from JBILEB010000046.1 coordinate 26,622, forward strand.
TCTGTCTTGCAGCACCGCGGGGAGACCGCGCCGAGCCAGCCCTGTCACCGCCCAGGCGCGTTCAGCGATTGAAACCACTCCTGACCGCATGGTACCGGATCGCTCATGCGTGCCAGCCTCACCAGCCTCGGTTCCTTCACGGGTGTGCTCGTGAGGCTGTTGGCTCCATTGGTCGTGGGGTCGTCGAGCCTGATGGCCTGCGGCGGGGCGTCGACCTGTACGCCGGCGACCTGCCGAAGCGGGTGCTGTGACGCGGCCGGTGTCTGTCAGTCCGGCCAGTCGGCCTTGGCGTGCGGTGCGGTCGGCAACGCGTGTCAGGCCTGTGCCAGCGGCTCGTTGTGCGTGTCGGGTTCGTGCTCGTCACTCAGCGCGGGTGGTTCGGGGAACACCGGCGGCGCTTCTGGAGGCGGCAGTGCGGGCACAGGCTCGGACCTCGAAGACTGCGTCGCCTACTTTCGCGCGGGCAACATTGCGTGTGGCGTCAGCGAGACCGACGAGTACCGCCGAACGGCTTGCAGGCCCATGGTGGAGAACTACTCGGCGGCATGTCTGGCGGTGCAGCGCACCCTGTGGAGCTGCGCGCGCGCGAACCCCGACTCCTTCGATTGCAGCCCGGGCACCCTGGTCGTGCGGGCCTGCGTGATGGAGCAGCTCGCGTCCACGCGCTGCCAGTAGTCCACGGGCCCAGCGAGCCCTGGGTGTCGACGCCTCGAACTGGTGCAGCGTGGTGCGTGGCTGCCGGCTCGCGGCACTGGAGACCGGCAGGCCAGCGTGGGCCGCGGCGGCGGTCGGGCCTCGCACCAGCCCGATCTGGCATGAGTCGCAGTGCAGCGCCTCGAGCTCGTGCATTGACTTCTTTGAACCGGAGCGCGGGGTGCATGCACCCGGCGCCGTCTGGCGCGTCGACGCGTCGCATGGGACGGCCGTGCCCGGTTACTGCAGGCCGCGCAGGTACACACGCCAGGGTTGGCCGGCGCATTGCTCCTGCCAGACGACGTAGACCGCCTGCTCCAACGGTACGACCCGAGGATGCGCCGCCACACACGCCGGGTTCGCGTTGAGTGACGCCGCGCCGCCCGGAGGCGTCACCCGGTTCGCCGGCAGAAGGTCCTGGACGCCCTGCGTGTAGTGGAGGTTGAGCTGGCCCGTCTGGCTCACCGCTGCCCACCAGCGACCGACGACTCCAGCGACCGGGAACGGGTCGATGGCGACGTCGAAAGCCGCCAATGGGGTGGGCGCCGAGACATACAGGATGTTGCCGGTGACGCCGAAGTCGCCAGGCGTGGCCGTCGCGAACGCGGGTTGATCATCCAGACCCATGAAGGCGAGGTGACACGTGTTGGACGACAGCCCGTACACCCAGGCCTCCTTCGCCTGGTACACCGAGTACGGCGGGTTGTTGACGAGCGGCTGACCGAAGGGCCCGCCGCCAGAGCGCGTCAGCACCCGGAGCGCGGTTCCCGAACGCCGCACCACGCACCACTGCCGACTCGTCGTGCCCACCACCGCCGCCGAGAGCTGAGAGCCCGCGGGCACTCCGCCGTCCTCCACCGGCACCTCGTTCGCGAAGTCCCATCCGCCGTCCACGAAGTCGGCGATGCGCACCGAGGCGCCGGAGAGATGAATCGTCGAGAGGCCGCCGCGCCCATCGGGGAAGACGGGGCCGGGGGCGGACGGCAGACTTCCACCGTCGACGACGAACACCTCGCCGGGGCGTGGTTGGAAGAAGTCGAGTCCGCCGCTGCTGAACGCGCCGGGCCGAACGGGCGCCGTGCTGGTGGACGGGCCCAGCACGCTCGTCGTCGTCGCGCACGGCGGCGTGGTGCAGGCGCTCAACGTTCCGCTGCGCACCGCCACCGCGTCGAGGCCATTGGAGGCGGTGACGAGGGCGGCGTGCTCCGTGGGCAGGGCCAGCGCCTTCATCACCACGTCCGGCGCAGGAGGCACGGTGCTGCTCCCCGTGAGCGCGAGGACGAGCGGCGTCCAGCGCTCTTCCGCGAGGAAGTCGGCCTCGAGGGCGGGCGTGGGGGTGATGGCGTTCCCGGCGACATCGGTGGGTGAGCCGGGCAGCGTGAGGCGCCGCACCTCGCCTCCGAAGGGTGGGCGGGTGACGTAGAGCACACGGTTGCCCCGGCTCAGCTTGCCCGTCGTCCGGAAGGCCGTGGTCGGCGGCGGCCGCAGCACCGTGCAATTGGGGTTTGGCGACATGAGACAGAGGGGGGTCGACAGGTCCATCGGCTCCGAGAAGTCCATGGTGATGCCCATCGTGCTGCCGGTCGACGTGATGGAGGCGCCAGTGAGGCGAGGCGGAATGCGGTCGATGGCTTGAAGCGCCAACGCAGCGCGCGTCGTCCCGGGCAACAGCGGTGGGTTCGCCGTGGCCGTCACCTCGAAGTCGAAGCGCTGCGGAGGACCCTCGATGATGGGCAAGAACACACTGGTGCTGCGCGCGGTCGGGTCTCCGATGGTCCAGCGAGGTGGCGTGCCGGCGTCGGTGAGGGAGACCCACGAGAAGGTGTAGTTGTCGGGGTTGGCGTAGAGCGGGCCGTTGCCGCCGGCGTCGAGGGTGCCCACGAGGGGAATGAAGGCGCCGCCATCGACGATGAGCGCACCCACGGTGGTGATGGACCAGGGCGTGGGCTGCGGGACGGCCCCGGCGATGAGGGCGACCGTGTGTTGCCGCGCGAGGCTCTCGAAGCCCAGGCCGCTCGTCACCCAGTGCGACACCGTCACCATCTGGGTGGTGGGCACGGTGAGGGTGGTGAGCGTCAAGGTGGCCCCGCCATCGAGCGCCGAGGTGGTGACGGGGGCGCCGGGGGAGACTTCCCAGCGGCGCGAGACGATGCCCGAGTTCATCGGGTCGCGGCTGGGCGTCGCGTCGAGGACGGCCGTCTGGTTGCTGTAGAGCTGCCCGGGGAGCGAGCCGGCGTCGAAGAGCGCGAGGGGCCGGTCTCCGACGACGAAGCCGGCGGTGGCGGGGTCGCTCACGCGGCCGGCCAGGTCCGTCACGCGCAAGGTGAGCGAGACGAGCGCGGGTGGCGCAGGCAGGGGCATCGTCGGGGCCCACGCCACGCCCGAGTCATTCGGAGCCACCGTCACCGCGCCGCCATCAGGCAGTCGCGACAGGCCGGTGTCGACGGTCCACACGTAGCGGGAGATGGCCGGGAAGCCGGTGGACGCGAGGCCATCGAGCTGGAACGGAAGCGAGGAGAAGAGCACGCGCGCGGGCAGGGGGCCGATGACGGCGCGCGGGAGGATGCTGGGCGACCCCGCGTCGCCGGGGCCTGCGTCCATCGAGCCGCCGTCGAGGGACCCTGCGTCGACGACGCCGGAGTCCGCGCCACCGCCATCGGTGACGCCCGAGTCCACCGTGCCCGAGTCCGGGGTCCCTCCATCGTCGACACCGGAGTCCGTGACGCCCGAGTCGACGACGCCGGAATCGACGCCGCCCGCATCGGAGCCACCCGCGTCCACCACGCCCGCGTCGAAGACCGGCTGCCAGGGAACGACGACGGCGGTGGAGCTGCCAGGAACGAGCGTGACGGTGGGCAGGACGAGCGGCTCGGTGCCGACGAGGCGGTTCTGCAACACCACCGCGCGGTACCCGGCCTTCTCGAACTTCACGGTGTGCACGCCGATGGGAATGGCGGCGAAGGTGTAGTCGCCCGAAGCGCTCGTCGACGCGGGTGAGACGCCGTCGATAGAGACGCTGATGCCCGGGGCGTCCGTCGCATCGGCGAGGAGCGCCAGGCCCGACACCCGCACGTTCGCCAACCCAGGCGGAAGGCGACGCAACGTCACCGGGTCGAGGAGGAGGCGTTCTCCGCTGCGCAGCTCGACGGCGCGGGTGACGGGCACATACCCCTGACGCACGAAGGCGACGCGCAGTGGGCCGGCGGGCAAGTCCCGCAGCAGGAACTGCCCGTCACCGGTGCTGAAGCCGATGGCGAGCTCGCCTTCGACGAAGACGAGGGTCCCGGCCGTCTGCACCGAGTCTTCGAGGAGCACCTGGCCCTGCACCGACGCGTTGGCGCCCAGCACCACGTTGCCCAGCGCCGTCGTCCGGCCGGGCCCGGCGCGGAGTCCCTCGAGGGTCAGCAGCCGCCTGAGGCCATTGGCCGAGAAGACGAGCGTGCCCTCGGCGCGAGGCAAGGGGGAGAGGTCGAACCGACCGTCCATCGACGTGTCGACGGTGAGGCCCGACTCCACCAGCGTGACGGCACCCCGCACAGCCGGCACTGGCGTTGGCGAGCCGGGCACCACGGTGAGCAGCGTGCCCTGAATCGACCCAGCGCCCGGGAGCGGCGGCACCTGGGTGTCCAGACAGGCGGTGAGGGACAAGACCGCGACGAGGAGCGTGCGTCTCATGGAAGCGTCTTAGCGCGAACGCCTTCCGTGCGGACACGCGTCGGTGCTGTTCCTGCATCGCCTGACGACGGGCTTCAGCGGTTCAACCCGCCCTGAAATTCCCGCCAGTCGATGCCGCGGCTCCGGTTGGTGTCGAAGCGGTCCATGATGCCGTCGGCCCACAGGCCCCGCGTCATGCCCGAGCCGACGCGCGCGTCTCGCAACATCGTCTGGAGCCCGGCGCGGTCGACCTGTCCATCCTGGTTCGCGTCGTAGGCGCGGAAGGCCTTCTGGTAGTCGCCGCCGAAGCGCTCGTTCACCAGGGTGGACACCTTCTCGCGCACGAAGATTCCCTGTTCGACCATGGAAGAAAGGCAACGAGAACAAGGCTGGAAATGCAAGGGCTACAGCGCCGACACCACCCGGCCTGCGAACGTCGCCAGCAGGTTCCAGCTCGGCCCGTCGACCCCCTCGAGCAGCGCCGTCGACGTCATGAACGCGAGGAGCGCGAGCACGAGTGCATACGGTACGAAGGCGAGCGCCACGAGGAGCTGCAGGGACGTCCACGGGCCCAGGTCCTTGACGCCTTGCCGCGCCTGCACCCGGAACATCACCCACGCGAAGGGCACCAGCGCGCACAGCCAGGCCACGAAGTTCACCTGCGGGACGCCGTGGAACCAGGGCGGCAGCGACGCGTCCCACACCCAGCAGCCCGTCACCGTCGCGATGGGGTCGATCTGCAGGTCGAGCATCGTGGCGAACACGCCCACCAGCACGCCGCTCAGCAGCGCGTGCTCGCGCAACCACGGGAGCCACTCCCGCAGCCGCCACACCAGGTGGGTCGCCATGCCCAACACCACGCACCAGCCAATCATCGTGGCCACTGGCGCGACGAAGGGCTTCACCATGGTGGCCGACAGGTTCTGCTCGTCGAAGAAGCCCAGCACGATGCCGCCGTTCTCGAGCACCGCGCCATAGACGAGCGCCACGCCGAAGAAGAAGACGAGGAGCGAGCGCTGGCGCGTCCAGAAGAAGCGAACGAGCAGGGCCGCCCAGAGGAAGTTCGACAGCTCGTACACCGTGCGCAGCGTGGAGACCTCGAGCGGTGACGGCCGGTGCCACGTCAGCGTCGCCAGCGGAAGGCCCAGCGCCATCACCACGGGCACGGCGAGCGCCAGCTTCGGAAAGCGCACCGACGGCGACTTGAGCGCGCGCACGGTGGTGAAGAGGACGAAGACGGCCATCGGGAAGACGATGGTGGGCGCGAAGTCGGGGCGGGGCGGCACCAGGTTGGTGAGCGAGGTGTTCAGCAGCAGGCACGCGTTCCAGAAGAAGAGCCACGCTGGCAGGTCGTCGCCCATCACCCGAACACCCGCGCGCAGGTACGGCCAGACGGCCTCGCGCAGGCCCACTTCAGACAGCGGCAGCTCGGTCTCACCCGTGTTCGAGGCCATGCATCCCCTGGAAAAAGGTGCGCGAGCGTGTGTCACGCCCCGACACCGGGTCAACCCGCGAGGGGTTTCCTGAGCGCACCGGTGACGCGCCGTTTGGTCGTTCAACCAACGTAAAACCAGTGGGTTTCAGTGTCTCATGAGGGTGATTGTATGTGCGTATCCTACTCAAGTAGGAGGCCTGACTGCCATGCGCTCCCCGTTCTTCGTCGCGTTCGCCGTCGTGTCGCTCCTTGGCTGTGGTGGAGGCCTCGTCGAGGTGGACGCGCTGGGCGAGGCCGATGTCGAGGCCGAGACGGACGCGGAGCTCACGCGCTCCCTGCGCGCCGAGGGCGGTGGGCTGACGGTGTGGGTGAAGCCGGTGCTGACGAAGCGGGTGGTGGGTTCGCAGGTGAAGTGGGTGCTCGAGGGCTCGACGAGCCGCGACCTCGAGGGCGCGTTCTCCTTCGTGCCGGATGATGCGTTCGGCGAGGCGATGGTGACGGGCGCGCGCAGCTTCGAGGTGGCGCTGGCCGAGGGGCATGAGCTCAACAGCATCCTCTCGGGGTTGCGGCTGCTGGTGAACCTCTCGCCGCGGGGCGCGAGCCGGCCCATCACCGCGGGCATCGACCTGCAGCCGCGCTTCACGTCGATGCGGGGCTCGACGCGCGTGATGCTGTCTCCGCCGGAGCTCCGGCCCGTGTACGCGCGCGGCGGCCTCAGCTACCGCGGACAGGTGCGGGTGGCGTCGGGCACGCTGACGGCGGTGACGGGTGTGGACGGCGTGGCGCTCCCGACGCAGGCGGCGGTGGGCGCTGGAGAATCCTCCATCGACTTCACGTACGAGGCGCTCGCGCGGTCGCTGGGCGGCGTGGTGCAGGCCACGGCGCGCTCGGTGGACGGGCAGACGCGGGTGAAGACGGCGTCGCTGTCGGTGACGATGAAGTCGGTGCAGCTCACCACGGCCGACCCGTACGAGGTGTGGACGACGACGTGTCCCACCGAGGTGCGCGCGTGCCTCAACGCGACGCCAGTGGGCGCGACGGACTTTGGCGCGTGCGGCAGTTACCGCGAGGTGTCCCGGTGCGGGTTGCCGAACCAGGTGCCCTCGCTGTTCCCCTCGCCCGATGACGTCTCGGCGTTGACGCAGGCGTTGGCGGCGCTGCAGGTGCCGGCGGGGAAGACGGTGTCGTTCTCGGCGTGGGGCCTGCAGTCGACGCGCAACGTGACGGTGGAGCTCGCCGCCCGCGGCTGGCTCGAGGCGACGGTCACGCAGGCCACCGTGGGCGCGACGCTGACGGCGGGGCAGGTGAACGCGTTGCTCGATGGGTGGAACGCGCGCTCGCTGGTGCCGGCGATGCAGCGGGTGGTGCTCCAGACGTCGTTCCGCGCGGTGCGGCTCGACGGCCCGGGGGTGACGCACGTGATGCTGTATTCGTCGGGCGCGTTCCGGTTGACGGTCTTCACGCTGCGCTGAACGCGACCGCGGCTTCTCTCGCGCTGGATGAAGGCGTTCGAGGCGGTTGATCAGCCCGCGAAACGCAAGGCCGGAGCGAACGAGGCGCGCGGAGCCTGCCGCTCCGCGTCGTTGAACCGAAGTCCAGCGCATTCGCGGGTTCGAAGCTCACTTCGATCCTTGCGGAGGCGCTCAGCGAGCATGGCGTCGCGATGACGAAGCTGGCAGTTTGCTCAACCTCTCGTGGCTCGTGAGAACGCGTGCTGGCAACGAGGGACATGACGCCAAAGAGAGTGCCCCGGTGCAGCTGAGGCGAGAGCCCGTCACACCAGAGCCAGCACGAACGGCCTGACCGAGGCTCAGGGCGGCCTGTCGAATGGGTCCCATCGGACGAGCGCTGGCGCCGTCTCGGCGAGTCACTGCGAACGTATCGCCCTTCAGTGAAGGCCCGCTTCGGGGTTCGCGCCGGCCGCCCTCACAGCGTGACGCGCGTGCGTCGGCGCTCGGCTGCCCTCGCCATCTCGAACGCATCGAGGCTCGGGAACGCTGGAAACTGTCCGGCCTCGAGCGCGGCGCGGTCGAACAACGGTGTGGCGCCGTGCCCCACCAGCTCGAGGAGGAAGTCGCGGTAGAGCGCTTTGGGGCTGTCAGCGGTGCGGAAGGCCTGCAGGTTCGCGGTGGTGCTCACCAACCGCAGCGGAGGCGCGAGCGGGCTGAACAGCTCGACGAGGAGCGCCTTCGCGTTTCCCATCGGCACCACCCCCACCGCGACGGCCTCGATGGCCGACAGCGGAAGCTCCACCTCGGTCTGGGTGTTCCCGACCGTCAACACCCGCACGTCCAGCGCGCGCACTTCGACGACGACGGGAGGCGGGTCGTCGGGAGCGACGTTCGGCTCGACGAAGTCGATGGACCCACGGTCCAGCTCGAGGCCCGAGGCCACAGGAGGCGGAGGGAGCTGCTCGAGCAGGGCGCGCGCTTCGGTCGCGAGCACCTCGGGCAGGCTCTTCTGGTCGAGCAGCCGCTCCAGCACGCGACGGGCGCCGTTCGGGTCCTTCGCCTCGTGGAACAGCCGGCGCGCCGCCTCGAGCCCGGCCTTCTGGCCCGTCACCCCAGGCGCGTCAGCGGCGCGCTCGTAGAGCTTGAGCGCGCTCTGGGCGATGTTGGGCTCGGGCGACGCGGCCACCACGCGCGCGAGCGTCTGGGCCTGTTGTGGCGTCAGCGCCTGGGTGCCGAAGCGCAGCCCGTGGTCGAGCCACAGCTCCGCGGCGTGAATCGGAGACGCCGTCGCGGCCTCCAGCAGGGCGCGCGCGAAGTGCTTGTTGGCGCTCTCGGTGCGGCCCGGCGTGGTGAGCTCGAGGCCGGCCAGCAGCAGGCGGGCATCGGTGTCGGTCGGGTGGGCGGCGAGCTCGGCCTCGAGGAGGGCCTTGGCGTCGTCGAAGCGACGCTCCTCCATGGCGGCGCGCGCGGCCTCGACGCCTTTGGAGACGTGCCGCCGGGACAAGTCGGTGGCGCCTTCGTCGGTCGTCACCATCTCCCGGTCGAGCCCCGCAGCCTTCATGGCGACTGACACCACCGCGCCGAACGCGAAGCCTCCGAGGTGCGCGCCGAGCGCGACGCCGCCCGTCTCGCCGAGGAAGTAGTCCCACGCCTGGTCGGCGAACCAGAGCCCCGCGGCGAACCAGGCGGGCCACTGCCAGATGCCGCGACGGAACAGCACGACGAGGTAGACGACGTACCCCACCGCGATGCGCCGGAAGGGAAAGCGCACGGCGAAGGCGCCCATGAGGCCCGCGATGGCCCCTGACGCGCCGGCCATCGAGGCGGTGGAGTCCGGGTCGATGGCGAAGTGCGCGAGCGACGCGGCGAGGCCCGACGCCAGGTAGAAGCCCGCGAAGAAGAGCCGGCCCCAGGCGTCCTCGAGGAGCGGCGCGGCCAGCCAGAGGAAGAAGAGGTTGCCCAGCAGGTGCATCCACCCGAAGTGGAGGAACATCGCCGTCAGCCAGCCGGGTTGCACGAAGCCGCGGTCGGGCACGAGGGAGAAGCGGCGAAGCAGCGTCGGTCGGCCCATGGCTTTGGCGACGAGCTGGTCGAGGGTGGCCTGCTCTGAGGCGAGGGCCTCGTCGTCGGGTTTGGCGCGGAGGAGCTCGTCGCGGTGCTCCTTGCGAAGGGCGTCGAGTCGGTCGAGCGCGGGTCGGCCGAGGGTGCGGCGGACGAAGTCGCGGTCGAGCTCGAGATAGGGGTGCTTGACCCAGTAGCCGATGGCGTCGTTGAGGCGGTCGCGGTTGAGCGGGTCGTCGGTGAAGACCCACGACGGGAGAAAGGCCGCGACGCAGAGCAGCGCGAGGATGGCCGCGACGATGGGAATGCGAACGCGGGCTTCACCGACGCCGAGCGGAAAGAGGAAGAACACGAGCAGGCCCCCTGCCGCGATGGTGGCACGTTTTCAGCGTGCCGACGTGGGTGTCAGCGCTGGTTCCACAGGAGCGGGAGGTCGATGCGCGCGCCCACCACCGCGAAGCCGAAGTTGCCCCAGTTGAAGAGGTTGCGGCCGGGCACATCGGCGCCGCCTCCGACGAGGCGCAGGCGCAGGAGGAAGTCGACGCCGGGGATGACGGGGATGCCGAGGGTGAGGGCGACGTCGTGAATGCCCGCGGGGAGGCCGAGGCCGAAGGTGTTGAAGAAGTCGACGTCGGCCTGGGCGTAGAGCACCTCGGCGTCGAAGCGCGCGCGCACGCGGATGGCGCCGACGAGGCCGATGTCGCGCTCGACGGCGAACTGGGTGGGCGAGGTGTCGACGGTGCGGAACTCGACGGAGGCGTTGCGCACCTGGAGCGAGGCGCCGACGCCCAGGGTGAAGCGGGACGTCTGCACGAGGCCGAAGAGGTAGCTGAGGCGGTAGCCGTCGAAGAGGTAGCGGTGGTCGACGACGGTGCCGTTGGCGAAGGTGGTGGTCTGGAAGGTGAAGTCGCGGGTGAAGGTGGTGCGGGTGGTGAGGTCGAGCGGGGCCCAGGTGGCGATGACGGTGTGGCGGCCGATGCGGGCTTCGATGGCGAGGCGCAAGGCGACGGCGAGGTTGCGTTGTTGGCCGACCTCGGCGGCGCCGTAGCGGGTGCCGTTCTCTCCGTAGCGCCCGTCGTTCTGGAAGAGGTACGCGCCGCCGACCTCGAAGTCGAAGAGGAGCGAGTCGAAGAGGCGCTTCGGCGAAGGTGGCGTCACGACGGCGGGCGTGGGGGCGGGGGCCGGAGTCGACGCGACGACCGGCTCCGCAGGAGGCGCGACGACCGGAGCGGACTCGGGAGTGGCCTGGCCCAGGAGCACCAGCACGACGAAGAGTGAATGCATGAGCGCTCCGGTAGCCCGTTTTCGCCCGGAAGGAGAGCGCTTCCGGTGCTGATGAGGAGCGATTCGTTGCGAATTGGTTGCACGACGATGGAGGGCTGTGTGGGTCGATGCAGGAATCGGTAGGGAATCATTCTGGCAACACTGCAAACATCCGTTGCCACAAACAGTCACGTGTCGATGAGCATTGAGCGCTCTTGTGCAGAGGTGGCCGCTCGTGAGACTCACTGCGCGTCCGAGCGCCTGAGGGGGATTCCGACATGAACCGTTGGCACGTTTATTGGTCTGTCTGTCTGTCTGTCTGTCTGTCTGTCTGATCTCGTGTGACCAGGAGCCGTCGAGTCCGGTCGGACGACTTCAGCAGCCACAGTGGCCAGCGGCCGAAGACGACATTGTCAGGACCTCCTTCGCGGAGATCTCCTTCGGAGAGCGTGCCGCGTGGACGATGATCAGTGAGGAGGACTTCGAAACGGCCTACGCCGCGCTCCCGTTCGAGCAGCGCAACACGCCGCCCGAGGCGATTCAGGACCTCGAGGATGCGACGGCCATCGTCAATGACGCCTGGACCCCTGGCGTGTATGGCAAGGCCGTCGCCACCGATAAGGCCGGCGACATCGAGGGTCGGTACTGGATTGTGGTCGGGCCAGGCTACGGCGTCGATGAATCCGGCACCTGGATGATCTCCAAGAACTACAAGTTGGCGGTCATCGACCTCTTCATTCCGAAGCCGCTGTGGGTTGGCTTCCTCGGTCGCGCGGCGAAGCGTCATGTCCCGGGAAAGGAAACCGGTCGGTGCTGCGGCGGGTCTGCGGTGTGCCTCGGTCATGGAACGCCGACGGTCGGTCCATGTGGGGACCCCAGTGGTATGTGCGCCAGAACGCTCTACCTCAGCCAGCAACTCATCGACGGCCTCTTCGCAGACAACGGGAAGCCGCCGGTCGAAACCTTCACCGTCACCGGTGGTGAAATCGGCCCTCCGATGGGTTGCCTTCCAAGGTTGTTGCCCGGTTGCAAGAACGCAACGTTCGCCTGCGAGCAAGGCATCATGATCGACCCCAACCGCAACTACGATGTTGGCGTTGGCAGGACGGTCTGCACTGGCATCAGCATCGAGCGTCAGGTCAGTGGTCGCACCGTTCCCGAGTTCTGCACCTATGCGAGCTCTGAAGGTGTCCGTATCTCTTCGGACGGGAAGGCCGGTCCGGTAAGCTATCGGGACCCCGCCGCAGACTGCGAAGGTCGCTGCTTCGAGTGCACGAACACCTACCCCAATGTGTCGAGCCAGGCTGTCGGCAGCGGCGGTCTCCCGCGCGGCTGCACCGTGATTCGCCCAGTGCAGGGTGGCCTGTGTGTTGCGGACAACACGATGAGATCCATCCAACAACTCGAGGCAGAAGGCCGCTTCCTCGCCTCGGGACAGAATCCAAATGCCCCGTCGTCGACTCGGTGTGGGCCTGCCAACGACCGGGGGCTTCGCGAGTGCGTGACCTGCGACAACGGCGTGTGCAAGGACTCGGTCGCGATCGACTGGATCAGCCCAACCCAACAGGTCTGTCCGTCGAGCGTCTGCCCTCCAGGAGTGATTCAGTCCAACGTGAGCGCTCCGGGGAACCCGACTGGCGTCATCCTCTTGGGCACACCCATGGCCACGCAAGACCCCAACGTCCGGTCTCCTGTTGCCAACGCGGGCTCCACGCCTCACGTCGACGGCATCAAGGGCAACCCGCCGGCTGGTCCGGCGACTCCGAACCCCAAGACACAGCCCGAGAAGGGCGGCGTGACGAACTCGAACCCATCGGACAGCAACTCCCAGAAGCCGGGGAACACGGTCCAGAACCCAGGCACGCAGCACCAGGGCGCGGACCCCGTCGCGATGATGTCGGGGAGCCTCGAAATCTCTCACACCGACTTGTCCTTCGCCGGTCCGGTCCGTCCCCTCAACTTCACGCGCAGCTACACCAGCCAGGGCAACGACCGCAGCGAACTCGGCAGCAACTGGACGCACAATTGGGACGTTCGCATCATCCCGCTTCGGCACGAGAACCTGCCCGCAGGCATCGACCCGTACTGCGAGGGGACCCCGTATGACGTGACCTGTGTGTACCTCCGCGTCGGGCACTCCTCGAAGGTGTACATGCGCGATGGCCGCGACGGCCTGTTCAAGCCGCAAGCTGGCTCCTTCGCGACGATTCTGCAGACCGCGACGGGGTGGCTGCTGCGTGGGCACGACGGCCACGTGCAGAAGTTCGACGGTGACGGCTACCTGGTGCTCGACACGGACCGGTTCGGTAACGGCTTCGAGCTCGAGTACGAGCTGAATGCCTGGGGCCGAATGGACAAGGCGCTGTGTCCAGACGCGACCCTCAGGCTGAGCCCCACCCCGGGCGAGTGGTTCGATGCCATCAGCCCGGCTGGCTACACCGCCAGTTCGGTCACCTGCGCCTTGTTGGCGGGCCTGGTCGGCCGGAGCAAGCCGCTCGTCAAAACCAATCAAACCTTCGACTTCGCCTATGACATCAAGCTCCCCGTCGGCGCGTCGACAGAATTGCAACAGGCCCGCACCCTCCTCATCGCGAGCCAGCTCAACGGCCTCGGCAACGCCTCGGTTTGGGGGCAGCGCGTCAAGCGGGTCAAGCGGGTGCGAGAGGCGGCCGTCACACCCTCGACGGGACGCACGCTCGAGTTCGACTACTGGCCTGACACGGACAGCACGTTGGTCTCCGGGAGCGCCGTCATTCGCCGCGCCGGCCTCTTGCGCCAGGTTGCTGGCCCCTCCGGCGCGACCGTCACCTTCACGTACCAGGCGCCGGCCCTCCCAGAGCGGCTCTTCGAAGTCGTTCTTCGGAACGTGAATCGAACGGACAACGCCTCAGGGCTGGGTGCCGGGCTCGTCGCTGGCCCGGCCCGCGACTACACATTTACGTACGGCGCGGCGCTGACCCAGACCCAAATCGATGACCTCTACCGACGGTACCGGAACTATTTCAACGCCACGGCGAACTGCACGTACGTGAAGTTCGACCCCTGTGGGAACCCGCTCGTGCCTGGCTTCACGCCACTGCTCGAGGAGGAGATTCACCGGCGGGTCGATGCCTTCCTCTCCGATGTTGCAGACAACATCCTTCGCATCGATGCGCCCAACGAGGTGGTCGAGACCCACTACGACACCAGCCCAATGTCGTACTCGTTCGACCGCGTGACGGCGCAGCGTTGGGGGAGCAGCTTCGTGGCCCAGTCGCCCGGAGGCGCTCCCTGGACCACCACGTTGCCCCAGGCGAACCTCGCCTACGCCGATGAAGGCGTGGCGGGCACCGATTGGTTCCTCGACGCCGAGATTGCCGCCAGGTACGGCTACGAGGCGGTGCCAGCGTCGAACGCGACGGACTCGCAGCGGATGGGCCTGTTGCGACCCCCGGACTCGACGGGCGCTCCGAATGGCCCCGCCGGGATGATGACCGGACCCACCTCAGCAGCCGGCCTCCTGCCCAACGGCCAGCCCGTCAAGAAGTGTGACCCAGGCAACGAGCCGATGCTTCGCACGCACCTGCCCGGCTACCGACCCAGCTACACGTATTACCCCCTCGAGCTCGCCGCCGAACCGGCCGCTGGCCCACTCACCGACGGCCTTCACACCCCGGGCGTCAGCCTCGACATGGTGCTCCGGAGGTCTCGGCTCAACTGCTCGCAGCTCGCCGAAGCCCAGCTCTGGGACGCGGAGCACAACGACCTGACCACCCGGTACACGGCCTACGATTCGGCCACCAAGCGCTTCAGCACGCGCAGCTTCATCGGGCGTCGCCCCGAGATGAACCTGAACGCCAACCGCATCTGCTCGTGGACGCGCTACACCGACCGGGTCGGCGCGGTGCATGTGTATGGATACAACTACCACGGCCGACCGCTCGTCGCGGCGACGCGCGTTGGCTCGACGTGGCGCTTCGCGGAGACCCTGTACAACGCCGATGGCAACGTCATCTCACAGCGGCGCGTGATGCCGCAGGGAACGGCCTGGACGCCCAACGCTGGCGACACCCGCTACGGGTACGTCGAGGGCAAGATGGTCGGGACGAACTTCAAGGAGCCCTCGCCCTGGTACTGGGCGCAACGCGCGAACGTGCAGACGATTCTGGAGCGGCCGCGAACGGGAACCGTCCAGGACGAAGACCAGGGTTCGTGGACGACCTCGCCATCGGTGGCTCGCTTCACCTCCTTCACCTACGAGCCCCTGTTCAGCCAGGTCTCCCGAATTGAAAGCGGCGCAGTCACCTCGGCCGCGAGACAGACACTTCGAACGACGGAGGTCCTGTACGACTACCAGGAGTGTTCGCTCGGCGACTGTCTCCCGGCGCTGTTGCGAGACGCGCAGCAGTTCGGTGCGCAGTATCCGGCGCTGCCCGATGGCACGCTCAACCTTTCCACCAACCCGCTCAGCGTTGGCGTTGGCATGGGCGACCTCAATGGCGACGGACTGAAAGGTTTTCCAGCCCGAGGCACGGTCGTTCGAGTCAGTACGACCGGCAACGGAGGCGTGCCCGAGCAGTCGGTCTACCGGTTCAGTCCCCACGGCAAGCCGCACTTCATTCAGGCGCCGAACGGCGTCGTCACCGCCATCGACTATCTGCCCTTCGGCCAGCTCTCGGGCTCGAGCGAGCACGGAAACGAGCGTGGCTATCTCTCCCGCATCCGCGTGATGCGCGACCGGTCCGTGAGTGCGGGGAACGGTCCGACGACGGTCCCCTGCCCGAATCTCCCGGGGCCGTACCGATGGTTGCTGCCGGCGGGGTGTGGAAGCGGAGGCCTGGTCGACCAGCTGAAGACGCAGGCGGGGCTCTCGGATGGCGTTGCGCAGGAGATCGTTCGTCAGGCCACGACGACCGAGCTCGCGGCGAGCATCACGCGGTTCCAGTACTCGGTCATCGGGGCGCCCTCGACGGTGTTCCAATCAGATGGCTCTGAGGTGCGTCTCACGCGCGACGTGGACGGGCGGCTGCGAGAAGAACAGCTCTTCGAGACCGCGACCCAGCTCCACTCGCGCACGGTCCACACGCGGAACCTGCAGGGGCACGCGACCCGCATCGAGCGCTTCAACCGCTCGGGGGCGAGCCTCGGCGCGACGAT
>JBILEB010000306.1:0-4139 GCA_044352295.1 Myxococcaceae bacterium
GCCAGGAGCACGTGATGCTCCAACTCGCAGGAATCATCCTCTCTGATGGAGGCGTGACGGCCTCTGTTCCCAGCGCGGACGGTGGGACGACGCTGAAGGCCTGGGTCGACGCGTGGGCGACCGGAATGGGCCCGTGGCAGAGCAGCCGGTGACGGAAACCCTGAATCCCTTTTCGGGCTGGACCCTGCGTGGACGGACCCCTCGCCGCGGTTGCCCGATGTGCTGGACGTTGGGCTTGCTGGAGCCCATCGCCTGACAGTCGGGGTGTGCGTGCGTCACCCTGCGCCGAGCGTCACGCCTGCTCGATGACGATCTGCTCGTCGTCGAAGAAGAACGCGCCACCTGGCGCTGAGCGCATGGCGCCGCCGTTGCCATGGAGCCACCATCGCCGAAGCCACAGCGAAGGCATCGACGAGCACGTCAGGGCCTTCGAGCCGAACCCCTGAGCACAGGCTGGCTCAGGACCCTCCATCGAACACCCGCCCGTGTACGCCCGCGTCGAGGCTCGCGCAGGTGAGTACGTCAGGCGTGAACACGTTCACCTCGCCGACCGCAGCGACGCCTTCCGTCGGCGCGGCGCGGTTCACGTCATCGAGCAGGAACTCGCCCGCATCGGTGCCGCCGTCCGAGTCAGGGTCGTCGAGGGAGTACCCGAGCTGGAAGTAGTACCGGCTCACGGGCTCCGAGAGCCAGAAGCACAGCTCGCCGCGCCAGGCCTCGCCACGTCTGGTGAGCATCACCCGCCGACCGCTCGGGAACTCGACCGCGTAAGCCACCGTCTCGTTCGCCTGCACCGCGATGGCCACCGGCACCGCGCAGCACTCGCCCGCGTCGTAGAAGGTGACCGAGGCATCAGGCATGTCGTTGAGGCTCACGGTCGTGCCCGGCCCGGTGCGCATCGGCCCCACCGCGTCGGTCGCGCGCGTCACCAGCTCCGGCGGCGTCGGTGCCCGGCCGCACCACAACAACCCGAGCGCGCCCAGGCCCAGCACCGTGACGCGAAGGCGCCTCATCGAAGCACCTTCCACATCTCGGCCGGCGTGAGGATCTCGCTGAACTCGTTCAGGTAGCCCGTGTTCTTCTGGTGCTCGAAGCGCGCCTGCGCCACCAGCCCGTCACGCACCCAGGCTTCGTTCTTCACGGTGCTCTGGCTGAGCAGCCGCACGATGGTTCGACGGTCGACGCCCGAGCTGAAGCCGCGCAGGTCTCTGAGCGCCAGACGGGTCAGCGCCTCGCTGGCGCCGGTGTGCAGGTCGAAGTGCTGCAGTTGAGCGACCTGGTAGATCTTCGCCTTCACGAAGGGGTGTTTCTCGGTGGCCAGCCAGCCCAGCACCAGCGCTTCGCTGTGAACGGGGTTGAGCCGGCGGAACGCGTAGGCGGCCTCCATTCGCACGTACGGGTCGGCGTGCTTCGCCACCGGCGCCGCCAGCGACAGGAGCGCGGGGTCGGCCATGTTGCCAATCGCCTTCATCGCGATGCGGGAGTCATTCGTGTCGCCCGTCGCGAGCAGCCCCTGCACGGCCTTCGCGCTCACGTCGTGAAGCGCCGGCTCCTTGCGCTTGATGCCAGCCATCATCGAGAGCGCCAGCATGGCCTCGCCCTTGAGGAAGACGTCGTTGTGCGCGGTGGCCTTCACGGCCGCCATTCGGGCGAGCTCTTCGGCGAAGTCGAAGCCCACGTCTTCGCGGTCGACGAGGGCGAACATGGCGCGCGTGCGGTCCATCGGCGTGTCGTTCGCGTCGCGCACGATCGACAGCAGCAGCGCCTTCGCCTCGGGCACCCGCGCCTTTCCCAACGCGATGTAGAAGGGAACGATGCCGTCGATGGCCATTCGTCTGGCGCGCAGCTCGCCGTGGGCCGTCTTCATCGCCTCGGGGTGCACCTCGAAGTAGGCCGACAGGTCGGGCCACTTGTCCTGCAGGCCAGCAGTGGTGGCCCGCGCGTAGAAGGTGTCGAGCGCCTGCCGAACGCTCCACGGTGCGACGCGGGCGCGACGCGCGAGGTCGAACTTCGTGACAGGGCGCGGTTGCCACTCGAAGGCCTCGGTGGCCGTGCTGGCCGGCAACACGTCACTCGGCGTGAGCGTGGGCGCCGCGCCCGGGGCCGGGACCGCTGGCGTGGGGCGGGGCGAGGTGACCTCCTGCGCCAGCGCGGGCAGGGCACAACACACCACGGCACTCAGCATGAGCTGTCTCATTGGGGCGCTCCCGTGAGGGGAATTTCCTTCTCGAGCGGATCACCCGTGGGGATCTTGAAGCCCGAGAACTCGAGGATGTTGTACTTGAGCTCGAAGTCGAAGATGCCGACCGAGAAGACGATCTTCGCGTCGACGCTGCCGTTGAGCGCGGTGAGGCCGAACTCGAGGGCGAGCTTGATGTTCGAGCGGCTGACGTAGCTCCCGCCCGTGGAGTCGCCGACACCGATGTGCGTGTAGGTGATGCTGGGTTCGAGGGTCGCCTCGATGAAGTTGAGCGAGCCCTCGACGCACGCGCCCATGTCGGCGCTCGGCGTGCAGAAGGCGAGCTTCATGCCTGCGCCGGCGGCGAGCACGACCTTGAGCGTCGCCTCGTTCTTGACCGCGTAGTTCAGGTCGGGCGACTTGCAGACGTAGGGCAGGGCGACCGTCATCTCGGGCGTGCTGACCTGGCCACTCGACGACAGCGCGACGCCCCGCTCTTTGGGCAACTCGAGCGTCTCGCCACGAAGCGTGAGGCTCGGCGTGCCGGGTTCGATCTCGGTGAGGTCGGCGACGAAGTTGCCGTTCGCCGTGCGGGTCGCGAAGTCTTCGTCGTTCGAGAGCCAGCGCAGGTGCGTCTTGTGTTGGCTCGAGCAGGTCTGCAGGAACACCGCCTGAGCTGCGGGGGTGCGGAGCCGCGCGAGGTCGGCGCAGTTCTTCATGTACTCGTTGGCGACCTGCGCGCCGATCCAGTACTCCTGACCAGGCGTCGTGAGCTTCGCTCGCAAGCGGGTCGACTCGCTGGCCGTGCGAAGGTCGGCCAGGCGGCCACCGTTCTTCGCGAGGCACGCGGCGCGGGCCTGACGGAACGGCAGCGGCGTCGTTCCCACCGTGTAGAGCGCGTCGCAGTTGGTGGTTCCGTCGGCGCACTTCTGGTGCGTCTCGCGCTCCTGCTTGAACGACACCTCGGCGCCCACGCCCACGCCGCCGGAGATCTCGAAGATGATTTCGCCCTGAACCGGGCCGTAGCGCAGCGGAATCTTGATGGAGAGCGCGAGGCCGAGCCCCGAGACGCCAATCGAGAAGCGCTTCTCTTCTGCCTCGAACGAGCTGCCGGTGTTCGCGGCGTTGATGGCGTCGGCGATGCTGTCGAAGTTCGGCGCGATGGTGACGGTCACGTTGGCGCGGTTCGACATGAACTCGAAGTTCTTCGTCTCCTCTTCATCGAAGACCTGCAGACCCATCAGCTCGGCCTCTTTGTCGACGACGACCGTGTCGCCCTTGTCGGTGTTCGAGACCTCGGTGCGCAAGATGGTCGCGGCGGTGGACCCGCCGAGGCCGCTGATGGTGCGCGAGTCGCAGTGCTCTCCGTTTCGGCCCGCGACCATCGCCTTCGTGCAGCGCCGGTCGTTGTCCTGGTCGTAGGTCTGTGAGACCCGCGCGTCGCCAGCGGCCTGCGGGTCGGAGTCGGAGAACTCGTCGGCCTCGTCTGCGGCGAGGGGCGCGAGGCTGGGGTCGAGCTTCACCACGATGGGCATCTCGCCGGTGATGCAGCCTTGGGCGTCGACCACCTCGAGCTGCTCCTGGCCGTAGCGGCCGGGCTCGATCTTCAGGCTGAAGTCCGTGGCCACGAAGGCAGCGAGCTGCGCTTTGCCTTCGAACTTCGGAACGGGCGTCTCGGTGGGGCCCGAGAGCTTCACCAGCGAGATGCACGAGCGCAGCAGGAAGGCCGTGCCGCTCTCGGTCGCGTAATAGGCGCCGGCCTTGTCGAGGAACTTCTCCTTCACCTCTTTGGTGACCTCGAACCGCATGGTCTGCATCTCGCCTGCGGGCGTGCTCGTCAGCAGCGGCGACGGGCCCAGCAACAATTCGTCTGCGAGCCGCGGCCTCATGTTGGCGTCGACGGGCACGAGCGACAGCGTCATCTTCGCACGGATGTCGCCAGTCAGGCCCTGCGTCTTCC
>JBILEB010000182.1:0-14057 GCA_044352295.1 Myxococcaceae bacterium
GCCAGCGGGTACTTCTTCTTCGCGTCGAAGTCGACCGGCCGGACCACGTACGCGTGCACCGTCTCGTCGAGCGCGCCCTTGAAGGTGAACTGCTCGGGCTGGCCGAACGTGAGGCCGGCGAGGAGATCGGAGTTCACCGTCGTGAGCTGCGTCGCTTTGTCCTTGCCGTCGGTCGCCAGGACCCAGAGGTCGGCGGGGGCGAGCAGCGAGTCCCGCGTGAAGAACACCGGACCACGCGAGGCGTCGATGGCGCCGACGGAGCCGTCATTGAAGGCCCGGGTGACCGCGCCGGTCGCCACGTCGATGGCGAAGAGCGCGACCTGCCCGAGATCGTCGGCCGAGGCGTAGAGCGTCTTACCGTCCTTCGACCACGACAGCGCGTGCGGGGAGCGATCCCACGCGTCGGTGATCGACCGCTCGGTGCCCTTCGCCCAGTCGCGCACCATCACGCGGAGCTTGTCCGCCTCGTAGCCGGGCCGCGACATCGCCAGGTACGCGAGCTTCGTGCCGTCGGGTGAGAACGACGGCTGGGTGTCGGTCGCGCGGTTGGTGGTGGTGAGCTTCGTGGGGGGCTTCGAGCCGTCGACGGGCGTGACGAAGAGATCGAGGTCGGTGCTCCAGGCCTCCTGCCGGCCGACGTCGCGCGCGGTGAAGACGAGGCTCTTGCCATCGGGCGTGAAGGTGAACTCCTCGGAGCCCCCGAACGGCTTGGGCGGCGCGTCGGCGTTGAGGCGCTTCGTGACGTCGATGGCCGGGCCACCCGAGAGCTTCTGCACGAAGAGGTGCGCGCGGCGCCCGTCCTTCCAGGTGTCCCAGTGGCGGACGAAGAGCTGGTCGTAGAGGCGCCCGGTGGCCTTCGACTTCGCCTTCTCGTCGAGGCGCTGCTTCGTGCACTCGAGCGTGTCGCAGTCGGGGAAGGTCTCGGCGGCGAAGGCGATGAGCGTGCCGTCGCGCGAGAGCCGGAACGCGTCGACGTCGATGGGCGAGCGGGTGACCGCGGTGGGCTCTCCGCCGTCGAGGGACAGGCGCCAGACCTGGCTGACGCCACCGCGCGCCGAGAGGAAGTAGAGCGACTTGCCGTCGGGGGCCCAGGTGGGATCGGTGTCGGGCTCGGGCGCGCTGGTGAGCTGGCGCGGGTTCGAGCCGTCGGCGTTGACGAGCCAGAGATCGATCGAGCCCTTGTTGGCGTCGAGATCGGTGGTGCGCAGCTGGTACGCGATGCGCGTGGCGTCGGGCGAGACGGTGAACGCGAGCAGGCGGCGCAGCGTGACCTGATCCTTCACGGTGTACGGCCGCGGCTTCGCAGGGGCCTGGGCGACGAGCGCGCTGACGAGGAGGGTGGAGAGCATGGCGGCCCTCTACTGCGCTCCCGGTCGGGGATGAACCGGTCAGTACATGCGTCGCAGCCGCGCCGCGAAGAAGCCGTCGAACCCCTCGGGGCCGGGGAGCGTCCGCAGGTACGCCTGCACCATCGGGAAGGTGAGCCCGCGGGGAGGCTCGGCGGTGAAGTCCGGGTGGCTGCGCAGGAACAGGTCGATCTGATCCGCGCCCTCGGTCGTGTCCGTGGTGCACACCGCGTAGACGAGGAGCCCGCCAGGCGCGACGTGCCGCTGGCAGGACTCGAGGATCTCCCGCTGCAAGGTGGCGAGACCGGCGAAGTCCTTCTCCTGGCGGCGATAGCGGAGCTCGGGGTGACGGCGAAGGGTGCCGAGGCCGGAGCAGGGTGCGTCGACCATCACCACGTCGAACTCACCCAGGTCGTCGGGCAGCTTCGCGGCGTCGAGCGCGCGGGAAGACAGGCGCTCCTTGAGGCCGAGGCGGCGGGCTTCGCTCTCGATCTTGGGGAGCTTGTTCTGGTGCACGTCGATGGCGAGCACCTCGTTGGTCTCGGCGAGGTGGCACGCCTTTCCACCCGGCGCGGCGCAGGCGTCGAGGACCTTCGCGGTCGGCGGCACCTGCGCGTAGAGGCCGACGAGCTGCGCGGCCTCGTCCTGCACCTGCCAGAGGCCCTCGTCGTAGCCGATCAGGTCTTCCATGCGGCCGGGGTTCGTCAGCACGATGCCGGCGGGCGAGCTGGTGGTGGCCGCCGCGTCGACGCCGGCTTCCTTCAACTGGCCGAGGAGCACGTCGCGGGGCTGCTTCGTGGTGTTCGCGCGAATGACGACCTTCGGCGGCTCGTTGTCGGCCTCGAGCATGGCGGTGGCGCGGTCGGGACCGAACTGGCGTTGCCAGCGGCGAACGAGCCAGGCCGGGTGGGAGTGCCGAACGGCGAGCACCTCGACGGGATCGCCCGAGGGGAGCGGCGCGGCCTCGAGCGCTGAGAGCTTGCGCAAGATGGCGTTGACGAAGCCGCTGGCACGGTCGAGCCCGACGGACTTGAGCCCATCGACCGTCTCTCCCACCGCCGCGTGCTTCGGCACCCGCATGAAGAAGAGCTGGTACGCGCCCAGGCGCAGCGCCGCGAGCACCTTGTCTTCGATGGACTCGAGCTTGCGGTCGGCGACGGTGGTGAGCGCGTAGTCGAGCGCGAGGAGCCGTCGCGTCGTGCCGTAGCAGAGCTCGGTGACGAGGCCGGCGTCGCGCGGGTCCTTGGGTTGGAACTCATCGAGTACGGAGTCGAGCACGACGTTGAGGTACGCGTCGGTGGCGGCGACGCGGGAGAGCACCTGAATCGCGAGCGCGCGCGCGGAGAGCGGCTTGCGGGGCGGTCTGGCCGGAGCGCTCATGACAACTTCGCCGCGTAGGAGAGGATGACGTGGTCCGACGCCCTGGCCGTGGTGGAGAGCATGAGGAGCAGCTCTTCGAGGGCGTCCTTGTGGCCAGGCTCGGTGGGTGTGCCGCGCTGAATCGCGAGCCACTGCGTCCGGGCCCAGGCGGCGAAGGCCTCGGGTGTGAGGGTCTTCGCGAGCCGGGCCGAGAGCTGGGCCTTGACCTGGGCGCGGGTGATGGCGCCTGCGGGCGAACTGGGCGTCGAAGAAGCCGAGGCCGTCGACGTCGTGGGCTCGGTGGCGCGTCGGCCGATGGTCTTTCCCGGTGGTGACGTCTTCGCGGTGGCGTCGGGGACAGGACGCGTGCGGCCGATCGTCTTTCCGCGCGGCGCCGGGCGAGGGCTGGTGATGGGCTCCGGGTCGTCCTCGTCGAGCTTCGGCGCGACGGGGTCTGCGTCGTGGGGCACGGCGTCCTTCTTCGCGAGCGCGGCGAGGGCCTTGAAGTAGCCGTCCACGCCATGGCCGTGGAACTGCTTGTCGACGACGCGCTTCAAGGCGCTCCGGCCGCGGGACTTCGCGTCGTGCTCGAGCTGCACCTCGATGCAGGGGAGGGCGAGCGCTTCGACGGCATCGGCGAGGGTGAAGGCGGTCGGCGCGAGCGAGGACGGATTGACGATCACGCCCGACAGTCCCTCGCGCCGCTCGAGGAGCGCCTTGACGAGCTCGGCTTCGGCGATGGCTTGCACCGCCTCGACCTCGAGCCCCAGCTCACTCCCTTTCGCGACGAGGGCCTCATCGAGGGCTTCCAGGGATTGGCCGAGGACCGCCTCGAGGTCGAGGAGCGGGCCGTGGAGAACGAGCACTCGGTGCGTCATGGAGGGGCGTGTAGCGCCAGACGTCGCTCGAATCGACAGCCAGTCACGGCCCGCTCGACGGCCGGGTGAACGGCGTCGACCCGACGGCCAGCTTCTTGCCCGCCAGGAACTCCTGCGCCGACATCACGCGCTTCCCCTCGAGCTGAACCGACGTCATCACCAGCGAGCCCTCTCCGCACGCCACCTCGAGCCCCTGCGGGCCCGCCGCCAGCACCGTGCCCGGCACTCCAGAGCCCCCGCCCACCACCGCTGCGTGGACCTTGAACAGCGCGCCGTCCAGCGTCGTGAACGCCCCGGGCCATGGCGTGAACGCGCGCAGCCGCCGCTCGAGCACCACCGCCGGCTTCGAAAAATCCAGCGCCCCGTCCTCCTTGCGAATCATCGGCGCCATCACCACGCCCTCGGTCGGCTGCGGCGTGGGCTTCGATTCTCCGGCGAGGTACCTCGGCAGCGCGCGTCGGAGCACGACGCCGCCCAGCTCCGACAGCGCGTCATGCAGGCTCGCCGAGGTGTCGTTGGGCCCGATGGGCAGCTCCGCGCGGTCGATCACGCCGCCCGTGTCCATGCCCTCGTCCATCTTCATCAGGCACACGCCCGTCGTCGCGTCCCCCTCGGCGATGGCCCACTGAATCGGCGCTGCGCCCCGGAACCGCGGCAACAACGAGGCGTGCACGTTTACGCACCCATACACCGGCGTCTCCAGCACATCCTTCGGCAGAATCTTCCCGTACGCCGTCACCACCGCCACGTCCGGCTTCAGCGCGGCCAGCTCGCTCGCGAAGGTCGTCCCCCGGACCTTCACCGGCTGCAGCACGGTCAGGCCCTTCTCCACCGCCAGCTGCTTCACGGGTGAGAACGACACCTCCTGCCCTCGCCCGCGCGGCTTGTCCGGCTGGGTGACGACCGCCACCACCTCGCCCAACTCGAGGCACGCCTGAAGCGACTTCACGGCGAACTGCGGCGTCCCCATGAACACGATGCGCGGCATGCGGGCCCTCTACCACGCGCTCCCGGTGCAACGCCGCGCGTCGACAGCTCGACGTTGACCCAGCCAGATCGCAGGTCTACGAGCGCTCCGTACTTTGAAGCCGGTTTATGGGGAGCCGGCCACCCGCGAGGGGGTTCACATGCGTTGGTCGTTGCCGATTGGCCTGGTGCTCGTCCTGTCCGTGTCTGGCTGCAAGGGAGACCCGTCGACGCCCGAGTATTGGGAGAAGCGCATCGAGGGCGCCAAGAGCAAGAAGGAGAAGAAGGCCGCCATCGAGGCGCTGCGCTCTGGCAAGAACATGAGCCCGGCCATGCTGCCGATGCTCCACGCGCGCCTGTCTGCCGAGAAGTCCGCCGAGGTGAAGGCCGACCTCGCGCGCCTGCTCGGTGAGGCGAAGAGCGACTCGAGCATCGAGGCCCTCACCGACGCCATCATTCTCGCGCCGGCTGACACCGACGAGAAGACGCTCGACAAGGAGATCGCCAACGCGCTGGGCCACATCGGTAGCCCCAAGGCTGCCGCTACGCTCGTGAAGCTCCTCTCGGTGAAGGACAACTACACCGTCATCGCCGCCATCGACGCGCTCGGCGATCTCAAGGCCACCGAAGGCTTCGAGGCCCTCAACGCCATCGCCGCCGACGACACCATCGAGACCTTCATCACCAAGAAGGCCATCATCTCGCTCGGCAACATCGGCGACAAGCGCGCGGTCCCCACGCTGGTGAAGGCCATGTTCAAGGAGCGCAAAGGCGTCTCGTTCTACCTGGAGTCCTCGTTTGCGCTGTACCAGATCGGCCCCGCCGCGGCCGACGCGCTCGTGCCCGTGCTCGACCGCACCGACAAGGAACTCTACGCCTGGGCCGAGAAGAACAACGTGAAGGACGTCGCCCTCCAGGCCAAGTCGGCCCAGGTGCTCGGCGACCTGATGGACATGCGCGCCGAGAAGACCCTCATTTCGATGCTCAACCCGAAGACCGACTTCGACGACATCAAGGCCATCCTCCAGGGCCGCGCCGCCGACGCGCTCGGTCGCATGCGCTCGAAGAACGCCGTCAAGCCGCTCTCTGCCCTCGTCACCGACGCGAAGACCGACGCCGGCGTGGTGCGTGAGGCCATCTTCGCGCTCGTCCGCATCGGCAACCCCGAGGGCGTGCCGGCCCTCATCTCGTTCCTCGGCAAGTCGCCGTACTGGGACGCCCGCGACGAGATCATGCGCGGCATCACCCTGCTGGGCACCGAGAAGGACATGGCGGCCTTCGACAAGGCGACCGCCGACGAGGCGAAGAAGACGGCCGAGGGCTGCAAGGGCGACGAAGAGGGTCACCCGGACTGCAAGGCCGGACCCGAAAAGGCCGCCGAGCGCCACCTCGCCCGCGTCAAGGAGCACCGCGCCCGCCTCGAGGCCGCCGCCGAGTGCAAGACCGACTCGGGCTGCTGGGCGAAGAAGCTCGACGACAAGTCCGACACCGTGCGCGAGCGCGCCGCCGCCGAAGTGGGTCGGTCGAACAACGCCGCGTTGGCGCCCGAGCTCTTCAAGCGCCTCAAGGAGCAGAACCTCGACGCGCGCCTGTCCATCATCCAGGCCACCAACTGGCTCATCAACGACAACCCCGACGCCATGAAGGCCGCCCAGGGCATCGCGGGCGATCTCGAGAAGCAGCTCAAGGACGAGAAGGGCAAGACGGACTTCGTGAAGATCAACGAAGACCTCCGCCGGCTCTACGTCCGCATTCAGCGCGGGTGAGCCGTCGCCGTCAGCGGCCCAGGGCCTTTTCGAGCTTCTGGGTCGCCGAGGCCGGTGCGTCGCCGTCGACCCCCAGCGTCTTGCGCAGTGACGTGACGACCTGACCGAACTCCCCGCCAAAGCGGGTGCAGGCGTCACAGCCGGCGAGGTGGGACTCGACCTGCGCCTGGTCGGCCGCGGGCAGGTCGCCATCGAGGTAGTCGGAGAGGCGCTCGAGCACTTCGAAGCACGTGAGGCCTCCCACGAGTCGTTCGGCCGTCATGGGGCTCCACCTTTCTTCACGGCGGCCACCAGGCGCAGGCGGGCGCGGTGGAGTCGGCTCTTCATGGCGGCCAGCGACAGGCCCAACGCCGCGGCGGTGTCGTCTCCCGACAAGCCCTCGACGTCGCGCAGCAACAGCACCTCGCGCTCGGTCTCGTCGAGCCTGGCCAGGGCGGTCTCGAGGTGCGCCTTCGCTTCGAGGCGCTCCGCCAGCGCCTGGGGGTCCATCGCCTGGCCCAAGCCGGCCTCGGCGCCCAGCTCGGGGAGTGACTCCATCGGCTCCCAGGCCTTCGGCTCACCGACGCGCCGCCTGCGCTGCATGAGCACCTCGCTGCGCGCGATGGCGAACAACCAGCTCTTGAAGCTTCCCTCGCCGCGCCAGGTGCCGAGCCGCCGGTGCGCGGTGAGGAAGGTCTCCTGCAACACGTCTTCGGCCGAGGCCTCGTCCTTCATCAGCCGCCGCGCGAAGCGGAAGACGGGGCCGCGATGCAACGACACCAGCTCGCCGAAGGCCCTGGCGTCTCCAGCGCGGGCCTCCTCGACGAGCTGGCGTTCATCCGTCATCGCGGCTCCTTGAAGTCGACCGAGCCACTGGGCCCGGGCCTGCGACGCTACCGCTCCTTCTTCGCGCCGGTGTTGAATCCGAACAGCGTGTACACGGGGCAGCTGCCGATGAGGCCAGTGGCCAGCGGGATGAGGCCGAGCAGACCCCAGGCGCTCTGCGGACCGACGAACACGGTGGACAGCGCGCCGAGGCCGACGACGACGCGGAGGACGCGGTCAACGGTGCCTTCGTTGCTGGGGAGGATCTTGGCGAGCATGGCGGGTCTCCTTCGAGGGTGCGTTCGCGGAAGTGCGACGCGTTCGATGGCGAGGATGCAGCTCGCCCCCGGCAGGATTCAGGATCGATTTTCGATGGAGATTCCGTCCGCGCAGTTCTTGCGCGTCAGCCAAGCGCGCCCAGCTTGAGGCGCACTTCGGCGAGCTCGGCCTGTGGCTCCGAGTCCCAGGTGATACCGCTGCCGACGCCGTAGACCCAGCCGGCGGCCGTCTTCGTCGCGGTGCGAATGAGGAGCGCCGCGCGGAAACCGTCGTCCCGCTCGAGGCCCAGGGTGCCGCAGTAGAGCTGTCGGGGGGTCGGTTCGAGCTGACGAATGAGCGCCATGGCCGCCGGTCGCGGCGCGCCCGTCACGGAGCCGCCCGGGTGCATGACCCGCAGGACGTCCCCGATGCTGAGTCCTTCCTTCAGCGTGCCTTCGACGTCGCTCACCGCCTGAAGCACATAGGGCAGCTCCAACAGTCGTCGCGGCGCCGTCACCTGCACCGAGCCGCGCATGCAGAGTTGGTGCAGATCGTTCCGCGTGAGGTCCGTAATCATCGCGAGCTCGGCCTCGTCCTTCCGGCTCTCGAGCAACCGCGACGACTCTCCGGGCTTCGCGGTCCCCTTCATCGGCTCGGCGTGGACGTGGCGGCCGCGCGTCTCGACGAGGAGCTCCGGGCTGGCCGAGACGAACTCGGGCAGCCCAGGCCACCGCACCCAGGCCGCGAAGCGGGGCACGCCGCGCGCACACAGGCGCTCGAGCAACACGCTGCCGAGCACCGGACCCACGTGCGCCCGCACCGTGAGGTTCACCTGGTACACGTCGCCCGCGGCGATGCGCGCACGAATCGTCTCGACGCCCTCGAGGAACCCGGAGTCGTCGAGCGTCACGGCAATCGGCGCCACGTCCGAAAGCTCCACGGACACGGGCTGCACCTCCACGGGAGTCGAGCGAGGCGCGTCGTCGTAGGGCGCCAGGTGCAACGTCGCCGTCCCCGTCAGGGACGGACGCACCAGCCGCCACGCCCCGTCGTCGGAGAACCCCGGGCCCAGCAACGCGAAGGCGGGCTCGCGCTCCAACGACGCCGGCGTCACGAAAGGCTCCGGCAGAAGGCTTCGATGAACGCGCGGCCGCCGGGTGTCCCGAAGGAGTCCGGGTGGAACTGCAGGCCCAGCACCGGACGCGTCGGGTGCTCCACGGCCATCACGGTGCCGTCGTCGAGCCGCGCCGTCACCCGGAGCGGCGCGGGAACCTCGGAGAGTGACAAGGAGTGGTAGCGCATCACCGCGTGTCGGCCCTCGGGCAGGAAGCGCGAGCCGGTCGCCGTCAACGTGCCCACCTTGCCGTGCGTCGGCGTGGAGCGCACCAGCGCGGCGCCGAACGCCAGCCCCAGCGCCTGATGCCCCAGACAGATGCCGAGCAGCGGCGTGTTCGTCGCAAGCACCTGGTGCACCAGTGACACGAGGCCCGCGCGCTGGGGATCGGTCGGTCCCGGGCCGATGACGACCACGCTCGCCGTGCCCACCGCTTGTGCGGCCTCGGCCGTGCGTACCACGCGCGTCTCGGCCGGCAGCAGGTCGACGACGTTGAAGCTGAACGAGTCGTCGTTCTCGACGAACACCACCGTCATGCGACCCGCTTACTCCGTCACCACGAGCCGCAGAACCTTCGCCGCACCACCAGGTTGGTGGGGCCGTCGACGTCGAAGAAGAGCTGGGGCGGCTGTGTCGGGTTGTGCAACACCGGGACGGGCCGTCGGCCGCGGCCCCCTTCGAGCACGGGTCTTCGCGTCCCCGGCCTCGCCACGCGCACCACCCGCGGGCGCACTCCCGCACGGCTTCGAGCGCAGGCACACGGGGCCGCCGTCGTTGCCGGGCGTCGCGTGGACGATCCACGTGCTTCGTCATGAATGAGCGGCCGGGCCCGCAGGACGAGAGGCGCATGACACGACTCCTCGGGAGCAGCGTGGTGCTGTGGGCGATGGTGGCGATGGCGGAGCCACAGGTGGCGGGCCGGCCCTCGCAGCCACAGCCCTTCGCCCACCGGTTCGGAATCGCGGGCTACGCCATGGGATGGGCGGGCTCCTATGGCGGAGGCGGGGTGGGGGGCCGGATTCGCTTCGAAGCCTTTCCACGCCTGGGGTTGGACCTGTTCGGCGAGGCGGTGGCGGTGGCGGTGCCGCGCGGCTTTCGCCACGACCACCCTATTGGGTTCAACCTCTTCGTGCCGTTCCGGGTGAGTCAGGCGGTGCGGCTGCGGGCGCTGCTCGGCATGTGCGTGACGGCGAGTTTCCTCCACCCCGACTCGCCGATGGCGCCGCGGGCCGACACGATCCTGGTGGGCGCGCACGTGGGTGGAGGCGTCGAGCTCGCGCTGCACAGCCGGCTCTCGGCCTTCCTCGACGGGAAAGCGGTGGCCTGGTGGGGGAACGACCGCTCGGTCGAAGGCTGGACGTCGGCGACGATGGACCTGCGCTGGTCCTTCGTCGGCCAGCTCTCGATGGGGTTGATGGTCCACTTCGGGTGACGGGCGCCACGCCCCCGATTTGCCCCCGGCTCCGGGCCTGCTGTAAGGGCGCATCCGACACCGGCCGTCGGGAGCCCCATGCAGCGCCGTTCCTTTCTTCTCTTCACCCTCGCCCTGGCCGCCTGTGGCCGGGAGGACCGCGTGATGCGGGCCATCGACGCGGGCCCACCGTTGCCGGTGGTGAACTGCCTCGACAGTGATGGTGACGGGATTCCGGGGACCGGCGCGTGCGGCACCGAGGCGCAGGTCGACTGTCGCGACGACGATCCCCTCGCGCACCCGGGGGCGAACGAGCTCTGCAACGACCACGACGACGACTGCGACGGTGAGGTGGATGAGTCGCTGCCGCGCACGGCGTACTACCGGGACGACGACGGCGACGGGGTGGGCGCGACGCGGGTGGGCGAGGGCTGCAAGGCGCCTCCGTCGGGCGCGGTGACGTCGATGGGCGACTGTGACGACGCCAACCCGAACCGCCGGCCAGGCGTGGCCGAGGTCTGCAACGCCATCGATGATGACTGTGATGGCACGGTGGACAATGGGCTGCCGTTCCAGGACTTCTACCCAGACACCGATGGTGACGGCTTTGGCAACCCGACCGCGATGCCGGTGAACGCCTGCCAGTCGATGGTGACGGGCCGCGTGCCGAACCGGAGCGACTGCAACGACGCGAACCCCACGGTGAAGCCGGGCGCGAGCGAGCTGTGCAATCGGGTCGACGACAACTGTGATGGGCAGGTCGACAATGGCATCACGTTCCAGAATTACTTCGTCGACGTCGATGGTGATGGGTTCGGGGCGCACGGCTCTGGCCCGGAGTCTTCGTGCTCGCCCATTCCGGGCAAGGTGACGAACGACTCGGACTGCAACGACGCCTCGCCGTCGGTGAAGCCGGGGGCTCCTGAGACGTGCAACACGACCGACGACAACTGTGATGGCCAGGTGGACGAAAACCTGCCGTTCTCGACGTACTTCGCCGATGTGGATGGAGACGGCTTCGGCGCGATGGGCACCGGGGTGAGCGCGTGCACGGCGATGGCGGGCCGGGTGACGAACGCGTCGGACTGTAATGACGCCGACCCGACGGTGAAGCCGGGCGCTCCAGAGCGCTGCAACGGCGCGGACGACGACTGTGACGCCCAGGTGGACGACGGGCTGTCGTTCACGAGCTACCACTCGGACGTCGACGGCGACGGCTTCGGGGCGGGGACGGGCGTGATGGCGTGCGCGCCGGTGGCGGGACGGGTGACGAACGCGAGCGACTGCAACGATGGGGACCCGATGGTGAAGCCGGGGGCTCCGGAGCGGTGCAACGCGGTGGACGACGACTGTGACGCGCAGGTCGACGAAGGGCTCACGTTCACCGACTACTTCGTCGATGGTGATGGTGATGGGTTTGGCGCGCAGGGCTCCTCGGCGACGCAGGCCTGTCTGCCCGTGGTGGGCCGCGTGTCGAACGCCACGGACTGCAACGATGGCAACGCGGCGATTCGGCCGACCGCGGTCGAGACGTGCAACCAGGTCGACGACAACTGCAGCGGCCAGGTGGACGAGGGGCTGGCGACGTTCAGCTGGTACCCGGACGGTGATGGAGACACGCGCGGTCGGCAGGGCGTGGCGGCGACGCTGCGATGCAACGCCCCGGCCGGGTTCGTCTCGTCGAACGATGACTGCAATGACCTGAACGCCTCCATTCGTCCGGGTGCGCTCGAGGTGTGCAATGGCGTCGACGACAACTGTGATGGGTCCATCGACAACGGCGCGATGGCGCAGAGCTACTGGGTCGATGCCGACGGCGATGGCTTCGGTCAGCAGGGCTCGACCGCGCAGACCTCGTGCACGCCGATCTCCGGCTGGGTGACGAACGCGACGGACTGCAACGACGGGAGCGCCGCGATTCGTCCAACCGCGAGCGAGACGTGCAACGCCGTCGACGACAACTGCAACGGCACGGCGGACGAAGGGCTGACCTTTCTCACGTATTACGTCGACGCCGATGTGGATGGCTTTGGCGCGCGGAACTCGGCGGGCCAATCGAGCTGCGCGGCGGTGGCAGGGCGGGTGACGAACGATCAGGACTGCAACGATTCGAGCGCAGCGGTCCGGCCCGGCGCGACGGAGACGTGCAACCAGATCGACGACAACTGCTCGGGCATGGTGGACGAGGGGCTGCCGACGCAGAACTGGTGGCCTGACTCAGACGGCGACACCTTTGGGCAGGCGACGGCGCAGGCGCAGGTGTCGTGTGGAACGGTGGCTGGGCGGGTGACGAACAACCTCGACTGCAACGACGCGAGCGCGGCGGTTCGGCCTGGCGCGACCGAGGCCTGCAATGGCGTCGACGACAATTGCTCGGGCGCGGTGGACGAAGGCAACCCGGGCGGCGGGGCGGCGTGTACGACGGGGCAGCAGGGCGTGTGCAACGCGGGGACGCAGACGTGCGTGTCGGGGAGCCTGTCGTGCGTGCGCACCACGAACCCGTCGCCGGAGCGGTGCAACGGGCTCGACGACGACTGCACGGGCGGGGTGGACGAGCCCTTCACGGGCCTGGGCACGACGTGTACGGCGGGCGTCGGGGTGTGTCAGCGCTCTGGCACGCGGGTGTGCAACGCGGCGCAGACGGCGGTGGAATGCAATGTGATGGCGGGGGCTCCAGCGGCCGCGGCGTGTGATGGGTTGGACAATGATTGTGATGGTGTTGTCGACGAGCCCGTCCTGGTGGGGACGGTCGATGTGTCGACGACGGCGTGGCAGGACGTCGAGGTGCAGCCGTACTACTTCTCCCCGGGCGGGTGTCAGGGCGGGGCGGGGACGGGGACCGACGCACTGGCCGGCGGGGCGATGGTGATGGGCGTGGGGCAGAGCGGCATCCAGTTCCAGCGGCTGGATGCGGCGGGGGCTCCGTCGGGAGCGCCGACGACGTTCACCTCGCTCACGTACACGGACGTCGCCGTGGCGCAGGCCGGAGACGGCTTCCTCGTCGCGGGCATCTGGAGCGTCAGCCCGGAGATCGATCTCTTCTACGTGGACGCGGCGACGGGGGCGCAGCGCACGTTCCGGTACTCGCAGTTCAACGCGGGGAGCGGCGGGGTCATCGACTCCCTGCGGGTGGTGCGGGCGAGCGGCCGGCAGGTGGTGTTGGTGTGGCGGCAGTCGGGTGGCGCGGCGAACAATGGGGTGCGGCTGGCGCGCTTCCGGGTCGATGGCGATGGCAGCACGGGCGCGCCGTGGTCGATCGTGAACACGAACACCTGCGGGAGCGCGTGCACGTTGAGCACGCCCGCGCCGCTGGCTGGGGTCGGGGCGGACGTCGCGATGGACGACTGGGCGGCGAGCCAGACGTGCTCGAGCGCGCTGCGGACGGTGGGTGTGAGTTACCTGACGACGGGCCAAAGCCTGAACTTCTTCGAGGTGCTCGAGGACGGCACGGGGAAGACGACGGAGCAGGTGGCGTACACGGTGTCGATGCCGCGCTCGATGGCGGAGCCCGAGGTGGCGTACCTGCCGCCGAACGTGGGGCGCGGGCAGTGGGTGGTGGCGTACGTGACGAAGGATCCCGGCGCGACGCAGCCGACGGCGGACCTGACGTGGGTGCACCGGACCGCGAGCGGCACCTGGTCGTGGAACTTCGCCTGGCTCGACTACGCGCGGGAGAACGGCGTGGACAGCATCACGCGGCCGCGGGTGACGGCGTCGGCCAGTCAGGTGTGGTTCACGGCGAGCCGGTGGGTGGCCGATGCGACGACGTTCAAGCGCCAGGTGATGACGCGGACGACGGATCTGGCGCTGTCCCGGACGCCCAGCGGGAGCGCGGTGGAGGTGCCGGTGACGAGCGGCGCGTGCACGGGCGACGTGCACTGCCGGCCGGGCGCGAAGGTGGGCGTCTCGTCGTGGGCGCCGTTTGGCCGCGTGTACCTGGCGGGGAGCGGGTCGAGTCCGTCCGGGAGCTTCTCGAGCCGGTTGACGTGCCAGTGATCGGCCGCTTGACACGATGCCGTCAGGCGGGCAGAAGCCCCCGCGTCAGTCGCCGGCAGTAACGGGGAGTGGCTCAGCCTGGTAGAGCACTTGGTTCGGGACCAAGGGGTCGCAGGTTCAAATCCTGTCTCCCCGACTGGTGGAAGCCCCCGAGGTTGC
>JBILEB010000047.1:0-42056 GCA_044352295.1 Myxococcaceae bacterium
TTGGGACGGCCGCACGAGGGGTCGAGACACTCCGGGTTGGTGCCGTTGCCGAGCTGCGCAGCGGCAGGCAGGGCCAGCAGCGTCGAGGCTGCAGCGAGGAGGAGGAAGCGGGTCTTCATGGGGTTCGTCTCCGAGAGGGATGCACTGCGAGTCCGAGGACGCACTGTTCAAGACGCGATCCAACGGTCCAGGGAGGTGAAGAGGCAGGAAAGACAGGTGTTTGGCGTCACCGCAGGGCTGGCACGCCGTGCGGCTGGGGGCCCGACTCCACACTGCCTCGTGGGGAGCAAACCCCAACTTCCCGCCAGGCCGCGACGCCACACCTGCGAGCGTGCAACCCGGCACACGGGCCGGTGCAACGGACTGCACACCTTTCAACGAGCCAGGGTCGCAACACCTTGAGGCAACTGGGCTTCGGGGTGGGTGCAGGGGTTGCTCTGCGCGGGGCCGTCTCTCACCGTGGAGCCGACATGCGCCTCGCCCTCGTCCTCGTCACGCTGCTCAC
This sequence comes from Myxococcaceae bacterium, assembly GCA_044352295.1. Classification (GTDB taxonomy): domain Bacteria; phylum Myxococcota; class Myxococcia; order Myxococcales; family Myxococcaceae; genus Xiheimicrobium. The sequence continues at coordinate 506 of JBILEB010000047.1, forward strand.
CACCACCGTCGCCTTCGCCGAGTCCTTCGGCCCGCCCTCGGCACCTCCCGCCGTGAAGGCCGTCAACCCCGACACCTTGCCGTTCTCGGAGCGCGCGAGCTTCTTCGTCGGCGCGCGTGGTGGCATCGCGGCGCCTCCAGGAGCGCTCGGCCTGGCCCCCAGCGCCGGGCTCGAGTTCGGCCTCGCCGTGCCGCAGGGCTTCGGCTTCAGCCTGCGCACGTTGTGGATGGACAACCCGCCTGGCGTGCCCGCGTTCGGGTTGCGACCGGCCTCGTACGGCTTCGGCGCGCTGGCAGACTTTCGCTACTACTTCCGCACCATCGAGCCGCTCACCATCTACCCCACCATCGCCGTGGGCTTCCTCGCGGGGCCGGAGCGCGGCACGCAGACGAACGCGGTGCTGCCGCTCTTCAACCCGGGCGTCGGCATGAAGGTGCGCTTCGGCAACTTCTACAGCGCCTTCGAGTTCGGCCTGTCGGGCTTCACCATTCCCTTCGTGGGGCTGACGATGGGCTTCGAGGGTGACTCGATGCTGCAGAAGCGCGAGCGCGAGCCAGAACCGACCGGTCCGGTGCTCCCGCGCGCGCCCGAGGTCGCTCCCACCGGTGAGACGAGCTCGTCGGCGCGCCCGTCGTCTCCGCCGCTCGCCGTGTGGTGAGTGCTCCGAGGTCGGTGGGGTGCGGCACCTTCGACCCGCCGCTCCGGTCTCGTGGCGTGTCGCACGAGGACGACGCCGCTCCCGCTCAGCCGTCGCCACCCTGAACGAGCGCCGCTCCAAGCGCCAACAACGCCGGCGCGCGGCACAGCGCCTTCCCACCTGCATGCCGTGCCGTCGGGGGTGTGCCAGAGGCGGCACCGGGTGCGAGCGTGTCGCACGAGGTGCCCCTTCCGTGATCCGGATGCCTTGCCCGAGTCGACCCAGTGTTTCGGGTGCCGGGGGGCGCGAGCACCCCGCAGCCTCGCCTCACGGGTTTCGCGTGACCCGGCTGCACAGCATGCATCGGCCTCGCTAGCATGGGCAACGATGGAGAACCGTCGACGCTTCGTTCGCATCCCGGCGGCGCTGCGCTTCACCCTGTCCTGGCCCGGCGCGTTCGGGCTCTACCGTACCGTCGACCTGAGCGCGGGCGGCGCGCGGGTGGTGCACCAGGTGACGGGCAGCCCGCGCCCGAAGGCGGGCACCGAGGGAGAGTGCGCGTTCGTCCTCGATGGCGTCGAGCTGCGCGCGATGGCAGTGGTGGTCCGCGAACGTCCAGACGGCTTCGCCGTGCGCTTCCGCGGCCTCACCCAGGCGCAGGACCGCCGCATCGTCGCGTGGGTTATCCGGCAGCAGGCGATGGCGCTCTCCCGGCGAATCCCGGCGTGAACGTCACTTCGGCTTGGGGCGAAACACCGTCGGAGCCGCAGCCGTGCCCTCGAGGAAGGCGCCGCCAATGAGCTCGACGCAGTACGGAATCGCGGGGAACACGGCTTCGAGGCACTCGCGGATGCTGGCGGGCTTGCCGGGCAGGTTCACGATGAGCGCCTGCCTGCGAATGCCGGCGGTCTGACGCGAGAGAATCGCCGTGGGAACGCTCTTGAGACTGACCTGGCGCATGAGCTCGCCGAAGCCGGGCATCATCTTCTCGCACACGGCTTCGGTGGCTTCGGGGGTCACGTCGCGAGGGGCGGGCCCGGTGCCGCCGGTGGTCACCACGAGGGAACAGCGTTCGACGTCGACGACCTCGATGAGGGTCTTCTCGATGGTGGCGCGGTCGTCGGGGATGAGGCGGTAGACCTTCTCCCAGGGCGTGGCGAGCCAGGCGGTGAGCGTCTCGTCGATGGCCTTCCCAGAGAGGTCTTCGTACACGCCAGCAGCGGCGCGGTCGGACAGGGTGACGATGCCGATGCGTGCGTTCATGGAATCGAGGTGACGGCATACAGCGCGTCGACCTCGAGGCGAAGCGAAGGTGCCTGGGTCTCGGCGGTCTCGCCGCCCCGGAACTCCCGGGTCGCCCAGCCCTCGGCCGTGCGCTCGATGACGGTGAGGCGCCGTGCCGTGTGCGAGAGGATCAGCACCGAAGTCAGTGTGACGATTTGCTTGTGGTGCGAGAGTTCCTCTCCGCGGTCGTAGTCTTCGCTCGAGGGGCTGGTCACCTCGGCGAGGAGCACCGGGTTCGTCACCGCGTGCGGGTCCCTCGAGTCGAAGGTGGCGGGTCCGCAGACGACCGACGCGTCGGGGTAGGTCAGCAGTCCGGTGCGCTCGATTCAGACGCGAAGGTCTGAGGAGCCCACGCGACATGTCGTGGGCCGTTGGGCTCCGAGCTGCCCAAGGAGTCCACCAGTGAGCCAGGCGTGCTCCGGCGTCGCGCCCGGCATCGCGAAGATCTCTCCGTCGCAATACTCGTGCTTGAGGTCGCTGCGGGCCTCGACGGCGAGGTCGTCGGAGACGGTGGCGTGAACGCGGCGCGCGCTCGTCATGCCGCTGTGCACTCTATCGGAATGACGCGCCCACGGCCCTCTGGCAAGGTGCCGCGGCCGTTTGACCTGCACCGACAAGGGACCTGGCGCGCACATGAGCATCAAGGCCGATACGTGGATTCGTCGCATGGCGAAGGAGCGGAAGATGATCGAGCCCTTCGAGCCGAAGATGGTGCGCGAGACCGAGGGGCGGAAGATCGTCTCGTACGGCACCTCGAGCTACGGCTACGACGTGCGGTGCGCCGACGAGTTCAAGGTCTTCACGAACATCAACGCGACGATCGTCGACCCGAAGACGTTCGACCCGCGCAGCTTCGTCGACATCAAGGGCTCCGAGTGCATCATTCCGCCCAACTCGTTCGCGCTGGCGCGCACCGTCGAGTACTTCCGCATTCCGCGTGAGGTGCTGGTGGTGTGTCTGGGCAAGTCGACCTACGCGCGCTGCGGCATCATCGTGAATGTCACGCCGCTCGAGCCCGAGTGGGAAGGCCACGTCACGCTCGAGTTCTCGAACACCACGCCGCTGCCAGCGCGCATCTACGCGAACGAGGGCGTGGCGCAGATGCTGTTCTTCCAGTCGGACGAGGTCTGCGAGACGAGCTATCGCGACCGCGGCGGTAAGTACCAGGGCCAGACCGGCGTGACGCTGCCCAAGACGTGAGACGAAGGCGAGAGCGAGCCCGCGGGTTCGGTGATCAGCGGAACACGTACTGCCGCATGAAGTTCGAGGTGATGGGCCGCTCGCTGGTGGCCTCGTCGATGGCCTCGAGGCTGGGCTGGTTGATCCGCACGAAGCGCAGGCCAGCCTCCGACGAACCGTCTGCCAACTGCCGCACCCAGCGCACTTCACCCACCGCGTCGACCGTGCCCGACGGCAACTCGACCTTGAGGTGAATCGACTGGCCCCTCGCCATCGCCACCGCGCCCGTCAAGCACATCCCCGTGCGCGAGATGTCCGTCACGGCGCCGCGGAAGAGGAACGTGCCTCCCGAGCCGAAGAAGCGCGCCTGGCAGGTGGAGCGTCTGTCGTTTCGCAGCTCAGGATACATGGTCGTCACCCCTCCACGGCGTGTGCCAGTCGGGAAGCTCCTCAGACCCCGCGAACTTGGCGATCGATCACGCACCCGATGGTGCGGGGCTGGGCCCTCATCAATGGAGCGCTGCTGCACCATTCCACTGACAATGAACGCCTGCCGGAGCCTGCCAGCCGTGTCATGGATCGGCCCCGATGGGCCCGGAACGGCACTCTAAACATGCGTCGTTATTCCAGAATAGCCTTGGCACAGGGTTCGCTCCATGAGCCGTCATGTCTTCGCGGTCCTGGGGTTTCGCAGCGTTGTCTCTCGGTGTGATCGTCCTGTCGTGGTCGAACCCGGCGTCGGCCTGTAGCCGCGTCGCGATGTCAGGCATTCGTGGGTTCCAGACCCTGCCCGCCGACGGCAGTCGGGTGCCGCGCACCACCGCGCTGTGGATTCGCTCCGACCTGCCGGCCAATGACACCACCTCGACGGCGACGGTGAAGGACGCCTCGGCCGTGAAGTTGTTGGATGAGCGCGGCCGGTCGGTGACGGTGAGCCCCACCACGGTGCGCGTCCCCGGAGAGCAGCCCGCCACGCTGTTCGTGCTTCGCCCCACCGTGGTGTTGGACGCCAACGCGACCTACCGCATCGAGCACGATGGCGTGGTGCTCGCGCGCTTCACCACCTCCGAGGAGGTCGACCAGCAGCCGCCGCCGCTCCCCGTCGCGCGCATTGCGCAGGTCTCGGGCCAGCGCACCGGAGCGTACAGCTGTGGTGCGTCGTCGGCCGTGACGGTGGCGCTCGAGAGCCCCGGCGACGTGAACTTCCTCGTGAGCGCCGACGAGAAGGGCTCCACGATGCCCGGCGTTGCGCTCGCCGTGACTGGAGGGGCGACCGACCTCACCGCCATCGCGGTCCCCGAGGGCAGCCTCGACCTGCGCGTCGTCACGTTCGACCTCTCGGGGAACATGGCGATGGCCCCCGAGAAGCTCGTCACCTTCGTCCCCAACGAAATCCCGGGCTGCACTGCGGCGCCGTCGGGCCTGCTGCTGGGTGGGCTGGCGCTCCTCGCGTCCCTGCGTCGTCGTCGCTCGGCGCGCTGACGGCGTCACCGCACTCCCTGGCACCTCACAGCCCAGCGCCGCCCGCTGCGTCTTCGCTCTTGCAGGGGGATGAGCGCGAGCCGAAGCCTTCGCGCCAGGAACCGGTCAGGGCTGGGTCCATTGAACCCTTCCGGAGCGCTCGCGTGAACGAGCGCAAACGGAGCCGTGCCGCTGAGCCCGTGCTGGTGAACGCCACGAAAGCCCGAGGTGCTGCGCTCGAACCACTCAGGCATTGGGTCTTGGGCCTGAAATCAGGCGAACGACCACCACCAGCGCGGCGGCGATCAACAGCGCGTGACGAAGGATTCCCAGCGAGGTGTCTCCCGCGGCGGCGGCGAGCAGCCACAACGAGGCGAGAAGGGCAGCGAGGGTCCACAGCATGTCAGGGCCTTTTCGACGAGTGAGCGTGTTTCTCCACGTGGTCGAGCACCAGGCGTGCCACCCGGCCACGCTTTCGGTGCTCGCGAAGGACGAGCCGCGGCCCCATCACAACGATGGCGTTCTCCATCGAATCGATGCTCCGAGCGTCTGGAAGCAGAACGGCTGGGCTGGCTTGGGCGTGGCGCGGCGGGTGAAGACCATCCCCGTGTCCCGCCGTGCGTCCTCGCGCGTCGCGTGATGCCACCGCCATCGGGAGCTCGCATGCGCTTCATCACCAGCTTCGCCGTGCTCCTGTTCGCGGCGGGGCCCGCGTTCGCCGACTCGCCCGACGGCCTCATCACGGCGCGCTCCAAGCTGCTGCTGTGGACGAGCCTCGGCGTCCGCACGGGCGATCTGCACGTGGACACGGACGATGGCGTCATCGCGCTCTTCGGCTCGGTGAATTCGCTGCAGCAGCACGACCTCGCCGAGCGGCTGGTGCGCTCCGTCACGGGTGTGCGAGGGGTCCGCAACCAGCTCGAAGTGGTTCGCGCGGCCCCCGGCAAGCGCCCGCAGCCCACCGACCGCGACCTCATGGCGCGCATCGACCAGCAGCTGCGCAACGAGCCCACGCTGACGAACAGCCGAATGCAGGTGCGCTCCGTCGAAGCCGGCGCGGTCGTGCTGAGCGGTACGGCGAGCTCGCTGAGCGACCACCTGCGCGCGGTGTCGATGGTGGGGCGGATGCCCGGCGTGCGCGCCATCGCGTCGGACGTCCAGGGGCCCGAGTGGTTCGGGCACTCGGAGCGGCTGGACGTGTCAGCGCCCGATGGTGGGCCGGCCCGACGGTCGGGAGACTCGGCCGAGGACATGCGGCTGTCGAACGCCGTGAAGCTGCGGTTGCTCACCGCCAGAGGACTTCCGGTGGGCACCCTCAACGTCGATTGCGATGACGGCGTCATCTTCTTGTTCGGGTCGGTGGGGTCGAAGGAGGTGCGGGCCGCTGCCGTCGGCGCAGCGGGGCGGGTCGAAGGCGTGGTGCGCGTCGAGAGCGCGCTCGTTCTCGCGCCGGCCGCAGCGTCCACGGGAAATCGCTCCGACGCCGAGCTCGCGCGCGACGTCACGCAGGTGCTGAGCCAGCGCGCCGAGTTCCTGAACGTGACGGCGCAGGTCACCGACGGGGTGGTGGTGCTCACCGGGTCCGTGGACTCTCCGTGGAACGAGCTCGCCGTCGTGCGCGCCGCGCGGCTGGTGCCCGAGGTGGTCGGCGCCATCGACCGCGTCGAGGTCGAGCTGGGGACGCGATGAGGGCTCCGCGTCAGGTGCCGGCCTCGCCGTGGCTGCACACCCATCGCGATGCGCTCGCGCGCCTCGAAGGAGGTCTTCAAGCGGCGTGGGAGCGCAGGCCGGCGGCGGACTCGCTCGAGGAAGCCCGGCCCCTGGCACGACCAACGCCGCGCCTCCAGGACGCACCGTGGACTCGCGCCGGGCCCGGGGTCCGGTACGGCGTCGCGGCGTTCTTCGAGCTGGGCCGCCGATTTCCCCGCTGGAGCCCACACCTGGCCGGGCGGCTCGAGGCCGAGTGGGTGGCCTCGGAACACCGCGCCTCGTTCTCACCAGCGCTGCCCTTCATCCGCTGGGGCTGGGAGCATCAGGCCGGGGCGCCTCCGCCTCGACCCGTCACGCGCCGCAGACAGCCCTGGGAGCCCCGCTTTCCGTTCGGCGCCTCGAAGCGTTGACGCCTCAGCTCGCCAGCAGCCGCGCCCGGAGCGCCTTCGTCGCCACGTGCAGGAAGGCCTCGCGCACCAGCTTCTCCACCACCTTCCAGTCCGGGCGCGCGTCGAGCACCACGCCCACCCACCCCGCCGCGCCGACGTACGCCGGCCGGAAGAAGCGCTTCGGGTCGACCGCAAGGAGGTCCTGTTGCACGCCAGGTGGTTGCGGCAACCACACCGAGAGGTGCGGTGCGCCGTGATGATGGTCGTCGAGCATCGCGAACACCTTGCCCTTGCCCGCGAACCAGGTCGGCTCACCGTGCGACACGCGCTCGTTCGCGTCTGGGAAGGAGAGACACAGCCGACGCAGGCGCTCGATGGTGGCGTGGTTCGCAGGGGCACGGGGCATGCTCCGAAGTCTTCGCGGCGTCTGGCCGGCTCACAACACTTCTTCACGCTGACGCGCGATCGTCGAGAGATCGGCGAATCCACTGAGCTTGCGGCGCCGCGTCCCGCTGGTGGGACACCGCGTCTCGCGCTGACGGAAGTCTGGGAGCTTGATGGTTCGTTCGTCATCGTTTACTAACCAACTTCGTTAGGAAACAGTGACTAACGAATCGAGGGGCCATGGCGCGACCGCGGCTCGTCACCGACGAGCAGATCCTCCAGACGATGCGGTCTTCGGTGCTCGAGCACGGCCCCCAGGTGTCGCTCGACGTCGTGGCCGAGCGGCTGGGGGTGACCGGCCCGGCGCTCATCAAGCGCTTCGGCACCCGGCAGAACCTGATGATCGAAGCGCTCAAGCCCCCCGAGGAGCCGCCCTGGGTCAAGCAGCACCGCGACGTCGACGACCGCCCGCTCGAGGTGCAGCTCGAGGCGCTCTTCACCGACATCTGGAAGTTCTTCATCGAGGCCGTGCCCTGCGTGATGGCGCTGCGCGAGAGCGGCATCGACCGCGAGCACTGGGAGAAGGCGGTCGGGCCCGGGCCGCTCCGCGGGCTGGCGGCGATGGTGCGCTGGCTCGAGCTCGCCAGGGCCAGGGGCCTCGTCGAGAGCGACGACTTCGAGACGGCGGCCTACACGATGCTCGGCGCGCTCCACATGCGCACCATCACCACCCACATCACCCGCCAGTCGATGGCGCCGCACCACCACCGGCACCACCTGAAGGGCCTCGCCGCCTTCTTCGCCGGCGCGCTCGCGCCCCGCGCTCGAGGCTCCCGTTCCCGCGCCGCGCGCGCCTGACCTCCCAGCTCACCGAACCTTCGAGAACGCCCATGACCCGAACCGTCCCCCTCCTCCTCGCCGCCGCGCTCTCGGTGGCTGCTTGCAAGAAGCCAGAGGCCGCCGTCGAGAAGGCCAGGCCCACCGCCCTGCCGCCCGTGAAGGTCGAGACGGCCGCGGTGACGCACCAGAAGATGCCGCAGCTGCTGACGCTCACCGGCAGTGTGGTGCCCGACCGGCAGAGCGAGGTGGCCGCCAACGTCTCGGGCCGCGTCACCGCCACCTACGTCGAGCGCGGCATGCCCGTGAAGGCGGGGCAGGTGATGGCCGTCGTCGACTCGAAGGCGGCGGGGTTTCAGGCGGCGGCGGCGGTCGCGCAGAGCCAGGCGGCGCAGACGCAGGTGACGCTCGCCAAGCAGGAGTGCGACCGCGCCGACACCCTCTTCGGCCAGGGCGCCATTCCGAAGTCGGAATACGACCGCCTCAAGACCCAGTGCACTTCGCAGCTGTACCAGGCCAACGCGGCCCAGGCGAACGCCGACCTCGCGGGCAAGCTGGCCGGAGACACCATCATCCGTGCGCCCATCGATGGCATCGTCGGTGAGCGCTACGTCAACGTCGGTGAGTACGTGCAGCCCCCCTCGCGGGTGGCGAGCATCTTCTCGGTCAACCCCGCGCGCATCAGCATCAGCGTGCCAGAGCCCGCGGTGGGCCGCGTGCAGGTGGGCCAGTCGCTCGAGGTCGAGGTGTCGAGCTGGCCCGACCGCGTCTTCCCCGCCACCGTGCGCTTCGTCGGCCCGGCCCTTCGCACCACCACCCGCGACCTCATCGTCGAGGCCACCGCGAAGAACGACGACCTAGCGCTCAAGCCCGGCATGTTCGCCACCGTGAAGCTGGTGGTGGGTGAGGAGGAGCTCCCCACAGTGCCCGTCGACGCCATCAAGAAGGACGGCACGGTGCGGCGGCTCTTCGTCGCACAGGGCGGCAACGTCGTCGAATTGGTGGTGAAGACGGGCCTCACCAGGGACGGGCGCATCGCCGTTATCGAGCCCCTCGCCGCCGACGCCAGGGTCGTCCTTCGTCCACCGCCGGGCCTGTCGGACGGCTCGGCCATCACGGTCCAGTGAGGAGCGCCCGTCATGCAATGGCTCGCTGAACTCTGTGTGAAGCGCCCGGTCTTCGCGACGGTGCTGTCCCTCGTCATCCTCGTCATCGGCGGCGCGATGTACCGCCAGCTCGGCGTCGACCAGTTCCCGAAGATCGACTTCCCGGCCGTCATCATCGTCACCACGCTGCCGGGCGCCGCCCCCGAGGACGTCGAGACGGAGATCTCGGACAAGATCGAAGGCGCCGTGAACACCATCAGCGGCATCGACGAGCTGCGCTCCACCTCGTCCGAGGGCATCTCGACGGTGGCCGTGCAGTTCCTCCTCGAGAAGGACATCAACGTCGCCGCGCAGGAGGTTCAGCAGAAGATCAACGCCGTGCTGCCCGAGCTGCCGAAGGGCATCGACCCGCCCATCGTGCAGAAGTTCGAGCCCGACGCCCAGCCGGTGCTCTACCTGGCGCTGCGCGCGGAGGGGAAGGACGTGAAGGAGATCACCGACGTCGCGGACCGTCAGGTGCGTCGGCGGCTCGAGTCGGTCAACGGCGTCGGCCAGGTGACGCTCCTGGGCGCGCGCAAGCGGCAGATCAACGTCGAGGTGGACCCGGTGAAGCTCAAGGCGCTCGGCATCGCGCCGGGCGAGGTCGGCGCAGCCATCAGCGCCCAGAACATCACGCTCCCGGGTGGACGCATCGACACCAGCCGCGACTACCTCACGGTGCGCGTCAACGGGCGCGTCGAGTCCGTCGACGAGCTCAAGGCCATCATCGTCAAGAGCCAGAGCGGCCGCGCGGTGCGCCTCGACGAGGTGGCCCGGGTCGAAGACGGCATGGAAGACGTGTCGACGGCCTCGCGGTGGAACGGGGAGCCGACGGTGCTCCTCGTCATCCGCAAGCAGTCGGGGACCAACACCGTCGCCGTCGTCGACACCGTGCGGGCGCGCATCGACGAGGTGAAGAAGGAGCTGCCGAGCGGGTACGCGCTCGAGATTCAGCGTGATGGTTCGCAGGTCATTCGCACGGGCACCGAGGCCGTCCAGGAGCACCTCGTGCTCGGCGCGCTCTTCGCCGCCATCATCGTGTTGATCTTCCTCGGCAGCGTGCGCAGCACCGTCATCGCCGCGCTCGCCATTCCCACGTCGATCATCGGCACCTTCGCGCTGATGCGGTTGATGGACTTCACGCTCAACACCATCACGCTCCTGGCGCTGGCGTTGGCGGTGGGCATCGTCATCGACGACGCCATCGTCGTGCTCGAGAACATCTTCAAGTACGTGGAAGAGAAGGGGTACGACCCCAGACGCGCGGCCGTCGAGGGCACGAAGGAGATCGGCCTGGCGGTGCTCGCGACCACGCTGTCGCTCATCGCGGTGTTCCTCCCCATCGCCTTCATCTCGGGCATTCCGGGTCGGTTCCTGCGCAGCTTCGGCGTGACGATGTCCTTCGCCATCGCGGTGTCGCTCTTCGTCAGCTTCACGCTCACCCCGATGCTGGCGTCGCAGTGGCTCAAGCGAAAGAAGGCGGGAGATCACCGCAAGACGCTGCTCGAGCGAATCGTCGACGTCGGCTACCGGCCGGTCGAGCGCGCGTACGTCGGCGTGCTGGGGTGGTCGATGCGGCACCGGTGGGTCATCGTCATGCTCAGCCTCGCGTCCCTCGGCGCGTGTTTTCCGCTCGCGGGCAAGGCACGCAAGGGCTTCCTCCCCATCGATGACCGCGCGCAGTTCGAGGTGGCCGTGCGCTTGCCAGAAGGACGCAGCGTCGCGTCGGCCGAGCTGGTGGGTGAGCGCGTGGCGCGGCTCATTCGTGACCTGCCCGAGGTGACGGCGACCCTGGTGACGGTGGCGGCCGACGGCGCGCGTACGCCGAACCTCGCGAACATCTACGTGAAGCTCGTCGACCCGGACAAACGAACCCTGACCCAGAACGAGCTCAAGGGCGTGGTGCGTGAGAAGATCATCACGCAGCTGCCCAAAGACCTGCGAGTCACCGTCGCCGACGTCAACGAGTTCGGCGGAGGCCAGGCCAGCGCGCGCATTCAGTACCTGGTGGCCGGACCGGACTTGAAGCTGTTGTCAGAGACGAACACCCGCGCGCTGGAGAAGCTCAAGAAGATCCCCGACGCGGTCGACGTCGATTCGACGCTCATCGTCGGCAAGCCCGAGCTCGGCGTCACCATCAACCGGGAGCGCGCCGCGGACCTCGGCGTGCAGGTCGGCGACGTCGCGCAGGCGCTGCAGCTGCTCGTCGCGGGACAGAAGGTCTCGACCTACGAGGAGGGGGGCGAGCAGTACGACGTGCGGCTGCGCTCCCTGCCCGAGTACCGCTCGAACGAAGACATGCTGCAGCTCCTCACCGTGCCCAGCCGGAAGGTGGGCCTCGTCTCGCTGGCCGACGTGGTGCAGGTCGTGCCCGGCACCAGCCCGTCGAGCATCTTGCGCTTTCAGCGGGAGCGGCAGGTCACGTTCCTCCTCAACGGCAAGCCCGGCGCCAACGAAGGCGGCATCGGCGACGCGGTGAAGGAGATCCTCGATGACGAGGTGAAGAAGCTGCCCCAGGGCTTCACCGCGCGGCCGGTCGGTCAGACGAAGATCATGCGAGACGTGGGCATCAGCTTCGCCCTCGGCCTGCTCGCGTCGATGGTCTTCATGTACCTGATCCTCGCGGCGCAGTTCGAGTCGTGGCTGCACCCCATCACCATTCTCATCTCGTTGCCGCTGACGCTCCCGTGGGCGGTGCTCTCGGTCATCCTCTTCGACCAGGCGCTCGACCTGTACTCGGGCCTCGGCATCTTCGTGCTGTTCGGCGTCGTCAAGAAGAACGCGATTCTCCAGGTGGATCATACGAACCAGCTGCGCGAGTCCGGCCACGCGCTCCTCGAGGCCGCGTGCGCCATCATCGACCGGCGGCAGAGCGCCTCGACCACCCGCTCGGAGCTGCATGAGCTCTTCGCGGGCTCGCTCGACCCCGAGGTGCTGGACCGGAGCCTGAACCGCGCGAAGGCCGACGACCCGATCTCGTGGAAACGCCAGGTGGAGAGGGCCTGGCGGTACAAGTCGATCCTCCAGGGGAACAAGGACCGGCTGCGCCCCATCCTCATGACGACCCTGGCCTTCGTGGCGGGCATGATTCCGCTCGTCACGGCCAGGGGCATCGGCGCCGGCTTCAACAAGGCCACCGCCGGCGTCGTCGTCGGAGGCCAGTCGCTCTCGCTCATCCTCACGCTGCTCGCGGTGCCGGTGGCGTACTCGTTCTTCGACGACCTGGTGCTCCTCATGAAGCGGTACGGAAAGAAGCAGGAGGACCTCGACCTCGAGGTCCCAGCGCCGGACGCCCACGGCGTCGTGGGGGAGGTGGGGAAGTGAACGGCCTGGTGATGCTGGTGGCGGTGGTGAGCGCGCAGCCGACGACGCTCAAGGGGTTCCTCGAACAGGCCGACCAACAGAACGTCGACCGCCGCGTCTCGATGGAGCAACGGGAGCGGGCCGAGGCCGAGTTCCGCGCGGCGTGGACGGGCCTGTTGCCGTCGCTGTCGGCGAGCGCGACGTGGACCCACAACCAGTTCGAGGCCATCGCCAGCTTCCCCGGCGCCACCTCGCGGATCGTCATCGTTCCGCAGGACCAATTCGACGCCGTGCTGCGCGTCGACCTGCCGCTCATCGACACCACGCGCTGGTTCCGGGCGCTGGCGACCAACACCGCGCAGCAGTCCGCCGCCGAACGGGAGCAGCTGACCCGCGACCTCGTCAAGCGCCAGGTGGTGGGCGCGTGGTACGGCTACGCGGCCGCGCTCGCGCTGAGGGCCTCGGCGAAGAAGTCCATCGCGGTCGCCGAGGCGCAGGCGAAGCTGATCGATGTTCGCTATGGGGCAGGCGCTGCCACCGAGCTCGAGCAGATGCGCGCGAAGGCCGAGCTCGCACGAACCCGCCAGGTGCTCGCCGACGTCGAGTCGCTCGTCGCCACCACGCGGCGCTCGCTCCAGACCGTCTCGTTCGCCACGCCGCCCGAGTCGGTCGACCTGCCCACCGACGACCTCCACCCGGAGCCGGCCGTCTCGACCTTCGAAGAGAAGCTCGAGCAATTGCCCGCGGTGAAGGCCGCAGACCTCGACGCCGATGCCGCCGGCCGGCTCGCCATGGCTTCGCGCCTCGCGCTGGTGCCCCTCGTCAACGGGCAGTTCACCCAGCGCTTCACCAACGCCACCGGCTTCCAGGGCCAGGCCGCTGTCTACAACGCAGGCATCGGGCTCCAGTGGCGCCTCGATGGGCCCACCTTCCAGACCATGCAGGTCCAGGCGTCGAACGAGTCCGCTGCGAAGCTGGCTGCCGAGCGCGCGCGGTTGCAGGCGAGAGATCAGATCTTCCAGGACTGGAACCGTCTCGAGGCGGCACGCCAGAAGGCCGACCTCGTCGTCGCGCAGGTGGCGGCCGCTCAACGCGCGGCGCAGGTCGCGAAGGACCGCTACGCCGTCGGAGCGGCGACCCAGGTGGACGTCATTCAGGCCGAGCGTGACGTCTTCTCGGCCGAGGTGGCGCAGATTCAGGCCCGCACCGAGTTGGCGACGGCCCGCGCGGCGCTTCGCTTGTCGGCCGGCCTTCCGGTGTTCGACGAGGGTGCGAGGAACTGACGAGGCGCCCGTTCCGGGGCAGACGTCGCCCGTGGCGCGCCCTTCGTACATGTTGTCCTTCCTCGCGATTCAAGAGGTGCGGCTGGGGGCGGGCTTCGACGCGAAGTTCGGCGGCGCGTTCCTCGTCTGGGAGCCTGGCACCTGGCTGCCACCGTCGAAGGCCCTCGCGCAGACCGTGGGGCCACCCGCGGATCCGATGGCGGCCAAACGGCCCACGCAGACCAACGCGCTCTGCTTCCACCTCGGCGAGGAGCCCGGCGTCGTCGTCACCGTGGGCCGCACGCCGGAGAACGACTGCGTCATCAGCGATGCCACCGTCGGCCGCTCACACCTGCTGCTGACGAACGAGCCGCACGGGTGGACCGTGCGCGCCGTCGGTGGCCGGCCGGTGCAGATTCTGGGCGCGGCGCTGCGCACGGTGGCGAACCTTCGCCCGGGTGACGGGATGCAGATTGGCAACGTGACGCTGACGTTTTCGGACGTCGCGACGTTGCGCTCGCGCATCACCGCGTGAGCTCTGCGCCCCGAGCGTTCAGCCTCACAGCGCGTCGGTGATGGCGCGCGCGTCGAAGCCCAGAATCAACTTCCCGCGAATGTCGAGCACCGGCACGCCCTGGGGACGGACCCCAGCGGCGGCGGCCTTCTGCGCGAGCTCCTCCGAGGCCTTCGGGTCCTTCTCGACGTCCTTCTCGACGAAGGTGACGCCCTTCGAGGTGAGGAGCTGCTTGGCCTTCTTGCAGTAGCCGCACCACGACGTCGTGTAGACGACGACGTCCGAGGTGTTCGCCGCGAAGCGGGGGCCTTCTCCGGGCACGCGGCGGGCCTGGGCCTCGGCGAGTTGGCGCTCGAGGGACTTCACCGCGGTGAGGCTCGACGTGCGCTCGGCCACCTCCTTCGTCGCCTTCGACTTGACGAGCTGTGCGCGACGGCCGTCGGCGCCGGTGAGCTTGAGCCCCTCGACGAGGGACAGCGCGCGCTCCCATTCGCCAGCGTCATTGGCGAGCTCGGCGCGCAGCAGCTTCGCCTGGGGGTTGGCCGGGTCGACCTCGAGCCAGGCGTCGCACGAGCGCTCGGCGAGCTCGAACTGCTGCTGGCTGCGCGCGGTGCGGGTCATCGCCTCGAGCGCGGCCGGGTGCTTCGGGTCGAGCTTGAGGGCCATCTGGGCGAACTGCATGGCGAGCAGCTCGTCCTTCTTCGTCACCGCGGCGCGAGCGGCTTCTCCAAGAAGCGCTGCAGCCTTCGGGCGGTCGTCGCCCAAAAAGTTCTGGCCATCAAGCGCGAAGAGCACGTCGTCGAGCTTCCCCGCGTCGAGGTGGGCACGGGCGGTCTCGAGCGGAGACGCGGCGAGGGTCAGGACCAGGAGCGCGCGGAACATGAACGACATTGTACTCGGCGCCGTGAGACGAAGGCGAAAGCGAACCCACGGACGAAGGCGAGGCCGTAAAGCGTGGCACGCTGGGGCGTCAGGGCACAGGACGCGTCGTCGTCGGCCGCCCGGGAGCGACACGCACATGGACTGGAAGACCGAACTGGAAGCGGTGGGACCGGCGCACTGGGTATTGCCGAAGCAGCAGGGCATGCGCTGCGAGGCGCACCTCTTCCTGTCCGAGGCGTTGCTGTTCGGCGACGAGGGGGTGGAGGCATCCGTCTTCCAGCAGGTCGTGAACGCCGCGTCCTTCCCGGGCGCCACCCGCGTCGTCCTCACCCCGGACTGCCACGTGGGCTACGGCGTCCCCATCGGTACGGCCATCGAGACCGAGGGCACGTTGCTGCCGACGGCGGCCGGGTACGACATCGGCTGCGGCATGGTGCAGCTGCGCACGAGCCTCACGGCCGCCGACGTGGTCGACATTCAGAAGCGCCGCCGGTGGATGGACGAGGTGACCCGTCGCATCGGCGTGGGCGTGGGTCAGTCTCCGGGCCGCAAGGTGCCCTCGAAGCTGTTGCCCGAGGTGATTCGTCACGGCGCGAAGGCGCTGGGCCAGTCGCACGACGTCGCCGAGCGCGCCTCGTTGCCGGTGGACGATGACCGCGTCGACGTGCCCAAGCGCGCCTGGGACAAGCGCGATCAGCTTGGCAGCCTCGGTGGCGGCAACCACTTCTGCGAGATGCAGGTCGACGGTGAGGACCGCGTGTGGGTGATGCTGCACACGGGCAGCCGCGGCTTCGGGTGGAACATCGCCAGGCAGTTCTTCGTCGAGGGCGCGCAGGCGCTCGGGCTCGCCGGCGGCCGCAACGAGGACCACGTCTGGTTCGACGCGGACTCCACGATGGGTCGCGCGTACTGGAACCTGCACAACATGGCGGCGAATTTCGCCATCGCCAACCGCATCGTCATCGGCGAGGCCGTGTGCGAGGCGCTCGAGGCCGTCTTCGGCGGAGAGGCGCGCGTGTACTACGAGATTTCGCACAACCTCATCCAGCGAGAGGGCGGACGCTTCGTGGCGCGCAAGGGCGCGACGCGCGCGTTCCCGGCAAAGCACCCGTCACTGAAGGGCACGGCGTGGGAGGCCACGGGCCACCCGATTCTCATCCCCGGGTCGATGGAGACCGGCTCGGCGATTCTCTTCGCCGAGGCTGGCGCAGCGGAGTCGCTCTACAGCGTCAACCATGGCGCGGGGCGACGCCTGTCCCGTACGGCCGCGAGGCGCGAGCTGTCGCAGAAGGACACCGACCTGCGGCTGGCGAAGAAGGGCGTCGTCATCAACAGCCGCAACACGCCGATCGACGAATCAGGCCCCTGCTACAAGGACCTCGACCAGGTGCTCGGCGCGGTCGAGACGGCGGGGCTGGCGAAGGTCGAACGTCGCCTGCGTCCCGTCGCCTGCATCAAGGGCAACGACTGATGTCTCAGGCGTTCGTCTCGATCCACTCGTCGAGGTACTTGGCGATGGCCAGCTCGGCCGTGACGTCGAGCTCCGTGAAGCGCACGCGGAACTCGATGTTCTGGCCCTGGTCGACGACGCGAATGATCTCGCCCTTGCAGACGACTTCCTTGGGCACGCCCATCAAGCGGAAGCGCACGTCGACGGTGGTGCCGTGGGGCGGCGTCTTGCCCTTCCACGCGATGCCGCCGATGGAGAGGTCGCCGTGACGCTCCTCCCAGCCGGCCTTGGGGTTCGACACGTCCCGCAGGAGGAACGTCATCGGTACGCGCGGAGAGTCCCGCCGCTCGTCGCCCCGAATCTTCTTCAGCAGCTCCCGCTTCTTCGCATCCATCGCCATGGTCACATCTCCGTTACACGGACTGGCCGAGGTTCGACAAGAACCGCGTGAGCAAGCGGGTGAACACGCCCTTCACCCGGTCGGCCGTCTCTGACACCTCGTCATGGGACAGCTTGTGCTTCGACAGGCCCGCGGCGAGGTTGGTGATGCACGACACACCGGCCACCTTCACGCCCATGTGCGCGGCGATGATGACCTCGGGCACGGTGCTCATCCCCACGGCGTCGGCGCCGAGCGTGCGCAGCATGCGAATCTCTGCGGGCGTCTCGTAGCTGGGCCCTGACAGGCTCGCGTAGATGCCTTCGCGGAGCGGCACGTTCTCCTGCACGGCCGAGGTGCGCAGCGTGGCCAGGAAGCCCGGGTCGTACGCGTGGCTCATGTCGGGGAAGCGCGGCCCCAGGGAGTCTTCGTTCGGCCCCACCAGCGGGTTGTAGCCGGCGAGGTTCAGGTGGTCGGTGATGGCCATCAGGTCGCCGACGCCAAAGCCGGTGTTGATGCCACCGGCCGCGTTCGTCACCACGAGGGCCCCGATGCCGAGCCGGCACATGACGCGCGTGGGGAAGCCCACCTGCCACGGCTGGTAGCCCTCGTAGAAGTGCACGCGGCCTTGCATCGTCACCACGGGCAGGGTGCCCTGGTGGTAGCCGAGCACGAGCCGGCCGGCGTGGCCGACGACGGAGGACCGGGGGAAGTCCGGCAGCTCGGCGTAGGGAATCGAGACCGCCCGCTCGAGGGTGTCGGCGAAGCTGCCCAGGCCACTGCCGAGGATGAGGCCCAGGCGGGGCGTGAAGCCCGGCGCGCGTTGCCGAATCGTCGCCACGCACGCGTCGAGGCGCGAAAGAAGGTCGGAAGAGCCCATGGTTTGGGGCAGGATAGTCGCGTTTCCGGCCCTGAATGAGTTTTCGGCCACTCCGTCGAAGGCTCTGCTTCGCACCTTCTCACCCTGAGGCCAACGTCATGAAAGCGCTCACCCTGTCCCTCGTCGCGACCTTCGCACTGGCGCAGACCCCGGCTCCCGCCCCTGCACCGGCCCCGGCTCCGGCGGCAGGTCAGGCCGCTCCGCCGCCGAGCACGGGCATCACCACGACCGCCGCGCCGAGCGGGAAGAAGAAGGCCAAGCCGACGCCCGACGCCGAGGCCGAGGCGCCCGCCGCGCCGGCGCCTGGCCCGAAGAAGTAAGGGTCGATGGGACTCGCCGAGCCGACGTCTCCGGCTCCCGCAGTCGGGTGACGCCGACGCAGACACCAGGAACGGGCGCTGGAGCCGTCCCCGCAGCGAAGGTCCCGCAGTCCGCGTTGCACCTGACTCTGATTCGAGTGCCTGCTTCTGGCGGCTCCACCTGTCTGGTGGTGAGAAGCGGCCATGGCCTCGGACTTCATCGCTGGTCGGTTCGTCGACGTTCAGACCGCTGACGCGCTGCTCGAGGTGCGCAGCCCGGCGGACCAGGCGGACGTCGTCGGACGGCATCCCGTGGCGCTCGCGCATGTCGACCTCGCCATCGACGCCGCCCGCACCGCCTTTCCCGCGTGGCGCAGAGGGGGACAGGCCGCGCGCGCCGAGCTGCTCAAGAAGTACCAGGCCCAGCTCACCGCCCACGCCGACGAGCTGGCGCGCTGCATCGCCCGCGAAATCGGCAAACCCCTGTGGGAAGCGAAGACCGAAGTCGGCGCGATGGTGAGCAAGGTCGACGTCTCGCTCGGTGAGGGCGCGGCCTTCGTGAAGGACCACCGCATCGACGACCTCCCCGGAGAGATTCGCCACCGCCCCCACGGCGTCGTCGCCGTCATCGGCCCCTTCAACTTCCCGGGCCACCTGCCGAACGGGCAAATCGTCCCCGCGCTGCTCACCGGGAACACCGTCATCTTCAAGCCCTCGGACAAGGGTGCCGGCACCGCCGTGCTGATGGCGAAGTGCTTCGAGGCGGCCGGCTTCCCGTCGGGCGTCTTCAACCTCGTCCAGGGCGCCGTGGCGACGGCCGAGAAGCTCGTCACCCACCCGGGTCTCGACGCCATCCTCTTCACCGGCTCGGTTCCGGTTGGGCAGCGCATCGTCTCGGCGAACGCACACCGGCCGGGGCTCCTCGTGGCGCTCGAGCTCGGCGGCAAGAACGCGAGCCTGGTGCTGGACGACTGCGACCTCGAGCGCACCGTGCGCGAGCTCGCCTTCTCCGGCTTCGCCACCGCCGGCCAACGCTGCACCGCCACCTCGCGCGTCATCGTCACGAAGGGCATCGCGCCGCGCCTCATCGAGCGCCTGGGCGCGGCCGCGAAGTCCGTCACCGTCGGGCACGTCTTCGACGACGGCGTCTTCATGGGACCCGTCATCTCGGAGGCCACCCGGCGGCACCTGCTCGACGCCCAGGCGCGCGCGGTGAAGGCCGGCTTCGAGCCCGTCGCGCCCGGCGGCGTCGTGGAGGTCGCTGGACGGCAGGGCTTCTACGTTCGTCCCGCCGTCCACGTCGCGCCCACGGGCCTCACCCGGCTGGTGGGGTACACCGACACCGAGCTGTTCGCGCCGGACCTCGCGGTGCTGGTGGTGGACTCGCTCGACGAGGCCATCGCCGTGGCGAACGACACCGAGTTCGGGCTCTCGGCGTCCGTCTTCACCGAGACCGAGAGCGCGTTCGAGCGCTGCGTCGACGAGGTGCGTGTGGGGGTGCTGCATTGGAACCGCTCCAGCGCGGGGGCGAGCGGGCGGCTGCCCTTCGGCGGCATTCGCGCCAGCGGCAACCACCGGCCGGCCGGCATCCTCATGGGGCAGGCGTGCACGTACCCGCTCGCGGTGCTCAAGCCGCCCGCGAAGCTCCCAGCGCTCCCATCGTGGCCCGGCATCTCGTTCGAATGAGGTGGCCAGTCGTGGTACTCCGCGCCGCGTGAAGACGCTCTCCGAGTTCCGGGGCCGGTGGTTCGTGGTGAAGATTGGTGGCGAGCTCGCGCAGGACCCGGGCCGCCTCTCGCGCACCGTGGGCGTGGCGGTGAAGGCCTTCGTCGACGCTGGCATCAAGGTCTGCGTGGTGCACGGCGGCGGGCCGCAGGCGACCGAGTTGTCGAAGCGGCTGGGGCTCGAGACGAAGCAGGTGGCCGGCCAGCGCGTCACCGACGACGCCACGCTCGAGGTGATGAAGATGACGCTCGCGGGGCAGGTGTCAGTGAACGTCGCCAGCGCGCTTCGGCTCGCGGGCGTTCCTGCGCTGTGTACGACGGGCGTCTCGGCGGGCCTGGTGGACGCGACGCGACGGCCGCCGGTGGCGGTGCCGGGTGAGCCGACGCCGGTCGACTACGGGTTGGTGGGCGACATCGCCGCGGTGAACGTGACGTTGCTCGAGACGCTCGCGGAGAAGGGCGTGGTGGTGGCGCTGGGCTCCCTGGCGGGTGATGGCGTCGGCCGCGTCTTCAACGTCAATGCAGACACCGTGGCGACGCGGGTGGCAGGCAAACTGCGCGCGGCGAAGCTGCTGCTCGTCTCGAACGTCCCCGGCGTGCTGCGCGACAGGAACGACCCCTCGACGCGGATTCCGAAGCTGACGCCCGCCGAGGCGAAGGCGCAGATTGGCGCGGGCGTCATCCAGGGTGGGATGATTCCGAAAGTGGAAGAGAGCCTCGCCATGCTGGACGAAGGCATCGACGCGATTCACATCGTGGGCTTGTCGCCCGACTCGGCCATTCTCGATGAGGCACTCGAGCCCGGCAGCCGCGGTACCGTCTTCGCGAAGGGGTGATGGGTGAGGCGACTGGCGCTCACGATGGCCGTGTTGAGCGCGTGTGGGCCGCGCGTGGTGAGCGAGGGCGGCATTCTGGCCACCGTCGAGTACCAACGCCTCGATTTGGCGCCAGCGTGTGTGCGCATCGCGGTGGTGGTCCTCGCCTCGGTGGGCAGTCCGACGGAGCGCTTCGTGCGCCAGGACCTCGATGTGACGGCCAGAGCGCGTGCGGGGACGGTGCGGGTTGGCATCACGCAGGTGGACGAGCTGGGAGAGACCATCGAAGTGCGTGCGTCGCTCCACCGTGGAACCTGCGACGCCGGGCCGGTCGCGGTCGACAAGGCCCAGGCGACGTTTCGGCGCGACATGGTGGATCCGGTTCGGCTCGTGTTGGTCGAGGTCCCGATGGACGGAGGCATGGCCGGTGGCTCGGCTGGTGGTGCAGGGGGTGGCAGCGCCGGTGGAGGAGCTGGCGGCTCATCTGGTGGCGCAGCAGGTGGTGCCGCGGGCGGTGAGGCGGGTGGAATGTCGGGTGGCGCAGCCGGAGGGACTTCCGGTGGAATGTCGGGCGGCGCGGCCGGAGGAGCCTCGGGTGGAATGTCGGGTGGCGCGGCGGGTGGAGCTTCGGGCGGAACAGCGGGCGGCGCGGCCGGAGGGACCGCAGGCGGATCCGACGCGGGCTGTCCCGAGCTGCCACCCGTTCGCTTCTTCACGCTGGGAACGACCAGCACCGTGTGGACCGACGTCATCACGCAGAGCGGTGCCTTCATCACCGTGGGCAGCGATGGGGGCGCGCGTCGGGTCTTCCTTGACGGAGGCAGTCAGGGCCTCGGTGGCGGGTGCCTGCGGCGCGACCTGATGGGCGTCTCCATTCGGCCTGGCGACAACGTCGTCTTCGCGACGGACACCGCGGGCGCGCTGCTGCGGATCGACCCGACGAGCTGTGCCGTCCTGAACGGCCTGGCGCCGTCGACCTTCTCAACCTCGGTGCTCGCGCTCGATACCGACACGTTCCTCACCTCCTACGCGGGCGAAGCGAATACGCCCGGCAACATCCGCCTGGTGCGGTTGAACGCCGATGGCGGGCAGCCTTCCACCTTTCAGAGCGGCTTCGGTCAGGCGTGGGAGGTGAGCGGCCCGGCCCCTGGTTCGGTCTTCTCGGCAGGCTGGGACCAATCACCCCAACAGCGCGCCTTCATCTGGCGGTGGGATCCATCCAGCACGACGTGGTCGACGGCGTACTCGACGAACACCGGCACCACGCCGCTGTTCTCCATCGACGTCCCCACCCCGACGCTTGGCTTTGCCGGTGGCATCAACCGCTTCCTCGAGTGGAACGGCACGACCTGGACGGAGCGCCTCCCACCGCCCTTCACCATCTTCGGGCTCAAGGTGCTCAGCGCGTCCGAGGTGTACGCGGTCGGCACCGACGCGATGAGCCGCATCGCCTTCTCGCAGTGGGATGGCGTGACGTGGACGTCGCTCCTCGCCAACTCTCCGCCGGGTGGGTCCCTCGCCCGCGTCGACGGTTTCTCGCGGTGCAGCCTGCTCGCGGTCGGCAATGGCGGCCGCGCTGTCACCACCGCGCCCTGAAGGAGCTCCCCCATGCCATTCCCCATCTCCGAGAAGAGTGAGCGCGCGCTGCTGGGCTTGTTCCCCCGCGTTCAGGGCCGGGCCGATGCACCGACGTGGCTGGTCGACCAGGTCGTCGATGCCGAGCTGCACCGGGCGTGTCACCCCGACGCCACCACCGGCGCCTTCCATGCGCTCGCGCTCAACCAGGGCACGCTGCTCAAAGAAGAGTACGACCTCTCGACGCACGGCCACGCCGAGGGCTGGGTGGTGGAAGCCGTCGTCATCGACCCGCGCGAGTTCACGCTCTTCAACATGCGCCACGGCTTCCCCGCTGGAGACGCCGCGCTCAAGGCGATGGTCGCGGTGATGAAGCGAGCGCTGCCCAAAGCGAAGGTGGTGCGCATTCACACCGATGGCTTCGCGATTCTGCTCGGGCCGACGGCGGACACGCGGTTGCTGCCCGCGCACCTGGCGTCGCTCCGCGCGGAACTCCCAGCGGCCGTGGCCTCGGTGGCGCCGGCGGGAGAGCCGACGATGGCGTTCACCCTCGGCGCGCTTCGCCTCACCCTCGTCGACCCGCCCAACTGGCAGATGCTGGGCCCCCTCGTCTGGGCCGAGTGCGAGCGCGCGCTCATCATCGCGCGTCGTGCGCCGTACGAGGGCGTGCTGGAGCGACGGGTCGAGCTGAACGGCCGGTTGCCCGAGCTGCCCCGCTGAGGGTTACCACCGTTTCGTCACTGGCTTGACGAGCGCTTCGAGGGCCGCCCGGGGGAGGGTTGCCACGAGCAGCATGAGCCCGACCGTGATGAAGGCCACCGCTGGACAGAGCGCCGAGCTCCACACCCCCGCGATGACACACAGCAGCGCGCCCCCTCGGGCCAGCAGTCGCCAACCCAGCTGGACCCGACGCGTGTCTTCACGTTCGGCCTGGGCGGCCTGCTGAAAGGTCTCGTTCGCCCTCGCTTGAATCGCCGCCTGGTGGGCCGCGCGCTGGGCAGCCTCTTCGGCGGCCCGCTCCGTCGTGAACGTCTCGAGGAGCGCGAGGTTGAGCGCCCGGGCCGCGGGCGTCTCGAGAGACGCGCCGCAGTGCCCACACACCCGGTCGAACTTCGCCGAGTCCTGCTGGCACTCGGCGCACCGGCGGATGGGCAGCTTCGTCAGCGGGTCCGTGTCGACGGCGAGCTGGCTGGTGCCGTCGGCCTCGAAACGGGTGAGCGGCGACGGTGTGGCCTCGCTCCCGAGTGGAGACGCTTCACGCGCGGCTTCGAACGCAGGCGCGTGCGGTCCATCCGACGGCGGCGAGGGGCTGGTCGACGGCTCGCGGAAGCGCTCCTCGGAGACCCGTGGCGCCTCGGTCGCGGGCTGGGCCTTTCGTTCGCTCTCGAGCTTCTCGAACCGGTCGGTCCGCGACATGCGCCCAAGCTTCCACGGAGCCGGTGCGAAAAGCGACCGTTCAGGACGCCGGTCGGGTGCGCTGCTTCGCCCAGTGTCGAAGCCGCTCGATGTCCTCGGCCATGGTCACCGAGAGCGGCATCGTCTCGTCGATGGCCGCCTCGAGATGGCGTGGGGTCAGCTCGGTCTGGTCGGCAAAGGCCTCGGCCAGCCCGCTCACCACCACCTGCTCGACTTCGGCGCCGCTGAAGCCATCACACCGTGCGGCGAGCTCGGCGAGGGGAAACTGGGCGGGCGCGCGGCCGCGGCGTGAGAGCTGGAGCGAGAAGATCTCCCGCCGCTCGGCCTCGCTGGGCAGGTCGATGAAGAAGATCTCGTCGAAGCGCCCCTTGCGCAGCAGCTCCGGAGGCAGGGTGTCGATGCGGTTGGCGGTGGCGACGACGAAGACGGGCGCGGTCTTCTCCTGGAGCCAGGTCAGCAGCGTGCCGAAGACGCGCGCTGAGACGCCGGTGTCGTTGGCCCCGCCACCCGCGCCAGCGAGCCCTTTTTCAATTTCATCGACCCACAGCACCACGGGCGCGAGCGACTCGACGACCCGAATGGCGCGGCGCAGGTTCTCTTCCGACGAGCCGATGATGCCCGAGTAGATGCGGCCCATGTCGAGGCGCAACAGTGGCAGGCGCCAGGTCGTCGCGATGGACCTGGCCGTCAGCGACTTGCCGCAGCCCTGGACGCCGAGCAGCAGCAGCCCTTTGGGCGCCGGCAGGCCAAACGCGCGCGCGGCGTCCGAGAAGGCCCCATCACGCCGCTGGAGCCACCGCTTGAGGTGCCCCAGCCCGCCGACGTCGGCGAGCGATTGATCCGTCGCGTGGTACTCGAGCAGCCCGCTCTTGCGCACCACCTGGCTCTTCTCGTCGAGGATGAGCTTGAGGTCGCTCGCGTCGAGGCGGTTGTCCTGCGCGATGGCCTTGGCGAAGGCGTTCTCGGCCTCGGACAACGTGAGGCCATGCGCAGCGCTCACCAGCGCGTCGGCCTGCTCGCGGTTGAGCTCGACGGTGGCGCGCTTGTTCTTCGTCACCACGCGCGCGATGTCCTTGACCAGCGCGAGCAGGTCGGACTTGGTCGGCAGCGGCACGTCGATGACTGACACGTCCTTCTCGAGCTCCTCGGGCAGCTTGAGCGTCGGGGCCACCACGATGGCGGTCGTGAACTGGGTCTTGAGGTGGAAGCCGAGCTCGCGCAGCGCGCGCACCGTCACCGGATCATCCAGATGCCGATGGAAGTCCTTGAGCAGCACCAGCGCCGGAGACGTCAGCCGGTGAATGGCGACGAGGGCGCGCGCGGGTTCGAGGGTCTCCTCGGGGGGCACCTTGAGCGAGCCGGTCAGCGCCCGCAGCCCCCGCGTCGAGGTCCACTCGAGCAGGTCTTTGCCGTGCGAGCGCGCGAGGTCGCCGAGGAGCGCGTCGAGGCGCTGCTCCTCCCAGGTGACGAGATAGAGGAGCGGGTAGCGGGCCCGAACGAGGGTGTCGAGCTCTCGGACGAAGGCGGGCCGCTCGGTCGAAGACGTCATGCAGCCGCCAGCCTAGCCAAGGGCCGCGGTGGGACGAGTTCGATGGAGGGGAAGAAGGCGTTACCGGAGAAGCGCAGAGGGTGCCGAAGAAGTTCCCCCACACCCTGCGCCGCGACAAGCGGTCATGCGCTTCACCGATGGACAAGGTTGTAACGCGCGGATCCGTCCGTGTCGAGAAACGGATCAGCGAAGCCCGCGTGGCGCTGACGTCACGCGTCAGGCTTGGCGGAGAAGAGCAACTGGAATGTAGATGCAACGGAAATGCGTTATGGGTCCGTCATGTTCATCGGTCTCGAGCGCGCACACGTGCTCGCACTGCCCCGCCCACCCGAGCTCGACGAGGTGGGGTGATGGCCGTCGAGGTGTCGGTGCTGGTGTGCCGCGACTGCTGCTGTGGCCGAACGCGCAAGCACCCCGACGTCGACCACGTCGCGCAGTTGTCGGCCATCGACGAGGCGTGCGAGGCCGCGGGCAACGCTCGGGTGGTGGTGACGAAGTGCCTCGACGTGTGCTCGGCGTCCAACGTGGTGGTGGTGCGCCACCATGTGCCGGGGAGCCCCACCGTGTGGCTCGGCCAGGTGTTGAGCGCGCGCGACACGTTCCTGCTGACGCAGTGGCTCCGTCAGGGTGGGCCCGCGCGAGCGGCACTGCCGCCGGGCCTGCGCGCGAAGGTGTTCCGCCCCGGCATCACGTCGGACTGCGCGGTCGACGAGCAGTGTCCCCTCTGAGGTGTGCTGATGCGAGACGAACGACTCCCAGTGACGGTGCTGTCAGGCTTCCTCGGCGCGGGCAAGACGACGCTCCTCGAGCACGTGTTGTCGAACCGCCAGGGCCTCAAGGTGGCTGTCATCGTCAACGACATGAGCGAGGTGAACATCGACGCGGCCCTCGTCCGTGACGGGCAGGCGCGCCTGAGCCGCACGGAAGAGAAGCTGGTGCAGCTGTCGAACGGCTGCATCTGCTGCACCCTGCGCGAAGACCTGCTCGCCGAGGTGGCTGCGCTCGCGAAGGAGCGGCGCTTCGACTACCTCCTCATCGAGTCGACGGGCATCAGCGAGCCGTTGCCGGTGGCCGAGACGTTCACCTTCTCCGACGCGAAGGGCGAGGCGCTGTCGTCGCTGGCGCGGCTCGACACCCTCGTGACCGTCGTCGACGGCCCGAAGTTCCTGAAGGACTGGTTCGAGAGCGTCGAGCTCAAGCGCCGCGGGCTCGCGGCGAGGGCCGATGACGAGCGCACCATCACCGAGCTGCTCGTGGAGCAGGTCGAGTTCGCGAACGTGCTGCTGGTGAACAAGACCGAGGCCATGTCGACCGTCGAGCGGGAGCAGCTCGCGGGCGTGCTCGCCTCGCTCAACCCGACCGCGAAGCGCCTCGAGACGAGCTACTCGAAGGTCGAGCTGCGCGAGGTGCTGGGGACGGGGCGCTTCGACTTCGAGCACGCCAGCTCGGCCCCGGGCTGGATGCGCACGCTGCGCGGCGCCGAGCTGAGCGAGGCGAAGGAGTTCGGCATCACCAGCTTCGTCTTCCGCGACCGCCGGCCGTTTCACCCGGGCCGCTTCGGGCGCTTCCTCCAGCGGCCGTGGCCGGGCGTGCTGCGCGCGAAGGGCTTCTGCTACCTCGCGAGCCGCCTCGAGTACATCGCCCTCATGTCGTTCGCCGGCCTCACGTGGACGCTGGGGCCCGTGGGCCGGTGGCGCGCGATGCTCGACGAGGGCGAGTGGCCAGACGACGAGGCCCTGCGCGCGCAGATCAAGGCCAACTGGCACCCCACCTACGGCGACCGCCAGCAGGAGCTCGTCTTCATCGGCAAGGACATGGACGAAGCGTGGCTGCGCCGTGAGCTTTTGGGCGCGCTGCTGTCGGACGCCGAGGTGGCGATGGGCAAGCGCGCCTGGGTGCGCGAGTTCGCCGACCCGTTCCCCCGCTGGGCGTGACGTCAGTGGCAGTGGTCGACGTGGCAGTCGCGCGAGCAGCACTCACTGTTCGAGCGGCACGCCGCGCCTGACCGCCGGCACTGGTTGGTGCTCGGCGCGCCGCAGAAGCCGAAGGAGCCGATGCGCGGGTCGATGGGGTTGCAGGCCTGGCCACTGACGCAGTCGGCCGACGTACAGCAGACCGGCCGGCACGCGCCCTGGTTGCACCACATGCCTGCGCGACAATACGGGCCCGACTGCAGGTTGCACGTCTGGCTGATGGAGCGGGTCCCCTCGACGTCGATGCATCGCAGGCCCACGCGCTCAGGCGCCGTGTTGGTGAGCAGGCACAGCTGATTCGGCGCGCAGCCCTCGTTCGTCACCGGGTGACAGGTGCTGTCCGGGCTGGCCCAGCACGTGACGGGCAGGCTGGGGAAGCGCATCGTCACCGGCGCCGTGGTTCCGCTCCCGCCCCCCGTCGACTGCACCGGAAGCACCGAGACGGCCTCGAGCTCGTCTACGATGTCGAGCGCCGTCGTGGGCCCGCAGGCCGTGAGGCTGATCAGGACCACCGCCGAGAGAACGCGCATGGTGGTGCTTTAGCAATTTAATTGCAAAAACGCGAGGCGCGCCTCAGCGCTTCGAAGCCCGGCGTCGGCCGGCCCAGACGACGAGCGCCCCGGCGGTGAGCCAGGCCGGCGCGCTGGTGCAGCCGCCCCGTGGCGTGGGCGTCACCTGGGGGTTGCCAGCAGCGGGTGCTCCGGCGTCGGGGCCCGGCGCGCCCGCGTCGGCGGCCGCTGGAGCCCCCGCGTCGGCGTTCCTGGTGCAGCCGGTGGCGCGGTCACCGCATGAGAAGCCGTCGTTCACCCGCCGGCAGTCCGCGGAGCAGCCACCGCGCTCGAGCGCGTCTCCGTCGTCACAGGCTTCGTTGGCGCGCTCGTCTCGCCACCCATCGCCGCACGCCGACGTCATGCAGGTCTCGGGCTGGTGCTCCCATGGCACCTGGCCTTCTGGGCAATGGTTCCGAACACACACACCGAAGCCCTCGCCACAGTCAGGGTCAACGACGGCGCGGTGCGGAGCGAAGCGGCCGTCTCGAGCCGGGTGCGTGGGCTGACGGCGGGTCGGTCGAAGAAGTAGCCCAGCGCGCGCAGGTTGCGCGTGTCGGCGAAGCTCGGGTCGATGCCGGCGCGCCTCTCGGGCGTCGACCAGTGCCAGCGCGCGGTGGAGGCGAGGTGGCAGCCCCCGCAGTCGACCGTGCCCGGGTTGTGGGCGTCGGGGGACTCGAGGCGGTCGAGCGACGCACGCGCGTCCTCGGCGGGACCCTTGCCGGCGGCGGCGTTCGAGAACGCGGGCTCCATCATCGAGCCGGGAATGAGCGTGGCCGAGAGTCGGCTGGTGCCTCCCGTGCTGGTGACGTGGTGCTCGAGCTTGCCGAGGGTGGGAATCGGCACCGCCGTCAGGGTGCTGCCGTCGAGGGTGAAGCCTCCGAAGATCCACGCTTCGTTGCTGGCGTGCACGCTCATCTGCGTCACCTTGCTGCGCTGGCCGTTCTCCACCAGGCGCTCGACGGTGGTGCGCAGCGTCGACCGCCACGCGGCGCTCTCGACACCGGAGCGCTGACGGGCCGTCGCCAGCGTCTCGACCGCTTCGAGCAGTTCATCGCCGCGCACTTCGAAGAACAGGTGCACCGCGGCGTCACGGGTGGTGAGGCCGCCTCGGCCCTCCATCACCGGCTGCAACACGAGGCGGAGCTGCGGCCGGCACGATGCTCCGGCCGCGCCTTCGATGAAGCACGGGTCGGCGCGAACGCCGACGACGGAAAGGGCGCTCCACAGCGCATCGGGCTCGTCCACGACGGTGAGCGGGTGGAGCTGGTCGAAGACGCCGCGAGACATCACCGCGCTGGCCGGGAGCAGCGCCCTCGCCGACGCGAGCCGGACGAGGTGGGTGACGTCGTCGGGCTCGAGCGCAGTCGGGGCGCACGCCGAGATGGCGCCCGCCAGGGCCGCCAGCATCAGGCCAACGGGGCTGCGACGAACCTGCATCGTCACGTCGGTACCACCTCGTGGTCGTGTCATCTCAGGGCTTCGTCACTGGGGAATGCAGTTGCGCGGGTTCATCGGGTCGAGCCGGTAGCCCGAATCGCAGTGACAGGTGTTGCCGTGCAGGTGACCGTGGCCACCGCACTCTGGCGGAGCGAGGACGACGCTGAACATCAAGCCCGAGAGCGCGAGGCGCTTGCCATTCGGCACGTCGGTGGTGGCGAAGGTCTGCGGGTTGATGGTGACCTGCCGGAGCTCGACGGTCTGGTTGACGGTGCCCGAGAAGCGCTCGCCGGCGCGCTTACCCAGGCTGCTGAACGTCACCGTCTTGCCGGCCTCGAAGACAGGCATGTAGCGCTCGGTCCCGCGGCGAACGACGAGGCAGAAGGAGCAGCTCGCGTAGTCCGCGTCGACGCCGCGCAGGGTGTACGTGCCGGGGGCCGCCGGGCCGCCGTACTCGGAGTAGTTCTCGATCTCGACGGTGAACTCGCCGCTGCGGGCGCCGTAGCGCCACACCTCGCCGCCGCCGTGGGTGGTGGCGTACTGGCCCTGCTGCATCGAGGGCGACAGCGTTACGGCCTCGGGGCCGACCGCCATGCCGCCCGCCATGCCGCCCGCCACGCCACCGCCCATCGACCCGCCAGCGCTCCCGCCCGCGGCCGCCGTGCCACCACCACCGGCGCCCGTGCCCATCACGCAGGACTTCGGGTCTCCAGCCGGGCTCGCGTAGCCGCGGTCGCAGTGACAGGTGTCGCCATGGAGGTGCCCGTTGCCGGAGCACTCGACACCCCCGTCGGGCATGGTGGGAAGAGGACCACAGGCCGCTCCGAGGAAGATCAGGCCGACGAGTCGAGTCATTCGCATGGGACTCGCGCCTAGCATTACCTGCAACGCGGTGGCAAATGAGTGCGAGTCGCAAGAGCTCATGACGTGCTCGCGCCAGGAGCTCGTCGTCGGCTTCCTGGGTGCCGGAAGGACGACGATGCGCTCGGCGCTCTCGCGTCGGCTCTGACCGAACGGTCGAGCCATTCGTCATTCTCAACGATTGCGCGTACGCGTATCGATGCCGCGGCGAGACCGTGGAAGGTAAATGTCGGCGTTGACGGGAGCCCTGCGTCAGGAGGTTGGGTGATGAGGCTGACTGCAGGGTGTGTCGAGCAGCAGCTCCAGCCACGCAGGCAGCGCTTCGTCTGGGAGGAAGTCCGGCGGCGACCGGCCTGAGGTCGACGGCAGCGCCAACGCCATGAGCACCCAGCGACACCAGGTCATGGAACGCGCCCTTCGAAGTGGGCGATGGAGAACTCGAGCGCGCGACGGGCGACGTCCTGGCCGACGATGCGCCCCGAGAAGTCGTCGGGCTCGATGTGAATGCCGCCCCACAGTCGCGACTGGCCGGCCTGGTCGGCTGCGTCGAAGTACGTCGCCCACTGCAATTTCACGTCGGTGCTCGGGCCCCGCTCGTGCGTCAGATAGAGGTCCTTCGAAGCGGTGAACTCCATGAGGCCCCCCGGGAAGAACGGGCTGCCCGTGAGGGCCGCGAGCACCTCGGCGCCGGCGCGGCTGTAGGTGCTGTGGCCCGAGATGAAGCCAGGGAACGCTGGCGAGACGAAGGTGCGCCGCTGGTAGGGGACCCACTCGACGCCGCGCAGCCAGCCGCTCCCCGCCACCTCGCGCCGGCGGTCGCCCGGCTCGCCCCGCCACGTCCTCACGGCGATGGAGCCCACGAAGCGCCGCAGGTGCGCGTGCCGCTGGCCCGGCGCCGACGACGCCTCGGTGATGACCTCGACGATGCCGGGCTCGAGCGGCAGCCCCTGCGGGTGGAACGCAGGCGCAGCCGGGTCGGAGCACTGCCCTTTCCCAGCCATGTACCGGATGAGGGTGATGGGTCTGGAGGCCGAGTACCGCCGCTTGATGTCCCACGCGGCGATGGCGGCGTCGTGGAGCGCGCCATTGAGGGCGAAGTACACGTGCACGTCCCAGTCGAGCGCCGTGAGCGGGCCGCCTCGGCCGAACAGCCTGCGCTCGAAGCCCGGCCGCGAGGTGAGGTCGTTGGCGATCTTGTTCCAGTGCCCCGGCGGCGTCTCGGACCTCGGGCCGTCGGCCCAGTACTCCGCGACGATGCGGCCGAAATCTCCGCGGCGAACGAGCTGTCGCGCATAGGGCGCGCCCGTCGCGGGGTTCTGTGCGTAGCCGCGCCCGTCGTTCGTGCCGACCTGGTTGTTGCCAATCGCGGCGGGGCTGACGTCGACCATCGTCTCGTCGGCCGGGTCGAGCCACGCGTGGCGCCGCACGACGTCGAGCACCCAGGGCCGCATGCGCTCGTCGAAGCCCGGAGGCGTGCCCGCATCGACCGCTGCGACGCCGCCATCGCGCGGGAGTGCGAACGGCGTCACTCGACCCCAGTGCGCGCCGATATAGCCTTGCACCCCCGCAGAGACGGGAATGCCATTCTGCGTGATGGCCTCGGAGAGGTTGAGCAGCTGAAAGAAGCCCGGGTCGACGACGTCGACGCCTGGCTCGTCGACCACCAGGGGCGGGTTGCGCGACGTCCACCCCGTCGTGTCGGCGTAGCGGTTCTGCTCGTTGGCGCCGTCGGTCTGGCCCAGGGCGACGTAGGCCCGGCCGATGCGCGCGCCGACCGAGACCGGGTCGACGCCCGATTCCATCGCGCCCGAGAGCGACACGCCGAGCTGTGCCGGGAGCCCCTCGAAACACCGGCGCGAGACGTCGCCACCCACCGCCGCCTTCGATGCGCGGTGAACCAGCAGGGTGTGCGCCGCGGCAGTCATCGCAGCCGCTCGGGAGGCCGTGACGTCGTTCGTCTGGTGCTTCTCTCGAACGAGGTGGCCGGTCGCGGTCGCGTCGTAGGCCGCCCACGCGTCCCACATCGCGGCCGAGAGGTGAAACAGGTTTCGCGCGTGCACGACGGGCGAGGGGACGTCGCGGCGAATCGCCTGCAGCAGCTCCTCGTTCCAGCGCCGGGCCACGCTCGCTCCGGGGCGGGGCGTGTCGAACGCGCACGGCAGCGCCGCGGGAGGCGGTGGCGCCGGGGCCAGGTCGACGGTGGCGCTCAGCGGCTCGGCGCGCCCGCGAACGATGACCCCGTTCGTCATCGCGCCCGACAGCACGTCGCCGCCGACGGCCCAGACCGCGCCCGAAGGGTCGACCCACGCGGCGTGGAGGGACTCGGCGCGCACGTCGAGGCCGTGGTCGACGACCCTCCAGCCCGTGGTGCTGCGCTCGAGCATGGCCCCGGCCTGGCCCACCGCGAACGCCGCCTCGCCCGAGCGCCAGATGCCCTGCAGCAGGCCCACGTCGTCCGGCACCGGAAGCGTCGACAGCGCCCCGCCCAGCGCGCCCTCGATCAGGAGTCCCGTGCCCGCGCCGCCCACGGCGGTCACCGACGTGTCGTCGGCGAAGACGGTGAAGAGGGTGCCGCGCGTGTCGACCTCGATGCGCTCGAAGCGCCGGCCGTCGTCGCTCTTGAGCACCACGCCCCGGGCGCCGACGACGTAGACGCTCGAGCCCGAGGGCGGTCCCCAGACCTTGAAGAGACCGGGCGTATTGCCCTTCGCGTCGGTCGGGAGCCCGACGAGGTCATCGACGGTGCGCCACGCCGTGCCGTCGAAGTGCCAGAGGAAGCCGTTGAGCCCGCCGACGCTGCCGACGGCATAGACGTCGTTGGGCGCGCGTCCCCACAGACCGAAGATGGTGTGCCGCGCCAGGCCCGGCGTGGGCATGCGGGTGAAGGTGCTCCCGTCGTACCGGAGGATGGTGGACGAGGCGCCCCCGAAGAACACCTCGGTCTCCGAGAACGGGAAGACCCACCACAGCGTCGCGCGGTGGCCGACGTCCTTGCGGCTCCACGAGGTTCCATCGAAATGGAGCGCGGTGGCGCCGGTGCCCATGTCGGCGCCCACCACCCAGACGTCTTTCGCGCTCGTGCCCGCGACCGACGTGTACGCCTCGCGTTGGCCCGAGGTGACGAGCTGCCACGGCCATGACTTCGGTGGTTCGGGCGTCGACGGACAGGCCAGCAGGCTCACCGCGGCGAAGAGAAGAACGAGTCGCATGTCAGGTCTCGGCACGATGACTACGGGTGTGGGCGACACGAGTCAGGGCCCCAACGCGCCGTCACGTCGCGCGTGGCCTCGGCGCTGCGCCCGTCGTCTTCGATGCGGGCGCGCATGCGCACCGGCACGTTCAGCACGTCAGCCGGCTCTTCGATGACGGGGGTGAGGCCCGTCCACTCGACGTACGGCACGCCGCGCACGCGCTGGTACGGCAGCGGCAACGAGTACGCGAGGGACGCGACGCGGCCGTCGCTGATGCGCTCGACACTGAGGGTGAGGCGGGGGCGCTCCGAGACGACGCCGGTGGCGCGCAGCGAGAAGAAGATGTGCTGCGCGCCCTGGCAGCCGCGCTGGAGCAGCACCTGCTGCCCCGGCTCGACGGCCGCGAAGGTGCCGGGGCCTCCCGTACCGAGTTCGAGGCTCAGAATCCGCACCATGCCCGCGTCCACTGTCGCCAGGCCGGCGTCGAGCGGCGCAGGGCTGGGCTCGAGCGGCACCTGCGGGTCGACGGGCCGCCCACAGCTGCAGCCGAGCGCAAGGCCGAGCGAGAGGCCAAGGAGGCGCTTCACGGTAGCGTCGCGGGCCGAGCGAGGTAGACGCCGTAGTCGCTGACGATGACCACATCGGGCCCCGTCACCACGACCGTTTCGGGGAAGTACGTCGTCGCCTGTGCGATGAGGGTGGGCACGCCCTGCGCGAGGCCACCGTTTCGGGAGGGGCTGCCGAGCCACGTCGACACCGTGTTCGTCATCAGGTCGATGCGCCGCACCAGGTGGTTGCCATTGTCGGCTACGTAGAGCGCCGTACCGCTGGCGTTGAGCGCCAGGCCCGTCGGGCTGCGGAAGTTGGCCATGCTCCCCACCCCATCGGCAGGGCCCGGGGTGTTGTCCACGCCGGCGAGGGTCGAGACCGTGCTGGCGCCGAGGTCGATGACGCGAATCGTGTGCGCCGTGCGGTCGTTCACGTAGAGCCGGTTGGTCGTGGCGTCGAGCGCGAGCCCCGAGGGACCGCGGAACTGCGCCATCAGCAGCGGCCCGTTGACGGTCCCCGCGGTGCCCGTTCCAGCCAGGCGCGTCACCCCGCCAGTCATGGTGTCGATGCGCCGGATGACGCGGTTGCCGGTGTCTGAAACGTAGAGGGTCAGCCCGTCGGGCGTGAGGGCAAGGCGGCTGGGGCCGTTGAAGCGCGCGGCGGCGCCGAGGCCGTCGACGTTCCCGCTCGCCGGCGTCGCGTTCGGGTCACCGGCCAGCGTCGACACCATGCCCGACGAGAGGTCGACGCGGCGAACGAGGTGCAGCGAGCTGTCGGTGACGTAGAGCCGGTTCGAGGCGGCGTGGAAGGCGAGGCCAGCGGGTGAGCCGAAGCGCGCCATCAGGAGCGGTCCGTCGGTCGAGCCGGCCTCGTTGACGCCGCCCGCGAGGGTCGTGAGCATGCCGGTGGCGCGGTCGAAGCGGCGAAGGGTGCGGCTGCCGGGGTCGGCGATGAACCACACGTCCTGGGCGCCGTTGGACACGAGGTCGCCGGGGTCCGAAAAGCGCGACAGCAGCGGCGGTCCGTCGCGATGGCGCGCGGGCTCCGAGGCGCCGGCGAGCGTCGAGACGGTGAAGGACGGCACCGCGAGGGTGCGCACGCTGCTGGCCGTGCGGTCCTGGAAGTAGATGCGGCTGCGCTGGGTGTCGAAAATCGGCGGGCCGAAAGCGAGGCCCAGGCGGGCCGTGGCCGCCGGGCCATCGATGGTCGAGGTGTCTTCGAAGTCGCCCAGCACCGTGTCAGTGAAGAAGTCGCTCACGCGCACGCGGCGCAAGAGGCCCTGGAACGAGGTGACGTAGAGTGAGGTGCCGTCGAACGCGAGCGACTGAGGGGCGTTGAAGGTCGCCACGCCAGCGTCGCCGTCTTCGATGCCCGACGTCCCGGCAAGGCCGGCGCGCGTCGTCACCTGGAAGGTGGTCAGGTCGACGGTCCGCAGGGTGTGGTTGAACGTGTCGGCGACGTACAGGGTGTTGCCGACCCGAAGGATGCCGCCGAGCCCGCTGAAGCGAGCGGAGCCCCCGATGCCGTCGACGTTGGCGACGCCCGCGTCCTGTTGACCGGCCAGCGTCGAGATGGCCCCCGTCTGGGTGTCGCAGGCCCGAAGGAGTCGGTTGCTTCGGTCCGCGACGTAGAGGGTCCTGTCGTCGGCGCCCATCGCGAAGCTGTGGAGCAGGAAGCCCAGGCGAACGGCTGCACCCTGGCCATCGACATAGCCGGGCATTCCAGGCGTTCCCGCGATGGTGGTGATGTCGAGGGTATTCACGTCGACCCGCCGAACCGTGGGTCCATCGGCGAGGAAGAGCAGGCCGCCGTCCGAGGTGATGGCCATGGCGCGCGGGCTCTGGAGGCGCGCGACGCCAGCGTCTCCGTCGACGACGCCCTGCACGAGGGGCCGGCCCAGCAGCGTGCGCACCTCGCCGGTCTGCACGTCGAGGCGCCGCAGCAGCGCGTTGAAGGTGTCGGCGATGTAGAGGTACCGGTTGTCGCCGCTGAGTGCGGCCCCCGAGGGCCCGTTGAAGCGCGCCGCTCCACCGATGCCGTCGATGAAGCCCGTCGCGGAGTTCCCGAGCACCAGTTCGACGACATCACGAAGGCCCGCGTCGACGGCGCCACCGGCGGAGCCACCCGCGCTGCCACCGGCCGAACCACCGGCGCTGCCACCCGCGGAGCCACCGGCCGAACCACCGGCGCTGCCACCCGCGGAGCCACCGGCCGAACCACCGGCGCTGCCACCCGCGGAGCCACCGGCCGAACCACCGGCGCTGCCACCCGCAAAGCCACCTGCGCCGCCAGCGGCCGAACCGCCAGCATTGCCACCGGCACGCCCGCCCGCGGAGCCTCCGTCAGGCTGCGGGCTCGTGGGTTCACAAGCGGTCAGGACGACACAAACGACGATGAAGGCTCGACGAAGCATGGAGACTCAGGGCGTGAGGGTGAGCTGCAGGTGGTACGGGGCCTGCTCGGTGCCGAAGCGGCCCGAGACGAGAATGAGGAAGTCGCCCGCGCGGCGGGTCTGGTGGCTGATCAGCTCGTCGTCGTCACGCGAGTCTCCGCGCGCCACCGGGTTCGAAAAGCGCGGGTCCCGGCCGGGCTCGTAGAGCGCGAGGTCGAGGTCGCCGTCGACCTGCCGGAAGGTCAGCCGGGCCTCGAGTCGTACGCCCTGAGGCGCGGTGATGAAGAACGCGTCGACGTCGCCGGCGCAGACCTGACCAGTGGAGGACCCGCCGTCGGGCCGGCTCGCCGTCGCGAGGCCGTTGTTGGGCTCGAGCGGGTCGTTCATGCACGCCGGAATGGCCTCACAGCGCAGCCGCACCTCGCGGTAGCCGGGGTCACAGTCGCAGTGGTTGATGTGGAAGACGCCGTTGGGTCCGCAGGGGTCGCCGGCGTCGACGACGGGGTCGCCCGCATCGACGACCCCTGCGTCGGCTGACGCTATCCCTCCGTCGCCTTCGCCAGGCCCTCCGTCGAGCACGCTCGCGTCGCTCGTCGGCTCCTCGGGCCCTGCGTCGGTGGCGCCGAGGTCACCCCGGCCACAGCCCACGAAGGCCGCGAGGAAGCAGGAGCTGATCAGGACCGAGCGCATGGTCCCGAGCTATCGCATCAGGGTTGCAAAAGCAAATCGTATTGAAATGAGTATCGTGATGCGATATGTGAAAGGGCCATGCGAGAGACCAGATCGACGATGAACAAGCCGACGGCGGACAAGGACGGGCGCGACAGCGAACGCAGGTCTGGCCGGTTTGGCCGCAAGAAGAACCCGCTGGCCGAGGCGAAGATCACCGAGGTGACCTTCAAGGACGTGACCCTGCTGAAGTACTTCGTCTCCGAGCGGGGCCGCATTCTGCCGCGGCGCATGACCGGCGTGTCGTCGAAGCAGCAGCGCATGCTGGCGAAGGCCATCAAGCAGGCTCGGGGCCTGGCCCTGCTCCCCACCCTCAAGCACGACTGAGATGACGCGCGCGACCGTCCCCCAGACGCCCACGGAGCTGCCCGCCACCCTGGGGGAGTTCGTCGAGTTGCTCCGCTACCCGGTCGACGTCGCGCTCGAGGACTTCGTGTGGGGCCTGGCTGAGCGCTTCGATGCCCTCACCCCGCCACCGAAGACTGCAGGGGTGCGGCCGGTCGTCGTCGACCTCGAGCGGCTCATCGAAGCGCTCCTGGCGCACTATGGGCAGGCGCCGGAAGACGACGAGCTGGCGGAGCTTCGAGCCGGCCTCGAGATGGCCGATCTCCCCTTCAGGGGTGTGAGGCAGCCATGAGCGGAGGGGGCCTCGAGAAGCTGGTGAGCGAGCTGCACATGGTGGTGTGCACGACGCTCGGCCTCGACCATCCGCTCGCGGTGCAGCTCCGCGAGGCCTATGCGTCGAAAGACCTCGCCACGATGGAACGCGCCCGGGACGCCTGGCTGGAGCTGGGCCCGAAGAGCTGCGAGCGCATCATGGCGCACGCCGCGACGCTCCACCGCGAGCGAATCCAGTTCGCCTTCGGCCAGACGGCGGCGGCGGCGCGCTCGCTGCTCGCAGCCGTCGAGCATCCCGCGTTCAAGCAGCTTCGTTCGGCGGCGACGTTCGCGCGCGCGCTCGATCAGACCGCTCCACTGCTGGACCTGGCCGAGGCCAACCGACGCTTCTCCGAGGCGCTCAAAGCCTGGGAGGCCGGCTTGCGTGCGGGCGAAATCGACGTGAACCTGCAGTTTCGACAACCAGCCGAAGACGCCGTCCCGACCACTCACTGAAGCTCGCGCAGGCGCGCCTTGAAGGTGTTGAGGGCGACCCCGAGGGCCTTCGCGGCGTGGGTCTTGTTGCCGCCGTGTTCGGCCAGGGCCGCCTCGCAGTCGGCTTTGGAGAGGTCCGCCGGGCGGCGGCGCTGGGGCGTCGAGGGGAGGGCGGGCATGGCCACCGTGGGCGCGGCCGGCGAGTCGCCCAGGGCCACGGCCTCGTTCTGCAGCTGCGCCGAGATGGCCTCGATGCCGACCACCAGGCGCTGGGTGTCGAGGCCGCGGGCTGCCCGTTCAGCGGCGAGCCGGGTGACGGTGGTGTCGATGACGCGCTTGAGCTCCCGCACCTGCCCCGGCCACGCGCGCGCCTGCAGGAGCGACATGGCCTCGGCGCTCACCTCGGCGTCCTGGTTGTGCGTCTGCCGCAGCCGCTCGAGGAACTCACCGACGAGCACCGGGAGGTCGTCGCGGCGCTCCTCCAGGGAGGGCACGGTGATGACGTCGCCGAGCAGCCGCTGCACCAGGTCCTGCCGCAGCGCCGACTGTCGCAGGGGGGTCTTCGAGGCCGAGATGAGGCGGAAGTGAGGCGTGGGCTGGCGCTCCACGGTGGCGCCGAGGGGGGTGAACGAGCCGGTGCCCTCGAGCACGTCGATGAGAAAGTCCTGCGCTTCGCGGGGGAGCGACTCCACCTCGTCGAGGAACAGCGTGCCGCCGTCGGCGAGGAAGAACTTCCCCTGTCGGTCCTGCATTGAGCCGGTGAAGGCGCCCTTCACATGTCCGAGCAGCTCACTCTGCAGGGACTGGGCGTCGCGCGGCAGCCGTCCACAGTTGACCGAGACGAAGGGCCCCGGCCTGGACGAGCCGTCGTGAATGCGTCGCGCGCTGTGGGTCTTCCCGGTGCCCGAGGGGCCCATGAGCATCACCGGGAGCTGGTGCCGGGACGCGACGTCGAGCGCGTGGTCGAGCGAGCGAGAGGCTTCGGAGCGGCCCGTCGGGGAACGCGCAGGGAGGTCGGGCGCCTCGGCCAGCAGCACCACCTTCGCCCGCTCGCTGCCCAGCCACAGCACGTCACCGGGTTTGAGCGGCACCGTGTCCTTCACCTCGTACTCGTCAGCGCGCCGTCCGCCCGGGAGCCGCAGGGTGCCGTTGCGCGAGTTGAGGTCGCGGTACACGAGCCGCCCGTCGGAGTCCGTCCACAGCCGCCCATGCTGCCGGGACACGGCGTCGTCCGGCATCACCAGGCTCGCGTCGGCGCTCCGTCCCAGCACGAACTCGCTGTCCGAATACACGCGCAGGACGAGGGCCGGCTGGCCGGCGCGCTCCACCCGCAGCGCCCGCACCCGCA
This sequence comes from Myxococcaceae bacterium, assembly GCA_044352295.1. Lineage (GTDB taxonomy): Bacteria > Myxococcota > Myxococcia > Myxococcales > Myxococcaceae > Xiheimicrobium. The sequence goes on from JBILEB010000047.1 coordinate 39,703, forward strand.
AGGCATCGAAGGAGGGGCTTCGCAGCTCGCGGGTGATGTGGCGACCGCTCTCGAGCGTCACGGCGTCAGTCATGGCGCGCAGACTGTCAGAACTGCCAGGCAAACGACCACTGACAGGCAGGTCGACGACGCAACCAGCTGGATTTTCTTGAGGGAGCATGGTGCCCCTGCGCCATCGCAGGTGGCGTGCCGGGTTCGTGCTGGCGCTGGCGCTCGAGACTTCACGCAACGACCTCTCGGCCCGGCGCTCGGTTACGAAGAGACGCCATGTCGTCGCGCTCTTTTGGCCCGCTCCACGTCGCAGTCGTCCTCATCACGGCCTGTGTCACCACGCCGGCGCCGGTGCCGGTCGAGCCGGCTGCGCCACCGCGTCCGCCCGTCCTGTTGCCAGAGGAAGTGCACCTGTCGAACCTTCGCCAGCTCACGGTCAGTGGAGAGAACGCCGAGGCGTATTGGCGCTTCGACGGCAAGGGGCTCTCGCTCCAGGCGCGCGGGGTGAACGACGGCTGCGACCGGATTCAGGCCCTCACGCTCGACGCCGCTGGAGCGCCGTCGGTGCAGCAGGTCTCGAGTGGGGCCGGCGCGACGACGTGTGCGCACTGGCTCCCCGCGGGTGATGCGCTCGTCTACGCCTCCACGCACCTGGGCGGTCCGGCGTGTCCTCCCAAACCAGACATGAGCCTCGGGTATGTGTGGGCGCTGTATGACAGCTATGACATCTTCAAGGCGCAGGTGACGCCGGGCGCGCCGCTGCCGGTGAAGGACGAGCAGCTCACCCGCCTCACCGAGACGAAGGGCTACGACGCCGAGGCGACGGTGTGTGGGAAAGACGGCTCCATCGTCTTCACCAGCGTGCGCGACGGCGACCTCGAGCTGTACCGCATGGATGCGGATGGGAAGAACGTGAAGCGCCTCACCTTCACGCCCGGCTACGACGGCGGAGCGTTCTTCAACGCCGACTGCACGAAGCTGGTGTGGCGGGCCTCGCGGCCGAAGGCGGGGAAAGAGCTCGAGGACTTCCAGCGGCTGCTCTCGCAGGGGCTCGTTCGGCCCTCGAAGCTCGAGCTGTACGTGGCGAACGCGGACGGCTCCGACGCGCGGCAGGTGACGTACTTGAACGCGGCGTCCTTCGCGCCGTTCTGGTTCCCGGGCCAGGAGCGCATCCTCTTCTCCTCGAACGCGGGAGATCCGAAGGGCCGCGAGTTCGACCTCTGGGCGGTGAACGCCGACGGGACCGACCTCGAGCGCATCACCTTCACGAAGGGCTTCGATGGCTTTCCGATGTTCTCGCCCGACGGGAAGACGCTGGCGTTCTCGTCGAACCGCATGACGGCGGAAGGGAAGAACGACACCAACCTCTTCCTTGCCACGTGGGTCGACTCACCGCCGAAGCCGCAGGCCACAGCCGCTGAGCGCGTGCGGGACGACGTCGCGTTCCTGGCGGCGCCAGAGCGGGAGGGGCGGGGCATCGGGACGAAGGGGCTCGAGGCGGCGGTGGACTTCGTGGAGGCGCGCTTCAAGGCGCTGGGGCTCGAGGGCGCCGCGCCAGATGGGTCCTTCCGGCACACGTTCGAGGTGCCGATGAAGGTGACGCGCGGCGCGAAGACGGCGTTGCGGCTCGCGGGCAAGCCCGTCGTCGAAGGTGACTTCCAGCCGCTCGGCTTCTCGGCGCAGGGGAAGGTCGAAGGACCGCTCGTGCTGGCGGGCTACGGCCTGGAAGACGCGGAGCTCGGGCTCGACGACTTCAAGGGGCTCGACGTGAAGAACAAGGTGGTGCTGGTGCGTCGCTTCGCCCCGGAGCACCCGAAGCTCACCACCCCCGAGGCGCAGCGTCGCGCCGGAGATTTGCGCAAGAAGGTGTTCCTCGCGAAGTCGAAGGGCGCCAGGGCGGTGCTGGTCGTCGACGCGCCACCGACCGCGCCCGCGGACGAGAAGAAGGAGCCGGTGACGGAGGCTCCGTTGCCGGCGCTGCGGCTCGACAGCCTGCAGGACTCGGGGCTCCCGGTGGTGGCGGTGAAGCGTGCGGTGGTGGCGCCGTTCTTCTCGATGCTCGAGAAACGTCAGTCGGTCGCGGTGTCGCTCACCGTCGAACTGCGCATCGAGAAGTCATCGGCGGTGAACGTGGTGGCGAAGCGGAAGGGCTCGACGTCGGCTGGCGCGGTCATCGTCGGGGCGCACCTGGACCATCTGGGGTTCGGCGGCTCGAACTCGTTGGCGCCGGACTCCACGGCGGCGCACCTCGGGGCCGACGACAACGCGTCGGGCGTGGCGGCGGTGCTCGAGGTGGCGCGAACGCTCTCCGCGAGCCCGGAGCCGCTCTCCCGTGACGTCGTCTTCGTCGCGTTCTCGGGGGA
>JBILEB010000183.1:0-13939 GCA_044352295.1 Myxococcaceae bacterium
ACGCGGACTGGGGGCTTTCAGGGTGGGTGAACCGAAACGGAAGGCGGGCCTTACACGCAAACCGTCCCGGCGATCAAGTTCCGAGGTGCCTGCCCGTTGCATTCCCCTCGGACGTGAGGCAAGAGGGCCGCCCTTTCGGATCAACGACGGCCCCACCGAGGGCCGTCTTCATTCACAGCACACGCTGGGAGACACATGGGCACGCTGAAGAGCTTTCTCGAGTCGAAGAAGATTTCCGCCAGGCAGGTGCACACCACCAGCAAGCGCATCGAGACGTGGGACGCCGCCTCGCGCACGCTGATGGTCAAGCGCATCGCCAAGCGGGCCGACAAAGAGACCGCCACCAAGAAGTACGACGAGCTCAACCTCGCCAAGCCGGCCCAGCTCGGCCGCGGCGTCACCGAGAAGCAGGTGCAGGCGGCCATCGACGAGAAGCCCGTCGCCCGCAAGGTGCGCTCGAAGATTCTGCGCGCGGTGAACACCCTGCTCACCTCGAAGAAGGAGACCGCCGTCGACATGAAGGCGCTCTTCGAGGGCACCACCGCGAAGGCCGGCAAGAAGCCCAAGGAAGAGGCGAAGAAGTAACGTCGCTTTCGCGGCGTTGAACCCGAGGGCCCGCACGTCGCTCCCTGCCGTCCAGGGTGGGGTTCGCGTGGCGGGCCTTCGTGCGTCCTGGGCCCTGAAGCACCAGCGCGACACCCGCGCTGACATTTTCCGGGCCACCTCGAAGCCTTGCGGCATACTGCCGCGCATCGATGTGGCAGCTCGTCATCAACGGCCCCGGGTACTTCGACACGAAGTACGACCTGCCGGAAGGCACCACCCACGTCGGGCGCGCCGACGAGAATGACATCGTGCTGTCGGGCGACCTCGTCTCGCGCAAGCACGCCCACTTCCACGTCACCGGCAACGCGCTCGTCTTCGAAGACCTCGGGAGCCGCAACGGCTCGCGTCTCAACGCCGAGAAGGTGGTGGGCACCGCACCCATGAAGCCGGGCGACGTGGTGGCCGTGGGCGAGAACTCCCTGGTGGTGCGCCAGCCCAGCACCGCCGAGACCGCCGCCACCGAGATGGTCGACGCGGCCGGAGGAGGCGCCGTGCGCCGCTTCGGCCGCGGCATCGACGTGTCCCACGCGGTGCTGATGGCGCGCGACATTCAGGACTCCATCGTGCGCCGGGTGCTGGACAACTCGTTGCCCTTCGAAGTCGAGCCCGGGCCGCCGCCTTTGCCGGCGAAGGTGAAGCGCAAAGGCGCCTCCGACACCGACGAGAACGAGTCGAAGACGAGCGAGGTGGCGGTGCCCAGCGACGGGCCCTCGTACCCGGTGGCCTTCCAGTCGCTCGTGATGCTCTTCCGTGTGGCCGAGCGGCTGGCCACCGCGCCGTCGCTCCAGGCCTTCCTCGACGACACCACCGACGCCATCATGAAGCGAGTGGGCGCCTCCACCGGCGTGGTGCTGGTCCGCCACCCCACCGGCGTGATGGTGCCCGCGGCGGTGCGGCACGCGCGCAAGCTGCAGAAGGGCGAGGTGCCCGTGTCCGACGCCATCGTCGACGCGGCGCTCACCCAGGGCCAGGCCATCGCGGTGGCCGACGTGCGGGACGACAGCCGGTTTGCGGAGCGCGAGTCGGTCGTGTTGTACGGCATCGACCAGGTGCTGTGCGTCCCCATCGGCCAGCAGACGCCCTTCGAGGGCGTGCTGTATCTGAATCGCACCTCCGTCACCGAGGAGCCCATCGAGGCGCTGCTCGACGTATGCACGGCGCTGGCGCAGCTCCTCCAGACGGCGCTGCACAAACACGGGCCGCGCACCTCGACGAGCGACCGCCTGCGCGGCGCGCTGGAGCGCTTCCACGGCCCCGACATCGTCGAGCGCCGGGTGAAGGACCTGTCGGACAAGACGGCCCGCCTCACGCAGCTCGAGGAGAAGCAGGTGACGGTGCTGTTCGCCGACATCGCCGGCTTCACCGACGAGGCGCTGAAGCTGCCACCGGACCGCGTGGCCGACCTGTTGAGCGAGCTGTACCGGGTGGCCACGCCGCTCGTCTTCAGCTTCGAGGGCACCGTCGACAAGTTCGTCGGCGACGCGGTGATGGCCCTCTTCGGGGCGCCGTACGGCAAGGGCAACGACGCGATTCGGGCCGTGCGCGCGGGCATGGCGCTCAAGGCCGAGTGGGAGCGCGCGATGCAGAAGCGCCCGCCGAAGGAGCGCTTCCCCCTCAAGGTCGGCCTCACCACCGGCAAGGTGCTGGCCGGCACCGTCGGCAGCGAGCTGCGGCTCGACTACACCGCCATCGGCGAGCCGGTGAACATGGCGTCCTGGCTGTGCCAGTCGGCCGCGGGAGGGCAGGTGCTCATCACCGGCAAGACGCTGGCGGCGGTGGGCGCGCGGTTCGACGTGACGCCACTGGGCGAGCGGCCGCTGCTGGGGAGCCGCGTGCGCACGGCGGTGTTCGAGGTGCTCGACGAAGACGACGACTCCGGCACGTTGTCGGGGGTGCGGTAGGCGGCGATGCGGATTCCGAAGGGCCTCTTCGGCCTGGCGAAGGAAGTGCTCCGTCATCTCTTGCGGCGCCCGGTGGTGGGCTTCGTCGTCTACGCGCGCACCCGGGAAGGCCAGGTGGTGCTCATTCGCCGTGGCGACACCGGCGGGTGGGCGATGCCGGGCGGGACGCTGGAGTGGGGCGAGACGTTTCGCGAGGGCCTGCCGCGGGAGTTGATGGAGGAGGCCGGCGTCGAGCTGCGCGGAGAGGCCACGCTGCTGGGCGTGTACTCGGACCCGAAGCGCGATCCGCGCTTCCATGCGGTGACGGTGGTGCTGGCGGCGACCGTCTCGGAGCCGATGCGCGCGCCGATGAACCCGCTCGAGATTCTCGAGGTGCGCTGCTTCGACGAGGGCGCGCTCCCCACGCCGCTGTCGCACGGGCTCGATGACGTGTTGGCGCGGGCCCGGCGCGGCGAGACGTTCTGGGAGTAGGGGCCCGGCCAGGCCGGCAGCGACCAGGAAGGCGCCTTCACGCTTGCTGCTCCACCCGCGCTTGCAAGCGCAGGTCCACTCCCAAGCACTGCTCCTGGCTGAATCAGATCGAACTCTGGTTCAGCATTCTCAGCAGGAGAGCGCTCAAGCGACGACACTCACCGATCAACACTTTACCCCTTCTCGGCTCGAACGCGCGGAGCCACCGACTCCGCCTACAACTGGCAGGCGCGGGCTGGACGACCCGCTGGATAGACGTCACAGACGAAACAGGCACTCGACGCATCGATGACGCGCATCGAGCGGTCACCTGGCTCGGAACGAACTCCCATCGTCGAGAACGTCGGTCCACTGGCATGTCCGAGACCGAGGGTGTGGCCAATCTCGTGGGTCACCGTCGCCTGCAGGTCAGACGAGACGCAATTCGCCGCCAGCACTCCCTGCGGACATTTCGGCCCGTCGACCGTGGTGAAGAAGTAGTTGACCGCGTTGAGTTCGATGTCGGCGTCGATCATTTCGCCAGAGCGGCTGTTGAACGTGCTCGTCGTGATGGCCATCGCCGTCTCGCGGAAGTTCCAACAGTTGTACTTGTCGTCGCAGCTCGCGTCCGTCCAGCAGCCGTCGTCCGGAGGAGCCGCTCGGTCGCACGCGACTGGGCGGAACACCATCTGGTTCAAGCCATCGTTCGCCGCAACCGCGCGGGCCACCTTCGGGCCTTGCTTGAACACCCAATCGGAGCAGGGCGTCGCGAGCGACCAGGCTTGGAAGGCGCGCTCGATGGCTTTCTCTTCCTCGTCTCCGGGAACGTCCGCGCTGCCGTCCCCATCCATGCGCCACTCGAACGTGCGGGTCGACCAGTACTGACACGCCCCACGGTCGATGATGCGCTGGTACGACGGAGCACTCCCACATGAGCGCGAAACGTTCGTGAGCTCGAGTTCCGTACCCGCCACGATCTCGGGAGTGCTGCAGCCGAGTGCGGTCAGACTGATGAGCAGTGCGCGGATCATCGAACGCCTCCCGTCCGCGCCACCTTCTCGAGCACGCGATAGCGACCGCTCAGTCCGAGCGGCCGGAGCACGACGGCCACTTGCTCGCCCACCTCGAAGGTTGGCTCCTCGCCCACCACTTGAACGAGCTCCCCCACCTGGCCTCCACGCCTGAGGACCGTCAGCCGCCGTGGACCACCGACCGCTCGAGCTTCCTCGAGCTCGACTTCGGTGAGAAGGCGCCGCCCGTTGCTCGACCAGAACGATCGCATCGAAGTGACGGTCGCGACCACTTCGAGATCTCGAACGTGGGCCGTGGGTGAACCTGCAGCGGTCGGCGAGTGGTTCGGTTCGCCAGTCCGAAGCGGTGTCGGGAGCTGCGCCACGAGAGCGGCGATGACGGGAAGAAGGGACATGGTCGATTGGCCTCTGTCAGACGGGTGCGCGCCTCCAAATGGCCGGCCGTCGAAATTCCGTCATTCGCTACGGTGGACAACCGCCCGCCGCTTCGGCGGCGCGACCCAACGCGCACAGCGCCCGCAGTTCCAGTGCCTCTCGTTCGAGGTGGAGCGTTCCATTGGGAAACCGCTCGCGGTGTTCTCTCGTCCGTTCGAGGGCCTCGGTGAATTCTCCTCGAGTCAACGATTGGCGGGCACGCTCCAACACGGCGAGCTCGTCGGCGAGCGTGGGGACGGCTGGCGGCGAGCTCGACGGGGGTTCGGCCGACGCGGGTTCGGGGAGCGCGACCGGTTCTGGCGCTCTTTCCAAAGGTGCAGGCGGCGGTGGTGGTGAACGCGGCCGGCTGGGCGCCGCCACGGTCTTGACGACAGGTAGTTCCGCTTTCGCTTCGACCAGTCCCGCGTCGACTTCGGTCGTCGGAACGATGGTGGCTGCGAGCGCGGGAGGCGTCTCCGACCGCGGTGGTGAGGCGGAGCTCGATGGCCTCGGCTGAAACACCGACCACGCGAGCGCTGCGCCTACGACCGCCGTTCCACCCAGAATCACGAACAGCGACTTCCCCGTCAACACCGCCTGACCAGCCGAGACCACGCCCGGGCCTCCTGCGGGTGACGGCGCATCGGTCACCGTGAGCCCGACTTGCGCCATCAGGGCGGCCTCGATTCGTGCCTGATCAGCCTCGGTGGCTGGATCGTCACGGAGTGCGTCGACCGCCTGTTGCGCTTCCTTGGACCAGTCGCTCATGGCGCGTGCTCCCGTCGGTGCGTCTGAACCGAGGCTTCGAATGACGCCCGTGCAGCTCGAAGGCGCGAGTACACCGTGTTCACGTTCACCTCGAGCAGCGTGCCAATCTCCGGAGCCGTGAGTCCTTCGAGTTCGGCCATCACGAAGACCTCACGCTTCTCGTCATCCATCTCATCCAGGTACTTCAGCGCGAGCTCGGCGGCTTGCCGGCGCGCAGCAACGTCCAGCGGCGTGTCAGCTGTCGATGGGAGCGCCGCGTTCAAGGGCTCCAGCGCCGACTCCTTTCGCGAGTGACGACGGCGATGCGTTCGAGCCACGCGTAGAGCGATGGCCGCGAGCAATTGACGGCCGTCTCCGTGTTGGCGGAACTCGGCCAGTCGCCGGTGAACCACCAGGAAGACGTCCTGCACGGCGTCGTCGAGCGAGTCTCGATGGATTCCGAGCCGCCGAAGCAACCGCCACACGAACGGGAACTGCGACCGATAGATCGCTCGAAAGTCGATCGCCTGTGCCACCGAGGCATCGGGGAGAGCCGCCGTCACACCGCTCCAATGGCCGGCCTCGTCCTTTTCCGTCATCACAGCCGGACTGAAACCGACACCGTCGAACCGAACGACCCAAGCGGTGTCTGAAAGAGCGTGCCCTGGCCCTCGATGTTGACGATTGGTCGAACCAGTTGGAGACCGGCGTGTCCCTCCGCTTTCAGCGACACCATGGAGCTGAGGTCGTAGCTGAGCTCCAGGGCAGCCAACGGGCCGAACCACGGGGCAAAGCCGCCAGCATTGCGTTGCAATCCAAACCCAGTGGCAGACAGCGCTCCGCCTCGAACGCCAAGACACGGAGCCAAGCCGAGCCGCCCGTGTAGCAGCTTCACGCACACCCGCGAGTCCACCATCACCGGCACCTGCAGCTCGATACCGGCATCGGCCCGAAGCGACGTCTTCTGCGCGCCGAGCGCCGTTACAACGGCCAACACGAAGCGAATTCGTCTGACGTCGAGGGTTCCTTCGACCCGGAGCTGCGCGCTGAGCTGAGGCATCACGCCGCTCCAGAGTCCGAGCCCAACACCGAGCGAACCACGCAGACGAGCAGGGTCCGGAGGCGGAGCAGGCGCTGGGGCCTCGACGGTGAGCACGCGAGCGGGAGGAACGGCCAAAGACAGAATGAGTGCAACGGCGCCAGCCAACTCTTGGCAGGTGCTGCTCTCGAGCCGTCGCGGAACGTCGGGCGTGTCGAGGAGGGTGACCTCAACCTGATACCCGCCCTTCCCTTCGACGAAGACCACTCGGGCTGACGGGAGGGGCTCGTTTCCAGCCAGGCGAACGAATCGGCGAACGACCTCGTCACGCGACGGACACGCGGCTGGCGCCTCCCACTCGAGCGCGCTCAAGACGGCCAGGCTGACAGCCAAAGGGCTCATGTCTTCTTCATCTCTTAGAACAGCCGCCCGGAAGTTGGTGGTCGTTATGCGGCGTGGGCAACGCGCGTCTCGTGACGCTCGAGGACCTTGTCGAACGAGGCGGAGGTCCAGTTGAAGGGATGAGCCGCGGCTGATGTTCTCGCCGGCTGCGGCCAGCTCCTCCACGTGACCGTTCGCCCACGTCGCGACGTAGGGCAGGGCGAACGAGGCCGTGTTGAGTCCGAGGGCGTGGCAGACAACGAAGGCAATCGACTCGGCTTCGAATGCTCACGAACTGGGTGCTCCAGCTCGACCTCGGAGGCCGGAGCATCGAGCTTCACTCGCTCGGCCCGGCGCCAGCACTCCCAACCTTGCAGCCTGATCCGTTCGTCACGTGGGCGCACACCGTGGTGGCTCGCGTCTCGCGCTGACGAGCCTCCGACCTGAGGACCTTCCTCTGAGCCGCGCAGCGCTCGGTGCTCACCGTGCGGTGGACCAACCCGCCCCCGTCGTCGGGCTTCTTCCAGGTCGCGCTCGTCCGCAAGTCGGGCTCGGCGCCCACGACGCCGACCGACGGCGTGCCGCTGCTGGCGGGCACCTTCACCGCCTTCGCCGAGGCGCTCGATGACTTCGCGTCCCAGGAGCGCCCCTTCTACGCGGCCTTCTCGTGCAACACCTGCGGGCGGTGTCGGCTGAGCCGACGACGGTCTCGTTCACCGTGCCCGACGCCATCGGGCGGGTCGACTGTGGAGCAGGCCTCGACGACCCGGGCTGCGACCTCGAGCGCAACGGCCAACGCACGATGGACGCGGTGGAGTTCACGGGCCTGCTCTCCTTACTGCGCAGCACCTCGAGCGACCTCTCGAAAGAAGCCCAGGCGACGACGGCCATGCGCCGTTCGCTGCTGACGGCTGCGCAGCTCGGGCTCGTGATGGACCAGTTCTCGAGCGACCGCTCTCGCCTCGCCGTGGTACGCGCTCTCGTCGGCAACGTCGTCAACCCGCGCCACGCGCTCGGCCACTCGGTGAAGTTCTCGAGCGCGCTCTCTCGAGAGGAATACGTCGACCTGCTCACGCAGCAGTCACGGAAAGCGACCATGGCCTGTCTCGACGACGACACGCTGCTCGCGCTCTCGGCTGGGCACCTCGAGGGACCGGCGCTCGAGACGGCCGAACGGCACCTCGATGAGTGCGCGGCGTGCCGGCGGGCCCTGGCGTTAGGGCTCGAGACGAGCGCGGCGCCGACGCGGGCGCCCGTGCTGACGGTAGGGAACACGATTGGCCGCTACGTCGTGCTCGAACGCGCGGGCGCCGGCGCCATGGGCCAGGTGTTCGCCGCGTGGGACCCGCAGCTCGACCGCAAGGTGGCGCTGAAGGTGCTCAAGAACGCCGCGTCGTCCGATGAGCACCAGGCGAGGCTGCTGCGTGAAGCCCAGACGCTCGCGCGGCTCTCACACCCGAATGTGGTGACGGTGTTCGACGTCGGCCGGTGGGAAGGCCAGCGCTTCATCGCGCTCGAGTTCGTCGATGGCGGCTCGGTGCGGGAATGGCTCGGCGCGCAGAGCCGCGGCGTGAACGACGTGCTGTCCGTCTTCATTCAGGCCGGGCGTGGGCTTGCGGCGGCGCATCAGGCAGGCGTGGTGCATCGCGACTTCAAGCCCGACAACGTGCTGGTGCGCGGTGATGGGCGCGCGCAGGTGACCGACTTCGGCCTCGCCTCCGAGTCCGTCGGCCGCGCGAGTGATGGCCCGGTGCTCGAGCCTGGCGCGTCGCTCACGGGAACCGGCGCGCTTCTCGGTACGCCTGCGTACATGGCGCCCGCACAGCTCGATGGAGAGCCCGCCACCGCTGCCTCCGACCAGTTCGGGTTCTGCCTCGCGCTCTTCGAGGCGTTGACGGGCCAACGGCCGTGGAGCGGTGACACCGTCGAAGCGCTGCGCCGCGCGATGCGTGACGGTCCTGCGCCGGCGTTTCCTTCGACGAGCGACGTGCCGCTGACGATTCGCAAAGCCGTGCTGCGCGGGCTCTCGGTGCAGGAGGCCGCGCGCTGGCCGTCGATGGTGGCGCTCGTCGAGGCGCTCCAGCCCGTTCCGAACAGGCGCTCGTCCACACCACTGGTGGTGGGCCTGCTCGGCGTGGTTGGCGTGCTCGCGCTCGTCTTCGGGAGCGCACGAGGCGAGGTGAAGTGTCCTCCGAGCGCACCGCGGCTCGCTGGCGTCTGGGACGAAGGTGTCAGCGCGAAAGTGGCGGCGGCGATGTCGTCGCCGACCTCGCCTTGGGCGTCCACGCTGTCAGCCTCGGTGCGCGCGACGCTGAGCGCCTATGCCGAGCAGTGGATTCGCCAGCACACCGAGACCTGCGAGGCGACGTGGGTTCGCAAGGAGCAGTCGGAGCACGCCCTCGACCTGCGCATGCGCTGCCTCGACGAGCGCCGCTCCGAGCTCGCCGCCGTCACCCGCTACCTGAGCCAGCTCGACCCGGCCTCGCTCGACAAGGCGCCGGCCGTGGTTCGCGGACTGACGAGCCTCGAGCGCTGCACCGACGCCAGTCGTCTCGAACGAACGAACCCGCCGCTGTCGGCCGAGGCCGCGGCGCTCTCTCAGGCGACGCGCGGCACGGTGCTCGAGGCGAAGGTGCTGCACGACAGTGGGCTCTTTCAGGAGGCCAACGCGAAGCTCGAGCCGCTGACGCCGACGCTGGCTTCGGTGGCCGACCTCTCGGTGCAGGCGGAGGGCTGGTTCTGGCTCGGCAGCGTCGAGCTCAAGCGCGCGAAACTCGAGGCGGCCCGCGAGCATCTGCGTCGCGCCGTCACCACGGCTTCAGTCGGTGGCGTGCACGACGTGCTGGTGCGCGCCCTCTGTCAGCTGGTCGAGCTCGCGACCCGCCTTCACGAAGTCGCCCTGACGACCGAGTATCGGCAGCTCATCGACGTCTCGAGACGCTCGGTCGAAGGTGACGTCGAGCTGCAGGCCATCGTCGAGAATCAGCTCGGACTGGCGGCGTTCGCGGAGGGACACCTCGACGAGGCGCTGCAGCATTTCCGCTCGGCACGCAGCGCCTACCAGTCGATGAAGGGGCCGGCGGCGAAGAACGTGCTGCGCACCATCAACAACATCGGCGTCATCCTCTCCGAGCAGGGGAAGTCGGCCGAGGCGCTCGTCGAGGTGCAGACGGCGCGTGACCTGCTCGTCGCCGAGTACGGTGAGGCGCACCCCGATGTCGCCCGTGCCGAAGTAAACTTGGGCGTGATGTTCAACGACCTGTCGCGGTTTGCCGAGGCCGCGCCGCACTTCGAGCGCGCCGAACGAATTCAGGTGCAGTCACTGGGCACACGTCACCCCGAGCTGGCGGCGACGCACAACAACTGGGGTGACACCTGCATGGGCACGGAGGACTTCGCCGGAGCGCTCCACCACTTCGAGACGGCACTCTCGATTCGGGAAGAGTCGCTCGGCAAGTCGCACCTGCGGTTGATCGGGGACTTGAGTGGCGTCGCTTCGGCCCTGCTCGCGCTGGAGCGGCGCGACGAGGCCGTGAACGCGCTCGAACGAATCGTCGCCCTGCGCGCGGCTGACGACGCCCACCCAATCGAACTCGCGCGCGCCGAAGTCGAGTTGGCGAAGGTGCTCGTCGGCACCTCAGCCGCACGTGCGCGCAGCGTCTTCACCTCTGCCGATGCGCACTTCGCGAAAGGTGGCGCAGCGGCCGAGCCGGAGCGCCAGGCAGCAAAGGCGTGGTTGAGCGCTCACGGCAAGTGACCTGCGGTGGGCGCCTGATGGCGACGGGCAGTGGGTGAACAGCACCGTTGGCCGACGGTGATCAAGAGCGCGCCGTTCGGAGCGACCGCGAGCTGACCCGCGCTCGCAGCGGGCTCGGCCCAGCGCAGCACGGGCATCGTGCCCCCGGCGAGGGTCGTCTCGAGGACCGGCAAAGGTAAAGTGATTCAAACCGCGAAACCGAGAGCGAACCTGGGTATCGACTTCTGAAGTCAGCTGGTTACGGCGCCACTCAGAACTGGATTTCTGTACAGCTTCACCAGAACTTTGCAACTGGACGGCCGGTCGTCAGACGTCACCACCACACCTTCGGGGTCGATGTCGTGCGGTGTCCCTGTCGTCGCATTCTCTCCATCCACGCCACCCGCGCCGCGGCCGAAGCCCGCAGGTGCAGCTGGGCCACGTCTTCCCGCCTCGCAGACGCCTCCTCCCGGCCGGTGCAGACCGGGACCTTCGGTACCGGTCTGGGGCAGCCCGAAGCTGCTGGAACGAGACAGACCGAGTGAGCGAGAGGCTGAACTCTATCCAAGCGGTGTCGGCTGAGCCGGACACGACCTTCGTCGAGTTGTGTCGACGATACGGAGTGACGGCCAGCGGCGGGCGCATGACGGTGTTCCTCGAGAAGCACGCCGCGGCTCCGTCGCTGGTCGTCTTCGGCGCCAGCCACGCCGCGCGCGAGCTGGCCGCCCTGTCGGTGGCGACGGGCTTGCGGGTCACCATCTCGGCGTCATCGGCTCGCGAAGGAAGGCGGAGCGCTTCCGGCAGCGCCTTCGGGCCGGTGGGTTCGCGGCGCGCGGCTCGAGTGCCCGATGGGCGTCGACGTCGGCGCGCTCACGCCGGTCGAGATTGGCGTGTCCATCGTGGCGCGGCTGGTGGCGGTGCGACGGGCCGAGCGGGCGTCGGTGAAGCGCGCGCTGTCGGTGGTGGCGCCCGCCCTGCCTTGCCGCTCGGGGCGCCAGGGCGATGGCCGGCGCAACGCCCTCAGAGCGGCAGGTCATCGCCGGGGCCTCTCGGAGGGGTCCACGCGACCTCGACGCGCGCTGCCTCTTCGGGCCGCCCAGCGAGGCGCCACAGCGCCATGAGGTGGTCGCGTTGCCATGAAGGCCGGACGACACGCCGCAGCGCCTCGTCCTCGGTGTGCCGCGCGAGTGCTTCGAGGTCCAGCGGCGCGTCGAACCACGGCAGCGCGTCACTCCGGAGCCAGTCGTCCACGGCCACCGCGAGGTCCATCGCGTCACCCAGAATGTCGATGGCGAAGGACTGCACGCGCCGCCCCACCGAAAAGACGGAGCCTGCGGGCCGGGGGCGCGCCTCGAGCGTCAGCCGCACCTCGGCCCAGCCGAACGTCGCCCGGGCGTTCAAGAAGCTGGCGCTCACCGAAACCCTTTCGAGCCGGTCGGCCTGCTCGAGCCATGGGCGGTCGCGAGTCCACGTCCAGCCTCCGCCGGGCCGTTTGAAGTCTGCCTTTCTCAGCACGGGATTGGCGCCGCGCCGGAAGGCGGCGCGAACGAAGACCTCGGTGGCATCCTGGGAGCGTGCGCGGCGAGCCATGGCTTCATCACACCACAGCGGGCTGACACGCCACGTCCACGCCCGACCGGGTTCTCGTTCTGACAGACTGGAGCCCGTTCGTTCGACCAGAGGGGCGCCCATGAGCCGCAAGCCACCTGACGACGAGGCCACCCGGCCGGTGAAGGCCGTCGCGCGCCGCCCATCGCTGGGACTGCTCCCGGCCGAGCTGCTGACGGCGAAGCAGGTGCGCTTCGACGAGCGCAAGTCGAAGGGCCTGCGTGCCAACGACTACGAGGTCGAGGTCGACGGCTCGGTGCCGATGGATGTCGAGAGCCAACTGCACGTCTTCCGCGGCTGGCGGTACGACTTCACCACCAACGGAGCGGCGCGGTTCTCGATTCAGCGCAGCCAGCCGATGCTGGTGCTCGAAGGGCTGCGGGTCGTCGACGCCGCCGGAGAGGACCTCGGCGCGCTCCAACAGGAGCTGACGGGCCTGTCGGTGCACTTCGAGGTGGTCGACGGGAGATACGTGAGCCGCACCATCACCTCGCCCGCGAGACCCGCGCCGTCCTCGCCTCCGGCCCGCGACCTCGGCGCGACGCGTCAGCGGAAGGGGCTCTGCGCGGACGCGGCGTCGCCGGTGGCCCGCGTCTGCGCGACGTCGCGGAGCGCGCTCGAGTCCGTCGCCGCGGCCACCACCAGCCACTGGTCCTTCGTGAGCGTCAGCTGCGGCGCGCGCGCGATGGGGCGCAGCACCTCGGCGATGAAGCCCGGGGGTCCGCCGGCGGCGAACAGCAGCGTGATGGCGTCGTCGAGGATGGGGTGACCCAGGGCGCGTTCGAAGAGCTCCTGCGCCTGGGCGCGGTCGCGCCTGTCGATGGCCCGCGCGAGCTCAGCTCGCGATGGAGCGTCGGCACGGACCTGACCCACGCCCCAGTACTTCCTTCGCCCGTCCCGCAGCTCGTGTTGCTCCCGCACCTCTCTCGCCGTGAGCGGCGCGAGGGAAAAGCGACCCGGGTTGCACTGCAGGTCCGACATGAGGGCGCCAAGCGCCTCGAAGAAGAAGCGCTCGTCGAGCTTCCCGCGGACGATCGGCGTGAACGAACCGGCCACCGTCAGCGTTCGCCTCGCCCGCCCCTGCGCGTGGGCGATCGTCGTCGGCCGCCCGTCGTGCACGAGCGGTCCCCTCGCCTCGACCTGCCAGGAAGCGCCCCGCTTCGTCGCTTTGGTGACGACCCAGTCTTCGTCGTCGAAGTCCGGGTCCTCTTGGAGGAGCGACAGGCGCCGCTTCCAGAGCGCCGCCAACGACGGTTTCCGTGCCTTCGGGCTCGCCATACTTGCGCCCCCCTAACTCACCCGCCATGGCCCGTCATGGGAGAAGAGCCGCAGTTTCAGGGGTGAGACCCGGGGAGCTCCGGTAGAGCAGTGGAGCGGTCGTGCGCCCTCAAACTCCCTTGATCTGTCTCATCCCCGCCGCTGGCGCGCCAAACCCTCTTCGCAGGAGAATGTCCCCCACTCGTAGTCCCTGACCGCTGCCCCTTACCGAAAGACGACGCCATGTACGGAATGGTCAACAAGGCCATGCACAAGATGGTGGTGGATTTTCACGGAGAAGAGACGTGGCTCCGCATCCGCGAACGCGCCGGCTGCGAGTTCGAGGATTTCGTGCGCATGGACGCCTACCCGGATGCCGTGACGTACGGCCTGGTCGGCGCTGCCGTCGAGGAACTGAACGCAGACCCCGCTGCGCTGCTGCGCGCCTTCGGCGTGTACTGGATTTCCTACGCACAGGAATCCGGCTACCGCGACTTCTTCAAGGCCTGTGACAGCTACATCAGTTTCGTGCAGCAACTCGACGCCATGCACGCGCGCTTGCAGCTTGCCTTCCGCGAGTTGCGCGCGCCGCAGTTCGCCTGCACCGTGCTCTCACCCACGACCGTGCGTGTGGTCTACCGCTCGCAGCGCCACGGGCTGGCACCTTTCGTGATCGGGCTCTTCGAGGGTCTTGGTCCGGTATTCAGCGTGAAAGTGGCTGTCGAGAAAACCGAGGAGCACATCTCGGAAGAGACCGGCGTCGAAATCC
>JBILEB010000184.1:0-13926 GCA_044352295.1 Myxococcaceae bacterium
GGGTGGCTTCACTTCGTCTCGTTCTCTGCGCGCACGTCGACTCACTTCTCGTCTTCTACCCGCGCCGCTGGGGGATTTCCGAGGCCCTGCGTGTCAACCTCGGCGACGGGATCACTGTACCGCTGATGCGGCCCCCGCGCCTCGCGCCCCGTTGCCTACGTGCTCGCAATCTTTATCGTGCGTTGCGGAACGAGTGTGTGTCGGTGACGACAATCAATCAACGCCAGAGGGGGGTGCGGAGATCGCCGTCGACGGTTGGGCAGGTCGGGGGTGGCGGCAAGGCGACGCGAATTGATGCAGGAATATGAAAGGCTGAGTCCACATCGCTCTTCGTTGATGCCTCTTGTTTGGCTTCGTCAGACCCGGCTGTCCTCGAGCACGAAGGCAATGCCGTAGTCGCGGTCGTATTGCGCCGTGCGCTCGAGGCGCTGTTTGGCGAGGGTCTTCACCGCGAGCGCGGCAGCCGGGTCCGACAGCACGATGGTGCGAAACGCCTCGGCGGGAATCTGCAGCGTCAGTACCTCGCCCATCGCCGTCACGGTGGCCGTGGCGTTCCCGCCGGTGAGCACCGACACCTCACCGAAGAGGTCGCCCTCCTTGAGGTCCGGGTAACGCTCGCCGCTCTGGTGCGTCACCAGACACACGCCGCGCAGCAGCATCGACACGCCCGTCGCTGGTGCCCCCTCGGCGATGAGCGTTTCTCCGTCGTTGGCCCGTCGCACCCGGAACGCGCTCGCCAGCGCCGCGCGGGAACTCTCGGGGAGCGCGCGCATCACCGGGTTGGCCCGCATGAGATTGAGGAGCAGCCGCTCGCGGGTAAAGGCCTCGATCCGCTGCTTCACCGGCGGGTGCTTTCGCGCGACGTCGTAGATGGTCTCTCGAGGGAACTCGAGCGCGACCGCCGAGTCCGACTCGATGACGACGGTGGCCATGCGCGCGGCGCCCGAGACGAGGGCCACCTCACCGAAGATGTCGCCTGGCGCGATGGACGCGACGCGCCGCGCATTCGGCCCGCCGTGCCCACGGAACACGCCCGCGGTCCCCTCGGAGAGCGCGAACATCGAGTCGCCCGGCGCACCCTCGACCACCACCACCTCGCCCTTCGAGTACGCCCGCACCTCCATGCTCGTGCGCAGCACCTCTTTGAGCTCGGCCTCGGACAGCATCGAGAAGAGCGGAATCGATGGCTGGCCACTCTCCGTCGGCGGCGCGATGGGCTCGGTGAGGTCGATGATGATCTCAAGCTCCGGCGCCTGGGCCGGGGCCGTGGCTGCGGGCGGCGTGGGGCGCTGGGTTGGGAGCGGCGTCTTGCTGCGCGAATAGAGCGACGCGATGAGCTCGGCCGTCTTCTGGTTGTTCGGGTCGAGCCCCTGGATGAGCCGGCACACCGCCGACGCCTTGAAGAAGAGGCCCTTCTCCGCGTAGCGCCGGGCGACGTCTTCGTACGTGCCCACCGCGTCCTGACTCCGGCCGGCCTTCGCCTGGAGCTCGGCCACCTTCTGGCGTGCGGCCACGTCCTCCGGGGCGGCGGCCACCACCTTCTGCCAGGCCTCGATGGCTGCCGGCAGCTTGCCCTTCGTCGCCAACTCGGTGGCCTTGTCCTTCAACTCGCGTACCGCGTCACCCATGGAACGTCTCCTTCAGTGGCAGACCCCGGCATCACAGCCCTGGCCCTGACTACACGCGGCGCCACACGCGCCGCAGTTCTGGTTGGTTCGAAGTGATGTCTCGCAGCCATCGGCCGGGTTCGCGTTGCATTCGCCGAAGCCGAACGTGCAGTTCGCGCGCCCGCACATCCCGTTGAGACAGAGCCGCGCCGCGTTCGCGACGGAGGGGCAGACCTGGCCGCAGCCGTTGCAGTGGTCCGGGTCGAAGCGTGGATCGACGCAACCGCCGTCGCAGGTTCGCAGCGGCGGAGCACAGGTGTCCTGACACCCTGCATCGAAGCAGCCCTGGCCTGGCGCGCAGGCTCGTCCGCAGGTGCCACAGTTGAGCGAGTCGCTGTCGACGCGAACGCACTGCGGGCCGCACGCGACGCGTCCGGGAGGGCACCCCGTTTCGCACTGGCCGGCCACGCAAAACCGGCCCGGTGGGCACATCACGCCGCACGCGCCGCAGTGCACGACGGTGGCGGCGAGGTCGACGCAGCTCCCGGCACACGCCGTCAGACCCGCGGGGCAACGCAGCTCGCAGTTCCCGGCCACGCAGGAGAGGCCCGGCGGGCACACGGCTCCGCACGCTCCGCAGTTGAGCGGGTCGACACGCGCGTCGGTGCAGCTGGCGCCACACGCCGTCAACGGCGCCGCACAGCCCGTCACGCAGCGCCCATCGAGACATGCGGCCGCGCCACAGTCGGCGTTCCGCCCACACCCCGCGTCCACCGCGCAGGGAGGACAGCCGCCACCGCAATCGACGTCCGACTCGGCGCCGTTGCGCAGGCCGTCAGCGCAGGACGGCGGAGCGCAGCGCCCATTCGCGCAAACGCCCGCCTGACAGTCACGCCCGACGACACACGCCGCACCAATGACGCACGGCCCACATGGCCCACCGCAGTCGAGGTCGGTCTCTTCTCCGGCCCGCTGCCCGTCGCGACAGGAAGGGGCTGCGCAGCGACCGCGAACACAGACGCGCGAGGCGCAATCGTCTGAGGCGAAGCACGCGGCTTCGTTCGCGCACGGAGCACACGCCGCGCCGCCGCAGTCGACGTCACTCTCGTCGCCCGCACGCTGGCCGTCGCTGCAGGTGCCCGGTCCTGGACGCGTCGCGCAGGTCGCGAGCGCTGAGACGAGGCCCGCCAGCAGAAAGGCGTGGAGTGGCGTTCGCGTCAGCAGGGCGTGCACTGCAGGCTCCCGTTGCAGTTGAAGTACGTCGGACACGGCGGGTTCAGCGGGATGCTGGCGGGCACCGGCAGGCTCATCTGGTTGAGGCATTGGCACGAAAGCACGCCCCCGCACGCCGTGCAGTTCATACAGCTCGACAGGTACGGCCCCGGAGGCAGCGGGCAGCCACAGCTCCCGTTCATGCACGCCTCGCCCTGGTTGCACCGAATGCCGCACTGCCCACAGTTCAACGGGTCGGCAAACAGCGGCGCTTCACAGCCATCCATCGCGACGCCGTTGCAGTCCTCGAAGCCGGGCTGGCACGCGGCCAGGACGCACGCGCTCGCGACGCAGGCAGGCAGGCTCTGCGGACGGGGCGGGCAGGGCTGGTTGCACCCGCCGCAGTGGAGCGGGTCGTTCCTCGAATCGACACACGTGCCGGACGCGCAGGCGGTGAGCGGCGCAGGGCATCCCGTCACGCACGCACCGTTGAGGCACGACTGGCCCGCGCCACACGTTCGACCGCATTGCCCGCAGTGCTGAACGTCGCGCTGCGTCGAGACGCACGCGCCGCCGCAGCGCTCGGTCATCGGTGGGCACGACGCCACGCAACTGCCGAACACGCAGCGCTCCGAGGCGGCGCACACGTTGCCGCACTGGCCGCAGTGGAGCGGGTTCGAGCCCGAGTCGACGCACGCGCCACCGCAGGAGAGCGCTCCGCCCGCGCACGCCATCACGCACTGGCCCTGCAGACAGGCGGTGCCGTTCGAGCAGGCCACGCCGCACGCGCCACAGTGGCTCTGGCTCGTCTGTACGTTGACGCACGCGCCGCTGCAGGGCTGAAGGGGCGGAAGGCAGGACGTCTGGCATCGCCCGTCGGCGCACGAGCCCATCGCGCAGTCGGTGTTGCGTCGGCAGCTCCGTCCATCGGTGCAGGCCGGGCAGGCGCCACCCCCACAATCGACGTCGGTCTCGACGCCGTCGCGTTGGCCGTTCGTGCACGAGTTCGCGGCGCAGACGTTCGAGCTGCAGACGCCCGTCGCGCAGTCGTTTGCCGCTGAGCACGCCTGGCCCACCGCACATGAAGCGCACGGGCCTCCGCAGTCGACGTCCGTCTCGGCGCCAGTCCTCGAGCCATCGACACAAGTCGCCGACGCGCAGCGATTGAGGGTGCAGTCGCTCGAGTCACAGTCGCTGCTGACGAGGCAGATCTGTCCGCCCACGCATGGCGCGCAGGCGCTGCCTCCACAGTCGACGTCGGTCTCGGCGCCATTGACGACGCCGTCGTTGCACGAGGTGGGCGGCGGCTGGAGCCACAGACACCCCGACAGCGCGAGGGAGACGACGAGGAGCGCTCTCATGAAGGCACCAGGACCGAGGGACCCAACGGCACGGACGGTGGGGCGGCGACGGCGCGGGCCGCGTCGAGAATGGCCCGCAACTCGGGCGGAACGGACGTCAGGCGCAGGTACACGACGTTGGGGCGCACCTCGGCCTTGAGCACCTTGCCGTAGAGCTCGCCCGGGCGAGGCGCGCCGTTGTCGAGCACCTCGAGCTTCAGGTCGCTCAACGTGGCGAGCGGCTCGGCGACCTTCAGCTCGAGGCCCCGCTCGGACAGCGCTTCGACGCGCGCGACGTGCAGCTCATCGGACACCTGCTTGTTCTTGATGAGGGCGTAGCGCAGCTCGAGCACGCAGTTGGGCGGTGAGAGCGCCTCGGCGGCCGACGACAACGACACCTGGAAGGGACCGGTCACGCCAAGCGCCTCGGAGATGGTCATCGTGCCCTTCACGCCCTTGGGCGACACCACCTGCGAGGCGCCCACGGTGAGCGCGTCGCCGCAGCGCTCCCGCGTCACCTCCGAGAGCAGCACCTGCCCGCCCACGGTGTACGACTCGACGCGCGAGGTGAGGTTGATGGTCGCGCCGACGATGCCGTACTTGGCGCGCAGCTCGGAGCCAATGTTTCCCAGCACCACCTCGCCGCTGTGAATGCCGATGCCCATCTCGACGGCCGGCAGCCCATTCGCCGAGTTCCACGTGTTGATCTCGGGCATCACGTTGAGCATCTCGATGGCGCAGGCGACCGCGCGCAGCTCGGGGTGCTCCAGCGGCACGGGCGCGCCGAACACCACGAGGATGGCGTCGCCGATGAACTCGTCGATGGTGCCGCCGTAACGAGCGATGATGCGCGTCATGGCTTTGAGGTAGTGGTTGAGCAGCTTCACCACTGCCTCGGGCTCCATGGTGCCGCACATGCTGGTGAAGCCGCGCAGGTCGGTCATCATGATGGTGACGAAGCCGCGCTTGCCGCCGAGTGCGAGGCCGTCGGGCGAGTCGAGCAACTGCTGCACCACCTGCTCCGTGAGGTAGCGCCCGAACGTCTGGCGGACGAACTCCCGCTCGCCCTCGGCCTTCGCCCGCGCAATCCGCGCCGCACGGGCGCCGAGCACCAACACCAGCAGCGCGCTCCCCGCGGCCGCGAACATCGGGCTCACCGCCGGCACCCGAACGCCCGAGATGAAGAAGACGTACGACGCCGTGAGCCACGTCAGCATGAGCAGCACCGTCGAGAGCAGGGCGAGCTCGCTCGAGAGCGAGACGCCCGCCAGGGCCGCGAGCAGCGCGGCTGCGATGACCACCACGACGGCGACCCACCGGGGCACCTCGGAGAAGAAGTCGGCGTTCAAGATGTTCGCGAGCATCGTCGCGTGGTGCTCGACGCCCGGCGTCTCGCCCAGCGGCGTGTTGCGCAGGTCGGCCGCCGCGAGCGCCGTGGAGCCCACCAGCAGGTGCTTGCCCGCGAAGAGCGAGGGGTCGACCTGGTTTCGGCGCGACGAGGCGACGAGCGTGCCGAAGCGCATCACGTGTTCGTCGACGAGCTCGAACTCGGGCTCGGGCGGGCGGGGCGCCGCGGAGGAGAGCGTCACCTCGAGGACGCGGCCCGGGTCGCTCGAGTACCGCGCGCGCCCGGAGAGAAAGCTGCCTTCCTGCAACAGCGCCTCGAGCTCGGCGGTGGGAACGGCCACGCCGTCTTTCGTCACCGTCGTCTGCTCGTCGACGACGAAGCGTTGGTCGTCACCGAGCGGATTGCCCGCGAGCGTCAGGGTCGCGTCGGTGCGCAGGAGCGACCACAACGAGACGTACCGGAACGGGCCCTGGCCCCGCGTGTCATGCCGCCCCTGCGTGCGCACCAGGGTTCGGCCGAGCGCGTCGATGGGAATGCGCCGCTTTCCGCCCACGTCGACGTGGGAGCCGGGGACGACACGAATCGCCGAGAGCGGCACGCCCAACTCCTCCGCCGCGAGCCTCAAGGACAACGAGGGCAACAGCCGGCCTGACACGCGCGCCACCACGAGGGAGTGCCGGAGCAGATCGTCTCCCGAGTCGAGCAGCACGTTCGCCATCGCAAGCGGTCGTCCACTCTCCACCAGGCTCTCGAGCACCGGCTGCGGCGCCACGTCCTGGCCCATGAGGGCGGCGTACTCCGGCAGCGCCTCGGCGCCGGGGTGCATCGGAATCGCGTTCGCGTCGAGCGCCGCCAGCGCCCGCTCCGACATCGGCGGCCGTCCCCCGGTGCCGACGCGCGCGACGGTGAAGGTGAACGCCGAGGTGGAGAGCTCCCGCGCCGCGGCGCCGAGCGCGAGGTCCCACTCCGGGTGCTCGCGGGACGGGTCGACGAAGGCCACGTCGAAGGCCACCCGTCGAGCGCCGGCGCTGGCGAGTCGCTCGAGGAGCCGAACGTAGTGAACCCGCGCGAGCGGCCAGCCGAGGCGCGAGATGGTGTCGTCATCGACCGCCACCACCATCACGTCGGGCTGGAGCCGCGCCGAGGGCAGCTCCTGGCCAGTGGCGAGCTCGGCCTGGGAGTGGTCTGGGAAGCGCAGGCGGAAGAACAGGTCGAGCACGCGCGTCTCGAGCATCGGGCCCGCCGACGTGCCCTCGAAGAGCGCCAGCGTCAGGGCCGAGGCCACCAGCGTGAGGCTCGCCGCTCGCACCAGGCGCGCCCGCGTCGTCGGCAGCGAGGCGACCCGGGCCTCGGCGGCGTCGAGAACACGAAGCACCCGAAGCGCGGTGTCCCGGAGGAGCGCCCGCAGCCGATAGACCCCAGCGCATCCCACGAGCACGCAGGTCGCGCGGACCAGCAACGACAGCGGCGGAAAACCGACCTCCTTGAAGCGCGCGGTGAGCGCCCACGCCGCCTCGTCCCGCATCACCCAGAGGGCGACGCTGGCACCGACGAGCCCGAGGCCCGTGAGGTCGAGGCGTGGGCGTTGGCTCACTTGCCCACCGTGAAGGCGTAGATCTTCGACGACGGGCCCCAGAAGCCCTTCGCGTCGATGGCGGTGACGCGCCAGAACCACTTGCCCTTCGCGAGCGCCTCGGGCCACGACAGCGTGGGCGCCTCGGTGGTGGCGCTCTTCGCGTCGATGAGGAAGTCGGCGTCGCGAGCGAGCTCGACGTGGTACCCGGCGGCGTTGGGCACCGGCTGCCAATCGAGCCTGGCGTCGGCGCCGATGGGGCCCTTGAGCGGCGAGGTGGGGACGGGCTCGGCGGGCAGCGCGCTGGGCGTGGCGACGCGGCCTTCCTTGCTGACGACGGTGCCCTGGCCGGCGGCGACCTCGACGGGCGTGGCGTTGGGGTCGTTGGCGGGCGTCACGCCGACGGTGCCCTCGAGGGTCTCGAGTCGCGCGCCGCCTTCGTCCGATTCTCCCAGACGGAACTGCGTGCCGCGCACCGAGGCGACGGCGACGCGGGTGGAGGCCTCGAAGCGCCCGAGCTGCGAGGCCTTCTTCACGTCGGCGATGATGCCTCCTCCGAGGATCTCGACCTTCACCTGTCGCTCGCCGCCGACGGGGAACTGCATCACCGCCAGCTTGATGGTCGACTCGGGCTTCACCTCGATGGTGCTGCCGTCCTTCATCGCGATGGTGGCGCGCGCGTTGGGGCCAGTCTTCACCAGCTCGTTCACCAGCACCGGCATGCCCGGCTCGGCGGGCTTGAGCGCGCGCTCGTCGGGCCCGAGGAAGACGCTGCCGCCGGCTGACGCGATGCGCGCCACCACGTCCTCTGGAGCGCGCTCGACGTAGCGCAGCGAGAGCCCCGGCGTGTCCGTGCGCTGCGGCGCGGGCGCGAGGCTGAAGACCCGGTTCTTCGGCAGGCCCGCTTCCACGAGTGCCGCTGCAACGACCTTCGCCGCGTCGAGGCCCTTGCCGCTCGCGCGCTCAGCGTCGGTGACGATGGCCGCGACGGTGACGGCGCGCACGAGGCGGTGCCGCTCGACCTCCTTGACGACGTCCGACAGGCACGCGCGCCCTTCGGTGCTCTTCGCGAAGGCCTCGGTGAGCGCCTTGCCCAGTCGAACGGCGCCGGCCTCGAGCTTCACGCCGCCGCAGGCATCGGGCGCCGATTCGGCCAGGGGCGCGAAGACGAGGGACGCGACGAGGACGGCGCGCAGGGGAAGGAGTCGGTTCATCGGGGCTCTCCCAGAATCAGGAACTCGACGCGACGGTTCTGCTCGCGCCCGGCAGGGGTGGAATTCGAGGCGCGCGGCCGGGTGGGGCCGTAGCCCTTCGCGACGAGGCGGCTCTGCGCGACGCCGGCCTTCACCAGCACGGCGCGAATCGCTTCGGCGCGCTTCTGCGAGAGGCGCACATTCTTCAGCGCGCTGCCGACGTCGTCGGTGTGGCCTTGAATCTCGATGGACAACGACGCCGCGGCCTTCAGCACGCTCGCCACCTGCTTGAGCAACGGCAGCGCCGAGGGCTCGAGCGTCGCGGAGCCGGACCGGAACCGCACCACGCCCTTGAGTTCGACGTGATCGCCGACGATGGCCACCGCGCTCGCGCCGACGTCGGGACAGCCGTCGTCGTCCTTCACGCCGTTGATGGTCTCGGCGACGAGCGGGCACGCGTCCTTCGCGTCTGGAATGCCGTCGGCGTCGTTGTCGGACTCGGGGCAGCCGTCGTCGTCCTGGAAGCCGTCTTTGTCCTCGGCGGCTGCCGGGCAGGCGTCCTCGGCGTCCTTCACGCCGTCGGCGTCGACGTCGGTGTCGGCCGGCGGAGCAGGGGGTGCGGTCGTCGGAGCGGGCGTGACGGCGAGGGCGACGACCGCGGGCGCTGGAGGATTGCGAGGACAGCCATCGGGTTGGCCGGGCCCAGGCTCGAAGGGGCAGCGGTCGGTCGCGAAGGGCAGGCCGTCGTCATCGGCGTCGGGGGCCTCGTCCGGACACCCATCGTCGTCGTTGAACGCGTTCGACGTTTCGCCTTCGAGCGGGCACTTGTCCTTCGCGTCGGCGATGCCGTCGGCGTCGTTGTCGGACTCCGGGCAGCCGTCTTCGTCCTCGAAGCCGTCGAGGTCCTCCGCGTCGAGCGGGCATCGGTCGAGCGCGTCCGAGAGGCCGTCACGGTCGGAGTCGGCGCGAACGGAAGGAGGCGAGAGATCGATGCTGGCCGCGGGCGGCGCTGGCGTGTTCGAGGCCAGCACCACTGGCGCTGGCGGATCGGCCTCGGGGCAGCCGTCGTCGTCGCGCCGGCCGTTCACGGTCTCAGGCTCGAAGGGACAGCGGTCGGGTGCGTCCGCGACGCCGTCGCCATCTCCATCAGGTGACGTGTCGGGGCAGCCGTCTTCGTCATCGACGCCGTTGAGGGTCTCGGCCTCGGTCGGGCAGCGGTCGGTCACGTCGGGCACGAAGTCGCGGTCGTTGTCGTTCTCGGGGCAGCCATCTTCGTCCTCGAACGCGTCGAGATCCTCGGGCGTCGCGGGACAGCGGTCGACGGCGTCGCTGAGTCCGTCTCCGTCGGCATCGGTCGGAGGGAGTGGCGGCGGCGTGGGCGCTGGTTCGTTGGAGCGAGCCGGCGTCGGGGTGGGCCGCATCACGGGGGCCGCCTGCGCGAGGATCTTCGTCAACGCAGGCTCGGCCTGGAGCACGAGCTCGGGACACCCGTCGGTGTCGCGCACGTCATTCACCGTCTCCGGCTCGTACGGGCACTGGTCGACCGCATCGAGCACGCCGTCGCCGTCGAGGTCTCCGGGGCGCTCGTTGATGATGATGGTGGTCGAGTTGTTGATGATGGTGAGCGCGATGCGCTCCTCGCGCGGCAGGGGCGCGGCCGGTGCAGCCCCAGCCGCTGGCGGCGCGACGACGACGGTGGGCGGAGGCGCTGGCGTCGGGGCTGGAGTCGGCGCGGGCGGGGCGACGACGACGGGCGGGGGAGGCTCGACGCGGACCGGAGGCGTCGGCGCGTCGGGGCCGCGCGGTGCCCAGGAGAGGCGAACGATGACGCGTGCATCTGGAGTCCCCGGTGCGCCGAGGAAGCCCGCGCCACCCGCGACGCCGACGAGGAGGTGGTCGAGCAGGAGCAGATGCGCGCCGCCGAGCACCTCGAAGCTCGAGCCGTTCAGACGGAAGGCCTGCTCCCCAACCACCTGCATCGTGCCGCGCGCCTCGGGGCCGAGCTGCAGCACGTGGTCGAAGAGCGAGACACCCAGCGCGAGCCCCGCCCTCGCCTCAGAAGCGGCGGTGAGGCCGAGCGCGGGCGGTCCGATGGAGGAATACCCGCGGAACAGGAAGCCCGCGTCGAACGACCAGCGGAAGACACCACCGGCGCCGGCGAGCACCACGCGAGGCAACACGCGCGCGGTGCGGTCGCCCTGGCCGCTCGAGGCGACGCCGACGGGGATCCACACGTCGACGCCAGCGTTGAGCGAGATGGGGTCGCGGTCGGGCTGGCCGAAGAGGCGCACCATCGCGCCGAAACGGGGATCTCCGAGTCCGAGTCCCGAGAGAGGCCCGGTGCCGCTCACGAGCTCGACGCGGCCCTGCTCCGCGAGCGTGACGGGGAGACTTCCGCTCAGGAGCAATCGATCGAACAGCGCGACGGCCACATCGAGCGACGCGAGGAAGACGTTGGTGAGGAGCGGCGAGAGGTCGCCTCGCCCCGTCGCCACCGTGGGCGTCAGCGGAGACAGCGCGTAGTGCCCGCTCAGCCCGATGGAGAAAGTGCGCGTCCTGGTGAAATACGGGCGGTCGACGAGGAACTGCGTGGTGCCCGAGGGCGTCGTCTCATCGCGGTGAATGCGAAAGCCACGGTCCTGCGCCCAGGCCGGACCCGCCGCACAGAACAGCGCCAGCACGCCAGGCCACAGAGAGCGGAGACGAACGGGCGCGGCCATCGGGAGTCGGAAGCCTAGAAGGACCGAGCGCCGCTCGGAAACGATGATTCCTGTGTCAGTGAAAACATCCGCCTTGCCTTTGGTGACGCATCACACCTCGGTGACGAACGCCACGAGCCGGTCGGTGACCTCCCGAGGCCGGTCGAGCTGCACGTAGTGCCCACTGCGCACCAGCGCGTACGAGAACCTCGTCTGGAGCCGGCGCTCGAGCCGCGGCACCACGGCGGCGAAGCGACCCTTCTGCCGGTTTCGCTGGACGGCTTCGATCAGAACGGTGGGCACGTCGATCAGCTCGGCGAAGGGCTGAAACGGAAAGCCCTGCACGCCGTCGAGCGCTTCGAGCACGGTGCGTGGGTATTCGATGGGCACCTGCGCGAGCTGGAGCGGCCACGTCTGGTCGCGCACCGTTCGGTCGAGGAAGGCCCAGGAGAAGAACGGCCACGCGACGAGTCGGCCCAGCGGACCGCGGTTCTGGAAGGACCTCGCGACCGTTCGAAAGAAGACGCGAAGGAGCGCGCGCACGACGCCCGGGAGCGGCACGCCATCGCCACGCTCGGCGTAGACGGGGTCGACCAGCATCACGCCCGCGACGTGCGCGGCTGACTCACACGCAAGCGCGACCGCCAGGAGCCCACCCATCGAGTGACCGACGAGCACCACGCGGCCAGCGGTCGACTCGACGACGTGCGCGAGCGCCTCGCGTGCGTCCTGGTGGTAGTCGGCGAGGCCCGCGTCGTCGACGGGAGACGCCGCTCCGTGGCCTCGCGCTTCCCAGGTGAAGCAGCGATGGGTTCGCGACAGGGCCGCCCGCTGCGGAGCCCACGACCACGCACCGCCTCCGACGCCATGGAGGAAGAGCACCGCCGGTCCCACGGCATCGTCCGGCCCTTCGGGGTGCAGCGCCGCGCCCGAGGGCAGGCGCACCACCGAATTCACGCAGGCCTCCGCCTCAACGTCAGCGACAGCGCCATCATCACCGCCATCACCCCGGCCGCGACGAGGTACGCGCGCGAGAGGCCCGCGGCTCCACCGCTTCCCGTGTCTGCGACGACGCTCAGGCTCGCCACCACCAGCAGGTTGCCGATGGCGATGAAGATGTTCACCAGGGCCTGCGCGGCGCTCCGCTCGGCGTCGCTCACTTCGTCGAGCACCAGGGTGCGCAGCGTTCCGCCCACCACGATGCCGACGCCAAGGCCCACCAGCATCGTCGCCACGAGGAACCCCGGCCATGAGGGCGGCAACAGCCCGAGCAGTCCCGAGCCTGCGAAGAGCGCGCCGAAGCCCGACAGCAGCACCGCGCGCGCTCCCAGGCGATGTTGGACGCGACCGAACCCCATCGAGCCGCCCGCGGAGGCAAGCACGAGCGGAATCAGCAGCAGCCCGGCCTTCTGCGCCGTCACGCCAAACGCCGCCACCGCGATGGACGAGATGAAGATGATGCTCCCCATGCCGAAGCCGGCCCCGACGCAGAGCAGCCAGGTGCGCCGGAGCTGCGCGCGGGAGAAGAGGCTGAGCGGGACGATCGGCTGCGCGGCCCGCTTTTCGAGAAACACCAGCACTGGCAGGCCCAGCGCCGCGACCGTCAACAGCCCCGGCCACAGCGTGCGAGCGAGCTGGAGGTCGAGCGCGCGGTTGATGCCCAGCATGAGGCACGCGAGCGTCACCGCCAGTACCGCCATGCCGGCCGCATCGAAGGGCCGATGGGTCGACGACGGCTTGCGTCCCGGCAGCGCTCGCAGGCCCAGGCCGAACACGAGCGCCGCGACGGGCAGGTTGAGGAGGAAGATCCACTGCCAGCTCGCCACCAGCATCACCGCCGAGGCGAGCAGCGGCCCGATGAGGAACGCCATGCCGAAGGTCGCGCCGATGAGGCCAAGCACCTTCCCACGCTCCTGCGGCGGAAACGCGTCGCCCACGACGGCGCTGGCGGTGGGCGTGATGCCGCCGGCGCACAAACCCTGGAGCGCCCGCCCGACCAGCACCGCGCCAAACGTGTCGGCCTGCGCGATGACGAGCGAGCCCAGCGCGAAGCCGGCGATGTCGAACAGATAGATGGTGCGGCGGCCGAAGCGGTCCGACAGGTTCGCCATCAGCGCCGTCGCCGAGAGCGAGCAGAGGCTGAATACGATGGTGACGAGGCCGACCTGCCGGTTGTCGAGGGTGAACGCCGCGCGCAGGGCCGGGACCGCGGGTGCGATGACCGCCGCGTCGAGGGCTGCCATGAAGACGCCGAGGAAGAGCACCGGCAGCATGCGGCGGCGCGCCGAGGGGTCGGTCGCAGGCGTGTCGGGCGTGAGGCTCAGCTCGAGCGTGGACATCCGCCTCGGTGCTTACTCGCTCGAGCGCCGGAGGAGCCGCGCCGATGACGGACTGGTGACCTACTCGGGCACGAGCTGCGCGAACGACTCGTACTTGTTCTCGATGATGTTCACGTAGTCGACGGGCTCCTGACACCGGCAGAACCCGCCCTTCACCATCCGCGCGTACTTCGAGCGCGCGAGCAGCCCCATCGCCTTCTCGACGTTGTCGTCCCACACGTCGGGGTCGAGGTTCAGCAGCACCGCGAGGCGGCGTGCATCTTCGACCCGACCGAAGCCTGCGTTGTAGGCCGCGAGGCTGAAGCGAACGCGCTCGTTGAGGGGCAGCGAAGGCTCGTACCGCTTGAGCAGCCAGTGCATGTACTTGATGCCCGCGTGCGTGCCGGTCTCGGGCTCGTAGAGCTTCGTGAAGCCGAGCTCCTTCCCGGTCGCGGGCATCACCTGGAACAGCCCCTGGGCCCCGACGAACGAGGTCGCCTTCGGGTTGAACTGGCTCTCGCGCCACGCCTGCGCCGACATGAGCCGCCAGTCGAAGCCGTACTGCTGCGAGTACTTCTTGATGAGGCCGTCGTACGCAGAGAGCGAGCCGGTCTTCGCCGAGTCCTGCGTGCGCGC
>JBILEB010000185.1:0-13821 GCA_044352295.1 Myxococcaceae bacterium
CCCCACAGGGTGTGGCTGTTCGAGCGTGGACCCACTCCTCGTCGCGGCCGTCGCGCTCCTGTCGCCGCGGCGACTCAGAGAGGGCTGGGCGCCTCGCCCAACGACAGGCACGGGATGAACGCGGAGCTGGCCTGACTCCTCTTCCTCTGCGCGCGCCTCGACGACTGCACGCTCGAGGGCAGCGAGATACTGGGCGGCGTGAGCGGTCAGAAGGGACGGGTTCGCCCGACGTCCGCTCCCGCTTTGGTCAACTCGATGACGTCTGCCCGGTCCTTCGCTCGAGGTGACTTGAGCCTGAGGCATGACCGTGCGCTCCGCCGGCCAGCCCACCGACCACCCAGTGACGAACGCCGAGCGCTGACACCTGCGCCGCCGCCGCGCGCAGGGCGCTGATGACCTTGTCGCTGACGACACCGGTCACAGGTTCAAGTCGGGGCCGCGCCCTCATGGCGCTCGAATGGAAGCCACCCCTCCACCCGGAGGAGGTTTCAATCGGCTGCGGGTGACGAGCACTCCCCCCTGCGGCGACGACTCAGGGAGGGCTGATCGCCATCGCGCACGTCGAGGTGAGGGCCTCGCCCAATGACAGGCACTGGATGAGCGCCGAGCTGGCCGTGTCTTCATTGCCAGGCGTACAGATGGGTGCTGCCCCCATGCAGGTCGAGATCTGGTTCAGCACCATGCGGTCGGCCGTGGTGCAGACGTTCCAGGCCGCGAGGCACTGGCTCAGGTTGAAGTCGGGGGTCAGCGGGCCGAACGACGCCGGGCACGAAGGCCGTCCCGCCAAGAAGCGCACCTGCGCCGCGATGAGGCCGTTGCAGAAGGCGCTGCCGTTGCTGGCGCCGCCACCCGCACCGCCGCCTGCCGCCGAGCCACCGGCCGAGCCTCCACCCGCCGCGGTGCCGCCAGCCGTCGCGTTTCCACCCGCCGTCCCGCTGCCGCCCGCGGTCCCTCCGGCCGACGACGTTCCGCCCGCCGTGCCTCCGCCGAACGAGCCGCCGCCCGCACCCGACGAGCCTGCGCCGGTGCCGACGTTCTGCTGGCAGGAGCCGGCGACGCAGGTGGCTGTCAGGCCACAGTTCGTGCACATGCCGCCGCGAGTGCCGCACGCGGAGCCGCTCGTCGCGGTGATGCACTGACCGCTCGAGTCACAGCACCCCGTCGCGCAGGACGCGGGCGTGCACGGCGGCCGCCCTCCGCACGACGTCGCCGCGAAGAACCCGAGGACGAGACCGACCATCAGCACGAAAGAGAGGCGCATGGACACCGCTTACCTCACCCGCTCGCCAGCGCCACGTCCCTTTCGGGCTCAGTACGCCACGTCACGAACCACCGCCATGTGTTGCATCCCAAACGCCGAGCTGTCGCCGAACTGCGCCGGCGGCAGGTCGCTCAACGGCGCCACGACGCGGCTGTCGAAGACGAAGCCGTTCGAGAACTGGGTGTTGCGAAGCTCCGGGTTGGCGGTGCGGAAGTGCACCGAGACGACGACGAGGTCGCCGGGCTCGAGGAGTCGGGTGGCGAAGCGGCCCCCGTCGAGCGGTGGGTCCGGGGACGGCCCGCGACGACGTCAGAACGAGCCGGTCAGGCCCACGGCGCCGCCCGAAGGCGTGGGGAGCAGGAACAGCGACACGTCTTCCCGAGGGCGGTCGAGCACCAACGCGATGATGCCGCCGGTGATGAGGCCCACGCCGACGAGGGCGCTCACGATGGCGCCCGTGCTCGCCGCACCACCGCGCGCGCGGAGGCTGGTGACCGCCGGGCCTTCGACGCTCGACGGCGGCATCGTCGCGTAGGCCTGCGCGCTCCGGTCCGTGTCGAGCCACACGAGGAGCTGCCCGACGCTGAAGCCGAGGGCGCCGACTCCGAGCCCCACCAGTCCGACGCCGACTCCCGACACGAGCGAGCGCTGCGTGGGGGCCGCGACGGCCTGGGTCGAGAACACGAGAGCGAGGACCAACGCGAGGCGCCGCATGCGACTCGACGGCTTACCACGGCCCTCCGGGTCCGTCAGCGCTGCGCGTCGTGCACCAACAAGCCGTTGGCCACGAAGGTGTGGAGCGCGCTGTCCACCGTCACGTCGAACACGTCATGCATGGTGACGTACCGGGCGTCGCTCGACACCGCGACGCGCTTGAGCGGCTCGTCATCGTCTTCGGGGACCTCGATGAGCTCCGCGCGGCGCCCCAGGGCCCAGTCGCCGGCGTTCGCGAAGGCCTGCCCGTCGGGGTCGAACAGGCGGTGGTCGGTGGTGCACTCCATCGTCACCGAAGCGCTGCGCAGCGACAGACACTCGCGGCGGCTCACCGTCACCGCCGTCACGTGGGTACTCACGCGCGCGCCGGTCTGCGGGTCCACCGCCGTCACCTCGTCGCCGGCGCGCAGAAACTCGACGGCCTTCTCTCCGTCGCGGGTCCGCACCCGGGTGCCTCGGGCGATACAGCTGGCACGCTGTTCGATGGGGATCATGGCTCGCGCTCCACAGCACACAACCCGCCGGGCGTCACGGGTGTGAAACGTCACACTCCCTGCGCCAATGGGGGGCCTCAGGTCATCGACCAAGGATAGCGTCGCAACGGGCGTGCCCCGGAGGTTCACGAAGAAACCAGTGGGCTTCCAGCGCGCGCGCACGAGTCAGCGCCGCTGCGAGGGTCCCTCGGGCCCCAGACGCCAGGCCTCCGCGGTGCACCCGAGGGTGCGGTTTCTTCCCCGCACCGTCACGCTCCGGGCTCCGCCACCCATCAATTGCGGAAAAATCCGTCGAAAAGCCGAATTTTCCGAGAATTGTTTCCGGCCGCGGCGACCTCGGCCTCGCTGAACGGTGTGTCCCGCGTCAACTTCAACATGGTGCCGGCGTGGCAGCGGCGAGGGGGAACGTGCGCCGGCTGAGGACGGAGAGGAACGGTGTCGACCCGAGGACCCAGAGGGCCGTCGCGACGCTTCGCCGGCTGCTGTCGACGGAGCTCGAGCTTCCGATGAAGGCGGCGGCGCTCGATTCCCTCAAGCGACCGGGGGCGCGAGGCCGTCGGTTTCGTCACGTGTCGCAGGCGCGCCGGCACTGGGCGACGCACTTCGACGTGTCGCTCGCGCCGTCGCACCGGCTCCTGCCGTGAGCGCGCCTACTCGCACCCCTCGGCCAGGAAGGTGCAGGTGGGACAGCTCACCACCGTGCGAGGCACCTGCGTCGCGAGGTCGCTGCCCAGGCAGGTGCCTCCGAGCGCGGGGATGTCGATGAGCGAGCCGCCTGTCATCAGGCGACCCACCCAGACGCCAGCCAAGCCACCGTCGCGCACGAGCCCCGCGCCGCACCGTCCACTGAACGGCATCACGCTGAAATTCTGGAAGTCATCGAACGGCGGAGGACACGTTCCCACCAGCGGCTGCGGCGTGAAGATGCAGGTGAGGCCACGGCACTGGGCGCAGCTCGCCGTTCCACCGCACGTGAGGCACTCGGGCGTCGAGGACTGACAGGTGCGGCCGGCGTCCGCTGGGCCGTTGCATTCGATGAGACAGAAGCCGTTCACGCAGGCCGGAGTCGGTGCCGCGCAGAACTGGAACCCCGCCACGGCCGGGCAGTCACGCGCGGTCGCGCAGCGCACGCCTGCGTCACTCGCCGCTCCACCCGCGGAGCCTCCAGCCGTACCACCGGCCGTTCCACCGGCCATTCCACCTGCGGAGCCACCCGCCGTTCCACCCGCAGTCCCGCCGCCTCCACCATCGCGCTCCTCCACCGCCTGGAGGCACTGACACGCCGAGGTCATCAGGACGAGCAGCGCTCCCGCCATCGACCGACTTCGAGGATTCATGACGTCTCCGGGCGAGCGCTGCGGCCATTTCCACTCCAGCGACCCAACCGAGGCACCACCCTACCGGAGGACTCGAGGCGCACGCGAGGTATCCTCGACCCGATGACGGACACCGGCCTCGCGACTGTGCTCGCTGCGGCGACGTGGGTGCCGAAACTCACCCGCGATGGCGTGGCGAGGCGACTGCCGACGGCCTCAGCGGCGACCCGGGAACTGCTCGCGTTCGCGCTCTCGACCCACACCCCCGAGGCCGTCAGCTTCTGGCTCACCCTCGACCGCAGCCACCTGCCCAAAGACCTTCACAACCGCCTCACCCCAGCGCTCCAGCGGTGTTCGCCCTGGTGACCTCGACTCGGTGACGGCGACGTTGCCCGACACCTGGTTCGGGCGCGCGATGCCCGTCGTCCAGACCCGAAGGTGACGGGTCGTCAGCTCGGCTCTTCGACAGGAGGCTCCAGGCGCACGGGCGGCGGCAGGCGCGTCGGCTTCCGCGGCAGCTGGCTGCGGATCTCCTCGAGCCCATCTTCGAGGCGACGCAGCGTGCGCTCCTCGACGCGGTGAGACTGCGCGAGGTGCTCCGCGAGCCGCTCGAGCTGATCCATCACGCCCAACACCATCGCCTCGAGCCGATCGAGGCGAACGTCCACGGACTCTTCGGAGGGAGCCGACATGGCACGCTCCTTCCCGGAGTCAGGTCACGCCGGTTGGGCGGTTCGGTGAATCCTGCGTCACGAGGACGCCGGTTTCGGTTCAGCGCCAACGTGGTTCCCTGCTTCATCCGCTCACCGTGAACTCCCGTGCACAGGTGGGACAGCAACCCCGATGCGTGCTGCATCCGAGGTGGCTACGCTGCGGCTCCTTTTCCCGCTCGCGGGAGTCCCCACCCCATGCGCGCCCTCTTCGCCTCACTCCTCGTCGTGCTGTGCGCCTGTGATGGCCAGGTCCTCGGTGGCCTCATTGGCAGGAGCCGCCCGGCCGACCCGGAAGTCCCGCCACCCGGCCCGGTCGAAACGCCTGGCGCATCTTCGCGAATGCCGCGGCTCAACCACGCCGAGTACGAGAACACCGTCACCGACTTCCTCCGCCTCCCCGCGAAACCCAACCTGGCCAGCAGCTTCGTCACCGACTCCACGGGCTCGACCTTCGACACCAACGGTGGGCTGCTCTCCGTCGACTCGACGTCGTGGGCCGACTACCAGCGCGCCGCCGAGCAGCTCGCCGTCACCGCCACGCAGGACCAGGCCGCGCTGAGCCGCACCTTCGGAGGCTCCGTGCCGCAAGGCCTCGAGGCGCAGGTGCGCGAGCTCGCCCGCCGCGCCTTCCGCCGCCCGGCCACCGACGCCGAAGTCGGCGCCCTCGTCACCCTCGGCGGCCGCGCCACCACCTTGAGCCCCGCCGTGCCGCCCGCGCTCGGCGGTCCCCGGCTCGTCCTCGAAGCGCTGCTGCAGTCGCCTCACTTTCTCTACCGCCCCGAGCTGAGTGACGAGGTCCAGAAGGGCCTCGTGCCGCTGTCCGGCGACGAGCTCGCCAACCGGCTCTCCTACGCGCTGTGGCACACCATGCCCGACGAGGCGCTCTTCACCGCCGCGGCCTCCGGGGAGCTGCTGACGAAACAGGGCCTCGCGACCCAGGCCCGCCGGCTGCTCCGCGACCCGCGCGCCCAGGAGACCGTCGCCTCCTTCCACGACCAGCTCCTGCAACTCCAGAAGGTCTTCGACGTCACCCGCAACACCACGCTCTTCCCCGAGTTCTCCGCCGCGCTCCGCCAGTCGATGGCGAACGAGCAGCGCACCTTCGTTCGCCACGTCATCTTCGACCGCAGCGCCGGCCTCTCGACCCTCTTCACCGCGCCGTACACCTTCGCCGATGCCAACGTCGCGCGCGTCTACGGCCTGTCGGGCATCACCGGCACCACGCCGTCGCGGGTGGAGTTCTCCGATGGGCGGCGGGCGGGCCTCTTCACCCAGCTCGCCTTCCTCACCACCAACGCCACCTCCATCGAGACCGACCCGATTCACCGCGGCACGTACTTGAACTTCCGCATCCTCTGCACCGGCCTGCCGCCGCCGCCGAACAACGTGCCGCCGCTCCCCGCCGAGGACCCGACGATGCGCCGCACCATGCGCGACCGCATCGAGGCCTTCACCGGCAGGGGCACCTGCGGCGAGGGGTGCCACAGCACCTTCATCAACCCGCTCGGCTTCGCCTTCGAGCACTACGACGCGCTCGGCCGTTGGAGAGACCAGGAGAAGGGCCTGCCCATCGACGACTCCGGCGAGTTCCTCTTCACCCTCGACAAGAAGACGCCCTTCGAAGGCGGCGTCGCGCTGTCCCGTGAAATCGCCGCCTCGCAGCTCGCCCACGGCTGCTACGTCGAGCACTGGCTCGAATACCTGTACGGCCGGCCGATGGCCGAGTCCGAGCGTCCGCTGATGGACCGCCTCGGAACGTTGTCCCGACTCGAAGACGTGCCCGTACTGCGGCTGTTGGAAGAGCTCCTCGTGAGCGACGCCTTCCGCGCCCGGCCGGTGGAGGTACAACCGTGAGCGTCTCTCGACGACTCCTCTTGAAGGGCCTCGGCGGCGTGACGCTGTCCTTCCCCGCGCTCGTCTCGTTGCTGCCGAAGGCCGCCTGGGCCCAGCCCGCCGCCCGCAAGCGCTTCGCGATGTTCGTCCGCGCGGGCAACGGCATCGTGCAGAACTCCGGCGGCGACCCGGAGCGCTTCTGGCCAGAGCAGACCGGTGCGCTCACGGCCGATGGCATGCGCACCGGCGTCAACGGCACCCGCGCCACCGCCGAGCTGGCCGACTACGCCTCGCGGCTGCTCCTCATCAAGAACGTGCGGCTCCAGTTCGCGCGCAACCAGTGCGGCCACGCCGAGGCGCTCCCGCAGCTCCTCACCGCCGCGCAGCACACGGGTGGCACCGGCAACAACCCGCGCGCCTGCGGAGCCTCCATCGACTGGCGCATCGCCCAGGCCAACAACCCGATGGGCACCGCGCCCCTCACCTTCATGGCCGGCCCGCGCCAGACGTACATCGCCGAGGGCCTGTCCTGGAGCGCGTCTGAGATGCGCACGCCCGCCGAGCGCTCGCCGTTGAACGCCTTCATGCGCCTCACCGGCCTGGCCTCCGCGCCGCCCGAGGTGCAGCGCCTCGTCGTCGAGCGCCGCAAGAGCGTGAATGACTTCGTGCGGGACCAGCTGCGCGAGGTGTCAGGCAAGGCGCAGCTCTCGGCTGGCGACAAGCGCCGCTTGAGCCTGCACCTCGACGCCGTGCGGGACACCGAGCTGCGCATGACGTGCGACCTGGACCCGATGCAAGCCACGCAGGTGCGCGCCATCAGCAACCCCGAGTCCAACGACGTGCGTCCGGAAGTCGTGCGCCGCTTCATGGACGTCGCGGCCTGGGCCTTCCACTGCCAGCTCAACACCGTGGTGACGCTCCAGGTGGGGGATGGCAACGACCAGACGCAGTACGACATCAACGGCACCCGCTACCCGCGCTTCCACTGGATTTCGCACCGCATCTACGCCGACGGCGCCTCGGGCGAGCCCATTCCCAACGCGGTGGAGCTGCACCACCAGGTCGACCGCTTCCAGTTGCGCCTCTTCAAGTACCTGCTCGACCGCCTCGCCGCGTACCCGTCGGCGTACTCGGCCACGCTGCTCGACGACTGCGCCGCGGTGTGGATGAACGACCTCGGGAACGGGCCGCCGCACGCTGCGGACAACACGCCGTGGATCGTCGCAGGCGGCGCCGGAGGCAACCTGCGCACCGGGCTGCACATCGACCACCAGCGGCGCACCAACAACCTGGTCCTCAACACGCTGGCCAGCGCGGTGGGCGTGCGGAAGGCCGACCATGGGCTGCTCGACAACTTCGGTGACTCGAGCCTCACCGGTGGTGTGTTGAGCAACGTGCTGACGGTGACGTGAGCGCCTCACATGGCCCTCGTGGGACGGCGCAGACGTAGCTCCTGGCGGCGCACCGTGCGCTCTGGGCGGCGCTCGTTTCGAGCGTGGCGAGCGCGCAGCCCTCGGGTGATTTCTCGCTCCTGCCGACTCGTCTGCCGACGCCTCTGATGCAGGGCCTCGCCGGCATGGGCGTGGTGGCGCTGTTCGTCCTGGCGGCGGTGGTCGGGCTGATGGCGATGCGGGCCCGCGGCGGCTGCCGGTGAGGTCCGACTGGCGCGAGGACGTCGACGCGAGCACCGGCTTTCGCGTACTGCCCGACACCTTTCGCGCGACGCGGTGAGGCGTCACCCGCACGCTCGCGGTCCAACCACCCACGACGCACGCCGATGGATGCGCTACGCCTGCACACATCCCAGGGGTGGACCCCACTTCGAAAGGCTTCTCATGCGTCCGTGCTCGTTGGCGTTCCTCGCGCTGCTGGTTGCTGGCTGTCCCACCGCGAAGGAGCCCACGCCCGACGAAATCCTCTCGCGGGGCGCCTGTGCCGCCGTGCCCTCGGGCGCTGGCACCGTGCACGCGCAGAACATCACCGCGGATGAGACGTGGACAGCCGCCGGCAGCCCACACCTGCTCAAGCCCATTCGCATCGAAGCCACCGTCACCATCGAGCCCTGCGCCGTCGTCGTGCTCGAGAAGAACACCCAGGTGCAGGTGGGCAACTCGGGCACGGGCAAGGCCGGCAAGGTGGTGGCCGCGGGCCGCTTCGAGGGCAACCGGCTCGAGCCCGTGGTGTTCCGCTCGCAGACCGCCGGAGAGTTCTGGGGCAGCCTCTTCGTCTTCCCCACCGGCAGCCTCGACCTCTCGTACACGGCGCTCGTCAACGGCGGCAGCAAGGACATGACGGACACCAACGCCGCCATCGAGGCGCGTGGGGAGCAGATGAAGCCGGTGCGGCCGATGGTGCGCGCGCGGCACCTCGTCATCAAGGACTCCGGCGGCCAGGGGCTGACGTTGCGGAACTACGCCGGGTTTGCGAGTGACTCCGAAGCGCTCGTCGTCACGGGCGCGGGCGCGCAGACGGAGGCCGACGCGCGGTTCCCCACCGGCTACGCGCTCGACCTGCAGCCGGCCGGCATCAACAGCATCCCGAAGGGAAGCGTGCTCACGGGAAACCGGCGCGAGGGCATCTTCGTGCGCTCCGTCACGCGGCTCGACGTCGACGAGGCCTTCGTCAACCGCGGCGTGCCGTACGTCATCGACGGCTCGTTCCTCATGTACGACCTGGGCATGTCGACGCTCACGCTGCGCATCGAGGCGGGCGTGACGATGAAGTTCCCCAAGAAGGGCATGGGCGACGTCGGCCTCACCCTCGGGAACAAGGCCTCACGCGCGCCGGTGCGCCTCGTCGCGCAGGGCACGGCCGACAAACCCATCGTGTTGACGTCGGCCGAAGCGACGCCCGCGGCGGGTGATTGGGCTGGCGTGTACCTGGGCCTCGGCGCTGCCGACGGGAACGTCTTCGAGCACGTGACGGTGGAGTACGCCGGCGGCGCCACCGGTGCGCGCGGCTTTGGCTGTGGGCCGCTCTCGAACGTCGGAGGCCTGCTCCTCATCGAATGGCAACCCGACACGGCGTTCGTGAAGAACTGCACCTTCAAGAACCTCATCGGCGCCGGCATCGTCTCGGGGTGGACCTCGGACATGGAAGGGCCGAACCTCGCGCCCACCAACACGTTCTCGAACATCTCGCCGGTGCCGATGGAAGGCGCCTGCAACGTCACCCGCTGGGCTCCGGCAGCGGGCGTGGGGAGCTGCCCCGGCATGCGCCCCTTGTGTGTGAATTGAGTCGACTCACACCTTCTGCAACGGCGGCCGGCTCCGGTCTGCGAGCAGGCCCACTGCGACGAGCCCCAGGCCGATGACGACGTGCAGCACGTCATCGGTCACCTTCCACTGGAAGGACGCCTTCGGCCACCAGCCCTGCAGGCTCGCCACCGCCTGGTAGACGTCGATGAGGCCGAACCCGAGGTTGAAGGCGCGCGCGGCGCCGAGTTCTTTCGAGGCGAGCGCTCCCAGGCCCACGAGGCCGAACACGAGGTGGAAGACGTTGTACGGCGTGGCGCCGCTCGTCAGCGCCATCGACTCCGGGAGCACGAACCCCAGCCCGCCCACGACGAGAAGGAGCGGCGCAAACACCCGCAGGAGCGTGACGTTGACGTGCTTCATGCGCTCCCCGGGTGGACGGTTCGGCGCTTCTTCGGGCGCGGGGTGCAGGTGGATTTTTCTGCTACATGCCACCGGCGAATGACGACGCT
This sequence comes from Myxococcaceae bacterium, assembly GCA_044352295.1. Taxonomy (GTDB): domain Bacteria; phylum Myxococcota; class Myxococcia; order Myxococcales; family Myxococcaceae; genus Xiheimicrobium. The sequence continues at coordinate 10,038 of JBILEB010000185.1, forward strand.
CTATTACGTGCCCCGCACCCGCTCGACGCGGCCCCGCTGGCTCCTCGAAGAACTCGGCGCCCCCTACGAGTTGGTGCGGCTCGACCCGACGAAGGGAGAGACCCGCACCGACGCCCACGCCCAGCGCCACCCGCTCAAGCACGTGCCGGTGCTCGAGACGAAGGACGGTCTCCTCTTCGAGTCCTCGGCCCTCGTGCTGCAGTTGGCGGATCACCACGGCCGGCTCCTGCCTGCGGTTGGGACGTACGAGCGCGGCCTCGTCTACCAGTGGGCGTTCTTCGTGATGACCGAGCTGGAGCCGCACTGCGCCGTCTTCTTTTCCGAGAAGGTGCGCAAGAAGACGCCGGACAGCCCGCTCGCGCTCGAGGCGAAGGGGCGAATCAACGAGGCCGCGCGCGCGCTCGAGTCGTACTTCACGGGCCGGGAGTGGGTCCTGCCGTCGGGGTTCTCGGCGGGCGACGTCATCGTGGGCTCGGTGGCCTGGTGGGCCAACCGCATGGGCGCCATCGAGAACGCGCCGAACCTGCTCGCCTACATCCAGCGGTGCGAGGCACGGCCCGCGTACCAGCGCGCGCACGCGGACTGACGCCGCCTCGGTCGATGGCGACGGGCCGCTCGCAACGCCCCGCTCATGAGCCAGGGGCCGTCACGCCAACCTGGCCGGCCATCTCCGGCCGATGAACACGGCGCGGGCTTCGCATCGGCCAACCAATTGGAACTCCGAACTTCTCAAGTCGACCCTCGGCGCTGTGGGAGCCGTGACAGCGCTCCCGCCTCGGCATAGTCACGGATTGGTGACGTCTTCGCGGTTCGATCGACCAGCCCTCCAGACAGGCCTCACCGCCTCGCTGTGGGCCCTGGGCCTCCTCACCATCGCGGCGCTGCCTTCGCGGCTGGCGAGCGCGCTCTACGGCTGGGGCTCGGCGTCGACGAAGGCGGTGCGCGTGGTGGGCGGTACCTGGCTCGACCTCTCGGCCGCGCTCCTGCTCGTCACGCCGTTCATCGTGCTCTTCGGCCTCCTCGGCGCGGCGCTGGTGCGACGTCCGCTGTGGCAACGCGCCGGAGGCCTCATCGTCGCCGCGCCGTTCGGCTTCTCGCTGTGGGTCTTCACCGTCACCGCGCAGGAGGTGAAGAGCGAGCGCGGCTCCTTCCCCACCATGTTCGACCTCGGCGAGGGCGGCACCAACGCGTCCTTCATCGAGGGCATGGTGGGCTTCCTCGCGTACGAGCGCATTCGCACGCCCGCGGCGGTAGGGCTGGGGCTCGCGGCGCTCCTGCTCACCATGTCGCTGTGGCGACGTCCGACGCAGCTCGTGTCGTGGCGCGGCTGGAGCGCCGGCTTCGCGGGCGGTCTCGTCGGCGGGGCGGTGGTGCTGGTCCTCGGACAGTCCGCGCTCGCGCGCGTCAACCGCTTCAGCCCCGCCGCGCTCGGAGACCCGCTCACCGGCCTCATCGAGAGCTCGCTCGACCTCGCGCAGCACAAGGGCCCCACCACCGCGCGCGACCTCGTGCTGGACGCCGAGTTTTCGAAAGGCGCTGCGGCGACAGGCGCGGCCCTCGTCGGCTGGCCCATCACGGATGGGGGCTGTTCGCCGCATCCCTTCGTGCGGCCGCTCGACCGTGACCGCGAGCCTCCCACGAGTCTCAAGCGGGGCAGCGCGCTCGTCTCGGCCTTCGAGCGGGTCTCGCGAACGCTCTTCGACGGCGCCGATGGCGGGGTGGCGGTCTTCTTCGTCTCGCTCGAGGGCTTCCGCGCCGACGACGTGCACGCCCTCAACCCCCAGGCCCCGCGGGACCTCGCGCCCTTCACCTCATCGCTCTACGAGCGCTCCGCGACGAAGGGCAACGGCGTGCTCACCAGCCGGGCGATGCTGCAGGCCGGCGTGCGCACCGCCCACAACCTCGGCGCGATGACGTGCGGCGTGGGCACCCTGCCGTACAACCTCGCCTTCGTCCGCGACCTGCAGCCGTTTCCATTGCGGTGTCTGCCCGACGTGTTGGCGGACTCGGGCTTCGAACACCGCTTCTTCTATGGCTCCGACGCGGCGTTCGACGAGATGCACCGCTTCCTCCCCGCGCACCGGTACGTCGAGCTCGTCTCGCAGAAGGAGCTCCCCGTCGACCTCCCCAAAGGCACCTGGGAGGGCGTCACCGACTTCGCCGTCTTCGACGTGGGCGTGCGCCGCGTGGCCGAGGTGATGAACGCGAGCGGGGCCTCGCAGTTCGCGTTGCTCATGTCGTTGTCGAACCACTCGCCTTTCACCACGCCGCAGGACCTGCCCGACGTCGTGCGCACCCGCGTCGAGCAGGCGCTCGCGACGACGCCGCACCACGCCGACGGCGACGACGTGCGCCGCCTGGTGGCCTTCTCGTACACCGACGCCGCGGTGGAGCGGCTCCTCACGCAGCTCGACGCCCAGGGCCTGTCCGACCGCGCGCTGGTGGTGTTGATGGCCGACCATTCCACCGGGCACGCCTACGTGTGGGGCCGGGAAGCGACCGAGACGGACGCGCAGAAGTCGCAGGTGCCCTTCGCGGTGGTGGTGCCGCCGGCCTTCCGGGCCCGACTCGCGATGCCGGCCGACTTCGACGACGCCCTCGACGCGGCCCAACGCCTCGTCGACGAGGGCCCGCTGTCCCTCAACGACGTGCCCACGGTGATGCTGGCGTTGCTGTCGGCGCACCCGGGCTTGAAGGCGCTCCCGGCGGAGCAGCGCTGGCACACGCTCGGCGGCCAGGTGACGAGCCCGCACTTCCGCCCGCCGTCGGGCGCGACGGTGCTGTCCATCAATGGTGTCAGCGAGCTGTTTGCGGTGGGGCCCACGGGCCAACGCGTGGGCGACTACCAGGACTCGGTGTTCCTCAAGACCCGCGCCGACCGCTACCGCGTCACCCCCACCCTCATTCCCGTGGCGGCGACGCTCCAACAGGTGATGCGCTGCGCGCCGATGAAGTGAACGCGGGCCTGAAGAGACGAAAAAAACCGCCGGCTCCTCCAGGGGAACCGACGGCTTTGTCGACGGCACGACCGACGACGACGGGCTTAGACTTCGCCCGCGCGCTCGAGGTCGGCGTACACCTTGTCGATGCCGCGCTTGTTGATGATGCGCAGCGCGTGGGCCGAGACGCGGAGCGTCACCCACTTCTTCTTCGAGGCCAGCCAGAACCGGTGCTTCTGCAGGTTGGGCAGCGAGCGGGTCTTGGTCTTGTTGTTGGCGTGGCTGACGTTGTTGCCAACCATCGGGCGCTTGCCCGTCACCTGACAGACGCGGGACATGGGGTCGTTCCTTGCTTTCGAAAGAGGGAAAGGGGTTACCAGCTGGCCTTGACGACACCGGTCAGCTCGCCGGCCAGCGCCTTCTCGCGGAACTTGATGCGCGAGAGGCCAAACTTGCGGAGGTTGCCGCGGGGGCGGCCGGTCAACTGGCAGCGGTTCACCACGCGAATGGGGCTCGCGTCGCGGGGCAGCTTCTGGAGCTTCACGAGGGCCGCGGCGCGGTCCTCGGCCGACGTCGCCGGGTCCTTGATGGTCTGCTTGAGCTCGAGGCGGCGGGCGCGGAACTTTTGCGAGAGCGCGCGGCGGCGGTCGTTCTTGATGATGGACGAAGTCTTGGCCATGGGTGTTGTTTTCTCGACGGGCCGCGTGTCGTCTGGGAGACGCGGACTGGGGGCTTTCAGGGTGGGTGAACCGAAACGGAAGGCGGGCCTTACACGCAAACCGTCCCGGCGATCAAGTTCCGAGGTGCCTGCCCGTTGCATTCCCCTCGGACGTGAGGCAAGAGGG
>JBILEB010000048.1:0-41354 GCA_044352295.1 Myxococcaceae bacterium
GTGGCGCGTGCGCTGGGTGCCTCCGTCACGGTCGTGCTCGGGCCGACGGAGGCTCCAGTCTCGAAGGGGCTCGAGGTGGTCAAGGTCACCACCGCTGACGACATGCTCACCGCGGCGATGTCTCGGGTCGAGGCGGCCCACGTGTTCGTCGCGGCCGCGGCGGTGAGTGATTGGAAGCCCGCGCAGGTCAGCCCGGTGAAGACGAAGAAGGGTGAGGGGCCCGAGACGTTGACGCTGGTGCGGACGCCCGACGTCCTGGCCACGGCTTCGGCGAGGGTCCATGGGAACCCGACGCGGCCGGTGCTGGTGGGGTTTGCGGCCGAGACGAACGACGTCGAGGCCTACGCGCGCGCAAAGCTCGAGCGGAAGCGGCTCGACTTCATCGTCGCCAACGACGTCTCGGCAGCCGGGAGCGGGTTTGGGACCGACACCAACCGCGTCCTCGTCCTCGGGACGACCGGGGAGGCGGTGCTCGCCGAGGGGCCCAAGCGGGAGGTCGCGCGTGCGATCTGGGACGTGGTGCTGGGCCGCGTGAAGTAGGGTGGTTCTTCGATGTCCGACGAGTTGAACGACCTGGCGCTGGAGTTGCGACGACACCTGGCTTGGCAGGAGGCCGATGGTTCGCGAGTGGTGCTGGCGGAGCGGCGGGCTCCGCAGGTGACGGCGCCTCCGAGGCCCGTAGCGGTCCCTGCACGTGCGGCCGCCCCGGTAGCGGTCCAGGCCCCGGCCCCTGCGGTCTCACTCCCACCGGCCTCCATCACGTCGGTCGAGCGTCGGCCGCTGGATGAAATCCGCCGCGAGCTGGGCGACTGCCAGCGCTGCAAGCTCTGCAAGGGCCGGAACACCATCGTGTTCGGCGCCGGAAACCCACGGGCCGAGCTCGTCTTCGTCGGCGAAGGCCCCGGCGAAGAAGAGGACAAGCAGGGCGTGCCGTTCGTCGGCAAGGCCGGCCAGCTGCTGACGAAGATGATCGAGGCGATGAGGTTCAGCCGCGACACCGTCTACATCTGCAACGTCGTGAAGTGTCGGCCCCCAAACAACCGCAACCCGGAGCCCGATGAGATCGAGGCCTGCGAGCCGTTCCTCAAGGCGCAGCTCGCCTCGTTGCAGCCGAAGGTGATCGTCGCGCTGGGCAAGTTCGCGACGCAGACGCTCCTGCGCGACACCACGTCCATCACGCGCCTGCGGGGCCAGTGGCGCGAGTACCAGGGCATTCCCTTGATGCCGACGTTCCACCCGGCCTACCTGCTGCGTCAGCCCGAGGAGAAGCGCCTCGCGTGGATGGACCTGCAGGAGGTCATGAAGCGCATCGGCCGAACACCAGAGAAGAAGGGGCAGTGATGAAGGGGACGATTCAGCTCTTCCAGGTCTTCGCCGGCTCGCTCGAGAGCAACCCGCTCAATGATCCGTCGACGCGCACCATCCCGGTCTACTTGCCGCCCGGCTACTCGGAGAACCCCGAAGCGCGCTACCCGGTCGTCTATTTCCTGCACGGCTTCACGGGCACGGGCCTGCAGTGGCTCAACACCTCGCCGTTCACGCGCACGGTGCCGGAGCGCCTCGACTACCTCATCGCCGAACAAGGCCTGCCTCCGTGCATCGGCGTGTTCGCCGACGGGTGGACCTCGCTCGGCGGGAGCCAGTGGATCAACAGCGAAGGCATCGGGCGGTACCGCGACTACGTGGCGCGCGATCTGGTGGCCTTCGTCGATCGCAACTTCCGCACGGTGGCGAAGGGTGGAGCGCGGGCGATCGTCGGCAAGTCGTCGGGCGGGTACGGCGCGTTGGTGATCAGCCGGTTCCACCCGGAGCTCTTCGCGCACATCGGCGTGCACTCGGGTGATGCGGGCTTCGAGTACTGCTACCTCCACGAGCTGCCGCAGGCGGCGGGCCCGTTGCTCAAGGCGGGCGGGGTCGAGAACTGGTACCGCGACTTCATCAACCGCTCGCTGGCGACGAAGATGAAGGGCGAGGATCACACCGTCATCAACATGCTGGCGATGGCGGCGGCGTACTCACCGAAGAAGGGCGAGCCGCTGGGGCTGGAGCTGCCGATCGATCTCCAGACGGGCCGCTTGCGGGTCGACGTGTGGAACCGGTGGTTGGTGCACGATCCCGTGCGGTTCACGCCGAAGCACGTCGACGTCTACAAGAAGCTCAAGACCATCTTCCTGGACTGCGGCACGCGCGATGAGTTCAACCTGCGCTGGGGCGCGCGGCTGCTCGCCGAGGAGTTCCGCACCGCCGGCATCGAGCACGTCCACGAGGAGTTCGAGGACGGGCACATGGGCGTGAACTACCGGTTCGAGCGCTCGCTGGGCTACCTGCTGCCGCGCCTCGATCGCAACTGAACCCAAGTCTGCGGCCAGCGGGATTTCTACGGAATGCGCCGACAAGGTCCAGACTGCGCAGGAATCATCGCAACTGGGACCGTAAGTTGAGGAATGCACGCACTCAGGGCCTGCCCACTCTCTCCAGTAATTAGCTAAGTCGTGCCCCCGTTGCCAGTCGACGAGAAACCAGCCACCGAGCCGTGGCAAACAGGTTGGCACGGTTCCCTTGATTCGCGCAAGTCGGGCACCGCGTGGTGCCGAGCCTCTCTACCTGACTAAGAAAGCCGACACCGTGTCGAGGAACTGATCGCGCCCGCGCCCGGTGCGGATGTCGAGGCTGGTCACGTCGAACGTCAGCACGTCGATGCCGTACTTTCCCTGAAGGACCATCGGAAACGTCGCGTAGTAGCCGGACAACCCGCGGAGGAACTGGGCCTGAATGCCCTTCTCCTCTTCGCGGCCGCGCTTCTTGATGCGGTCGAGCAGCACCTGCACGCTGGGCACGTCGAAGCAGATCACCTTCTGCGGGTGCTTGATGGTGCGGGTGAGGCGCTGGAAGTACTCGAAGTACAGCTCGAGCTCCGAGTCCGTCATGAAGCCGAGGCCGTGGAGGTACTTCGCGAAGATCTCCGGGTCCTCGTAGAGCGTGCGGTCCTGGATGCAGCTCTTGTCGACCTTGTGGATGAGCTCGTGGTGCTCGACGCGGCGGATGAGGAACTCGAGCTGAAGCGTGAAGCTCCAGCGCTTCATGTCGGCGTAGTAGCCCTTGAGGAACCGGTTATCGATGACGGGCTCGTCGAAGAGCTCGAAACCGAACTTCTGGCTCACCATCTTCGCGGCGGTCGTCTTGCCGGCGCCGATGTTGCCGGCCATGGCGATGAAGAGCTTTTCCTTCGGCAGCTTGCCGGCGCGCGGACGCTTCTTCGGCATGGCCGGTACACGCTCGAGGTCTTCTCCCGTCGACGCCTCCGGTACCGCCTGGAACTTCCGCTTCGTGCTCACGCGCGCCCTCACTTCGTCCAGTCGAGCACCACCTTGCCGCTCTGGCCGGTGCGCATGATCTCGAAGCCCTGCTTGAAGTCGGCGATGGGGAAGCGGTGCGTGACGACGGGGCTGATGTCGAGCCCGCTCTGCAGCATCGCGGTCATCTTGTACCAGGTCTCGAACATCTCCCGGCCGTAGACGCCCTTGAGGACCAGGCCCTTGAAGATGACCTGGCTCCAGTCGATGGCGATCTCGCCAGGTGGGATGCCGAGGATCGCCACGCGCCCGCCGTGGTTCATCGCCTTGAACATCTGCTTGAAGGCCGCGCCGTTGCCGCTCATCTCGAGGCCGACGTCGAAGCCCTCGACCATGCCGAGCTGCTTCATCACGTCGTCGAGCGACTCCTTCGCCACGTTCACCGCGCGCGTGGCCCCCATCTTCTTCGCGAGGTCGAGCCGGTATTCGTTGACGTCGGTGATCACGACGTGCCGCGCGCCGATGTGTTTGCAGATGGGAACGGCCATCACGCCGATGGGGCCCGCGCCGGTGATGAGCACGTCCTCGCCGACGACGTCGAACGAGAGCGCGGTGTGCACCGCGTTGCCGAGCGGGTCGAAGAACGCGGCGAGGTGATCGGGGATCTCGTTCGGCAGCTTGAAGACGTTGAACGCCGGAATGGTGACGTACTCGGCGAAGCTGCCCTGGCGGTTGACGCCCAGCCCGATGGTGTTGCGGCAGAGGTGACGCTTGCCGGCGCGGCAGTTGCGGCAGCCACCGCAGGTGATGTGGCCCTCAGCCGAGACGCGCTCGCCGACGGTGAAGCCGGTGACCTCGCTGCCGAGCTCGGCGATCTCGCCCATGAACTCGTGCCCGATGCCCATCGGCACGGGGATCGTCCGCTGGCTCCACTCGTCCCAGTTGTAGATGTGAATGTCGGTGCCGCAGATGCCGGTCTGGCGCACCTTGATGAGCACGTCGTTGGGTCCGCATTTCGGAACGGGGAGTTCCTCGAGCCAGAGACCGGCTTCCTTCTTCGACTTGACGAGCGCCTTCACGAGATGACTCCGAGCTGGGTGCCGACCCTGGTGAATGCGGCGACGGCGCGGTCGACCTGCGCGCGCGTGTGCGCCGCGGACATTTGCGTGCGGATGCGGGCCTGCCCCTTGGGCACGACGGGGAAGCTGAAGCCCACGACGTAGATGCCTTCCTTGAGCATCTCGTCCGCGAAGCGAGAGGCGAGGGCGGCGTCGCCGATCATCACGGGGATGATGGGGTGTCCCTCGCCGGAGAGCCCGAAGCCCGCCTTCGTCATCTGGGCACGGAAGTGCGCGGCGTTGTCGCGGAGCGTTCTGCGGCGCTCGTCTCCGCGCTCGAGCAGCTCGAGGCACTTCACGGTGGCATGCGCGATGGCCGGCATGAGCGTGTTCGAGAAGAGATAGGGGCGGGCGCGTTGGCGCAGCAGCTGGACGACTTCCTTCCGGCCCGAGACGTAGCCGCCCGACGCGCCACCGAGCGCCTTGCCGAGGGTGCCGGTGAGGATGTCGATGCGGCCGAGGACCCCGCGCAGCTCGTGAGAACCCCGGCCTTTCTCACCGGTGAACCCAACCGCGTGCGAGTCGTCGACCATCACCGCGGCGCCGTAGCGCTCGCAGAGGTCGCAGAGCTCCTTGAGGTTCGCGATGACGCCGTCCATCGAGAAGACGCCGTCCGTGACGACGAGCATGAAGCGCGCGTTGGCGGCCTTCGCCTCTTTCAGGCGCGCCTCGAGTTCGTTCAGATCGTTGTTCGCGTAGCGGTAACGCTTCGCCTTCGACAGGCGGATGCCGTCGATGATCGAGGCATGATTGAGCGCGTCGGAGATCACCGCATCTTCTTCGCCGAGCACGATCTCGAACACGCCACCGTTCGCGTCCCAACAGGACGAGAAAAGAATGGTGTCTTCGGTGCCGAGAAAGGCGGTGAGCTTGGCCTCGAGCTCCTTGTGGACGTCCTGGGTGCCGCAGATGAAGCGCACCGAGGCCATGCCGAAGCCGTAGCGGTCGAGGCCCTCTTTCGCGGCGGCGATGAGCTCTGGCGAGTCGGCGAGCCCGAGGTAGTTGTTGGCGCAGAAGTTCAGGACCTCGGGGCCGTTCTGCACGGTGATGTTCGCGCATTGGGGCGAGGTGATGACGCGTTCGTTCTTGAAGAGGCCCTGGGCGCGAATGTCGTCGAGCTGGGCCTGCAGGTGGGCGAGGAGCGCGGCGTTCATGTCGCCGCGTCGCCTAGCACCGAGCGTCGCGAGGGCAAACGACGCCGAGGTGACGAACTGCGTCAGCGTGAAGCAGCGCTCACACCTCGATCAACCGACGCGCGAGGATCGCGGTGACGTCGAGGTGCAGGAGGACGTCGTGGAGCGAGGCTCCGTCTCCCGACTCCAGGAACGAGAGCTCAGGAGGGGCAATCACGATGGCGAACTCCCGCTGCCCGCTCTGGTACGGCGAGGTGACGATGATCGGCGTCGTCGCGAGGGCACGGTCAGCCTTGAGCGCGCGAACGGCGTCGAGGCCGCTGCCATCCGCTGAAGGCGTCAGGAGCACCGATTCGATGGTGAGGGTGCGAGCCATGAGGTGGGCGGCGGCGTGGTCTCTGACGACTCGAACCGTTCGCCGGCGTGTCCGCAACGCGGTGATCAGATCCTGATCGACCGGCCCGACCGCCAGGATGACCGCGTGCGCGGCTGGCTCGGTGGCGAGCGCCAGCGCAGGCGGGCAGGGGGGCGAGAGCGCATACGCTGGAAGTGGACGAGGCACCCCTCAGCAGACCGCGTGCCTTCACTCGTCGTCAACAGCCGACAGCTGTTCTCTGAGCTTCTTCACCGCGTCGCCGTGGAGCTGACATACCCGCGCTTCACTCACCTCGAGCGACTGGGCGATCTCTTTGTACGTGAGCCCTTCGACGTAGTGCAGAGACAACAGGAGCGACAGGCGCTGTGGGAGCTTGCCGATGGCGTCGGTGAGTCGTTGCACCGTCATCGCCTGTTCGAGCCGGTCGTCTTGTCGGGCCTCGAGGCTGGCGACGGGAAGCTCGGGCGTCAGCGGCATGGACGGCTGCGACAGCGTCTCGAGCGCGTCGAGTTCCTCCATCGAGAGGCCGAGCTTCTCGGCGAGCTCTTCCTGGGTGGGTTCGCGGCCCAGCGAGGCCTCGAGCGCGTGGCGTGCCTTGCGCACCTTGTCGGCATCGGCGCGGAGCCGGCGCGGCAGGTGATCCATCTCGCGGAGCTCGTCGATCATCGCGCCCCGAATGCGGTGCTCCGCGAAGCTCTCGAACTTGACCGCCCGCCCGGCGTCGAAGCGCTTCCACGCATCGAGCAGCCCGAGCGCGCCGACGGACCAGAGATCTCCCGGCTGAACGGCGTTGGCGGTCTTCGCGCAGATGCGTCGCGCGACGCGATCGATCAAGAACGCGTAGCGCTGCACCACCTCATTGTCGTCGAGGGGCGGGGCCTGTTGGGTCGACTCATACCGAAGCGCAGCACGATGCATGACGGCTCCCTCAGTGAACGCCCGATTCCCGGAGCAGACGGCTCCACAGGAACTTGAGGCCGCCCTCGAGACGAACGGGGGGCGGCTCGTGGAACAACGTGTCGGCGACGGCGTTCAAGGCGCGCGTCGCGGGTGAACTCGGGAAGAGGCCGACCAGTGGCTTCTGCGACATCACTGCGCGGTGCACGTTTTCGTCGCGCGGCAGCCAGCCGAGCCACCGCATCTTCGCGCCGAGGAACCGGCTCACCACGCCCGAGAGCTTGTCGAAGATGTCCTTCGCGATGGCCTCGCTCGGCGCCTGGTTGACGACGACGTTGAAGAAGCGCGCCCCGCCTTCCTGACAGAGCACCTTGAGCGTCGCGTACGCGTCGGTGAGCGAGGTGGGCTCGGGGCTCACCACCAGCAGGGCTTCCTGCGCCGCGCCTACGAAGAAGAGCACGTTGTCGCCGATGCCCGCGCCGACATCGATGAACACGACGTCGAAGTCCTCCTCGAGCTGATCGATCGCCGACACCAGCCGGAGTCGCTGCGCTTCGTCGAGCCGGCTGAGCGCCTGAATCCCGTGACCCGCGGGCAGCACCTTCACGCCTTCGGGGCCGTCGGCGAGGATCTCCTTCACCGGGCGCTGACCTTCCAACAGGTGGCCCAGGTGGTAGCGGGGCTTGAGGCCGTAGAGGATCTCGACGTTCGCGAGCCCGAGGTCGGCGTCGATGATGAGCACCCGCTGGCCTGCACGCGCGCCGAGGATCGCCAGGTTCGCGGCCACGTTCGACTTCCCCACGCCGCCCTTGCCGCTGGTGACGCCGATGACGCGGAGCCGCGGCTGGTTCTTGCGGTGCTCCTTCATGGCTTCACGAAGTCCGATGGCCTGGTCCATGGCTCACCGCCCCCCGACCCTGGCGATATCGCCCGGGCCTGGCGTGCCCACGACGAGGTCGACGAGCTCGGTGCTCGACAGCGCGTGGAGATCCTCGGGAACGCGCTGTCCATCGGCGACCGCGATGATGGGGCGACCGATGCGGACGGAGGCTGACAGGAGACTCCCAGTGCCTGCGGCCTCGTCGATCTTGGTGACGATGAGGCGCTCGGGCTGCAGCGGGCGATAGCGCTCCGCGGCTGCGGCCATCTCTCGCGCACCCGTTGCGGCGCTCACCACGAGGTACAGCTGAATGCCTTCGACGGAGCGCAGCATCTCGGCCTGGCGCGCCACCGCTTCGCTCACGCTCCGGCCTGCCGTGTCGACCAGCACGAGATCGGCGTTCGCGGTGCGCTCGAGCGCGCGGTTCAGCTCGATCCGGTCCCGACACACGAAGGTCGGCAGCTGCATGATCTCGCCGTACTTGAGCACCTGCTCGCTGGCGCCGATGCGGTAGGTGTCGATGGTGATGAGCGCGACCTTGAGCTTCGAGTCCATGATCGCGCGCGCGGCGATCTTCGCGAGGGTCGTCGTCTTGCCCACGCCGGTCGGGCCGACGAGCGCGATGGTCCGGCGGCGCTGATCGCCAAGCCACGGTGCCCGGCCGCCGATGATTCGTTCCGAGACCGCGTTGCGCAACGCCGGGAGCATCGTCTCGAAGCGCGCGTCTTTCGCTTGTTCGACGGCCTGACGCAGACACTCCTCGGCGATGGTCTCTTCGACGCCGCGGCCGAGGAGGTGGGAGAACAAGTCGGTCGCCGCGCCGGGCATCGAGAGGTCCTGCTCCACGCGCTGCCGGGTGAGCGACTTCATCTCTTTCTGCATGGACTCCAGCGCCCCCCGCAGGCGGATGATCTCGTCGTTGAAGTCGGGTGGCCGGCTCGGTTCGGCGGCGGCGCTGAGGGCCCGTTGCAGATCGAGCGACGCCATCGAGGTGGTGGTCGTCGTCCGCGGCGGAGGCGTGGGCGCGACGGGCGTGGGCTCCGCGGCGGTGACGGTGGGGTAGCGGCGTGGCGTCATCGCAGGCGGAACGGCGAGCGAGGCCGCTTGCGTGGGGACGACCCAGGCCTGGCTGTCGAGCGCCTTCGACTGGGGCGTCGGCTCCGGGAGCGCGGCTGTGACCTCGATCTCCTTCGGCTTGAAGAGGCCGTTCGACACCTCGCGGGTGGCGATGATGATCGCGTCGGGGCCGAGCGCGGCTTTCACCATCGCCAGGGCCGAACGGCTATCGGGGGCGCGGAAGGTGCGGAAAGTGCTCATGGGTTGGACTCCTTCAAGGGTTCAACGAGACGGTGCCGGCGGGCTCGATGGTCGTGCCGGGCACCAATTCACGGGCCGAGATGACCGCGAGATCAGGAACGAAGCGGGAGGCGAACTCGAACAGCGGCCGGCGGAGATCGGTCGGCGCGAGGAGCACCGGCTGCTTGCCAGCGGCGACGAGGGTCTGGGCGCGCGTCTCGAGGCTCGAGATGAGGCGGCGTGCGGTGTCGAGGTCCGGCGCGAGCGTGGGCTCTCCGTCGTTCTGGCCCAGCGAACCCCGGAGCGCGTCTTCGGCCGGCCGCTCCAGGGTGAGCGCGTGAACGACCCCGCGCTCCGAGACGCGCGCGGTGATCTGCCGGGCGAGGCGACGGCGCACCTGCTCGACGAGGAAGTGCGCGTCCTTGCTGCGCGGGGCTGCGTCGGCAACCGCTTCGAGGATGGTGCGGAGATCGCGCACCGAGATGCTCTCCTTGAGCAGACCACGCAGCACCCGCACCAGCTCGCCGAGGCTGACGACGCCAGGCACCGTGTCCTCGACCAGCTTCGGCGCTTCCTTCGCGCAGGCCGCGAGCAGATCCTGCACTTCCTGGCGGCCGATGAGCTCGTGCGCGTTACGGCGGATGAGCTCCGAGAGGTGCGTCGTCAGCACCGAGGGCCCATCGACCAGCGTGTACCCGCGCGCCTCTGCGGCCGCGCGCTGCTCTGGCGTCACCCACACCGACGGGAGTCCGAAAGCGGGATCTTTCCCGGGCAGACCCTCGATGGTGGGCGTTCCGCCGTTGGGCTCGAGGCACATGAGCCGGCCCGCATGGATCACGCCCCGGCCGATCTCGACGCCGCGCAGCTTCACCCGGTACTCGGTCCCGTCGAGGCGCAGGTTGTCCTTGAGGTGAACCGACGGCAGCACCAGGCCCAGCTCGGTCGCCAACTGCTTGCGCAGCGCCGTCACGCGCCCGGGCAGCTCGCCGCCCTTGTCGACGTCGATGTAGGGGAGCAGGGAGTAGCCGACCTCGAGCTCGAGCGTGTCGAGGCTGAGCAGATCCTGAATCTTCTGCTCGCCCGGCTGCGCCTCATCGGCCTTCTTCGGTGCGAGCTTCGCGGCGGCGAGCTGCTTCTCGGTGCGTCGGGACATCGCCCAGGCGCCGACGGCCAGCGGACCGAACGCGAGCGCGGGGAGCCCGGGCAGCAGGGCGAGCAGGCCGAGCACCATCGCCGAGTACTTGAGCGCGCGCGGGCTCCCGAAGATCTGCCCACCGACCTGCGTCCCGAGGTCTGCGCCTTCCGAGCGCGTCACGAGCACACCGGCGGCCGTCGAGACGAGCAGGGCGGGCATCTGGCTGATGAGGCCGTCGCCGATGGTGAGTACCGTGTAGGTCTCGACCGCTCGACCGAAGCTCATGTGGTCGCGCATCACGCCGGCGAGCAACCCGCCGACGATGTTGATGGCCGTGATGATGAGCCCAGCGATGGCATCGCCGCGAACGAACTTGCTCGCACCGTCCATGGCTCCGAAGAACTCGGTCTCACGAGCCAGCGCGAGGCGACGCTCCCGGGCCTGTTTGTCGTCGATGACGCCTGCAGCGAGGTCGGCGTCGATGGACATCTGCTTGCCGGGCAACGCGTCGAGGGTGAAGCGCGCGGCGACTTCCGAGACGCGGCCCGAGCCCTTGGTGATGACGGTGAAGTTCACCACCAGCAGGATGAGGAAGATGACGGCGCCGACGATGAGGCTGCCGCCGACCGCGAAGCGCCCGAACGCCTCGACCACGTGCCCCGCGGCGCCCGGGCCCGAGCCGCCCTCGAGCAGGATGAGCCGCGTGGTGGCGACGTTGAGGGAGAGCCGGAACAGCGTGGTGATGAGGAGGAGCGACGGGAAGACCGAGAACTCCATCGCCTTCGTCAGGCCGAGGGAGACCAGCAGCATCATCACCGAGAGCGCGATGTTGAGCGCGAGCAGGCCGTCGAGCAGGGGCGCCGGCAGCGGGACGATCAGGATCGCGAGCACGCCCAACACGGCGAGGGCGAGCACGGCCTCTGGGGGTACGCGTGGAACGGGGGCGACCTGGGCGCTCACAGCCGAACCTCATGGCTGGCCTGGGCGGTCTTGCCCGTGAGGCGGTACACGAAGGCCAGCACCGCCGCGACGGCCTTGAAGGTCTCACGCGGCACCTGGCCGCCCGTCTTCACCTTCCGGTACAGCAGCCGCGCGAGCGGAATGTCTTGAACGATGGGAATGCCGCTGCTGCGCGCCGCTTCGCGCATCGCCTCGGCGAGCACGCCCTTGCCCTTCGCGATCACCCGCGGCGCGCCGTCTTCGTCCTTGCGGTAGCGGATCGCGATCGCGATGTGCGTCGGGTTGACGATGAGCGCGTCGGCCCGCTTCGTCTCGGCGATCGCGTTGCGCTTGACGAGCTCGCGGTGCTTGCGCTTCCGCGCGCCGCGCAGCATCGGATCGCCTTCGTCCTCCCTCATCTCTCGTTTGACTTCGTCGCGGGTCATCATGTGCTTCTTCCGGTATCGCCATCGGGTCAGTGCAAAGTCGGCACCAGCGAAGACCGCGAAGAGCAACACGAGCCGGACGATGACTTTCGAGAGCGGTGCGAGGAGCCCGGCGAGTTGATCGGCCGGCTGCACCTGCAGGAGCTTCGACAGCGTCAGAAAGTCGGCGCGGAACGAGGTCCAGACGACCCCACCCACTGCCACCAGCTTGACGATGGAGATCCCGAGATCCTGCAGGAAGTCCTTCGACACGAAGTGCGTGAGGCGTTCAGCGCTGAAGAGCCGCTCGAAGTCTGGCGAGGCCTTGTCTTCCCAGAGCTGTGCGCGGGTCTGCGCAAAGGTGAGCGCGATGCCGATGGCGGCGACGACGAGCATCACGGTGGCCGCGGGCACGACGAGGGGCCAGAGGATCGAAGGCAGGCTGGTGAAGGGAGCCGTCGGCGCAAGGCGTACGGCCTCTCCGATGGCCACCTGGAGGGAGCGCTTGAAGCCCGGCGCGACGGCGACCAGGACGAGGCTGCCCGCGATGAACGCGCCCAGCATGACGAACTCACGCGAGAGCGCGATGTCGCCTTCTTCGAAGGCCTGGGCGAGGCGCCGTTCGCTCGGATCCTCCGTGCGTTGTTCCTGATCGTCGTCGCCACCCTCGGAGGACATGAATCAGCTCCGGGTGAAGATGCGGGTGGCGGCGTCAGCGCACATGCGCGCGGCGTCCGGGGCGATGAAGAAGACCGCCAGCACGCCCGAGGCGATGGAGACGCCGAAGCCGAGGTTCTGGAGCGAAAGTTGCGGTGCCGTGCGGCCGAGCGCTCCAAGGGCCGCGTAGCCGAGGATGGCGGCGGCGAAGAGGGGGAAGGCGACGCGGATCGACAGGGTGATCCCGAAGATGAGCTGCTGCGTCATCGCGCTCGCGAGGCTCGAGACATCCACCGTCGCGCCAGGCGGCACCTCGCGTACCGAGCGCACCAGCCACGCGATGCACTCCTCGGGCAGATGGAAGACGAGTGCCGCGCCGAGGGCGAGCGCCATGAAGAGCTCGCCAAGCGTGGAGGACTCCGAGTTGCTGTGTGGATCGAGCATCTGACCGAAGCCGAAGCCCATGGCGTTGGCCGCGACCTGCCCGCCTGCCTGCGCCGCGTCGATGAGCACCTTGGACGACAAGCCCGCGGCGAGCCCGAGCGCGAACTCCGACGCCACGAGCGCCGAGAGGCCCACGAAGTCCGACGGCACCGGCACCCGGGGCGCACCGGCCGCGAGGAACGTGACGATCGCCAGCACCCCGATCAACGCCGACCGGACTCGCATCGGCACCGTCCGAGAGCCCAGGATCGGCGCGACCCCCAACAGCGAGGCCGTGCGGGTCAGCACCAGCGCGAACCCGAGCACCAGTGGCAGCGGCAGATCCACGCGTCAGAAGCCCCGGTCGCCGAGCCGCTCGATCGCCGCGCGGAGAAACGCGGCAAGGCGCTCCATCATCCAACCGCCGCTGAACATGACGATCAGCACCACGGTGGCCAGGCGAGGCACGGCGCCGACGGCGGGCTCCTGCACCTGGGTCACGCTCTGGAGCACGCCGATCACCAGGCTGACCACGAGCAGAACACCGAACATCGGGGTCGCGACGACACCCAGCAACATGAGGCTTTCCCGGAAGAGGGCCGGCAGCGCGTCGGGGCTCACGCGAAGCTCCTCACCAGCGACTGCACGAGCAGGTGCCAGCCGTCTGCGAGCAGGAAGATGCCCACCTTGAGCGGCAGTGACACCAGCGTCGGCGGCACCATCATGAGGCCGAGCGCCATCAAGATGGAGGACACGAGCAGGTCGACGACGAGCAACGGGATGAAGAGGAACAGGCCCATGCGGAAGGCCGTCGTCAGCTCCGACACCATGAACGCGGGCACGGCGATGGTGAGCGGAACGTCGTCAGCGCGCGAGGGTCGCTCCGTGCCGGACAACTCGTAGAAGAGCCGCAGGTCCTCCGGCCGGGTCTGGCGCAGGAGAAACTGGAGCACCGGCCCGCTCCCGCGATCGTACGCCTCGCGACCGGAGATCTGATCGTCGAGGTACGGCCCGACCGCGTCGGCGTGCACGCGGGTGAAGGTGGGCGCCATCACGAAGGCCGTCAGGGCCAGCGACAGCGCGATCACGACCTGGTTCGGCGGGAGCTGCGGGGTGCCGAGGGCCTGCCTCAGGAACGACATGACGATCACGATGCGCGTGAAGCTGGTGATCGCGATGAGCGCGCCCGTGGCGAACGACAGCGCCGTCAGCAGCAGGAACAGCTTCACCGCCGACGAACCACCGCCGAGCGAGAGCTGCAGCGGCGCGTCACTGGCCCCGAGCACCAGGAAGGTCATGGGACGACGCTCCGCTGGCCAAGTGCGAGCTTCGCGCGCAGCTCCTGATCTTCGATGGTGTCGCGCAGCGCCTCGTCGAACGACGCCGCGGCCTGGGGCGCCTTGCCGCGCAGCCGGTCGAAGAACGACATTTCGGGCCTGGGCGCGGTGGTCGGCAGCTCGATCGGCGCCGGAACGATGAAGGGCTGCGGCTCTGGGGACGGTCGCGCCGAGAGCACCGCGATCCCTGCCTCCGACACGCCGAGGACGAGCCGTTCGCCCATCACGTCTGCGATCACGAGCGAGCGCTTGGGACCCAGGGACGCCGATTCGACGAGCGTGATGGACCGCCCTCGCGCCTGACGACGCCGCGACAAGCCGAACGCGATCGCGCCGAGGAGAAACAGCGCGAAGAGCGGCGCCGCGATCGTCGTGCCGGAGACCGGTGACTGAACCTCAGGCGCCTTCGTGCCGATACCTCCAGCGAAGGCGGCGGCGACGACGGTGTCGGCCGCCGAAGGAGGGGCAGGCGGCGGTGGGTTGGCGGCGGAGCCCTCCTCGGCGGCCGAAGGAGTCGCGGCGAGCAGCAACGACAGCAGCGCAGTGCGCATGAACGGTCCCTCCCCGGGAACGAAACGACGAGATGACTGAAGAGAAGCTTCAGCGAAGGCGGGCGATGCGCTCCGACTTGCTCACGATGTCGGTGATGCGAATGCCGAACTTGTCGTTCACGACGACGGCCTCGCCCCGTGCGATCAGCCGATCGTTCACCACGATGTCGAGCGGCTCGCCGGCGATCTTGTCGAGCTCGATGACGCTGCCAGGCGACAGGCCGAGCAGCTCCTGAATCGACATGCGTGAGCGGCCGAGCTCGACGGTGACGTCCAGCGGCACGTCGAGCAGCAGGTCCAGCCTTCGGGTCGAAACTTCGTTCTCCTGGCTTGCGACATCGGACATGGCAGCTCCTTCAAGCGGCTTTTCTGGAATCGTGAGGCTCACCGTCGAAGGGCCGGCGCAGCTCCGCCACCGGCCCGCTGTCGACCTCGAGCGCGATGGCGCCGCCGACGATCTTCGGCTGCCCCGTGAACTTCGCTTTCCCCTGGACGAAGAGCGGCAGGGACGTGCCCTCGCTCGTGCCGAGCATCAACACGCCGCCCGGCTCGAGGTCGAGGATCTGCCGCACCGTCATTTTCGACTTGCCCAGGAGCGCGGTGAGCTGCACCTCGACCTGGTTGATCTCGTCGCGCAGCGCGGTGACGAAGCGCTCGTCGCTCGTGTTGTTGAGCTTCGGCGGCGACATGAGCGCCTTCTTCGCGGGCTCGATGGCGGTGTAGGGCAGGGCGAGCTGGATCACGCCGCGGATCGCGCCTTCGAGCTCGAAGCTGCACAACACCGCGGCCTCGTTGCCCGGAGAGATCACGGCGAGGCGCGGGTCGGTCTCGAAGCGCATCACCTCGGGCTTGAACGGCAGCACGGGGCCCCAGGCGAACTGCATCGCGTCGGTGAAGACCGCCAGCAGCCGGCGCAGCACGTTGCGCTCGACGATGGTGAAGTCGCGGCGTGTGCCTCCCTCGGTCGTGGGGGCGGGCTCGTCGGTGCGGCCGCGCTTGTCGCCGAGGGCCGCGGCGATCATCGCGTCGGCCAGGCCCGGCTCGAGCACGAGGAGCCCCTGGGCGCCCGCCTTGCCCAGGGACAGCACCGTCACCGTCGCCGGCGGCGCGAGGATGGAGTTGAAGTCACCGAAGCGCAGCAGCGACGCCGGGCCCGAGGTCACCCGCACCGTCAGACGTGTGCGGCCCGCGATGCCCATGCCGAACTGTGTGGCGATCTGCTCGTTGATCGCGTCGAGCGTCGGCATCTGCCGATGGATGACGCGATCCTGGCTGGTGAGATCGTAGTTGACCGCGGCGCCGCGGCTCTTGGGTTGCTCCGGCGCGACGCGGCCATCCTGAATGGCCGTCATCAGCGCGTTGATCTCGTCGGAGTTCAGCAACGGGCCGGCCATGGACGTACCTTTCCAGTCACTGCACGACGAAATCGGAGATGTAGAGGCTGCGAACGCGGGCTTCTGGCACCAGATCGCGCAGCTTCGTCTGCAGCGCGTCCTTGGTGCGGCCCAGGCCCTCGGCGCCCTGAAGCTCTTCGAGGGTGCGGTCCGAGAGGTAGCTGATGAAGGCGTCGCGCACGCGGGGCATGTGGGCGTTGAGCGAGTCCTTGTCCGGGTCGGCGAACACCTCGACCTCGAATGACATGCGCGCGTAGCGGTCGATCTCGGGGTTGCGGAGGTGAATGACGAAGTCGGAGAGCTTCACGAGGGGACCGAGCCCACCGGCGGAGCCCTTGGCCGCCCCGTCCTTCTTCTCGTCCTTCTTCTCGTCTTTCGCTTCGGCCTTCTCTTCCTTCGGCTCCGGCTTCTTCTCGTCCTTCTTCTCCGGCGCCGATTCGTCCCTGGAGTCGCCCTCGTCGTGCTTTTCGGCCGACTCTTCCGAGTGCTCCGGCGGGTGCGCCTGCTTGCGCATCTGCATCACGAGCACGCCCATCACGCCGACGAGCAGCAGGCTGTTGAGGCCGACGAAGATCGGGAGCAGCTTGCTCGACTTCCCGCCCGGAGCCGGGGGCGGCGTCTCTTTCCTGGCGTCCTTCTCCTCGCTCATGCGGTGAAGCCAACGCAACGCGCATGCCTCTGACGCGTCAGGGACGTGGCTTCTGAAGTGCCTGTATTGACTGGGCGTCCTGCGCCTCGGCTGGGTCGGGCGAGGGCCTGCGCCGGGTGGCTGACGACCCGGGTGGCGGCGAAGACCCGGCTACGGTGCGGGTGGGGTGCTGCGCGGGTCGATGGGCGGCACCTCGAGGACGATCTCGATGCGTCGGTTCATCTCACGATGCTCGGTCGTGTCATTCGGGACCAGCGGGCGTTGCGAGCCGTGTCCCGCCGCCATCAGCCGCGTGGCGTCGATGCCGTGCGCCTGCTCGAGGTACGACACGACCGTCGCCGCGCGCGAGGCCGACAGATCCCAGTTGCTGCGAAACCGCGTCGTCTTGATCGGCTCGTCGTCGGTGTGGCCCTCGACGCGCAGGTTCATCTTCGACTCGGCCACCTCCGCGGCGATGGCGTCGAGCACCGCGATGGATTCGGGCCGCAGCGACGCCGAGGCGGGATCGAAGAACCGCTGCGCCGCCAGGCGAAGGCGGAGCTTCCCGTGCTCCAGTTCGAAGGCGATGTTCGGGTTCCTGGGTCGCTCCATGAGGAAGGGCTTGAGCGCGCGCTCCAGCTTCTTGCGCTGCTGCTCGAGCACCTTGCGATCGACCGGGTTGTTGAAGGGGTTGGTCCCCATGCTGGTGACGCAGCCACCCTCGGTGGGCGGTCCCTTGAAGATCGACAGCTTCGTGATGCCGCCTTCGCCCTTGAAGTTGAGCGCCCAGCGCATCGACTCGGTGGTCTCGGCCAGCTTGTTGTTGTCGACCTTGCTCGAGGCGTAGAGCACGACGAAGAGCGCGAAGAGCAGCGTCACCAGGTCGGCGTACGAGATCACCCACCGTTCATGGTTCTCGTGCTCTTCATGTTTGTGCTTCTTCGCCATGACGGCTGCCTCACTTCTTCTCGGCCGACTTCATGTGCTTGGCGTGATGCCCGCCGAAGCTCTTGAGCTTCTCCTCGAGGATGCGCGGGTTGAGCCCCTCCTGGATGGCGAGCACGCCCTCGGCGATGAGCGTCTTGCGCTCCTTTTCGATCGAGACCTTCCGTTTGATCTTGTTCGACAGTGGCAGGGCCATGAGGTTGGCGACGCCGACGCCGTACACCGTGGCGACGAAGGCGACGGCGATGCCGGGGCCGAGCGCGGCGGGGTTGTCGAGGTTCTCCATCACGTGGATGAGGCCGAGCACGGCGCCGAGCACCCCGACGGTGGGGCAGAGCGCGCCGAAGTCACCCCAGAACTTCGCCTGCACGCCGCCTTCTTCCGCTTCAATCTCGATCTCGGTCTCGAGCGTGTCGCGCGCCACCGACGCCTCGACGCCGTCGACCAGGAAGCCGAGCGCGCGCTTCATGAAGGGGTCCTTCACCTCGGCCAGCTTGCTCTCGAGCGCCAGCACGCCGTCACGTCGTGCGATCGTCGCGAGCTCCACGAGCTGGCCGATGAGCGGCACGATGTCCGACTTCTTCTCCTGCAGGGCGATCTTGAGGCCCATCATCCCGCTGATCACTTCGCTGAGCGGATACGAGACCATCACCGCGCCGACGGTCCCGCCGACGACGATGATGAACGCGGTGGCCTGGAGCAGCGAGCCGGCGTGGCCGCCCTCGAGCTTCTGCCCGAGCAGGATCATCGCGATGCCGAACAGAATTCCGGGGACCGTCGTCTTATCCATGGTGCACGTCTCCGCTCACGACGGGCAGGGCGCTCTGTCGCCGGAAGGCGGCGATGCGCTCGACGATGTCGTGCAGGGCCTCCTTCACCATGAGCCGTTGCCCGGACGACATCGTCAGCACCGTGTCGGGCGTCTGCTCGGCGAAGACCAGCAGGTCCTCGTTCACCGCCACTCGATGGCCGTCCAGTCGGGTCAGGATGATCACGTCACGCACCTCGTCTCTCTTCGTGTCGGCACGCTCACCGTCGGTCTTCAAGCGCGTCAGGCGTCTGACGCACGAGCGCCGGCCGTTCCACCAGGGGAAGGGCCGGCGCGGTGCCCTCACGAAGGGCTCAGCAGATTACCGCTTGAGCTGCATGAGCTCGCCGAGGAGCTGATCGGCGGTGGTGATCGTCTTCGAGTTCGCCTGGAAGCCACGCTGGGCGGCGATCATCTTCACGAACTCGTTGGCGAGGTCGACGTTCGACTGCTCGAGCGCCCCCGCGGTGATGGTGGCGCGGCCGCCTTCCGCCGGAGCACCGATGGTCGGTTGCCCGGACTCGCGCGACTCGACCAGCAGGTTGCCGCCGACGCGGTTGAGCTTGTCCATGGCCTCGAAGTCGGCGACCGCCACCTGGCCCAGCACGCGGGTGCGACCGTTGGTGAACGCACCGACGACCTCGCCCTTGTTGTTGATCTGAATCGAGGCGAGCGTTCCGGCCGCGTTGCCGTTCTGGCTCACGAAGGTCGTTTCGTTCCGGTTCCCGCCGATGTTCTGGACGATGCCCTCGACGCCGGTGCCGCCGCTGGCGATGTCGTCACCGAAGTTGAAGTTGAGCGCCTGCGGGTTGACGGCGTTGAGCGGGTTGAAGTTCGAGGTCTGCGTCGCGGCGTCGAGGCGGCCCTGGTTGTCGAAGGTCATGGTCCCGCTGGCGATCTCGGCTGGAGCGCCCGGCGTTCCACCCGTCACGGTCGCGCCGTCCTCAACCATCGCGCGCCACTCCCACGCACCGGTGCCCGTGCGGTTGTAATAGACAGTGACGTCGTGCGACTGGCCGAGTGAGTCGTAGATCACCACCGAGCTGTTGAAGTTCGACGTGTTCGCCGGGTCGGCCGGGTCGAAGGTCCGGAGCTGCGCGAGTGGGTCGAGCTTCGCGCGGATTTTGATCTCTCCGGTCGCGACGGCGAGCGCATTGGAGGCGCCCACCTGGAGATCGCCGAGCGAGCCCTGCACGTTGCCCACCTCATCCGCCGTGTACCCCTGCAGGCGCAGGCCCGAGGTGTTCACGAGGAAGCCGTCGTTGTCGATGGTGAACTGCCCGGCGCGCGTGAAGTACTGGCCCGAGCCGCCGACGCCACCGCCGGAGCCATTGAAGTTGCCGCGCAGCACGAACAACCCGTTGCCCTGGAGCGCGAGATCCGTGGCCACGCCGGTGTTCGCGAGCGCGCCCTGGCTGATGATTCGCTGAATGGCCTGCAGGTTCGTGCCGAGACCCACCTGGCCACCCCCTGGCGCGCCGATGACCTGCTGCAGCAGCGCATCTTGAAACGCCGCGCGGGACGACTTGAAGCCGATCGTGTTCGCGTTGGCGATGTTGTCGCCAATGACGTTGAGATCCTGGCTGTTGGCGTTGAGACCGGACGTACCGGTGGTGAGCGACGTGAGCAGCGACATGACTTCCCCTCCTCAGGTGGTGGTGATGCTGGGTTTCGGCTCTGAGACTTCGAGAACGTCCGAGAGCCGCACCCGGACGCCATTGACGACGAGCTGTGGAACACCATCGGCGAAGGACACGCCGCTGACCCGGCCCCTGCCTTGCGTCGAGACGTCGACGGACTTTCCCTGCGCGTCCGCCGCGGTGAAGGTGACGGTGTAGGTGCCCGACGAGACGGGGTTGCCGCTCGCGTCTCGGCCGTCCCAGGGGATCGAGAGGGCACCGCCATTGCGCGCGCCTTCGAGCGTGATGGAGCGCACCACGCGGCCGTTCTCGTCCTTGATGATCGCGCTGACCTTCGCGGCGTCGCCCGAGAGCTTCGCGTTGAGCTCGGCGCCCCCGCTGGCTCCGACGAAGACCTGGTCCGAGGTGAAGGTGACTTCCTTGCCGACCAGGTTGGCGACGTTGGTCTGGTTGCTCGACGCCTGCGCCATCAGGAGCGACTCGAGCGTCGAGTTCATCTGCGACTGCTGCTCGACGGTGGCGAACTGCGCGAGCTGCGCGATGAAGGCCTGGTTGTCGACGGGCGAGAGTGGGTCCTGGTTCGAGAGCTGGGTGACGAGGAGCTTCAGGAACTCGTCCTTGCCGAGGCGGCTCGAGCCCTGCGGGGTGAGCGACGTCGGTGGCGTGCCGGTCTGCGAAAGGCCTTCGATGGCGGTGGGCATGGTCGTTTCCTCTCAGGCCTTCACGGACAGGCGGCCGTCCGCGCGGAGCGTCTGGCTGGTGGCGGCGCGCGCAGGCGCACGTCGGGGCAGGGTGTCGCGATCGTCGGGTGTCTCGAAGCGCTCACGACGGTTGTTGGAATCGGACTGGCCGAACTCGAAGCGCCCGAGCGACAGGCCCTCGTTCGCCAACGCCACGCGGAGCTCGCTCTGTCGGGCCTCCACCATCGGCGCGGCTGGACCCGTCGCGCGAATGTCGGTGACGCCGTCCTGCACGCGCACCTGGAGCGAGAGGGAGCCTTGATCCGCCGTCTCCACGTTGACGCGGGCGAGGTTGGGGAGCACCACCACCCGCAACGAGGGATCCTCGAGCATCGGCGGGGCGAGGTTCGGAACCGGTGGCGGCGCAGACACGGCTTCGAGTCGCGGCGGTGCGTCGGCCGGCGCGGTCGGGAGTGCCGGCTTGAGCGAGCTCGTCGCGTCGCCCAACTCAGGGCGGTCCAGCTCACGTTTCCGCTCGATGCCTCCCACGGCTTCGGCTGGCGCCATCACCTGGCTCTCAGCGCGGGGCCGACGGAGCTCCACCGGTGGCGTGGCCAGACGTTGTGCGGCGAGCTCGAGGATGAGCGGCGTGGTCTGTGGCGCAGTGGCAAGCGTAATCGGCGCAGGCTGTTCGATTGCGTCTCGCCGCGCCTTCAGTTCGGCGCTCTTCGTGCCGATGTCTTCGGTGACGGGCGAGGGCATCGAGGGCTTCGCAGCAGGCAGGACGGGAGTGGGGGAAACCACGGACGGAAGCAGGCCTGGCGCAAGCTCGGTGGCGCGGGCGGCAGGGAGGGGCGCGTCATCAGCCGAACCGGCCATCGACAGCGGGCGACGGCGCTCTGGGAGCGGCGTCAGCTCCGCGTCCGTGACCTCCGCGGACTGCGAGAACGTCGAGGGCATGGGCGTGACGGGTGGCTCCGTTGGTTTCGGCGCCACGCGCGGAGCGACGGTCATCTCGAGGGCGCCCGTGGTCTCGGCCACCGTCCGATCGACGATCGTCGGACGAGGCAGGCGCGCGCCACTCGGTCGTTCACGCCGGGGCTCCAAGGCGTCACCCACCGGCAGGCCTCGCTCAGGTGGCACCATCACCTCGGGCACGACCCCGAATCGTTCGTTTCGAAGCGTGGCGGTGAAGGAGAGCGCTGGCGCGGGAGCCGACTCGGGCCGCATGGCCACGAACCGCGTTGGAGCGTCGTCGGTTCGTGGACCGGGGCGCGGCGCAGTGTTCGGGGGCTGCGGGGCGATCTCCAGAGTCTCGGGCGCGGGTGTTGCGGTCATGACGGCCGGGGGCACCAGCCGAGTCGGCTGAAGGGGACTCGCCGTGGGTTGCGGGGCCGCGAACTCCGGAGGAGCGTTGCTGCGTGGACGCGTGGGGGCCGCCACGGGCTCAGCGACAGGACGCGCGTCCGGCTTGCCACTGGGAGCTGGCGAAGAGGTGTCGGCGCGTGACGGGATTGGTCGGCCTTCGGTCCATGGGCGCGAGGCCGCCTCGGCAGGCGCGGACATCACGGGTTCGAGCGGCGGTGGTGCCTGAAAGGGCGTTGAACGCGGTTCGGTCGTGGTCCGGGTCGGACGCTCTTCTTGCGGCGGCGCGAGCTGCAGCTCCGACGCCACGCTCGGTGACGCTGGCGGCGCGCCGAGCGGCGGACGCATCGACTGCGGGCGGCCTGGAGCTTCAGTTTTCACCCGGGCCTGAAGTGGCTCGAAGCCAACAGGGCCCGGTTGGGCGTCTGGAAGCGCCACAGCGAGCGCGGCAGACGTCGCTTGAAGAGACGAGGTCGCGATGAAGGCTGGCGGCTGCCGAGCTGCTCGGCTCGGCTGCGCGTCCACGGACCGCATGGCTCGACCTGCCGGCGTCTCGCGCGCGTCGGTGAGCTCAGCCGCGATCGGGCTCGCGGGCTGCTCCAACACGAGGGGCACC
This sequence comes from Myxococcaceae bacterium, assembly GCA_044352295.1. Taxonomy (GTDB): domain Bacteria; phylum Myxococcota; class Myxococcia; order Myxococcales; family Myxococcaceae; genus Xiheimicrobium. The sequence goes on from JBILEB010000048.1 coordinate 22,537, forward strand.
TTGTCCGATGACGCGACCTCCTTCGGATCGGTGCGAGCCAAACCTGCGACGCCCTCGATCGGCTCAGGGGTAGTCAGTGACTTCGGCTGGGTGACCGGCGCATCGTCCGATCGGGTGCCCTGGGCGCCCGCCATCAGAGGCACCAGCGCTGGTTCGGCTTTCGCTGCGTCGAAGGGGGTGAAGACCGGAGTTCCCTCTGGTTTCGGCGTGGAGCGAGCCGGTGCCTGAGCGGCGGCGAGCGCGACCGCGAAGGGCACCGGTCGAGCGCCTCGCACGAGCCTGCTCCCTGCCATCGCTGCGTCGGTCGACTCGACGCTCTTCGCGTCTGCTGGAACGCCAATGCGCAACTTCACTTGAGCGCTCCCTTGCTGGGCGCCCCAGGCATGGTGGCCATGGTGGCGACCAGCTCCGCGGCGAGATCGGGCTTGAGACGATCCATCACGGCGCCGGCCTCGGCAGGCTTCATGCGCTTGAGGAGCGCGGCGGCGAGCCGGGGCTCGGACTTCTGGAGCAGGAGCGCCGCGGCCTCGGGCTTCATCGACTTCATCGTCTTCGCGAGCGCGTCGAGCTCGGCGTTCTTCAGCGGAGGGGCCGGGGGCGCGACCGGCGCTGGCGTGGCAGTCGAGCCATCGGCGTTCGGCGCAGGCCGCTTCGCGAGCAACTGCTCGAGCCGCTCGGTCTCGGCCCGGAGCTGGGCGCGAGCGTCGGCGACCTCCTTCGCCAGCTTCTCCAGTGCGGCCCGCTCCGCCTCGAGCTGCTTGCGATCGTCCTCGAAGCGCTTGCGGACCGCAGCGAGCTCCTTGTTGGTGCGTACGAGCTCGCCGCACAGGGCCTTCTTCGACAGCGCTGGCGGCAGTGGCGGCTCCGAGACCGCCGCTTCGGCCTCCTTCTTCGCCTCGGCCTTCTTCTCGGGTTCGGGAGGAGTTGGCGGTGGCGGAGCGGGCTTCGCCTCCGACGGCTTCTCGGAGGCTCGGGGCATCTCGATCGTCGGTGGCGTGGGGGGTGTGGGGGCCTTCGGCTCCGCCGGCCCTGCTGCCACCACGCTCGCGAACACCAGAGTCAGCACGTCGTCATCTCCCGGCCTTCAGGGGCACCGGCTTCTGTGCCGATGGTTCCTTTGGCTTCAAGGCGCCGTTCAGCTGCGCCAGGGTCTGGTCGAGCGTGAAGTGCTCGGCCGGTCCCTGCTTGAGGAATGCATTCACCTGGCCAACGCACGCGAGCGCGCGATCGACGCGCGGGTTCGAGCCCGCCTGATACGCACCAACCTCAATCAGATCGGCGGCTTCTCGATACGCCGAGAGGATCTCCCGCACGCTCATCGCGGCCTCGCGGTGCGTCACCGGCGTGACGTCCGACATGCAGCGGCTCACCGACGACAGAATATCGACGGCGGGAAAATGACCGGCGTTGGCGAGCTTCCTCGAAAGCAGCACGTGCCCGTCGAGCGCGGCTTTCGCACAGTCGGTGACGGGGTCGGTCATGTCGTCACCTTCGGCGAGCACGGTGTACAGCGCGGTGATGCTGCCCTCGCCGGCGTCGTTACCCGCGCGCTCGACCAGGCGCGGAAGCATGGCGAAGACGGAGGGCGGGTAGCCCTTCGACGTCGGCGGCTCACCGGCGGCGAGGCCGATCTCTCGTTGCGCCATCGCGACGCGAGACAGCGAGTCCATCAGCAGCATCACCTTGAGCCCACGGGCGCGGAAGTGCTCGGCCGCGGCCGTCGCTGCCATCGCGGCCCGCACTCGCACCAACGGCGGTTCATCTCCCGTCGCGACGACGACGACGGCCCGGCGAAGCCCCTCGGGGCCGAGATCGCGCTCGATGAACTCCCGCACTTCACGGCCGCGTTCCCCGATGAGCCCCACGACGATCACGTCGGCCTTCGAGTGGCGCGCCACCATGCCGAGCAAGACCGACTTGCCGACGCCCGGGCCCGCCATGATGCCGAGGCGCTGGCCTTCCCCCACCGTGAGGCAGGCGTCGAGCGCTCGGACTCCCGTCGTCATGGGCGTGGTGATGCGCCGGCGTGACATCGCGTTGGGCGGAGCGGCAGAGAGTCGAGCCCGCTCCGGGAGGACCATCGGCGGTCCAGCGTCGATGGGCACCATGCGCGCGTCCACCACGCGACCCAGCAGCGCGTCGCCCACGGGCACCTCGCCGGCGTTCGCGCGGGGCACCACGGCGCACCCCTCGCAGATGCCCTCCATGTCGCCGAAGGGCACGAGCAGCGCGGTCGGGCCGTTGAACCCGACGACCTCGGCATGAACCGTCCGCCCGTGCTGCGCCTTGATCTCGCACGAGGTGCCCAGAGCGACCTGCGGAAGGGCGGCTTCGAGGAGGAGCCCCGTGGCCTTCACGATGCGGCCTTGCAGCACGACGTCGCGGCTGCCTTCGAGCACCCGTCGTACGCGTTCGAGATCGACTCCACTCATGTGTGACCTCAGCCCTGCTGCATCGCCTCGCGCAGCTCACGGCGCAGCTCCTCGAGGCGGGTCTCGAGCCGTCCATCGACGCCATGCAGCTCGGACTCCACCACCACGTCCCCGGGCCCGAGCGAGTCGTCGGCCTGGAGCGTCACCGTACCGAGCGAGAGCGACGAGCCGGGGGAGTCCTGGAGCCGGCGGTGGTCCTCGGCGCTCACCTTGACGACGATCTGTCGCGCTTCACCGACCCGTCGCACCGCGCTGCGGATGAGGCCGAAGAGCGGATCGAGGCTCGAGGCGAGCTCCCGTTCGATGATTCGTCGCGCGATGAGGACTCCGATCTCGAGCGCGTCGCTGCGGGCCTGTTCGGCCAGCCGCTGGGCTTCGAGCTTGAGCGTGTCGATCGCGGCCTGGAGCCTGGGCGTGTGGTCGATCACCACTGGCGGCGGTGGCGGGGCCGGCGTCGGCCGGGGCGCTGGTGGCAGCGGCTCGAATGGCGCGCTCATCGTCGCGCTCGGGGCCGGTAGAGGCGTCGGGGGCGCCGAGGGCTTCGGGGCCAGGGCAGGGTCGAGCGGCGCCGCCGTCCACGTCGCCAGGCGTACGTTTGGCGCGCTCGCTCGTGGAATGAGCGTGGCGTTCTGCATGAATGCCGGCTTGCGGGCTTCGCTCACGGGCGCCTCACAACATCTTGTCCGTCGGGCGCACGATGGTGATGCGACCCTTCTCGGCGGCCTCGATGGCGACCTTGGCGATCTCGCTCTGCGCGGCCTCGACCTCGGAGAGCTTGACCGGTCCCATCGCAGACAAATCATCCTCGAGGAGTTCGGCGGCGCGCGACGACATGTTGCGCAGGAACTTGTCCTTCACCTCGGGGCTGCCGCCCTTCAGCGCGACGGTGACCTGCTTCATGTCGAGATCCTTCATGAGCGTCTGCAGGTCGCGATCCGACAGCCGCGTGAGATCCTCGAAGGTGAAGAGCTTGGACCGCAAGTCGTTCGACAACTGCGGGTCGTCCTTCTCGATGTTGGTGAGGATCTCGGTCTGCTGCGCCGCGGGGCTCCGACGCAGGATCTCGAGCGCGGCGCTCCGGCCATCGACGCGTCGCATACCCTCGGCGACGAGCGACTGGAGCTCGCTGGTGAGGGCGAGTCGCACCTCGCGCAGCACCTCGGGCGCCACGGCCTCGACCACCGCCATGCGGCGAACGACCTGCGGCCGCAGCGCGATGGGCAGGCGGTCCATCACGAGGGCCGCGCGCTCCGGGGTCAACGAGCTCAACACCAGCGCGATCGTCTGGGGCTGCTCACGAGCCAGCACCATCGCGAGGGACTCGGCGTCGGCATCGGCGACGGCACCCAGCAGTTCCTCGGGCACGTGGCTCGGTGGCTGCGCGTCGAAGGTGCGCTTGACCGTCTCGGGCCCGAGCACGGCCGTCACCACCTTGCGCAGAACCTCGTCGCCGGCGAGGGCGTCGACGCCGGCCTGATTCATCGAGTCGACGAAGGTCTGCAGCGACTCGTTGATGACGTCGGGCCCGGCCTTCTTCAGCTCCCGGGCGCCGAGGGCGATCTGTCGCACCTCCATCTCACCGAGGTTCTTGAACAGCTCTGCCGCCATCTCCTGGCCGAGGGCCAACATGAGCGCCGCGACGCGTCGAGCGCCGGGGCCTCCCTTCTCGATCCACGGCAACGGCGGCAGCTTCGCGTTCGTTTCTTTTGTGGCGTCAGGCACGGTCGCCTCCCTGGAACTGGTTCGTCGGGGTGCTCTTCTCGAGATCGGCGCTCAACCAGGCACGGATGAGCAGCAGCGCACGCTCGCGGTCCTCGCGAACCATGGCGCGGGCGCGCTCCTTGATGTCCGCGAGCGGGTCGATGAGGACAGGCGGATCGGGCCTCTGCGCTTCCGCGGGCGTGGTGCCGTCGAGCGCCTGCTGCCGGGCTTCGGCGTCGCCCACCTTCTCGCCTGGCTTGAGCACGAGCTCGGCCTCCAGTGGCTTCGCGCGGCGGAGCAGGAAGAACGCAGCGAGCGCGAGCAACGCGACCGTCCCCGCGCCGATCCCGCCCCAGGCCCAGCCCGGCAACTTCGCGGGCTCTGGCACGGCCTCTGGTGCGTCCGACTTGCCGAAGGGCTGGCTGGTGATCTCGAAGGCGTCGCCACGCGCCTCGTCGAAGCCGACGGCCTTGCGCGCCAGCTCTCCGAGGCGAGCCACCTCGGCCGCGTCGCGGGCCTTTCCCTCGAGCCCGTCGACGATGATGGCGACCGACAGCTTCTGCAGGCGTGGCAACTTCGCCTGGGTGGAGGTCACGGTCTTCGAGATCTCGAAGTTCTTCACCTCGTCCTGGTTGTTCTGATTCCCCTGCGAGGTCGGGTTGGCGGCCTGGGGTGGCGGCTGCAGCGGCACGTTGGCCTGCGCTCCCGCGACACCCGCCGGGTTCGTCTGCTGCGTAGCGGACGACTGCGTCACCTTGCGCTCGCTGCGCAACGCGACGGCGTCGGGGTCGAACACCTCGGAGTTCTGGTTCACCTGAGTCGCGTCGACCGAGGCCGTGACACGAGCGATCACCGCGCCCTGGCCCACCACCGGCTCGAGGAGGGTGACGATGCGCTGCTCGAAGTCGCGCTCGAGCTTGCGTTGGTACGACGCCTCCGGGGAGTCCCACGCCGAATCGGACGAGAGCACCGCGCCGCGTCCGTCGATCACCGTCACCACGTCAGGTGGGAGCCCCGGGACCGACGAGCTGACGAGGTGGCGAATGCCGGCGAGCTCGCGTTCACCGAGCGTGCGACCGGGCTGCAACATCACGACGACCGTCGCCGACGGCTTCTTGTCTTCGTCGCGATACAGGCCCTTCTCCGACAGGCTGACCGTCACCTTCGCGCTGCGGACGCCTGCGAGCCGGCCGATGGTGCGCGCCAGCTCGCCCTCGATGGCCCGGCGGAGGTTGACCCGCTGGGTGAATTCACTGACGCCGAGATCTCCGCGATCGAACAGCTCGAAGCCGACGCCGCCGCCCCGGGGCAGCCCCGCCGTCGCGAGCAGAATGCGCGCGTCGTAGACCTTGTCTGACGGTACCGCGAGGGCCGTGCCGCTCGCCTCGGTGCGGAAGGGGATGCCGGCGTTCTTGAGCATGCCGGCCGCTTCGGTCGCGTCTTCCTGGGTGAGGTTGGTGAAGGCGTACTGGTAGTCGCTGCCGCCGCGGGCCATCACCCCGACGCTCGCCGCCGCGATGACCGCCACCGCCGCGCCCGCGATCAACGCGATGCGCAGGCCCGCGGGGAGTGCGGCGAGGCGGGCCGGAAGTTCCTTCAGCTGCTTGAGGAGGCTCTCCATGGCGTTACACCGTCATCCGCATCACGTCGTTGTAGGCCTCGACCAACTTGGTCCGGACCTTCATGGCCACGCGCATCGCCACGTCGGCCTTCTCGAGCGCGAGCATCGTCTCGTGCAGGTTGCCGTCACCGGTCGCGAGCTTCTGAGACTCGGCGTCCGCCGCGAGCTGGAGGTCGTCCACCTTCTTCACCGCGGCCTCGAGCGCCTCGCTGAAGCCTTCGGCCCGGGCGCCGTCCGGTCGATCGATCGCCGGCGCACTCGAGGGGGATTCGATCGTGTTGACGGACAGGGACTTCACGCATCACCTCACGATGTCCAGCGCGCGCTGGGCCATGGCCTTGAGTGTCTCGACCGCCGTCGCGTTGGCGTCGTAGCCACGCTGCGCGGTGATCAGGTTCACCGTCTCGTTCACCGGGTTGACGTTCGGGAACGTGACGAAGCCGTTCGGATCCGCGTCGGGGTGGCCGGGCAGGTACACCTTCTTCCCGGGCGACGGGTCTTCGTGAATGCCGGTGACCTGCACCGAAGCGGCCGTCGACGCAGCGCCCGGTTCGCCGGGAGCGAGAGGAGCCCCCGTCGCCTCCGCGAGCGAGGCCTCGAACGGCACGGCAGTCAGCACCGGGTCGCGGCGGTGGTACGGCTGTCCATCGGGGCCGCGGGTCGACTCGGCGTTCGCGAGGTTCGTCGCGGCGACGTTGACGCGCGTGCGTTGGGCCGAGAGCCCCGAGCCGGCGATCTTGAGCGCAGAGAGGAAGTCCATGAAGAACCCTTTCGTCAGCCGATGCCGTCACTGGCGACGTAGCGGAGGATGGCGAGCTTCTTGCCCACCGCGCGGGTGCTCGCGCCGTAGAGCAGGGCGTTGCGCGACAGCTCGACCATCGTGCGATCGAGATCGACGCCGTTCCCATCGAGACCGCCTTCGCCTTCGGTGACCTTCACGAAGCGGGTGGGGCTGTCGTCGGCCGGACCTGCGGCCTGGAGCGATACGTGGCCCTCCGTCGGTGGCGACGAAGGGAGTGCAGGCGCCTGGCCCGCGAACTCGGCCGTCCGGGCCTTCATCGCCTCGTTGAAGTCGAGCTCGCGGGGCTGGTACCCCGGCGTGTCGACGTTCGCGAGGTTGCCGCCGAGGACGTTCTGGCGCGCGAGGCGAACGTCGAGCGAGGCCTGAAGACGATCGAGCGTCGTGTCGAAGAGCTTCACGAGAAGGCCTCCGACAGCGCGGGGGCCTCGATGGAGGTCGTGGACGACTTCGAGGGGCCATTGAGCTTCTGACGCAGGGTGCGCAGCCCGATGCCCAGCAGGCGCGCGGCGTGGGTGCGGTTGCCGTTCACCCGGCGCAGGGCTTCGGTGATCGCCAGCCGTTCGAGCTCGCCGAGATCGAGCGGCAGCCCCTCGGGGAACAGCCCGCCGTCGACCCTCGGCGGAGCGAGCGCGAGGGACGAGGCCTCGATGGTCGGCGTCCGCGAGCGGATGAGAGCCCGCTCGAGCACGTTCTCGAGCTCGCGCACGTTGCCGGGGAAGTCCGCCTGCTCGAGGGAGACGAGCGCGCCGGAGCTCATCGTGGGTGCGGCACGGCCCAGGCGCTGCGCCGCCTTCACCAGGAGCACCTGGGCGAGGCGGGAGAGATCGTCGCGGCGCTCTCGCAACGCAGGGACCCGCAGCGGGTAGACGTCGAGGCGGTAGAAGAGGTCGCTCCGAAGCCGCCCGGTCTCGACGAGCCGCTCCGGCGCTTCGCTCGTACTGGCGATGATCCGGGCCGTGTGTGGCAACTCGAGCAGTCGGAGCAGGTGCGCCTGGTGCTCCTGCGAGAGCGAGCCGATCTCGTCGAAGAGCAGCGTGCCGGCCGACTGGAGCTGCACTTCGATCTGCGCCACCTCGAAGGTCGTCGGGTTCACCTCGACGAAGGGCCTCGCGGACGCCTTCGAGTGCTCGTGGATGAAGCGGGCGAACCGGCGCTTGCCCGTCCCGTGCTCGCCGCGAAGGAAGACGGTGGTCGGGCTCGCCGCGACGTCGAGTGCCGCGGCGACGGCCTCCTGCATGGCACGGCTCTGCGAGACGAGGTCGTTCATGGCTTCTCTCCGGTCGGCGACGACGGGGTGGCAGAAGGTTGGGCGGCCGCGGAGCGCACCTGGGCCGCGCGGGCGAGCTCTCTGGAGATCTCGACGTCTTCGGTGATCGTCGGCAGCCGCTGCGCGAGCGGCTGGGCCGTGGCCTTCGCCAGGCTGGCCGTGCGCGGACCTTGAGAGACCTGGCGAGACAACGAGGTCCATGCGCGGCTCCGCGCGGCCGAGGCGGGGAGTTTCTGCGCGGCGTACTCGACGATGGTGCCCGCGCGAACGGTGTCACCCGCGGCGAGGTAGAGCCGCGTCACGTGCTGGAGGTGCTGGTCGAGCTCGTCGGCCGGCAGCTTGCCGGACAAGGACGACAGCACCGCCGCCGCGAACGCAGGAGCGCCTGCCGCTTCCGCCGCCGCCGCAGCAGCCTCAGACACCTCGACACCGAACGGCCCTTCACCGAGCCCAGCCGTCGCGAAGGCCGAGAGCGCGAGCGCCACCGTCTCTTCGTCATCGGAGCCGAGCGCCGCTGCGACCGCCTTCTGGCAGAAGCCGCGGGTGCGCGTGCAGATCGGTCGGCGCGCTTCGAGCTGCGCGACGAGGTGCTGCATCGCCTGGCGGTCATGATCGATGGCGAGGTCCTGCCGGATCAGGTGCAGCCGCGCTTCCAGCTCCATCTCAGGCGGAAGCCCCGCCAGCGTCGGCGGCTTGAGGCCCAGGCAGTTGCCCGTCAGATCGCACTGGCGCAGCTCCGCCATGCGCGAGACCGGGCCGGCGGAGGTCACCTTCGAGTACCAGCTCAGCGCCCCCTCGGCGTCACCCCGAAGCATCGCGAGATCGCCCAGCCTCAAGCGGGCGAGGTGCGCGTCGACGCCCCGGAGCGCGGCCGTGTACAGCTCCTCGGCCTCGAACAGCCGGCCTTCCCCGAGGGCGCACTCGGCCTTCACTGCATCGCTGGTGCCAGGACAGGCGTCGGGAATGCCCAGCGCCTTGAAGGGCCACGGCTGGAGCGGCACCGCGTTGGCGTCCCACGTCCACGTCGCGCCGCGCAGCACGCGCACGTCGAGGTACAGGCCCTGCGCATCTTCCCCGACCTGCGCCCACAATCGCCGGGTGGTGCAGCTGAGCGCGACATCGACGCGCCGGGTGCGAACCTCGGGACAGAGCTGGCTCTTCGCCTTCGCCGAGGGCCGCGCGCCGGTGAGCACGATCGTCCGCGAGAGCGGGTCGACCGTCGCCTGGACTTTCGCGGCGGTGCGCTCGAGCGTCACCCGCTCCACGGCGGTGGTGAAGCCCGTCGGAGGTGGTGCGCCCAGAAGGGCGGTGATGACGGCGACGACGAACACGGTGCGGCTCCCTCCCCGGGATGACGACCAGAACGACAGATCTCAGGCAGCCTGCGACTCACGCGCGCGGCGGCGCAGCTTCTCGACCAGCGTCGTGCGCTGCAGCCCGAGGAGATCGGCCGCGGCCTTGCGGTTGCCTCCGGCCTGCTGGAGCGCCGCGGCGATGTAGGTGTCTTCCAGCGTGCGCAGCAGCGCCGGCAGATCGATCGGCAGCCGCGCCGAGGTGGCCTCGGCGAGCAACTTCTCCGGCACGGGCACCTGCATCACTGGCGCCTCCGACGGCAGCGGCTCGAAGCCAGGCATCGACGTCGTCGGCGTCACCAGCCCGCTCTCGCTCGACGTGAAGGCCTGCGGGGCCGACGGGGGCGGAGGCGGAACGAGGGTCAACGACGGCGCGCCGAGCTCGCTGATCGCCATCGCGGCCTGGCGAACCGGCTGCGGCAAGTCCGTGACGCGAATCACCGGGCCCTCGGTGCACACCGACACGCGCTCGACGAGGTTCTCCAGCTCGCGCACGTTGCCAGGCCACGGGTGCAGCTCGATCGCGCGCAGCGCCGCCGTCTCGATGGGGCGCGTCTCGCCGCGCTGACGCCAGAAGTGGTGGAACAGCGCGAGGACGTCGGCCTTGCGGGTGCGCAGCGGCGGCAGCTCCACCGGGCACACCATGAGGCGGTAGTAGAGGTCGCGACGGAAGCGGCCTGCTTCGACCTCCTGCGCCAGGTTCCGGTTGGTGGCCGCGATCAGGCGGAAGTTCGCCGACACGCTCTCGGCGCTGCCCACGGGCTCGTAGGTGCGCTCCTGGAGCAACCGGAGCAGCTTCACCTGGAGCGGCAGCGGCATCTCGCCGATCTCGTCGAGGAACAGCGTGCCGCCCTCGGCCATCGCCACGCGGCCCTTGCGGTTCGCCACCGCGCCCGTGAACGCGCCACGCACGTGACCGAACAGCTCGCTCTCGAGCAGCGTCTCGGGAATCGCGCCGCAGTTCACCGGCACGAAGTGCCGCCGCACCCGGGGGCTGTGATCGTGCACGAAGCGCGCGACCACTTCTTTGCCGGTGCCCGTCTCGCCCGTCAGCAGCACCGTCGAGTCCGTCGGGGCCATGCGCGCGACCGCCTTGATCACCTCTTCCAGCGGCGAGCCGGGCGCGTGAACGATCGAGGTCGTGCTGGAGGCAGGAAGCGCGGCGGCGTGGGCGAATGCGAGGTTCATGAAGAGGTCCCCTCCCTGGGGCTTGGCGTGGGTACGCCGGTTCGGGGCGGGGCCAGAGCAACCCGCTTGCCACCGCCAGAAGACCAACGATTCCGAGTCACTTGGGTGACGCGCCACGCAGGTGACGGGGGTCGTCGCCGACCTTCCCACTTCACGCCGAGTGGACGCCGAACCGGGATTCAACGGGTTGGCCGGCGGGGTGGTCTCGACCCGTGGGGCCGGTCGCTGACTCACCCCGCGTCAGAGCACCGACAGGTCGCGTTGTTGCACTCGTTGCTCGCGTCGTGAGTTCGCCTGCCGTCATCCGTTCGGTGCCACCCGTCGAGCGCCTCGAGGCGTTCAAGGCCTTCGCCGATGCGTTGCCGTACGCGATGGCCTGGCTCTCGGCCGAGGGCGTGGTGGTCGATCAGAACGCGGCGGCGGAGGAGCTGCTGGCGCTGCCAGCCATTCCACCCGCGCTCGAGGCCGCCTTTCGGGATGCGGCGGAGCGCCTCGCGTGTGTGCAGACGTCGGTCGAGGTGAGCCATTCGGAGAAGGTCGTCGTGACGGTCGCGCCCGAGCGGGACGGTGGTGGCTTCGTCGCGGCCTTCGATCGCAAGCGGCTGGAGAAGGCCAAAGCAGAGGCGGTGGTGCTGCGGTCAGTGATCCGCGCGATGGCGTCGTCGGCCTCGAAGAGAGAGGCGCTGACCCGGGCCATCGAGGTGGTGCGCGAGCAGCTGCCCCTGGCGCGCATCGCGTGCTTCGAGCTCAAGGGCCAGGCGCTCACCTGCGAGGCCTCCTGTGGACTTCAGCCCGCCGAGCTCGAGGCGACGGTCGCGCTCCAGGGCCTCCCGAACTGTCTGCTCACGCTCGCCTGGGCGCAGCAGCGCCAGCTCCACTTCCCGCGTCTCTCCCGCACGACGCTGCGGCCGCCCTTCGAGCTCGAAGACGACGCCGCGGTGCTGGTGCTGCCGATGGGCGCGCGGACGCCGCGCGGCCTGGTGTGTGTCTCGGCGCCATCGGAGAGCCTGAACGAAGGCTCGATTCGGCTGTTGCAGGGGCTGGTCGATGCCATCGGCGCGGTGATCGACGTCGCGGTGATCGAGGCCTCGGCCGCGCGCGCGATGGAGGTGGCGACCCAACGCGACCGGCTCGCCACCATCGGTCAGCTCGTCGCCGGCGTCGCGCACGAGATCAACAACCCGCTCGCGTTCCTCAAGTCGAACCTGCATTCGCTGAAGGCTGAGATCGCCGATCTGCGCCAGGGGCCCGTGCCGCTGCCACCCAGCGCCGGCGAGCTCGAGGAGATCGTCACCGAGTCCATCGAAGGCGTCTCCCGCATCGAAACGATCGTCCAGGCGCTCAAGGGCACCGCGCGCCGGCGGGATGAGAAGGTGCGCTTCGACTGCTCCCGCGCGGTGCAGGAGGCGCTCACCATCTTCAAGGGCGCCAAGAAGAGCGAGTGCGAGATCGTCTCGGCGATTCCGCTCCTGCCAGAGCTCATCGGCTCACCCTCGGCGCTGGGCCAGGTGCTCCTGAACCTGATGCAGAACGGCCTGGACGCGATGACCACGGTGGAGCGCAAGCGCCGCAAGCTCGAGGTGCGCGCGATGTCCGAATCGGGCCGCGTGCGCATCACCGTGCGCGATCACGGCACCGGCATTCCCGTCGACGTGCAGCGCCGCATGTGGGAGGCGTTCTACACGACGAAAGAGGTCGGCAAGGGCACGGGGCTGGGCCTGTCGATCTGCAAGGAGATCGCCGAAGAGATGGGCGGGTGGATGGAGTTCGAGACCGGCCCTGACGGCACCGCGTTCCACGTCCTCTTGCCCGAGGCGAAGGACTGACCGTCAGCCGATGCGCGGCAGCGGCGCGAGCATGCGCGAGATGAAGGGCAGGTGCGGGGCGACCTGCGCGCGGCCCCAGTCGATGGCGTCGATCAGCTCGTCGACCCGCGGCACCACCGAGAGCGCGTTGAGGGTTCGTTTGAAGTCGTGGGTGAGGTGCGCCCAGGGCCGCGAGCGCGCGACGTTCAGCTCGGCGATGCGCTGCAGCGGAATCCACAGCGGGGTCGACAGCTTCGTCGCGAAGCCGTTGAGCGCGAAGATGAAGGCGTTGCGGGTGCCGATCTCGCCCTTGTGGACCGCGCGCCATGCGGCCTTCGAGGGCACGTTGTCGACCAGGCCGCCGTCGACGAGCCGGAAGAGGTGCTTCTGGTGGAAGAGAGAATCGAGCAGCCCGTGCATGCGCGGCGCGTCGCGCAACACGTCGTAGTGAATGATGCCTGGGAGCGCGCTCGAGAACCCCGCGGCGTCGACGGCGTCGAAGTGCTCGGTGCCCTCGTCGGCGCCCAACGTCACCCGCGTGAGGATCTCGGGGTGCGTGGCGAACTCCCAGAGCGCGGCGATCCACCGGGGCAACACCAGCGGGTTGAGCAGTTGCTTCGGCGAGGCCTCGGTGAGCTTCTCGTAGAACTCGAGCGGGTGGGGCAGCTTGCCGGAGCGAATGCCGCTCACGGTGATGAGCGTCTTGATGGGCAGTTGGGCCAGCGTGAGCGCCTCGCCGCCGTGCGTGTCGACGCCGAACCAGCGCCCGATGCCCGAGCGGAGGAAGAGGCGCAGCGCTGCCGGCACGCCGTACTTGTTCTCGGCGGACACCACGCGAAACAGCCGCCGCCACGACAACGTGCGCACGATGTTCACCACCTCGTCCTGCTCGAAGCGGCGCATTCGGGAGCGGAACAGCGAGAGGATCGCGCCCATCGAGGTGCCCGACATCAGCTTCGGCGTCAGCCCGTACTCGTCGAGCAGCGCCATCACGCCCAGGTAGACGTAGGACGTCCCGCCGCCGCCGCCGAGCACCAGCACCAGGGCCTTCTCGCGGATCTCCCGGTCGACCGCCTCGAACGAGAGCCGGTCACGAAAGTGGCGCAGCATCGAGTCGCGCGTGTTGACGGTTCGCTCCTTCAGCTCGCGCAGGTGCGGCATCAACAGCGCACGCTCGACGCGTCCATTCGCGGGGGTCAGCACCGGCGACAGGCGACGACTGATCTCCTGTCGGAACGGCTCGAGGTAGGCCCCCACGCCCACGTCACGCGTGCCCTCGCGCACCTTGTAGAGCCGCGCGAGCGCCAACGCGTTCCGGAGCACCGCTTCTTCATGCGCCGTCACCAGGGACGGGTCGGCGAGGGAGGCGCGAACGAGGGCGCTCTCGAGCTCTTCGAGCGGGCGGGTGATCTCGAACCGCTCACGCAACCGCATGGGTCACCGCTTCGACTTGCCCAACAGCCGCAGCTCGCGCAGCGCCTCGGTACAGTCCGGGTTCGCCTGAATCGCCTTCTCGAACTGCTTTTCGGCCTTGTCCGGGCGTCCAGTTGCCTTGTGGATGTAGCCGAGGAACAAGTAGCCCTTGTCGAGCTTGGGGTTGAGCGAGATGGCCTTCTCGATGTCGGCGAGGGCTGTCTCGGTGTCCTGCGGGGCCGCCTGGAAGCGCGCCCAGCCCAGCCACGCGTGAAACTCGCCCTCTTCGGCGTACAGGGCGACGGCTTCGCGGAACGCGACGACCGCCTCGGTGAATTGCCGCTGGCGCATGAACTCCTCGCCGCGTTGGAACTTGCCCTCGGCGGCGAGGATCTTCCCGACGTCTTGGCCCATGTCGCGCTGGCGCCCCTCTTTGAGCTCCTCGAGGTAGCGCGCGCGCTCGGTGGGATCGGTGAGCGTGTCGTGGGCGGTCGAGATGAGATCGTAGAGCTGCTGTGCGAGCTCTCGAACCTCACCCGACTTGCTGCCCGCGTGCTTGTCCGGGTGGTACTCCTTGGCGAGGGCGAAGTACGCGCGCTTGATGTCTTCTCGGGTGGCGCTGCGCTTGATGCCGAGCACCTCGAAGTAATCCAGCTTGCGCGTGGCGGCCACGCGGGCGGCCAGCCGTTCCCGATGCTCGCGCTCGTCGCTCGAGAGCTTCGGCATGCTCACCACCTCGGACAGCTCGGGCATGAGCGAGCCGGAGCGCGGCGGAGGCGGGCGCTCCTCCTTCTTGCCCTTCTTCGGCTTCGAGGGCGGCGTGGTATCCGGCGGAGGCGGCGGCAGGACGGCCACGGGCCCAGCGACCGGACGCGCGAGCGGCGCGTTGTCCCAGGGCAGGTCGAGCAGCTCCTTCGGCGGCGGAGGCGGTGGGCGCGCAGGCAACGGCGGCGGGAGCGGCGGCGGGAGGGGCGGTGGAATGGCCGGCGCGCTGGGCTTCGGCACGGGCATCGGCGGCGCGGCTTCGGCGTGGAGATCGGCCGCGATCTTCGCGATCGACACCTTCGGCTTTCCAACCGCGGGCGTGGGCTTGAGCGACAACATCTCGGCGCAGGTGAGCGCGTAGATCAGCTTGTCGGTCTCGAGCGGTGACAGCACGTCGAGGGCCCGCAGCGTGGCGACCGTCTTGTGGCCGTCGGCGACCAGCGCGATCTCCTTCTCTTCGTCACTCAGGCCCGCGTCCTGGAGCGCGTACAGCGGCTCGTCGCTCGAGTGCACGTAGCGCGGGCCGATGTCTTCACCGAACGCGCGCTCGAGGCGCCTCTCGTCGTAGGTGCGGCGAACGCCCTCGACGATGAGCTGCGCCGTCGTCATGCCGAGGCTGATCGGCTCCGGAGGCGGCGGTACGCCCGGCTTGAACTGGTAGAGCCCATCGTCCCACCGGAACGCGTCGTACAGCTTCTCCTGCATCTGCTGGCTGAGCGCGTACGAGAGGTTGTGCGGGCTGATGCAGCCCATGTCGAGCAGCACGGTGCCCTGCATGCGACCAGTCGCCTTCATGCGCTTGAGCGATTCCTCGCACTCAGCCTCGGTGATCATCCGCTCCCGCACGAGGATCCGTCCCAGCGCCTCCACGAGCAGGTTCGACTTCACGAGCTCGGGGACGCCATCGTGCAGGTAGACGATCTTCTTCACCTTGGCCCGGCCCAGCAGCAGCGCGCCCGTCGCCCGCCAGCGGTACAGCTCGGCCAGCACCTTCGCGAACGACTTCTGCGCGAAGTCGCCCTTGATGACGGGGCCCTTGGGCTTGGGCGCCGACTGCACCTGCTTCGCGGCGACCTCGACCTCGGCGGCCTCTTCCTTCTGCAGCTCGTCCGCGTAGAACTGGCCCGTCACCTCGTCTTCTTCGACCGGCGGGGGCGGCGGTTTGGGCGGCGCGGGCTTCGGCAGCTTGTCCCCCAGCGCCTCTTCGAGAATGCCCCACAGCTTCTCGAGCTCCATCGGCTTTTCGAGGAACGCGAACGCGCCGTGCTTCGAGACCGCTTCCTTCTGGTGAACGGCGTTCTTGTACACGCCTGAGATCATGATGATGGGCGTGCGCTTGCCTCGCGGGGTGGCGCGCATCTTCTTGGCCACCTCGTAGCCGTTGAGCGCGGGCAGCAAGATGTCGAGCAGCACGACGTCGAAGGACTTCTTCTCGAACGTCTTCACCGCCCATTCCCCGTCACGCTCGACGGTCACTACGAAGCCCTTCCTGGTCAGGGCGTCGGCGAGGAATCGCTGCGTCGAGCGGTCGTCGTCGACGATGAGGACGTTCACGGGGGCTCTGGCCACGTGTGGGACACTACAGGAGCGGCGGGGCAGGTGGGGGACTTGGTGCCGTTCCCGACGCGCTCCGAATTCGGCGACGGCTGCTCCGTCGGCGCCGTGCTAGAAACCCACTGCTCCGCTTTTCCGCTCGTCGAGGTGCTGCCATGAAGCCGTTCGCCCTGCTGTGTGCGTTGACCTTTTCCTCCGTCGTCATCGCCCAGGAGGCCGCCCCCTCGGAGGAGGCCCCGGAGTTCAAGGCCGCCAAAGAGCTCGCCACGAAGTATCTCACCGCGGTGAAGGCCAAGAAGTGGGCCGACGCGAAGAAGCTGCTGCACCCGAAGACCACCGAGGCCATCGCCGAGCGCAAGAAGCGCATGGGCAAGGAGGACCACCCGATGGCGCCGTGGTACCACGAGAAGGTCGACTCCTGGCTGAAGGACTTCAAGGTCGGCGCGGCGCGCCAGGGCCCCACGGCGTCGACGATCATCGTCGAGGCGACCGAGGACAACTACCAGGTCGAGGACAAGGGCGTCGCCGAGGGTGAGAAGGCCACGTATCTGCTCGGCAAGAAGGACGGGAAGTGGTTCCTCGTCGACAAGAAGCGCGGTGAGGACTTCACCAATGACTCGATCAAGCTCGGGTACAAGGGCTGGTTCGACAAGATCGAAAAGCCCGAGGCCGCGCTGGCCGAGTGATGGTCACGGCCGGGTCTTCACGATCCCGACCGCCGCGGTCCCTGCGATGATCGCTGACCCCGTGAAGAGGTTGTCGCTCTTCGGGCCCCCCGTCTTCGCCGACTGAAAGAGGATGATGTAGTTCCGATCGCGATCGGGGAACGCCGTCCCGGGAATGGTGACCGACTGCGAGCGGTATTCGCTCTGCAGTCCGACCGCGTCCCCAACCAGCTTCAGGAACTGGAGCGGCGTGGTGGGCACGTTGGTGAAGGTCGGGTTGGGCGACTGCTTGCCGCTCGGATCGATCGGGAAAACGTTGACGAAGCCCAGGTTGAGGCGCTGGCCCTGCGGCGGCTCGGGACGAATGAAGGTGAGCGGCTGACCGGCCACCTGGTCGATGAAGCCCGACGACGACTCGAACGCGCCGATGCGCTCCTCGGGTGGCACCTGGGTGACCTCGGCCACGTAGGTCTCGTTCTGCGACACGACGGTGAACTGGTAGGTCGCGTTCGAGGCGTACTTGAACCCGGCGTCATCCCCGGCGAGCGCGTAGTTGCCTCCGCCCTGTTCCTGAAGGCGGAAGGACGACCCGCCCGCCTGCTGCAGCGTCACCTGCGCACCGGCCACGCCCTGGGGCGCCACGTCGAGCGCGTCTCCCTGCCGCTGGCCGAAGAAGACGATCACCACGTTCTGCGCCGGAATCGGCAGGCCCGCGTCCCGGAAATCGATCGGAAGGCCCCCGTCGAAGGTGAGGCCCGCGTCCAGGAGTCCTGCGTCGAAGGACAGGAAGCCCGCGTCGACCCCCGCGACGGCCCCGGGTTTGATGGTCACCGGCGGCGTGGCCAGCACCGTCGCCACCACCACGCTGCGAGCGCCGATCTGATTGGCCGTCTTCTGCAGATCGCAGGCGACCGCGAAGGCCATCACCAGGGCTGCCGACACCACCACGCGAGTCATCTTCGAAGCGATCTTCATGGGCACCCAGCATAGTCTCACCGCCGCCGTGTCCACGAACCCTCTTCAGTCCGCGGGCCTGCGCTTCGTCCGCAAGTTCGGCGTGGCCTTCTTCTGGGCGACCGTCTTCGGCCTGGCGCTGGGCGCGGCGTCGTACTTCCGGGTCGAACGTCGCGACTTCACCACGGACACCCGCTGGCACGTGCAGCTGCGGCTCTGGCTCGA
Organism: Myxococcaceae bacterium; assembly: GCA_044352295.1. Taxonomy (GTDB): domain Bacteria; phylum Myxococcota; class Myxococcia; order Myxococcales; family Myxococcaceae; genus Xiheimicrobium. The sequence continues at coordinate 40,281 of JBILEB010000048.1, forward strand.
GCGGCTCGAGTGGGCCACCTACGACTGGCGCGCCCGCGAGCTGGGTGATGCCTCGGCGCGCAGCGATGAGGTGGTGATCGTCTCGGTCGACGACGAGACCATCGCCAACGCCCGCGAGACGGAGCACCCGGAGTGGGGCATGCGCCCGTGGCCGCGCGAGCTCACCGGCCGGGTGGTGGGGCAGCTCCTCGACGAAGGCGCGGCGCTGGTGCTCGTCGATCAGTCCTTCCGGGACGTCTCGCCGCGAACCTGCGCCCCCTGCAAGGGCGAGCGGCCCGGGTCGGACGATGAGCGCTTCGCCGCCCAGCTCGAGCTCCACGACGGCAAGGTCGTGTTGACGTGGGCCTTCTCGGGCGATCGCTCCCGGCCCGGCGACCGGCCGCTGACGCCCGTGATGCTGCGCCTGGGTGAGTTCGAGACCGTGCGCGACGCGTATTCGATGGCGCGAGAGGCGTTGACCCGCAAGGCGCCCGTCACGTTCCTCGTGTCCGAAGGAAAGCCGGTGCTCTGGGCGGGCGCGGTGAGCGAAGCCAGGGCGAAGGAGCTCGCGGCGGTGTTGCAAGTGAAATCGGTCGTGACGCGTCCCCGGGTGCCGTCGGACGACGAGCACGACGTGACGGAGTCCTGGCTCGCGCAGAAGCTGAGCGAGGTCGAGGTGGTGGGGCTCGAGACGTCGCGGTTGGTGAAGGCCAGGACGATCGACGCGCCGGTCGCGCCGCTGCTGTTGTGGGGAAGTCCCCCGGGCGCCGCGTCGATGCCAGTCGACCCGGATCTCAAGGTGCGCGCCATCCCGCTGCTGGTGGCTGGTGAGGTGGAAGGCACGCCGACGGTGCTCGCCTCGGCGCCGCTGCTCGCCGTGATGGCGCTCGTAGGCTCGCGATCGCTCGAGTACCGCGATGGGCGGCTTCGCGTCGGCGATCGCTTCGATGTGCCGATGGATCCCGACGGGTTCTTGCCGCTGCGCTGGGACGCCTCTGAGCCCGGCCGCGGTGGCCGCGGGACGGTCAAGCGCACCATCCCTGCGTGGCGAGTGCTCCAGAACGCGGAGGACGATCTGTCCGACCGTGGGGTTCG
>JBILEB010000109.1:0-24395 GCA_044352295.1 Myxococcaceae bacterium
GATGCTGTTCGAGTACCAGTCGTACCTGTGGAACGAGTCGGCGCGGCGGCTGCTCCAGCTCGTGTTGCCGCGCGAGTCGCTCTTCGTGATGCCGTACCAGGCCGGCTCACTGCTTCATCACCGCGAAGCGCCGCCCGAGCTCCTGGGGTGGATGCGCCAGGCCACCGTGCCGCTGCTGGGGCCCACCACCACCTTCACCGATCCGCGCGTGAAGGAGGCCGTGGAGTGGACGCTCGGCAAGGACAAGCTCACCCTCGAGCAGCTCGTCATCAAAGAGGCGCCGCGCCTGCTCTTCTTCAAGCACGAGGAGCGCCCGCTGCTGGTACAGCCGCAGAAGCTCGTCATCGGCAAGCCCGGGCGTGACGAGATCAACCGCGGCTTCATGAAGGTAAACGTCGCCTTCACCTTGCCGCCGGGCAGCTATGCCACGCTGGTCGTCAAGCGGCTATTCCACTTCGGCGTCGAGCAGCTCGAGCGCGAGGCCCGCGAGCCGCCCGTGTCCCGCGACGCAGTGGTCCTCACGGAGGGTGAGAACGACAACGAGGACGCGCCGCCGCGCCAGAAGGACCGCCACCGCAACCGGCCCACCATCAAGCCGACCGACGCGCCGAAGGCTGGCTTCCGGTCCCGCCAGAAGGAAAAGAAGCAGGCCAAGGCGGCTGCTCGGGCGGCCCAGCCGGTCAAGTAGAAGGGATTCCTGGGTTTTCAGGGGACCTGCGGGACGCAATGGGGGTGGGGCCGGCCCGTACTGCGGGGCGTGAATACACTGGCGCATGCCGCCCCCTCGCTGTCGATGTCACTGCTGGGGATGACGGCCGAAAACACGCAACCGTGGCTCGAAGAGGTCCGCCGGGCGCGACGAGGTGACTCGTCTGCCTTCGCGGCCCTCGTCCGGGGCCTGCAGCGGCCGGTGTACGGGCTGTGTCTGCGGCTGCTCCGCTCCGATGCCGAGGCGACGGAGGTCGCCCAGGAGACCTTCCTGCGCGCCTACCAGCACCTCGAGCGCTTCGACGACGCGCGGCCGTTCGACCTGTGGATCCTCACGATCGCCCGCAACCTCTGCCTCGACATCCTGCGCCGCCGGCAGAAGGTGCAGATGGAGGATGTCGAGCCCCACGCGCTGACGCTCGCCTCGCACGAAGCCAACGGCGAGGAGCAGGCCATCGACCGCCAGCAGCGCCGCTCGCTCGAGGACGCGATGGCCACGCTGTCGGACGACGACCGCGAAGTGCTCGCGCTCTACTACGTGCAGAAGCGCACCACGAAGGAGATCGCGGTCATCATGGGCGTCGCGCCGGGCACCATCATGGCCCGCCTCTTCCGCGCCCGTGAGAAGCTGCGCACCCGCATGAACCAGGCCGAGCAGGGGGCCGCATGACGACGCCGCTGAACGACGACGAGCAGGAACTCGCCCGACTCTTCGCCGAGGCCGCACCCGATGCCCTCGAACGGGAGGCGCTCGAGGAGGCCCATCGGCAGCTCGAGAAGGATCTGCTCCGGCTCGCCGACCCCCTGCCGCCCGCTGACTTCGTGGCCAGCGTGATGGCCAAAGTCGAAGCGGAACCGAAGCGGGTGTCGTCTTCCGAGATCGGGAGCGCCATCGCGATCGCGTTCCTGGGCCTCGCCGCCTCGGCCGTGGCCTTCGTACGGTCCGGTGCGACGCCTGAAGGGGTGACGCTCCAGTTCGCCAAGAGCGTGGTGTCGGCACGTGAGGTGCTGGTGGGGTTTGGCTCTGGTCTGGCGGCGGTGTGGCGCACGGCGGGCTTGCCGATCTCGGTGATGTTCGCGGTGTTGGTGATGGTGACGCTCGTGGGGCTGCGCCGGCTGGTCGCGCCCGAGAACGCAAGGGTGGTGTCGTGATGATCTCGTTGCTCCTGGCCGTCGCGCTCGCCGCGTCGCCGAACCCCGTCAAGTCGGAGTTCGAAGGCACCCTCAAGCAGGCGCTCACCAAGATCGCCCAGGAGGGGAACCTCAACGTCATCGTGGTCGGCGACCTCGAGGAACGCACCTATGTGCACCTCAGTGACGTCTCGGCCGAAGACGCGATCGAGACGGTGGCGAAGGCCTACGGGCTCGAGGTCACGAAGCAGGGCCAGCTCTACGTCGTGCGAAAAGCCCCGGTGAAGGCCGCCGAGGGAGCGCCGGTTCCGCCCGTCGCGCCCATGGCCCCCGTTCCGGTCATGGCCCCCGTGGCGCCAAGCCCGGCCGTGGCGCCGGTGCCTCCCGTGACGCCTGCGACGCCGAAGTCCGCGGAGCAGCTCGAGGCCGAACGGACCGCGCTGGAGGCCGAGCGGGAACGGCTGGAGCAGCTCACCGAGACGATCGAAGACGAGGCCGCCCGCAAGGACGAGGCGCAGGCCGAGCGCGACGAGGCGGCCGCGAAGCTCGCCGAGGCCAGGCAGGAGCACCTCACCGCGAAGGCCCGCAACGGCGAGGTCGTCTCGTCGGGGGGCCCGCTCACGGTGAAGTCGGGTGAGACGGTGAAGAACGCGGTGGCCTACGGCGGTGCGGTGACGGTCGAGCCTGGCGCGAAGGTGACCGGCGACGCCGTGGCCTTTGGCGGGGACGTGGTGATCAAGGACCAGGCCGAGGTGAGCGGCGACGCGGTGGCCTTCGGCGGGCGGGTGGTGCGTGAGGGCGCGGCGAAGGTGGGCGGCGAAGAGGTCTCCTTCGGCGGAACGGGCATCGCCTCGGCGATGGCGGCGCACGCGGTGAAGGCGAATCAGGCGGTGACGCCCACGGACGACGACGAGGGCAAGGGCTTGTCGCTCGCCACGTTCCTGGTGCAGTTCGTCGTCTTCTTCGTCTTCGGCTTCGTCCTCATGGTGCTCGCGCCCCAGCGCATGAAGGGGCTCGAGTCGGCGATTCGCGCGCAGCCGGTGGTGTCGGGCGTCGTCGGGTTCCTCGCGCTCTTGGTGGCGGTGCCGCTGACGCTCTTCCTGCTCATCACCATCATCGGCATTCCGGTGGCAGCGGTGATGTGGCTCGCGCTGGCCTTCGTCGTCCCCATGGGGCTGGCCGCGATCGCCAACACCGTCGGCACGGCCGTTCCGATGGGCCGCATGCGCCGGACGCAGGCGATGGTGCTGGCGCTCGGCCTGCTGCTCCTGCTGGTGGCCGCGCAGGTGCCCGTGCTGGGCCCGCTCATGATGTCGCTGGCGGTGTGTGTGTCGCTGGGTGCGGCGCTCCGCACGCGGCTGGGTGCCACGCCGAAGGGCCTGCCCGTGGCCGAGCCCGTCCAGCGCCTGGGGATCTGACGCGCGGACGTTGCGTCCCGGGGGTGGGTTGGGTGAAAAACCCGAGATGCCCCGCGTCAACCAACGACCCGCCAGCCCGACTGTCTCCCAGCCGACGACGCCTGCTGCACCGAAGCCCTCAGCCACCCCCCAGGCCGGCACGACCGCGACGACCGGCGCGTGGGGTTCGCGTGGAAGCCGGCCGGCGCAGAAGCCACCGCTGCTCGGAACCGTCGCCGCGCTCCAGACGCCGCGCACCCAGGCCAACGGTCCTGCCACGCTTCCCTCTTCCAGCATCGCGGGTGTGCCGGTGCGCTCGGCTACGGAGCTGCAGTTTCAGGATCTCACCGGCGCCAACCCGCTGATGGCGCGAACCCTCGACGTGCGGTTTGGCACGCTGACCCAACCCCAGTTCGACGCGCTCAAGCGGGAGTTCGGAGGACTCTCCCAGGTGAAGTTCGACGCCGGCCGCGAGTACAGCGCCGTGGATTTCCTCCCGCCGGCGATGCAGGCCCTGGTGAACCGCGATCTCGATCCCGGCGCTCCCGTGAAGATCCCCGGCTCGAAGGCGCTCAATAGCGCGATGAACGAGGGCACCGGGAGAGACCGCGGGGAGCTGGAGATCGGCTCGACGCCCAACTGCCACGGCACGGCCTGGGAGATGATGCGTGCCTACCAGAGCCCGGGCGCTCCCCACGTGCACCTGCTGTACGGCGACGCCCAGCTCGTCGGCCCCGAGTACGAAGACGCCACCCGCTTTCAGTCGCTGGGCAAGGCCGCGCCCGGAGAAACACCGGCGTTTCTGAAGGACCTCAAGCCCGGTGACGTCGTCGCGTTCCGGCAGGACGAACACACGCTGCTCCACTCGGCGGTGTACGCCGGCGGCGGGCTCTTCTTCGAGAAGCCCAACACCGAGTCGGATCAGTACGAGGAGTCACCCTACCGTCTGGTCACCTACGACCAGGCCGTGGCGCCCATCGCGGAGTTCCTCGATGGCTCGCCGTCGGCCGAGGCACTCCGGCCAAAGACGACGCTCCCGCCCGGCACCGAGGCGTTCGGGACTGGCGAGGACGCGAAGAAGCTCGAGGCGTGGGCTGCGAAGAAGGGACTCAGCGTCGGCAAGCAGCTCGTGCGCGAGATGGAGGTCGGCATGGGCGGCGGCATTCGCGGCCTGCACTTCAACGCCGTCGAGACCAGGCGGGTCGAGATCGGCGCTGACGGACGCGGCCTCATCCGCTGACCGTTTCTGGTCCCGGTTCAACCAGGGCCTGGGTGTTCCAGTGGCGGGGTTCCTGGACACGTTGGACTGCCTCATTCCGCGTTCGGCGTGACGAGGCCGGCTGCCCATGATGGAGTCCGCCGCCTCGTGCGAATCCTCCTCCCGCTCCTCGTTCTGTCGTCGTCCGCCCTCGCGCAGCAGGTGATCGTCAACGACACGCCGACGGTGTCGGAGATCGGCCGGTACCATGTGGTGAAGCCAACGAGCTGACGCTCAAGCTCGACACCCAGACGGGCGTCACCTGGAGTCTGTGCGCGCACCCGAAGAAGGCCGGCAAGTCGACGTGGTGCAAGCTCAACGCGAACACGTTGCCCGCAGGCCCGTCGGGCCGGTACCGCATCGCCGAGGCATTTCAGATCATGCTCGTCGACACCGTGAGTGGTCGCGCGTGGAGCCGCTGCGAAGATCCAACGCCCGAGAAGAAACTGGGCTGGTGTCTCATCGAAGACTGAGGGTGCTCACGCCGTCGGGTTGAGGAGCGCGCGCAGCTGTGCCTCGGAGCGAGCCCCCACCAGCACGTCCGACACGGTGCCGGCGTCGACGATGGCCAGGGAGGGGGTGCCCATGACGTGGAAGGCCTGGGCCAGGGCCAGCGCCTCCATCACGTTCACCTTCACCACGGCGTCACTGCCCACCGCCTCGAGCGCCTTCGACATCGGTCGGCACCTCGCGCAGGTGGGGCTCCAGAAATAGACGAGCAACCGCGGGTGCTTGCGCTGGGCCTCAGACAGGAACGGCTCGAGCTCCGGAACGGATCGCCCGCGCACCCGCCGGCCGAGCAGCACCAGAAGGGCCTGAAACCCCACCAGGGCCAGCACCACCACGATCGCCACAAGGCCTGCGCTGCTCATGCCGCGCAGGATGCACGGCCAGCCCTGTTGGGTTCAGACGAGGCGCAGGTAGTCGCGCTGCATCAGGTTCACCACCGCGGTGCAGACGACGAGATCATCCACCGGCGAGTGATCGAGCGCGCCCTGGAGGGTGCCCCAGTTGATGACGAGCTGGAGCACGTCGAGCTCATCCGGCGTCAGCTCGCGCAAAGGAGGGGTCATCGGCACGGCGAGCGTCAGCGTCGCGTCGGCGGCTGGGAGGTCCGGCTGGATGCGACGCATCTCGTCGAGCTGCCGCATCGCGTCCATGAGCAGGTGATCCGTCGACGAGTCGAGCTCGACCATGAACGACTGGTTGTCGGGCGGCCGCAGCTCGAAGTCACCGGACTCCCAGCTCATGACCCGGTTGAAGCTCTTCTGGGGGCCGAGCTCGTGGTTCTCGTCGATGACGGCGTAATAGACCTTGCCCTGCCGAAGGTGGATCTTCCCCTCGCGCTCGCGGTTGACGACGAGCACGCCGTTCTTCTTCGACGTCGAGAACATCTGCAGCAGGTCGACGAGCGGAATCTCTTCGAGCTTGCCGGTCATCGCCGTCTTGGTCTGCTTGGCCGACTGCTGGGCCGCGACCTGCTCGAGGTTCTGCTTCACCTGCGCGTCGGTCATGTCGACGCTCGAGCCCGCCTTCACGAGCTTGAGGATCGACGTGCCGATGAGAATGCGGTCGCCCTCCTTGATGCGCGAGGGCTTCAAGATCTTCTCGCCGTTGACGAACGTGCCGTTCGTCGAGCCGAGATCCTCGATGTTCAGCTTGCCCTGGCCCCAGGTGATCTTCGCGTGTTTGCGCGAGACCATGTCTTCGACGAGCACCATGTCGAGCTCGCTGGAGCGGCCGATGACACAGGGCTTGTCCGACTTCAGGGGGAACTCGCCGCCCTGGTACTTCCCCGAGATGAACTTGAGTGCGTACTGATCACCCACGATGGGAACTCCTGCCGACAGGGGTCTGCAGCATCACCCAACCTGTCCGTCATTCACAGTGTCTTTACCGATGTCGCGGACCAGGCCGAGGTACATCTCGGCGCTCTTGTTTCCAGGGCTCCGCGCGAGCACGTCTTCCCACATCATGACTGCGTCTGCTTTTCGCCCCGCTGAATAGAGGGCGATGCCGTAGTGGATCCGTCCCGGCAGGTAGTTCGGGTTCACCTGGAGGATCGACTCGAACTCGGCGAGCGCCCCGGTGAGGTCTCCCAGATCGCGCAGTGCGTCGGCGAGCTTGAGGCGAATGTCGACGAAGGTGGGCCCCAGGTCGAGGGCGCGGCGGTACTCGACGACCGCCTCCTCGAGCATGCCCGCCGAGGCGAAGACGGTGGCGATGTCGGCGTACATGTTGGCGATCTTGCCCTTCACGTACGGGTCCATCTTGTTGGGGCTGGCGCGCTGGCGGCTGATGGCGGCCTGGTAGACCTCCTTCGCCTCCCGGTACTTCCCCATGTCGTTGTAGATGACGGCCAGGTTCAGCGCGGCGTCGGTGTAGGCCGGGTTGATGCGCAGGGCGGCCTCGAAGGCACGCTGCGCCCGGGCGAACTGGCCCTGGTCGTGATAGACGACGCCCAACATGTTGTAGACGTCGGCGAACGACTGGTTCCGCTCGACGACCTGCGTGAGGTACTTCTCGGCGTCGGCGTACTGCTTCTTCTCGAAGTAGCCGCGTCCCAGGGTCAGCGTCTGTTTGAGCGCGTCGTCCATCGGGTGCCCCTCGGGGAAGGGAGTCTCGTACCCTACAAGAGCCCATGCGGAAAGGAGAACTCTCCCCGGGCGTCCTCCACCAGCGACAGCCGGCGGGTGCCCTTCTCGTCGATGGGGCGCTCGGGCAGCGCGCCGGTGAGGCGGAAGTCCTCGGCGACCTCGACCCCCTCGCGCTCGGAGCGGATGTACCAGGCCTCGGACGTGAAGATGCGACGCTCGAGGCGGCGGAAGAGCCCCGCGCGGTCGAGGTCGAGGCCAGGCGCGTCGGGGATCTGGGCGGCCTGGAGGGCGACCCGGCGACGCTCGAGCGCACGCAGAATGGCGAAGAGGCGAGGCGCGGGCCCCTCCACGAGAACCCACGCCTCGGCGCGTCGCTCGAAGCGCACCCTCTCGAGCCCGAGCGAGCCGACGGTGACCGTGCCGCGCCAGGTGCCGGTGAAGTCGAGCGTGCCGTTGACGACCGCGTGCTGACCGTCGGGCTCCACCGAGACCGAAAGGCGCTGGTAGCTGACCTTCGTGCCGCGCAGGAGCCCCACTTCATCGAAGGCCACGCCGGGCTGCTCGAGCCGCTTGAGCTGGGTGATGAGCTCGTTCTCGGGACCCGCGGCGACGCCGAGGACGCGCTGGCCGAAGACGGCGACGATCAAGACGAGGGCGGCCGTGGCGGCGACGAACCCGAGGACCTTCTGGCCCTCCGAGGTCATGGCGCCGGAGCGGGCGCGGGCGCTGGAGCCGACGGGGGGAGCCGCGCGAGCAGCCGCTTCGCCTTCGTCACGCCCTCGTCCTGCGGGAAGGCCTCGACGTAGGTGACGAGCACCGCGCGCGCCTGGTCCAGTTGCTTCATCGCCAGGTGCGCGTCGTACAGGCTGAAGGCCACCTCGGCGTCGAACCCGATGCCCGAGAAGTTCTTCTGCACGACGCCGAGCCGGCCGATGACGGCCGGCCACTTCTCGCGCCGCGCGTAGAACTCCGCCACGTACAGCTCATGCTTGGCGAGCCGGCGGCGCACGTCAGCGGTGATGGTCTTCGCGCGCTCGACGTACGACGACTTCGGGTACAGCCGCATGAACTCGTTGAGCGCGATGAGAGCGCCCTTGAGCTCGACCTGATCCTTCTCGATGGCCGGAGGCAGCAGGAAGAAGTCCGAGGGAATGTCCTTGAAGTGGGTCTCGGCGGCGCGGAAGCCGGCGTAGTCGACCTTCGGGTGTGTCGGGTGGAGCCGCGCGAAGTTCTGATACCGGTCGCGCGCCTCGACGTACTTCTCCTGCTCGTAGGAGCAGTCGGCCAGACGGAGCTCGGCCTCCTTCGACGCCTCGAGGAACGGGAACTTCGTGCGGGTGAACTCGAAGTACTTGGCGGCCTCGAGGTAGTTCTTCCCCTCCATCGCCTCGTCACCCTTCTTGAGGTTCTGGTCGGCCTCGGTCGAATAGACCGGGTCGTCATTGCCCGAGAAGAAAGAGCTGACCGACGCGCAGCCAGTGGCGCCAAGCGCGAGGACGAGTGCGAACCGCCGAATCACAGACATGGTGCCTAGCAGAACGACGGGCCTGATGTGCGATTCCAACGTGGGCCCTCGAGGCGGCGTGGTCGAACGTTCGAGTCGTCAGAGCTCGACGGAGAGCCCGAGCAACGACCGGGTGTTCCGCGCGCAGGTCAGCGCGACGGTGTCAGCGTCGAGGCCCTTGAGCTCGGCGATCTTCTTCGCGGTCTCGGCCACGTACCCCGGCTCGTTCTTCTTTCCACGGAACGGCACCGGCGCGAGGAACGGGCTGTCGGTCTCGACCATCAGGCGATCGATCGGCGTGAACTGCACCGCGGCCTGGAGCACCTCGTTCTTCTTGTAGGTCACCACGCCCGACACGCTGATGAAGAAGCCGAGGTCGAGGTAGCGGCGCGCGGCGTCGGTGTCGCCAGTGAAGCAGTGGATCATCCCGTCGCGCAGGCCCTCGCTCCGTAGCACTTCGACGCAGTCTTCGTGGGCGTCGCGAACGTGGATGACGACCGGCTTGTGGAGCGCCTTCGCGAGCTGGCACTGGCGGTGGAAGGCCTCGAGCTGCTCGGCCTTCGGGCTGTGGTTGTAGAAGTAGTCGAGGCCGGTCTCTCCCACGGCTTTGACCTCGGGGAGGCCACAGAGGCGCTCGAGCGTCGTCCAGTCGTCTGGCTGCGCCGCGGCCGCGTCGTGCGGGTGGATGCCCATGGTGGGCGTGAGGAAGTCCGGGTGGGCGCGGGCGACGTCGAGCGCGAAGCCGAAGTCCCCCGGCTTCTGGAACTGGCCCACGACGACCGCGTGCACGACCGACTGGGCCTTCGCGCGGGCGATGACGTCGGCCGCGACCGGGAAGTCCTTCGGCTCGAGGTGACAGTGGGCGTCGATGAGCTTCACGGCGCGAACTCCTTGAGCATGTCTGCGAGCTCGACGCGCGCGTCGTCCGACTCGAAGCGGGCGGCGCTCACCAGCGGTCGGGCACGATCGGCATCGAGGCGCAGCAGGCCTTCAACCACGTCGAGCCGCACGTCATCGGCGACCAACGGCTCGGTCAACACCCGCTCGAGCTCGGAGAAGACGGTGACATCACCCAGGCGACCCAACGCACGCCCGGCGGCGCCGCGGCAGTCATCGTCCTTCGCGCCGAGGATCTCGAGCAGCCGCGGCTTCGCCCCCGGAGCCCGGACTTCCCCGAGGAGCTCGATCGCCATCGCCCGATCCATCGACCAGCCCTTCGCGGCGCGCTTGAAGAGGTGCTCGATGCCGTCTGCGTCTCCAAGGCGGGCCAAAGCACCCGCGAGCTGCGTCTTGTCGAAGGCGGGCAGGAACCACCCCTTGAAGACCTTCTTCAGGGCGGGGATCGCGTCCTTGTTGCCCAGCTCGGCCAGGGCGGCAGCCGCACGGAAGCGCAGGTCTGCGTCATCGAGCGCTTGAAGGAGCGTCTCGAGACCCGCCGAGTGCTGGAGCGCCACCATGCCGCGCGCCGCCTCGAACCGAACCGGGAAGAGCTCATCTTCGAGCGCCACCGCCAACGCTCCGCGCGCCTCGGGCAACGCGAGATCCGCCAGCCGGCCCACCGCCTCGACCCGAAGTCGATGCGCTTTGTCGGTGACGTGCCGGACCAGCACGTCCTTCGCCTCGGCCGGCGGCAGCACCTCGGCGGCCAGGGCGAGGCCAGCGCACCGCACCTCTACCTGACCGTCGGTGAGCAACCGCACCACGTCGGGCGCAAAGTCTGGCAGGGCCTCGTCCGGAGCCTGTGAGGCTGCCTCGCAGATCGAATCGGCGGCCTCGGCGCGGATCGCCGAGGACTTCTCCCGCTCGAGCGTGAGGAGCGCCTGTTCGCGCACACTCCGCCACGACATGGAGGCCGGCGCCGTCACTTCACCTCCGCGCCCGGGGGCACGTCTCCGGGATCGAGCAGGACGAGATCCTTCCCGCCCTTCCCCGCCGTGAGAATCATCCCGCGCGACTCGATGCCCTTGAGGGGCCGTGGCTTGAGGTTCGCGACGACGACGACGTTCTTTCCGACGACCGCCTCGGGCGCGTACGCCTCGGCGATTCCCGACACGATGGTGCGCGGCGTGCCTTCTCCGAGATCGACGGACAGCTTGAGGAGCTTGTCGGCCATGGGCACCTTCTCACAGGCAAGCACCTTGCCCGCGCGGAAGGAGACCTTCGTGAAGTCGGCGAAGTCGATCTCTGACGGTGGGGCCGCAGTGGGCGTGGCTTCCTTCTTCGCGGGCTTCTTCTGTTCCACCGGCGCGGTGACGATGAGCGTGTCGACCTGCTCGGCTTCGAGGCGATTGATGAGCGGAGACGGGTCTCCCAGCCTCTGCGCGCGATCGAGCAACGGATACACCGCCGTCTCGAGCGCCTTGAAGGTGAGGCCAGTTCGTCCGAGCTGGGCGGCGAGCTTCGCGGCGAGTTGGGGAACGATGGGCTCGAGGAGCGCGGTGAGGAGGAACACGATCTCCGCGGCCTCCGAGAGCGCCTGGTGGGCGGCTTCGCGACGCTCGGGCACCTTGAGCGTCTTCCACGGCTCGTGCGTGGTGAGGAACTGGTTCGCCGCGTAGCCGATCTCGAGCACGTGCTTGACCGCCGCTCGCGAATCGAACGTGAGGAACGCCTCGCGGATCGCCGGCACCTTCACCAGCGCGCCGTCGACGAGCGACTTCCCCAGCCCGGGCGCCGCCGGCGCGAGCGTGCCACCGAACTCCTTCACCAGGAGCGTGAGCGTGCGGTTCGCGAGGTTGCCCAGGTTGTTGACGAGCTCGGCGTTGGTGCGCTCGCGGAACTCCTTGAGCGAGAGGTCGATGTCCTCCGGCCCGTTCCCCAGGAGCGACGCGTAATAGAAGCGCAGGTAGTTCGGATCGAGCAGGTCGAGGTACGGCCGCGCGTTGATGAACGTGCCGCGCGACTTCGACATCTTCTCGCCGTTCACCGTGAGGTGGCCGTGAATGTGGACCCGCGCGGGCCGCTTGAGCTGCGCGACCTTCAGCACCGCCGGCCAGAACAGACAGTGGAAGTAGACGATGTCCTTCCCGATGGTGTGGACGATGCGCGTGTCTTTCGTCTCGTCCCAGAAGTCGAGCGCGCCGGCCGCTTTGCCGGTCTTCTTTGCCCACTGCTCCGTGGCGGCGACGTAGCCGATGGGCGCGTCGAGCCAGACATAGAAGTACTGGTTCGTCTCACCCGGAATCGGAAAGCCGAAGTACGGCCCGTCGCGAGTGATGTCCCAGTCGGCGAGGCCCTTCTCGAAGAACTGCCCGAGCTGCGCCGCTGGGCCCGGGTTCATGAAGGCGGGATCTCCGATGGTCTGCTTCAGGAAGTCGATGTGCTTCGAGAGCAGGAAGAACGCATGCGAGGACTTGCGCCACTCGAGCGGCTCACCGGAGATGGCGCTCCGGGCGTCCTTGAGCTCACGCGGCGTGTAGGCGGCGTTGCACACCTCGCAGGCGTCTCCGTATTGATCCTTCGAGCCGCAGTTCGGGCACGTGCCGCGAATGAACCGATCGGAGAGCCAGCGACCGGCCTTCGCGTCGTACGGCTGCTCGATTTCCTTCTTGCCGATCGAACCGGCCTGTTTGGCGCGCCCGTAGATCAGATTGGCGTAGTGCTGGTTCTCGGGAGAGTTCGTCGAGCCGTAGTGATCGTGGCTGATGTGAAAGTCACGGAAGACCGAGGTGTGCTCGTCGAACCACTTCGCGACGAAGGCCTCGGGCGTCAGCCCCTGCTTCTGGGCGTTGAGCTCGATAGGCGCGCCGTGGGTGTCATCGGCGCAGAGAAAGATGACGTCGGCGCCGGTCGATCGCAGGGCGCGCACGTAGATGTCGGTCTGGATGTGCTCGACGAGGTGGCCGAGGTGCACCGGGCCATTGGCGTAGGGCAAGGCACAGGTGACGAGGGTGCGGGGGCTCATGGTCAACGCTCCTGCTCGCGGCGGATGACGTGCATCTGGGAGTCCCACGCCGCCGCCTTGCCGCAGAGGGTCCAGAACAGGCGCTCGAGGACGAGCTCCTGGCCGCCAAGCTTGAGCGCGAGATCGGCTTCGGCACAGGCGACGAGCGCGCGCAGGAGGTCCTGACGGCCCCACTGCGACGCCGCCTGCATGCCCATGAACGAGGCGTACGGGTGCGGCACCTTCACCTTCGCGGCCTTCGCGTCGGCTTCGATCTTCGGCCACAGACGCGCCTGGAAGTCGTTGTAGTTGCGCGGCGGCTTCCCGCCCGAGAGCTGCATCATGTTCTCGAACGAGGTGAGGAGCCGGCGGACGATGCCGGTGACGGCGCCGTGGATGGCGAGCGGCGCGGTGCCCTGGGCGAGCGCCTCTTCGAGGTACTTCATGGCTGCGTCGAGGGTGCGCTTCTGGAGCGCGTCGGACAGCTCGAAGTAGTCCTCTTCGCGCGCGTGCCCGACGAGGAGCTCGACGTCCTTCTGCGTGATGGTGGCGTTCGCAGAGTGGAGCGCGAGCTTCTCGAGTTCGCTGGCGAGGAGGCGAAAGTTGCCGCCGACGCGGTCCTTGAGGGCCTCGAGCGCGCCGGGCCCGAGCTTCTTCTTGTGCGGTGACAGCGCCTCAGCGACGAACTGATCGAGATCGAGCTTGTCGAGCTTGGAGGCGACCTTGAACTCGAGAAAAGCGCCGTGCTCCTTCACGAGCTTGACGAACGGGCCCTTGGTCTCGAGCTCGGTGGTGGCGATGACGAGCACCTGGCCCTTGCCGGGCTTCTTCGAGAGCCAGTCGTTGAGCACGGTGTCGTCGCTCGACAGCGCCGAGATGTTCTCGGCGACGCAGAAGGCCTGAACGTCTTTGAGGAACTGCACGTCGACGTCCGCGAGGATGACGCCGAGCTCGCGCTCCCAGTCGTCGGCCTTCGGCGCGCCTTCCCCTGAGGGGTCGAGATCGCCCACGCCCCACCCGGCGCGCGCAGCGATCGCGAGGACCCGTCGGGCGGCGTCCTTCTTGCGGTTGGCCTTCCACGACTCGCGAGCGCGGCCGAGGGCGTCGGCGCGGCCCTTCCTGGGCGCGAGGAACTCAGGATCTCGCAGGAAGACGACCTTGCGGCCGCCGAACATCGGGAAGGTGGCGAGCTCGGCGGCGATGTCGCGCGGAGAGGCGGTGTCGAGGGTGACACAGTTGAGATCCGCCGCGCCACCGGGAACCAGCTTGCCCAGGAGCTTCTCCGCGGCCTTCCGAACGAGGAACTCCTCGCCCCAGAGCAGGTAGACGGGTGCTTCGTGGCCTGCGTCGAGATCGTTCAGCGCGTTGTCGAGATCGTCACTCACGGCGCGCCGTTCTTGTCACGGACGTGGCGGCTTGTCTTCGCCCGCGCAGACGCCGGAAACGAGAAGGAGAGTCCTCGTCGTTCAGCGACAGCAGGTGCCGGTCGACCAGCGAGGCTGGCCGTTCGAGGAGAGCACCATGTTCCCATCGTCCTGGACCGCCAGGAACGCGTTCGGAAGCCCCGGCGTGCGGCTCGACCACACCGCGTTGAGGAAGGGGCCGTAGAGCACCAGATTGCCGTCTCCCTGCATCACCAGCGCGCCGGTCGACCGCCCCGCTGTGCGCGAGGACCAGCGCGCGACGCCCTGCTGGTAGAGCACCACGTTCCCATCGGACTGGTGCACGAAGGTGAAGCGCCCATCACACGAGGTGACGCTCTCGTTCGGCCCGAGCGCTTCGTTCGCGCCGAGCCTCCCACAGGCCCGCACTGGTACAGGCGGGGGCGGCGGTGGCTGAACTGGAGGGGGCTGCACGACGGGAGGCGGTGGAGGCGCGCCCACCGACGTTCCGGTCGCCCACAACACCCGCGCATCGGCGGCGTACAGCACCACGTTCCCATCGTCCTGCACCGACAACCGCGCGCCCGCGTTCCCGTGCGTGCGCGTGTGCCAGAGCGGTCGCAGGCCCGGCGCGTAGAGCACCAGGTTGCCATCGCCCTGCATCGCCAGGGTCGACGTGGCGCGGCCATTGGTGCGGGTGCTCCAGAGGGGCCGGCCGCCGTCGTAGAGCACCACGTTTCCATCACCCTGGTGCACGAACGAGAAACGCCCATTGCAGCTCGTCACCGAGCCGTTCACCGCGAGACTCGCGTCCGGTGCGAGAACGCCACACCCACTCGGCGGCGTCACCACCGGTGGTGGCGCTGGCGGCTGCACCGGCGCGTTCGGACAGTGGCCACGGGCTCCGGGGCGCCGCACCACGGCGAGATGGGTCGGGACCGAGCGCGACCGGCCGTCCGACGGCACGTTGACGATGCGCCCGTTCACCACCATCTCGGTGCTGCCTCCGCCGTCGAGGTTGAGCGCCCAGTGCGCGCCGAGCGACACCATGAAGTCCGCCGCCTCGCGACACGTCATCCCCAGCCGACCCTGCGCCGGCGCGCGCCCATCGACCACCACCATGAAGAGCTTCCGCTTGTCGGCCGAGAGTCCCAGCAGCGTGCGCGGGTGCTGCGCCGAGCAGGTATACTCTCCGTGCGGCAACGTCGCGTGCTGTGCCACCCCGTCGTGCACGAGCGTGAGCAGACCCGAGACCACCTCGCGATGGGTCGACGCGGGCGAGTAGTCCGTGTGCTGGTGGATGAACTCGGCGAGCCCGGGCCCGAAGACCGCCTGCCCGACATCGCCCTGATCCGGCCGGCCGAAGAACTGTCCCCCACTGGCCGAAACCGATGGCGCCCCACCCCACGAGTGCCCGCCGTTGATCGCCACCAGCGCGCCCACGCGAGCCGCGAAGGACGACACCGTGCGCGTGCCATCGCCGGGACCCGTTGCCCGAAGTTCGATGCCGGGCTCGCAGAGATCGATCTCGGCGACATGCACGCTGCGCCCGAAGCCTCGCAGGGGCCGGTAGGTGAGCTCGCTGCTCAGCGACTCGATGACGTCTTCCTCGACGTCCGCGTCTTCGATGAGGCCGCTACAGGCCCCAAGCGCCACCACACAGCCCATCAGCAGGGTCGTTCTCATGACGTGACTGTGTAGTCACATCATATCAAGCCCCGCTGAACGGGATCCGGAAGCGTCACGCCGGTGCGACAGCCCACGGCCGTTCACACCAACCGAAACGACGTCAGAACTGGGCCCAGCCCGGCACGCGAGGGTACGGAATGGCGTCGCGGATGTTCTGGAGGCCGCACAGGTAGACGATGAGGCGCTCGAACCCGAGGCCAAAACCGGCATGGGGCACCGAGCCATAGCGGCGGAGATCGCGGTACCAGCCGTAGTGCTCCGGCACGAGACCCATCTTCGTCATGCGCGCGTCGAGCAGGTCGAGGCGCTCCTCGCGTTGGCTGCCGCCGATGATCTCGCCGATTCCAGGGGCGAGCACGTCCATCGCGGCGACGGTCTTCCCGTCTTCGTTCATGCGCATGTAGAAGGCCTTGATCTGCTCCGGGTAGTTCATCACCACCACGGGCCGGCCGACGTGCTCCTCGGTGAGGTAGCGCTCGTGCTCGGTCTGCAGGTCCTTCCCCCACTCGGGCGCGTACTCGAACTTCTTCCCCGACTTCTGGAGGATCTCGATCGCCTTCGTGTAGTCGATGCGCTCGAAGGACGAGTTGATGAACTTCTCGAGCCGCTCGATCACGCCCTTCTGCACGCGCTCCTCGAAGAACTTCAGGTCGTCCATGCGCTCGGTGAGGATCGCCTTGAAGACGTACTTGAGGAACCGCTCCGCGAGGTTCGCGTCGTCGTTGAGGTCGGCGAACGCGATCTCGGGCTCGATCATCCAGAACTCGGCGAGGTGCCGGGTGGTGTTCGAGTTCTCGGCGCGGAAGGTCGGCCCGAACGTGTACACCTTCGAGAGCGCCAGGCAGTACGCCTCGACGTTCAGTTGGCCCGAGACCGTGAGGTAGGCCTCCTTGCCGAAGAAGTCCTTCGAGAAGTCGATCTTCCCGGCGTCGGTGCGCGGCAGGTTCGCGAGCTCGAGCGTCGAGACGCGGAACATCTGACCGGCGCCTTCCGCATCGGCGGCGGTGATGATCGGCGTGTTCACCCAGAAGAAGCCCTCTTCGTGGAAGAACCGGTGAATCGCCTGGGCGGCGTGGTGGCGCACGCGCGCGACGGCGCCGAAGGTGTTGGTCCGCACTCGAAGGTGGGCCTGCTCGCGCAGGAACTCGAGGGAATGCTGCTTGGGGGTGATCGGGTAGTGGTCGGGATCGTCGACGAGCCCGATGACCTGCAGCTCGTCGGCCTGGATCTCCATCGACTGACCCTTGCCCTGGCTCTGCACGAGGGTGCCGCGCGCGATGACGCTGGCGCCGGCGGTCAGCTTGAGCACGCCGTCCTGGTAGTTGGGCAAGGTGCTCGGCGCGACGACCTGCACCGGGTCCTGGCTGGAGCCATCGTGCACGTTGACGAACGAGATGCCGGCCTTCGAGTCACGGCGGGTTCGCACCCAGCCACGAATTTCGACCCTGGTGCCCGCGGCCACGGAGCCGTCGAGGGCCTTCTTCACGCTGATGAGGAGCATGGTGGCGACGGGAGTTACCGTTGACCCGCGACGCCCACAAGCGCGACGTCACCGGGGAGCTTCGGCCAGCAGCGCTTTGAGCCTCGGGACCAGATCGTCGACGGCCCCGCTCCCCTTCACCGAGCCCTCGAGCTTCTTGCCCGTCGCCTTGCCGTCGGGGCCCACCGCGGCGAAGAGCGGGATGAACTGGGACTCGTAGCCGGACATCAGCATGCGCTCGGCGTCGACCTGCGCGTCGAAGGCCACGAGATCGAGCGCGCCCACCTTCCCGATGAGTTCGCCGCGATCGACGGCCTCATGGAAGAACCGGCACGGCTCGCACCACGAGGCGCCGCAGTAGAGGAGCACCTGCCGACCCTCGCCCTTCGACTTCGCGCGCTGCGCCGACATGATCGCCGCGACATCTCCGTCCATGGGTGGCGTGATGAAGCGCACCGTCGCGGTGGGATCGATCGACGCCGCGGCCGGCGTCGACGACCGCGTGCAACCGAGGAGCAGGAAGAGGAAGACGGCAACACGTCGCATCGTGCAGGAGGTTATCAGCTGCGCGGGGCCGCTGGAGGGAACCTCACCCGAAGATCCGGGCGCAGGCCTTCATCGTGTTGTCGTGGAGCTCGAGCACCCTGGGAATGCTGCCATCGGGCTCGACCTGGTACCCACCCGCGAGGTTCCACACGACCTTCACGCCCCGATCGCGGAGGCGGTCGAACACCAAAGCATCCCGACGCTCGAGCTGGGCGGTCGTGAGGAAGCCGCCGAGCGGATCATCGACGTGGGGGTCGGCGCCCGCCTGGTACAGCACGACGTCGCAGTCTGCGCAGGGACCGGTGAGCGTCGTCTCCAATGCCTCGAAGAACGCGGCCGCCTGGCGTGGCTGCGAGAAATGAGCCCCAGCGGTCCAGTGGAACACCCGATCGTCGCCCAGTCGCTCGAGGATCTCCTCGGTCCCATCGCCATGGTGCATGTCGCAGTCGACGATCCCGACGCGCCCTGCGAGGCCTTCCTCCAGGGCCGCAAGCGCTGCCACGACGAGCCCGTTGAACGTGCAGAAACCAGCGGCCCTCGCCCAGCCCGCGTGATGGAACCCCGAGGTGGGCGCGCAGGCGACCGACACGCTCGAGCCAAGGACGTGCCGCGTCGCCGACACCATCGCACCGGTCGTCCAGGGCAGCGTTCGAGCGACGCGCAGGTCGCGATTTCCGAAGCCGTTGTCGCGCCGTCCCGCGAGGACCTCCTGGACGAACTGGAGATCATGCGCACGACTGAGTTCTTCGAGGGTCGCCGAGACCGGGGCGTGAACGGCGAGCGGCAGCTGCAGGCGCGTCCAGGACGCCATCACGGCCGCCGGCTTGAGCGCACTGGGCGAGAACGACGTCGTTGGACCGACCTGCTCGGGGCTGAAGAAGACGGGGATGGGCATGGAGACAGGGTGCGCTGATTCATCCTTCATATCGAGTCATCATTGTGTAGGCTCCCTGACTGAATCGTCATGAGTGCACTTTCGCGAAAGGGACTGTCGTTGGAGCGCCTCCAGGCGTTCCGGTCGATCCACCAGGCGCGCGGCATCTCGAAGGCCGCTCCGGGAGACCCGGTTCGGCAGAGTCAGCTCAGCCGTCAATTGAGCGAGCTCGAGGGGGCCCTGCAGGTGACGCTGTTCGAGCGGCGCAATCGCGGGTTGCACCCCACGGAGGCCGCACGGGCGTTGGCCCGCGTGGTGCACGAGCTCGAGGAGGGCCTTCGCGACATCACCGGGGCACGAAACGAGCCTGCGCTGATCGTCGGTGCAGGCGGCAGCGTCATCCAATGGCTCATCCTGCCGGGACACCAGCCCCAGAACGGCCAGCTCCAGCTGGTGACCTGCTCGTCCGAGGAGATCGTCGACGGACTCCTCGACTGCAGCCTGGATGTGGGCATCGTGCGGGAACGACGACTGCCCTCGGCGATCGACTCCACCCCGCTCGGACGGGTGCAGTACCGGTGGTTCTGCTCCAAAGCGCGGGTGCGTCGTCCCGAGGGGCGCGCGGTTGGCGAAGTGCCCCTCGTCTCGGTGACCGGAGAGCCGACGCTGGCGCCGATCCTTGCGTCGCTGGGACGACCAACGCTCGAGAGCGAGACGTTCGTGCAGGCCGCGGCGGCGATCGAGACGGGGCACTTTGCTGGCGTGCTCCCGGCCTTTGCGTCGACGATGCTCGACGCCAGACGATTCTGGGCGCTGGAGCTCGCGCCCCTTGGAGCCGCCTCGTCCACGCTCCAAATGGCGTGGGTCCGTCGCGCGGAAGAACGTCGGCCCGTGCGCACCCGGGTGCAGCGCGCCCTCGCGAACCGGCTCAAGACCGTGCTTCGGTGACCTTCAGTTCGGCTCCCAGCTGCGAAGGCTGCCGGGCGGGAACGTCCACTCCGGCGTGACGTACGGCGCGTCGCCGGTGGGCGCGCGAAACCAGGCCTCCCCATCGGCCTGCTTCAACACGTGCAAGCTCTGCGCGGGCATGTACGACTGACCGAGCAACACGCGCGTCTCACCGGCCGCGTTCTTCGCTACGTCGAGGATGATCACCGCGTGGCCCGGGAAGCCGCCCTTGATCACGACATCTCCGGGCCCGAGCGCGCCGACGGCCTGTGGCGTGAGCTGCTTTTCCAGGGAGCTGGTCCCCGCCCAGATGAAGACGGTGTCGAGGTACTGCCGAAAGCTCACGCGCGAGTCGTCGGCGGGCTTCGTCGCGCGCCAGACCAACGTGGAGCCCTTCGCCGTCGGTCGCTCGCCCTTCGCCCAGCGGGAGAAAGGCATGGGCGCTCCCTTGCCGGTGTCGTTGAAGGCCACGTCCTTCGCCAGGCCAGCACCGTAGAGCCACTCCGCGCGCAGCCGCATCACCGCGTCGGCGCACTGTTGGAGATCCTTCGTGCCGACGTCGACGTCGATCACGGCAGCGTGGACGTCCTGGCGGCCCTTGAGGCCTCCGCTGTGGAGCCGAACGGGCGTCCCGACCGGGAGCAACGGCAACCCGCGCAGGAAGGCGCCGAAGCTGCCGGGCTCGACCGTCACCCGCGTGAAGCCCTTCGGCGCCGGGAACCGAACCTCGAGCCGCGAGACGCCCCCATCAGGGCCCCACGCGTATTGGGCCGTCACCACCATCACCACCGCCATCATCATCGGGTCGCTCCGGGAAAGGCCCGCTCGAGAATCGCGTCCTGGTCGGCTCCGCTCTTACGGGCTGCTTCGACGTCGAGGCCCAGGCCGTGCCCCTTCCCGAGGCCGTGGAACTCGACCGTCGCCCCCGTCCAGCTCGCGCCGGTGGGACACGCTGGCAGCTTCAGGGGGCCCCGCAGGCGCTCACACGGCATCGACTGGCGCTCTTCATAGGGATCGCCGTCGTCGGTGACGGTCCGGACGAGCACCAGGGTGCCCTGCGAAGACTCCAGCCGCTGGACGAGTGACAACGAGACGCCGAGGGCGCGTTCGACGTCCTTGCGAGGCCGCGTCTCGGTCCAGGGCTCATCGCCACCCCGGGAAAACGGGAGCCAGGCCCTGGGCTTGAGCTTCGGGCGCGCCAGCGCGTCGGCATCGGTCGACACGGCGCGCGGTGAGCCCTGAAAAACCTGGCAATGGGTGGTGTCGCACACCGGCCGGGAGCCATGCCGCTCTCGGGTGTCGACGTTGTGGGAGATCACCCGCGCCAGCGCCGCGCGCGGTTCGCCGACGATGGAGGCATCTTCCGAGGCGAGCACGCCCGTCACGTAGGAGAGACGAGTCGTCCGGAAGAGCACCTCACTCCCTGTGCGAGCCCGCCGTTCGCGCTCGGTCGGGATCGTGCCTGGGGGTGGAATCCATGGAGCGGGCACCTCACGCCGGAACACACCGGCATACGGGCGGCCCTCCGTCACCCGCGGGAGCCGCGCCTCGAACGGCGCCCCGAGACAGACGAGACGGCCAGACAGAACGTCCGCGAGCCGAGCCCAGCCCCCGGGGAGCGGCGCTGGCTTTCCATCGGTGACCGAAAAGCCACCCCGATCGCAGCGCAGATCGATCTGAGAGGGCGTCAACAACGAGAACAACTGCACCTCGACGCCGTCACGGGCCACGAGCCTTCGGGACTGCTCGACGAGGACCACGAAGCGATCGGTCACCTGACGTGGCGCCTTGCCGGAGGTCGCCTGAACGATCACCACGTCGTCCAGGACGCCGACGATCCATCCCACCAGGGGCCTCGACGCGCCGTCGCGCACGGTGCCGGTCTTCGTCGCGACGCCCGCCAGCCGCGCGGAGTCGGCCAGGTTCGAGAGCGTGCCCTCGGTGACGTTGCGTTGGAGCAGCTTGATCACGTCAGGCCGGGCCTCCGCGAGGAGCCGGTACGCCGCCGCGAGTCCGAGTGGTGACAACGACAAGGTCGAGCGCAGGCCGATCGCCTCGCTCATGTGCTCGGGCAGTCGCGACAACCCGACGGACTGAAGGACCGGCCCCCATGGCCCGAAGCGCTCCGCCCCGGGTTGCTGGTCCGCCCAGTCGAGGAACCAGCCATTGCACGACGACAACGTGGCCTCAGGCGCGCGAAGGGTGGCTGGGAGCACGTCGCCACACGCCCATTCCTGGTCACCGATGCGCGGCGGGAGACCCGGTGTGACGTCCGCGCCCGCGATGAGGAACGGCTTGAGGGTCGAGCCGAACGGCCGCGGCTGCGCGATGTCACCCGACGACAGCAGCACCTCGCCGGAGTGGCGGCTCAGCACGACCCAGGCGTCACTCCCGGCCGGGGCATCGAGGCTGGTGAGCGCCTCGACGGTGAGGGGAACCCACCGGGTCGCGCCGTCGCAGCCGTCGAGCTTCCTGGCCACCACGCGCGGGAGTCGATCTCCCGGTCCCAACGACTCGACCAACAGCCGCGCCAGCGCCCGGCGTGCGACCGGCGTATCCAGCGACTTCGCGAGCCCCAGCACCTTCGCGGCGTCGGACAATGACTGGTAGTCGCCCTCACGCCACGCCGTCAGCTCGCCCGACGTCGCGACCGCGAACGCTTCGTGGAACAACGAATCTCCGCTCGCGACGGGACACGCCTGCAGCAGGAACTGGTGCGCGAGCTCGTGCGCGAGGGCCTGCCGCTCCGAGGGCGACAACACCCCTTCGCGGGCCTGCCGAAGGAAGACGCGCCCCAGCTCGCTCAGCCCCGCGGTGCCAGGCGCGAGCCGGGAGCGTTCGATGACGATGGCGACGCGGGGCGCGGGGGGCGGCCGCTGACGCACCGCCTGCCAGGTGACGTCGAGGGACTCCCACGCCTCGACGGCGGTGCGCTGCAGCTCGAAGGCGGGCTCCAGGCCGGGCGCGGGGCTGATCCGCGGAACCGCCGCCAGCACGAGGAGCCACGCGCCAGCGATCACTTCACGATGCTCACGCTGGCGCTCGTCGTGCGGGCGCTCACCTGGCTCGCGTACATGTCCTCGAGCGTGGCGGGCGGCGCGACGAAGGCGCCGGGGAAGTTCGCGCGCAGCACGTAGCCGATGACGCGCGGGCTGGCCGACCAGAAGGCCTTCTCTTCGAAGTACCAGGTGATGCGCTCCGGCGTGTACGCGCGCTTCTTCATGGCCTCGTGGGACAACGGCAGGCTCAGCGGCGCGGCGCGGTAGGCCTTGTCCTCCTGCACCACCGAGAAGCCCGCGGGAACCGCGTCTTCGAGCACGTAGTAGGCGCTCCGAATCGAGCGCCACCGGTCCTCGCTGCGCGCGTCAACCGTGAGCTCGACGTACACGTCTTCCCCCTGCTTCACCGGGCCGGCGAGCGGCACCTTCTGGTCACCCTTGATCGAGAAGTACGCGCGCTTCACCGACATCCCCGACTCGCGCGCCTCGACGCTCGCCAGGGGAATACGAACCTTCGCGCGCCACGTCGCGACGCCGTCGAACGCCCCCACCTTGAGCTGCCCAACACTCGGTTCGATGGTGGCCGCGAGTCCGAAGCCCGCAGGAACGAGCTCGGCCGTGGTGCCGTCGAGCGACGGCGGAGACAGCCGCTTCATCGCCTTGATGTCGCGCTCGACGAGCCACTGGGAGTGCAGCAGCGCCGTGCTGCGCTCGAAGGTCGACAGCGATGGGTCCGCCAGCAATTGCAGCACGCGCGCGCGGGTGCGATCGACGTCGACGTCCTTCTTGCTGGCCGCGTGCGCGAGGATCGCGGTGAAGCCCACGTTGCGCAGCGGGTAGCGGAAGAACGTGTCATCGGGCCGGAACACCGCATTCGAGATGACGCCCTTGCGGGACTCATCGGCGAGCGAGGCGATCCGGTCCTTCACGTCGGCCTCGTTCGCGACGCCGGCGTGGTCGGCCGCCAGCACCGCGAGGGCCAACCCGTACAGGTCCTCCGGCTGCGCAGCGCTGACGAGCTGCCGCACCTTCGCCGCTTGCCGCGCACCCTGGAGCCGGGCCAGCACGTACGTCCGCGTCGCTTCGAGGGAGGCAGGCACGTCGGGCCGCGCCTCGAGCCAGGCGGCACTCTCGGTGAGCCGCGCGTCGTTCTTGTCCAACAGCCCCGCTTCGGCGGCGTACGCGAGCCCGTCGAGCGCGATGAGCGTCATCTCGAGCGAAGGCTCCTGGTAGCCGGAGAACCAGGTGAACCCGCCGCCCTTCACCGCCATGTCGAGGATGCGGCCGGTCCCCTGCACCGAGCGGCTCTTCGCCTCTGACAGCAGCGTCAGGCTGTCCTTGTCGAGCGTATCGAGCGCCTTGAGCCGCTCGAGCGTGCGGTAGAGCGCGACGTTCGGCACCGTGGTGGCGACGAGCTGTTCCACGCACCCGTGGGGATAGGTGAGCAGCTCGCGCGCGGTGCCCAGCGCGACGTCCACCATCGACGGCGCGAGGGTCAACCGGCTGGTGAGCACCTGCGCGCCCTTCGGCACCTGGAGTTCCAGCGCGCCGCCGCCCATCGAAGAGACCGCGACGTCTTCTTCGATCGCCGCCGGCAGCACCGCGAGCCGCTTGACGTCCGAGATGGGATCTCCGAGGCCCTTCGCCTTGAGGCCCAGGCTGAAGTCTCCGGCGCGGTCGGCCTTGAGCTCGACGGGCACCAGCGCCTCGCCGCCCTTCGCGAGCGTGAGCGTCTCGGTCTTCGCGTCGAAGGCCGCAGCGCCCTGTCCCTGGTACTCGAGCGTGACGGTGCCCTGCCCCGGACCGTTCTGCCCCGGTGTCACGCGGATGGAGCCCGTGGCCACGTCTCCCTGCCGGAGGAACTGCGGCAGGTTCACCGCCACCACCAGGGCGCCGCGGGTGGCGAACTCTGCGCCTGCCTCACCGAACCGTCCCGAGGCATCCACCGCGACGGCGGTCACCGTCCAGAGCGTCTGCATCGAGTTGAGCTTGAAGGTCA
>JBILEB010000162.1:0-16941 GCA_044352295.1 Myxococcaceae bacterium
CGCGCGGCCATCGCGGTCGGTCACCACCGAGGGGTTCCAGTAGACGGTGTCGTCTTCCTTCTGCGGCTTCGTGGGAGGCTTCACCGCGGCGAACTGACGACGCGGCAGGCCCGCCAGCTTCATCGCGAGGCGATCGCCGTAGCCGTAGCCCTGGAACTCGCTCGACGCGAAGGTGGACACGTTGTCGCGGCCGACTGGATAGAAGAAGTCGACGATGCCCGGCCGGAACTCGCTCTGGAGCGCGTACACGGCCTTGTCCACCACGCCGACCGACACCTGCGCCTGAACCGGACGGCCCTGGGAGTCCGTGACCCGCAGCGTGAGCGTCTGCGTCGTCAGCGGCGCGGCTTCTGACCGTTCTGCGTTGACAGCCACCGACAGGGTTCGCTCTTTCGGGACGATGCGGAAGCCCGCGATGCGCTCTTCCCAGCGGCCGTTCACCGACGGGTACGCCAGCGCCGCGTAGACCGCGCCACCAAAGCGCCGCTCGACGGGGAACTTGTAGACGACGGTCTGGCCCTTCACGGCGAGCTTCTCGGTCTTGAAGATCCCCGCGCCAGTGAGCGTGACCCAGACGTTCCCTTCATTGGCTTCGCGCACGCCCCAGCCCGCGGGGAGCAGGCCGACGACCTCGGCGGTCTCACCCGGCTCCATCACGCCGCCGAGCGCCTCGAGCGTCAACGTGGGCACCTGCATCACGGCTTCACCGCTGCTTCCGAGCACGAGCGTGGTGGTGGCGCCGGTCCACGACAGGCCCTTCTTGTCCTTGAGCGTCACCTGCGCTTCCACCACGCCCGGCCGCTCGCCCTTCACCTCGACGCGCGTCACGCCGTCCTCGGTGGTGGTGAAGGACTGCTTCGTGAGCGCCGTGGTCGTGCCATCAGCCCCGAGCAGGTTGAACTGCACCTCGCCCTGCGTCGCGCCGTAGGGCTTGCCGGAGAGGGTCGTCGCCCGTACCGAGAAGCGCGCCACCTCACCAGGCCGCACCACGCGCTGCTTCGCGAGCACAGTGCCCAGCAGATCGCTCTCGGCCAGGAAGTACGCCTTCGACGCGTTGGCGAAGGTGCCTTGATCGTCCTTCGCGCGCACCGAGATGGAGTAGCGCCAGGGCTTGCGAGCGTCGCCGGCCTCGAGCGCAGGCACGGGCACGGTGATGTCGGCTTCGCCCGCGTCGTTGAAGGTGGCGGCCTGCTCCCAGACGTCTCCGTACCCTTCGGCCGAGCTGTACAACTTCTGAGGCACCGAGAGCGTCCCCTCGGTGGTCGAGGGCGTGCCGTAGGTCACCACGCTGCCCTTTCCGCCGAGGCCGGAGTCGTCGACCCACGCGGGAGAATCGACCTGCGTGCGGTAGAGGTACACGAGGTACTTCGTGCCCTTGGGCGCTCCACCGGCGTAGCGGCGCGCGCGGATCTTCGCCTTGAGCGCTCCGCCCGGCGTCACCGTCTCTTCATCGGTGAGCACCTCGACGAAGAAGGTGGGCTTGACGTACTCCTGCACGCGCGACTCGGACTGGTGCTCGGGCCCGTCGACCTTCGCGACCAGCCGAAGCACGCCCGTGGGCAGGCCCGTGGGCACGAGGAGTTGCCCCGAGAAGGCTCCGAACTCGTCGACCTTCGCCTTGCCCTTGACGACCGGGCCGTCCGAGACGAGCTGCACCTCGATGTCCGACTTCTTCGGCTTGAAGAGTCGCGCGAGCGCGCTGTCGGGCTGACGCAACACGCCTCGAAATCGCACGGTGTCGCCCGGCTTGTAGATGGGTCGGTCCGAGTACAGGAAGACGTCGGGCACCACCGCGAGCGTCGAGAAGAAGTCGGTGTCGATGAGCGCAGTGTCATCGCCCAGCGTCGCGGTGACGATGAGGCGCGGCTCCGTGGTCGCCAGGCGCACTTCGCCCAGCTCGTTCGTCTTGCCCTCGACCACCTGCTTGCCAGCCATCACCTTGACCGCCACGTTCGCCCTGGGTTGCTGATCGCGGCCTGCCACGCGGACGAGGACCTCGCGATCGGTCTGCTTCACCACCGCCGTGAGATCGGTGACGACGAGCACGACCTGGCCTTCGATCGAGCCCTGCACGAGCTGCACGACGTAGACGCCTGGCGGGAGCGGGTCGAGGAGCACCGAGCGATCCTGAAAGCCGCTGTTCGAGTTCCACTGCTCGAACCCCGGCACCGTGAAGTCGCGATCAGCCCCGCCGAGATCGAGGTTGAGCCACTGACTGCGAACGAGCGCCATGTTGGAGGGGACCCCGACGAGCCGCTCCGGTCCCTGGTCGAGCTGCACCGGGTCGCCGGCCGCCACCGACGGCGCCGCCTCGAGCCCGGGGATGACGGCCTTGCGGAACGCGCCGCCGAGGGAGAAGCGGAGGAGATCGACCGGGTTCCCCGAGGCGTTGAAACCACGCGAGAGCGCACGGCCCGGGTTGGCGAGCGTCGGCGGTGGATCGTACGCGCGGCGCAGCGCCTGCTGGCCCTTGAGGAAGGCCGACAGATCCTTCGGCTTGAGGACGCGGAGCTCGACCGGCTCCTTCTCGGCGAAGGACACCTCGAGGCGTGGCGCCTCCTTCGGCCCGAAGGCGCGCGGCACGGTCACGTACAGCGGCTTGGCGAGCGCCGGGGACGCGACGAGGACTGCAACGATGAGCGACAGACGCTTCATGACCGGAACCCTCCCGACACCAACGTGCCGTCGGCTTCGACGGTCGCGCGGAACCCAACGATGGGCAGCTCTTCCAGCACCCTTCGCGCCGCTTCGATCTCCTGCGGGCCCGTGGTCGCGTTCGGCGCCGGGTGCTCCGAGAGCCACCCATCGAGCGTGAGCTGCGAGGCGACGCGCCCCAGGTTCACCGACAACGAGATAGAGCTCTTCGCCGACAGTCCCTTCACGACTGGCTGCGCCGCCTGGAGCAGCGACGGCTTCTTGCCGGCGCACGTGGCCTGCACCTCTTCGAGCAGCGCCTTCGTCGAGGCATACGCGAGCACCGCGCAGGCCTTTCCAGACTGGAGCGCGCCGTTGCCGCCCTTCATCGCCTCGGCGATCGCGGCCTCGTCACCCGGCGTGCCCCACACCACGGCGACCTCGGCGCTCTTGTTCCCGCGGGGGTTCCAGATCACCGCGACCTGTCGGGCCTCGAGCGGCCACTCCTTGCGGCCTCCCTCGAGCTTCGCGTCGGGCGCCGCGAGGGTGTCTCGCAACGACACGGCCGTGAGGGTCTTCGGCAGCTTCACCGCGAGGAAGAGCACGACGCCGCTGCGCTCGGGGATCGCTTTGAGCAGGTCGGCCGAGGGCTCCGCCGCCACGAGGCGATTCGTCCCTTCCGCCGTCGCCGAGAGGCCCTTCGGCGCGAAGGCGCCGTTCTCCACACCGAAGTCGAGGGAGGCCAGGCCATCGACCCCGAGCAACGCGCTCACCGTCTGCGTCCCGCGGCCCGCGTCATCGAGCGAGAAGCCCAGCGACACCGCGACACCTGGCTTCGACTCCGGCGTGACGAGCGGTTTGCACATCGCGAGCTGCACGGCCTGTGGCCTCGGCGCGAACACGAGCCGGTCTTTGAGCTTCGCGGCGAACACGATCTTGTCGGCCAGCACGATGCGGTGAATCGACTCGGCGACGGCGCCACCATCGGCGTCCGCGCTCGCCGAACCGACACAGGCTGGCGGGTTGAAGCCACCAGAGGCCGCGACCTTCACCATGGTCTCGAACGCGCTGGTGGCGGCGGCTCCGGGCGAGGGAACCACGACCGCGGGTGCGCCCTTCGCGGCATCACCGCCGTACCAGACGACGCGGTACGGCGAGCCGAGCACCTGGTCGAGCACGAGATCGGCCACCGCCCCCGAGAAGGCCTTGCCGATGTCTTCTCCACGCGTGCCGAAGAAGCCGCCCCAGGCCGCGAGGAACCCCTGGCCGACGGGCTCCTTCATCGCCTTGCTGAGCCACGCGTTCTTGCGGAGCGTCTCGTGCGTGGCCTTCGGATCGACGACGTCGAGCCAGAGCAGCTCGGGCGTCTCGGCGGGCGTGGGTTCGTTCTCCATCGCCGCGTAGACGGGCTCGGGACGCGAGGGGCTGTCGAAGGCCCCCGTGGGCGCGGTCTCCGTGGGCTGGCTCGAGACGGTCGATGAATCGAGCGGCGTCGCCGGCCCGGTTCCCGTCGAGGTGCCCTTCTGGCGGGCCTCCATGACGCCCACGACGATGCCCACCACGGCGATCACACCGACGATGGCAATGATGGCGCCGCGACCTCCACCACCGGGAGGCGGCGCAGAGGGAGGCGGAGATGACGGCGGGTTGGCGCTCATGACATCCACTCCTTGAAGCGGAAGACACCGAGGAACGACGGATTCTGCGGAATGGGGCGCCACTCACCGGGCGCCTCTCGGGTGAGGTCCGACAGCGTGCCAGCGCGAACCGGCGCGTCCCTCTCACCCGGGTGGTAGACGACGTGCACTTCGCCGTGCGCGCGGTCAGCCGGCGCCACCACCAGCATCAAGTGGAAGACGTCGCCCGAGTCGCGCGGCTGTCGGAACGCGAGCACGTCACCGGTCCGCACGCCGCGTACCTCACGACCGAGCCCGACAAAGCTGAACCCCAGCAGCGTCTCGGCGTCGGCGAACTCGGTCGGCCCCGTGCGCGCGGTGAACAGCGGCTTCGACAACCGGGCCGGGTCGACGCGCCTGTAGGCCTGACGCAAGGAAAACCGGACCAGGCCCGCGCAGTCGCGTTGCTCAGGGTGCCACTTCTCGTCGATGCGGCGCACCTGCGCGACCGCCACCTCGGCCATCGCCTCACGCAGCAGCTCGACCGGAGGCGCCGGCGTCGCCGCGAGGGTGAGCCAGACGAGCGCCGTCACGGTCAGTACTCCCCTTCTCCGCCGCCGCCCTGGCTCTGCATCTGCTTCGCCGCCTCGTCGAGGTTCTTCGGCCACCGCTCGTCCGTCGGCTTTGGATCCGCGCTCGGCACGTACACGAGCGCGCGGCCCTGACCCAGCATGTGCACCCACGCCAGCACGCGGGTGCTGCCGGGCGTCGCGAGCGGGATCTTCACGGTCTTGCGAACCTCGTTCGGCGTTCCCTCGAAGAGCGAGAGGTTCAGCGTGGCGATGGTGTGGGCTTTGTCTCCGCTGGGCCAGTAGTTCGCGGCGATGAGGAAGGTGCCCCGCGGCGGCGCGCGGTGGACGTACAGGTACGGCCCGTAGCCCGGCTGATCGAAGTCACCCTGCTGCTCGTTCAAGAAGAACGTGCCGCCCGACGGGCTCGAGGTGTTCGCCCAGTACACGTGCGCCATCTTCTGCGGCGTCAGCGTGCGGTCGGACTCGCTGGCGTCGGTGGGCTCGTAGAGGTGCAGGTCGGTGTACACGCCGTCGGTGTCGCTGGTGAGGATCACCTTCATCGGCACCGGCGGGATCTGCGCGTACGTGGTGGCTTGCGCGCGCGAGGTGCCGCCCTGGTTCGTCGCGAGCACCGTGACGACGTTCTTGCCCGCCGCCGCAGGGAACTCGCGCGAGAACGAGCCGCTTTGCGTGCGCATCAGGTAGCGATCGCCGTTGATGCTCACGACGACGGGATCGATCGACGTGTCGCTCACCCGCCCCTCGACCTTCAGCATTCGCCCGACCGACCAGCCGCCAGTGGGCTTGCTCAGCGTGACGGTGGCCGGCGTGGTGCCCTTGCCGATGGGCACGCCATCCATGCGAGCGGGCGCGAGCTTCGGCTGCGCGAGAGTGAGTGCGACGAGCAGAGCGATCATGGGAACAGCCCCCGGGGAGGTCGACGGCGCGGGGGATTCAAGGGTCGCGCCATGCTTTGGGCCAGCAGAAAAGGGTGGTTACGACGAACGTCACCGTGTCGAGAGAGCCACGGAGCGCGGCGCGCTTGACGCTCTGCTTCCGCCCCGGCCACGACGCGGCGTCGGTCCTGAAGTATCAGCGCCACGTGACGATGGAAAAACCGAACGGGGGTCGGGGACCGGGCTGGTACGACCGGCTCGTCGATCAGGTGGTGCCGTCCTCCATGTCGGCCGACGAGTTGCCGCGCGCACGTTTGTTCGTGAAGGCGTGGATCCCCGTGCTGCCGTTCTGTGTCCTTGCGGGAATCTGGTTCGCCAGCACCGCGTCGTGGGGCATGGTGGCGACGCTGGCCGCTGGCTTCGTCCTGGGCCTGCTGATGCTGGTGGTGCTGCGCGCGACGGGAAAGCTGTCGTTCGCAGCGCACGGCTCGCTGCTCATCGGGACCCTCCTGTTCGCGGGCAGCGGGCTCACGCAGACGCCTCCGGATCCGACGGCGCCCACGGTCGTGGTGGTCGTTCCCCTGTTGGCGGCCGTCGTCCTCGGGCGGCGCGCTGGCTGGACCTGGCTCGTCCTCGCGTCCGCGATCGTCGTCGGCACGCTGTACCTCGTCAGCCATGGCATCTCGCTGCCGTACCGGGACGAGTTTCCGCTCGTCACCCAGACGCTCAACTTCGTGTACGCGATGATCGTCGTGCTCGTCTTCGCGCAGTCCGCGGATCAGATGCGCGCGCGGGTGATCGAGGAGCAACGCACGGCCGCGCGCACCAAGAGCCGCTTCCTCGCCAACATCAGCCACGAGATCCGCACCCCGATGCACGGTGTCCTCGGGATGACGGAAGAGCTGCTGGGAGACCAGGCGCTCCACCCCGCCGTGAAGGAGCGCATCGGCGTCATCCAGCGTTCCGGGCAGCAGATGGTGACGTTGATCAACGACCTGCTCGATCTGTCGAAGATCGAGGCCGGGAAGCTCACCCTCGTCCCCACGCCCACCGACTTGCGCCAACTGGTCGGCGACGTCGCGGCGCTCTTCGAATCACTGGCCGACAAGAAGGGGCTGTCGTTCGTGGCGAGCTACAGCGACGACGTGCCCGCCTGGATCACCGTCGACGGCGTTCGCCTCAAGCAGGTGCTGACGAACCTCGTGAACAACGCGGTGAAGTTCACCGACCGGGGCGAGGTACGGGTCAGCGTCACGCGCGCCGAGACGGGCTTGCGCTTCGAGGTTCGGGATACGGGGGTTGGCATCTCGCCCGACGCGCTCCCCCGGCTGTTCAACGCGTTCGAGCAGGGTGACCCGTCGACCACCCGGCGCTACGGCGGCACGGGGCTCGGGCTGGCGCTGTCGAAGCAGCTCGTCTCGCTCCTTGGTGGCGAGCTCACCGTGGCTTCCTCGCCCGGCCACGGGAGCACCTTCGCCTTCGAGGTGCGTCTGGTGCCTGCGGTCCCGCCGCTCGAGCGAGCGGTGGTGCCGTTGCGGCCATCCACGTCACTCGAGGTCCTGGTGGTGGACGACAACCCGATCAACCGTCGGGTGGCCGAGGGGCTGCTGCACAAGGCCGGCTACTCGTCCCTCGGCGTGACGAACGGCCGGGAAGCCCTGGAGGCGCTGCAACGCGCGTCGTTTGCGGCGGTCCTCATGGATTGCCACATGCCCGTGATGGATGGCTTCGAGGCCACCGAGCACATTCGCCGTCTGCCTGCGCCGCTCGCGCACACGCCGGTCATCGCCCTCACCGCCTCGGCCTCGTCGGAAGATCGCGAGGCCTGTCAGCGCGCCGGGATGAACGAGTGCCTCTCCAAGCCGGTCGTCTTCAGCGAGTTGGTGCGCGTGCTGGCCGAGGTGACGCGACGGCCGAGCTCCGGCGGTGCTTGACCTGAAGACCCGTCACGTCGGCGTGCTGGCCCGCGACAGCGGCACGAGGAGTCCAAGGAACGCCCACGACAGGACCGCGCCGATCAGGAAGAGCGGCGCCCACCCAAGGCGATCGACGAGCGCGCCCGCAGCGAGTCCAGCCGGCGCTTTGCCGAGCACCTCGACGGCCGCGAGCAGGGTGAAGTGCGTCGCTCCCACCTCGCGATCGACCCGCGACATCATGAACGCGAACATGCAGGTCGTGACGAGGCCCGCGAAGAAGTGCTCGAGGCCGGTCACCGCGTTGATGACGGCGGGCGTGCCAGGAAGCAGCCCGGCCGCGAGCGCCCACATCGCGACCAGGGACAACGCGCGAATGGCGGCAGTGAGGCCGACCGCGCGAAGCAACGGCAAACGCGTCGCGACGAGTCCACCCGCGACCGACCCGAAGAGGGAGCCGAGTTGGCCGACGAGGGCGAACGAGGCGACGTCCTCCTTCGAGTAGTGCAGCACCCGTTGGAGCCACGGCTCGAACACCGAGTCACTGAGCGCTTCTCCTGTCTTGTACGTGGCGACGAAGAGCACCAGCCACACGCCGCCAGGCTTCGCGACGAGCTGCCAGGCGCGCCGGGCGATCTCCTTGAAGCCCAGCACCGGCGCCGCACCATCGGCAGAGGTCGGACGCGGCGGCTCCTTCACCTGCGTCACGGCCAGCGTGGCCAGGACCGCAATGAGCGACAAGCCAAGGAAGCCGCCGAGCCACCCGAGTCGGGGCAACAACAGGCCGATGAAGATCGACCCGCCGACCGCCATGCCGATCTTGTAGGCAGATACCTGCGCCGCGTTGCCGAGACCGAGCTCGGTGTCCTTGAGCAGATCGACCGCGAGGCCATCGACCGGCACGTCCTGCATCGAGGCGAACAGGTTCATCAGCAGCACGATGCCCAGCAGCGGGACCAGGGCTTCGGGATACGGCGTCAGGCCCGCTGCGGCCAACGAGAGCGCGAGCAACACCATCAACGGCACGATCCACGACTTGCGGCGACCGAAGCGCTCGGAGCCGTACCGATCGACGAGCGGCGCCCACACCGGCTTGATGCTCCACGGCAGCGACAACAGCCCGAGCAGCGTCACCGCCGTCATCGGCACCTTCGGATCATCGGCGAGCAGCAGCTTGAGGCCCTTCGACTGGAAGCCGAACGGGACGCCCTGCACGAAGTACAGGAGCGAGAGGAGCCCGAGCTTCCAGGCTGCCGGCGCGCGTCGCTGCTCCATCGTCAGGTGGCGAACATCTCGACGAAGAGGCGCTCGAGCTGAATGCGGACGGCTCCGTTGCGCTGGGTGATGGCGTTGCGGGCCTCGTCGATGAGCAGACTGCGGCGGTGCACGTTCGCCGCGGACACACGCGCCGCCGCCGCCATCGCCAGCGGTTGAAGATCACCGTTGACCAGGGTCGCGCCGTCCACGCGCGCCGCCGCCACGTCCCGAAGCCAGACCTGCAGGACATCGAGCGCGAGCTCGGCCGTCGCGCGATCCTCGGCCAGGGTCTCCGCGAGCGTCAGCCACCCGCGCGCGTCCTGCGGGTCGAGGGCCTCGTACCGTTCGATGATCGACCTCCGCTCGGCGAGCGCATCGACGTCGAAGGCCATCGCGCGTGCGAGCGAGCCGGCCGCCATCGCCGCCGCCTGCCGGGCCGTCACTTCGTCGACGCCCTTCTTGCCGGCCATCAACCGCTCGGTGAGGAACTCGATCGGCAGCGGCCCGAAGGCGGCCTTGGCGCACCGGCTGCGGATCGTCGGCAGCAGCTTGTCGGGCGCAGAGGACACGAGGATCAGCACCGTGTCCTTCGGAGGCTCCTCGAGCGTCTTGAGCAGCGCGTTCTGGGCCGGCGGGTTCATCGCGTGCGCGGTGACGAGGATCGCCACCTTCGTCTTCGCCTCGAGCGCGCGGAAGGCGAGGCGCTCCTGAAGCTGGCGTACCTGCTCGATGCGGATGTCGCGCGATGGCGTGTGATCGAAGTCACTGCGGCCGGCCATGCCCCGACGGACCAGCTCGTCTTCGGGCATCAGAATCGTCACGTCCGGGTGATTCCGCTTCTCGATGCGCCGGCAGCTCGCGCAGGTCCCGCAGCCGACGTTGGGCTTCTCGGGACAGGTGAGCGCCTGGGCGAGTCCGAAGGCCGCGAGCTCCTTGCCGACCCCCTCGGGCCCGTGAAACAGCCACGCGTGGTGCACGTGCCCTCGCGACAGCGCGGCCTCGAGCGCGGCGACCGCGCGGTCCTGACTCTTCACGGCCGAAAGCGACATGACGACGGCCTTCTAACCCATCGCGGCTGCGCGGCGACGTCGACGTGCTATCAGCCCGCGCCCATGGCGTTCATCAGCGGCCACCTCGCGCTGTTTCTCGGCGTCTTCGCGCTGGTGGTCTCCGTCCTTCTTCGCCGCCTCTCGCGCGACGAGAAGCTCAAGGCCGATGTCCTTGGCGCCGTCGTCTGGTTCACGCTCTTCGTCACCTTCCGCTGGGTGATGTCGTGGGCCGAAGAGCACCTCCCAAAGGAGTGGCACGCGCTCTCGCGGACGATCTGGATGCTGGCGTTCGCGTACGGCTCCGTTCGCCTCTTCGTGGCGCTGGTGCTCTGGGCGCGCAGACGCCTGGGCGCGAGCCCGACGGCGAAGATCCATCGCGATGTGGCGGACTTCGCCTTGTACGTCGTCGTGTCGATTCCGATCCTCAAGGCGCAGCTGCAGCTCGACGTGACCACCCTGCTCGGCACCTCGGCGGTCCTGTCGCTGGTCCTCGGCTTCGCGCTGCAGGACACGCTGGGGAACTTGTTCAGCGGGCTCTCGCTCCAGCTCGATCGCCCGTACCAGGTTGGCGACTTCATTCGCGTCGGCCAGCACGAGGGTCGGGTCGTCCAGACCTCGTGGCGATCGACCCGCATCGAAACGCTCCGCAAGGAGCAAATCACCCTGCCGAACGCGCTCACCGCGAAGGAGCCCATCACCAACTACTCGAACGGTGGCCAGCCGATGGCGATCGACCTCACGATCGGCACCTCCTACGCCGCGCCTCCAACGAAGGTGAAGGCCGAGATCCTCGAGGCCTGTGCCGAGAGCCCGCTGGTGCTGAAAGCCCCCGCGCCCTGGGTGCGGACCTGGAGCTTCGACGACTCGTCCGTGAAGTACATGGTGCGGGTGTGGCTGCAGAACTGGGCCGACGTGCCGCACGTGCACGACGAGCTGTTCGGGCGGCTCTGGTACCGGTTTGGGCGCGCCGACATCGAGATCCCCTTCCCGCAGCGTGTGGTCACCATGCGCACCGAGCGGCCGCGCCCCCAGGGGCTGCGGGAAGAGCTGCTCGACGAGCTCGATCTGTTCGCGGCCTTCTCGTCAGAGGAGCGCCGTGGCCTGGCCGACACAGCGCATGAGCACCACTTCGGATTGGGAGAACAGATCTGTGTGGAGGGCCGTGAGGGCGAGACCTTCTACGTCGTCGTCTCAGGGCGGGTGTCGGTGCGGGTCGGCATTCCGCCGCGAGAGGTCGCGACGCTCTCGCGTGGCCAGTACTTCGGAGAGATGTCGCTCCTGACCGGCGACCCGCGCGCCGCCACCGTCGTCGCAATCGATGACACCGTGGTGCTCGAGTTCGATCGCACCGCCTTTCAGCGCTTCTTCGCGGCCAAGCCCGAGCTGACGGAGCGCATGGCCGAGTTCCTCGCACGGCATCGGGCCGAGGTGGACGCGGCGAACAGCGCTGAACGCGCGAAGGCCGACACTGCGGGGCTGCTCACGCGGCTTCGGCGAATCTTCTCGGCCTAAGCGAGCCGGCACCCCACGCGGCACTCCGAACGCAGCGGGCACTTCGCGCAGTTGGCTTTCACCGGCCGCACCGGACAGGCCCCGCTCATGCCGTAGTGACACAGCGCGAAGTCGTACCGGACCGGATCCTCCGGGTCGAGGCGCCGCAGGGACTCGGTGATCTCTTCCGCCATCGCCCACCCGTGCGTGCGCCGCGAGGTCAACCCCAGCCAGCTTCCGAGCCGCGCGATGTGGGTATCGAGCGGAATCACCAACTCACTCGGGCGCACCCGCTTCCAGACGCCGAAATCGATGGCGTCCGGGCCGCGCACCATCCACCGCAGGTAGAGCGACAGCCGCTTGGCCGCGCCGCTGCCCGTCGGCAGGAGATGATGGACACCGCGCGTCTTCCCCAGCACCTTCACGACCTCGCGCGTCGGCGCTGCATCGCGGATCGAACCCGCGAACCCCGGGAGCGCCAGCCGGAACGACCCCGTGCGACGAAGCTCGGCGAGGAACACGTCCTCGAGCGTGCCGGACGACACCAGGCTCGCGCCCATGCCGAGCAACAGCACGCCGAGATCCGCAGGCAGGTTGAAACGATAGACGAACCCGTCGAGCACGGGCTTCAGCGCAGCCACGTCCATCGTCATCAGTCGGGCGGCCGGCGAGGGGCCCAACGCCTCGAGAATGCCCGCGATCTTCGGCTTGAACAGCTCCGCGCGCCCGTACGCCAGCGACGCCGAGAGCAACGCCACCACTTCGATGTCCCGTGGGTCCGAGTACCGGTGCGGGAACTCAACCGGATCGAACTTCACGCGCTCGGTCCACGGCCGCGCCTCGGCGAAGGCGTCGAGGAGCGGCTTGAGACGTCGGGCCCGGGCCGTCGAGAGCACGAGCGCCTTTCAGCGCGAGACTTCGCGAACGAGATGACCGAGCTCGGGCGCGATGAGCCGCTCCAGGGCGAGCTTCACGCCCGCAGGAGATCCTGGAACCGCGAACACGACGCTCCCCTCCCACACGCCGGCGACCGCGCGCGACGCCATCGCGGCCGCGCCGATCTGCTGGAAGGAGAGCGCCCGGAACAGCTCACCGAAGCCGTCGATGGTCTTCGAGAACATCGGCCGAAGGGTCTCCACCGTCACGTCCCGCGACGAGAGTCCGGTGCCTCCGGTCACCACGATGGCGCGAACGCCCGAGTCTTTCGCGAGCTGGAGCGCGTGTCGGAGTTCTTCGGCGTCGTCGCGAATCACCGACGCGCCCAACACCGAGTGGCCTGCATGCTCGAGCGCGCGACGGGCCAGCGGTCCACCCTCGTCCGTCGTGGGCGTGCGGGTGTCCGTACAGCTGATGACCCAGCACGACACCGAGGCCGGCGCGCTCGCGCGGTGCTCGGAGACCGTGTCGTGGTGATGGTGATGGTGGTGGTGGTGATCGTGATGGTCGTGACCTTCGTGCGCCATGGTGTCCTTTCAGGGGTTCGGGTTGAACCCGATGACGACGAGCTGACCGTCTTCGATCTCGGTCTTGAACGCCGGTTGATCGTCACACACGCCAGGCGAGGTCGCGTTGGCACCCGAGTCGAGGTCGAAGCCGACCTCGTGGCACGGGCAGATGACGAGGTTGTTCTCGATGCGCCCGCCGGACAGCAGACAGCCTGCGTGATTGCACCAGTCGTCGAGCGCCTTCACCCGGCCGCCCACACAGGCCACCATCACGTTCCGTTTTCCAACGGCGTAGCCGCGGAGCTCGCCCTCCTTCAGGTCCGCGGGTCCCAACTTGATGCGCGACTCACTCATGACGGTCGGGCTTCTAGCGACGAACGCGGCCGTTCGCCCATCAGCAATGGTACGAAGCGGCCCATGCAGAGTGTGGACAAGGCAGTCGTGGTGAAGGCCCTGCGCGACCTCGGCGCGTACCTGCAGCTCAACGGCGAGAACGCATTCAAGGTGCGCGCCTACGACATCGCCGCGGAGCGCATCGCGGGCCTCTCGGAAGAGCTCGGGACCGTCATCGAAGAGAAGCGCCTCACGTCCCTGCCGGGCATCGGCGAGAGCATCGCGAAGAAGATCGAAGAGCTCGTCACCACCGGAAAGATGGAGACCCTCGAGACGCTCCGCGCGCAGTTCCCGCCGAAGATGCTCGAGCTGATGACGGTGCCGGATCTGGGTCCGAAGAAGGCCAGGGCCCTGTTCGACCAACTCGGCGTCGGCAGCCTCGACGACCTCGAGCGCGCCTGTCGCGACCAGAAGGTGCGCGGGCTCAAGGGCTTCGGACAGAAGACCGAGGAGAAGCTCCTCGCGGGCCTGGAGATCGCCCGCCGCGCCGCCTCGAGTGGTGGACGCAAGCGGCTGGGCGACGTGCGCCCTCAGGCCGATGCCCTGCTGGAGTGGATCCGTCAGGCCCCCGGCGTCATTCGCGCGAGCCTCGGAGGCTCCGTCCGTCGACAGCGAGAGACCGTCGCCGACGTCGATCTCATCGCCTCCGCGCCCGACGCGGCGCCGGTGTTCGCCCACTTTCAGAAGTTCCCACTCGTGGCCGAAGTGCTCGGCGCTGGCGAGTCCAAGTCGTCGGTGCGCCTGAAGGAGACGGACCTGCAGGTCGACCTGCGCGTGCTGCCCGACGAGGACTTCGCCTCGGCGCTCCACCACTTCACCGGCTCGAAAGCCCACCACATCAAGCTGCGCGGGCTGGCGCTCGAGAAGGGCCTCACCATCAGCGAGTGGGGCGTCTTCCGCATGAAGGACGGGCAGATCGCCCAGGCCGGTGTGGCGCGCCACGAGCAGGCGGAATCGAAGCTGCCGCTGAAAGACGAAGCCGAGCTCTATCGCCTCCTCGGCATGCAGTACGTCCCGCCGGAGCTCCGAGAGGACTGGGGCGAGATCGAGGCCGCGCTCGCGCAACGCCTGCCGGCCGATCTCGTCACAGCCAGGGACATCGTCGGCAACGTGCACTCCCACACCACCTGGAGCGACGGGGCCAATTCGCTCGAAGAGATGGCGCGCGCGGCGAAGGCGCTGGGCTTCACCTACTTCACCGTCACCGAGCACTCGCAGACCTCGGGCTACGCCGGCGGGCTCACCCTCGATCGCCTCAAGGCGCAGTGGGACGAGATCGATTTGGTCAACGAGACGGTGAAGGGCATTCGCCTCCTCAAGGGCATCGAGAGCGACATCCTCGAGGACGGGCGCCTGGACTACCCCGACGCGGTGCTCGAGCAACTCGACGTGGTGATCGGCTCCATTCACCAGCGGTACAGCCAGGACGAAGCCCAGATGACGAAGCGAGTCCTCGCTGCGTTCGACAACCCGTTCCTCCACATCTGGGGCCACCCCACGGGCCGGCTGATCAACAAACGCGAGCCCGCGCCGATGCGCATGGAGGAGATCCTCGACAAGGCCGCGAAGAAGGGCGTCATCGTCGAGGTCAACGGCTGCCCCGATCGCATGGACCTCTCGCCCGAGAACGTGCGCCTGGCGTTGTCCCGCGGCCTCAAGCTCTCGGTCTCCACCGACGCGCATTCCGTGAAGGAGCTCTCGGCGCACCTGCCGTTCGCGCTCGCCTCGGCGCGCAAGGGGTGGGCGCGGGGGGCCGATGTGGTCAATACCTTGAGCGCCGATGGGTTCCTCGGGGCGCTCCGCCCGGGCTGAAAAACGCCCACCCCCATCGAACGCACGCTACAGTCCGCGCGGCTCATGCCTGCTTCCGAAAGCCTCGTCGGACAGACGATCGGCTCCTTCCGCATCACGAAGGTTCTCGGCCGCGGCGGCATGGGCACTGTCTACCTCGGCGAGCACTCGGTCATCGGCAGCCGGGTGGCCATCAAGGTGCTGATGGAGCGCCTCGCCAGCGACGAGGGTCTGGTGGCGCGGTTCTACGCCGAGGCGCGCGCGGTCAACCTCATCGGCCACGAGAACATCGTCAGCATCTTCGACATGAACGTCGTGCCGCCGAGCCGGTACTACCTCGTGATGGAGTACCTCGAGGGGAAGCCCCTCAACTCCCTCCTCACCGAGCCGGTGCCGGCGACGATCTCGATCCCGATCCTCATGCAGGTGTGCGACGCGCTGCAGGCCGCCCACACCGCCGGCATCGTCCACCGCGATCTCAAGCCCGAAAACATCTTCCTGATGAAGCGCGGCAAGCAGGAGAACTTCGTCAAGGTGCTCGACTTCGGCCTGGCGAAGCTCCTCGACACCGAGCGCGCCGACCAACACACCGCCGCCGGCCTCCTCGTCGGCACGCCCGAGTTCATGTCGCCGGAGCAGGCCAACTCCCAGCCCGTCGACGGCCGCGCCGACATCTACGGCCTGGGCTGCATCGCCTGGCTCATGGCGACCGCGCGCCTGCCGTTCCCGCAGCGGGGTCTCACCGATCTGCTCGTCGCCCACCGCACCCAGACGCCGAAGGCGCCGCTCGAGGTGAACCCGACGTGCCCCAAGCCCTTGAGCGATGCCATCATGAAAGCGATGGCGAAGGATCCCGCCGAGCGCTTCCAGTCGGCTGCGGAGCTGGGCCAGGCGCTTGAAGAGATGTTGCAGTGGATCACCACCACACCCGGCCGCCTGATGGCCCCGAAGGCCGAGGCCACCCCGCCGCCGCCCCCTCCCACCAGCACCTCACCGGCCAAGGGCCCCGCCCAGCCCCGCTTCGTCGCCAGGTTCACCGCCGAGGTGGCCTCGCCCGATGGCAAGTCCTTCGGCACCCTGAGCTGCACCGATATCTCCCGCGGCGGCATGTTCCTCGCCACCGACGCACAACTGCCCCCGCTGTTCTCGAAGCTCAAGCTCAGCATCTCGGGCGGCGCTGTCGTGCTGATGGGTGAGGTCGTGCGGCACGTGACTCCAGAGCAGGCGAAGGCCTGGGGCATGTCGGCGGGCTTCGGGTTGCAATTCGTCGATCTCACGCCCGTGCTGCGCGACACGGTGACGCGCCTCATTCAGGGCCTGCCGCTCACCCAGCCCACGCGCCAGCAGATCTCGTCGACCGACGATCCCGACGCCGAGAAGGTGCTCGAGCAGTTTCGCCAGCGCATCAACGGCGATCACTACGTCCTCCTCGGCGCCGCGACCGACGCCGACACGCCCGAGGTTCGCAGCAAAGCGCGTGAGGTGATCGCCGCGCTCGACAAGCTCAAGGACAAGAGCCTGTCGGCCAACCAGCGGACCCAGCTCGACGCCGCGGTCGCGCGGACCAAAGCCGCCGCCGACGTGCTGGGCAACCCGCTGCACCGCGCCGAGTTCGA
The DNA here is from genome assembly GCA_044352295.1 of Myxococcaceae bacterium. Taxonomy (GTDB): domain Bacteria; phylum Myxococcota; class Myxococcia; order Myxococcales; family Myxococcaceae; genus Xiheimicrobium. The sequence continues at coordinate 16,674 of JBILEB010000162.1, forward strand.
CGCCAACCGCGGCAATTTCCGCGGCGTGATGCGGTGCCTCCAGGCTGGCCTCACCGTGCTCGATCTCGAGCGCCTGCGCGCCAGCCACCTCGCCGCCAACCCCAGCGCCCAGGGCGGCGCCCACGTCAAGCTGCTCACGTCGAAGGCGTACGAGGCGAAGAACCAGCTGCGGGAGGCACTCGATGCCGTCGAGGCCGCGCTCCAGCTCGACCCGTTGAACCTGGCCTACCACCAGCGCCGCATTCAGTTGCTCAAGCGCCTGCGGGAA
>JBILEB010000307.1:0-4034 GCA_044352295.1 Myxococcaceae bacterium
CTCCAAAGTCCATCAGCCGCGTGGTGCCGTTCGAAGAGAGGAGGAGCGAGGCGTCACTGAGGCCTCCATGCGGCCGGCCCGGCGTGACGGCGACGAGCGCGCGGGAGGCATCGATGACGACTCGGGCGAGGACACCGAGCGGAATCGAGATGCCAGCGTCGAGGAGCCGCTCCGTCACCTCACGGAGCGACTCCGCCTCGACGAAGTCCCACACCCCATAGCGTTTACCGTCGAGCGCGACCACCTCACGCAGGTGGACGAGGCCGGGGCTCTGCGAGGTGCTGAGCGTGGGGCTCTGGCCCTCGGGCACTTCGCGCAGCAGCGCCACACGGCCGGAGTCATCACGCGCGCGCCACGTCCGCGACGAGGAGGTACCGAGAGGCAACATGGACTCGCGATGCCAGGCCACGGAGGGGTGGACTGTACGAGCGCTCGCGGTGGTTCCCAACTCTCGAATCCGCCGCTGTGGGGCCGATGGTGAGCACTGGAGAGCTCAGCGACGGCCACGGCTGTGTCGGGCAGCTCGAACTCCCGCCCATCTGCTTCACGGACTTGAACGGTGACCTCCGTCGGAGCGATCGGTCATTGGTCACCGGCAGCGTCATGCGCGCCTTCTTCGAGAACGTCGTTCCAGCGGCGCGAGGCCCCGGGCGCACAGGCCGACGACGCCTCGACCCGCAGCGTCGGTGCCGCGCCCAGCGCGAGGAGAAGCCACACCGCCATCACGGTCGCGTCGCACCCCCTCGCAGGCCCACGCGTCCCGTCATGCCGTGAGTGAAATCGGCGGCAGGGGTTGATGGGCGCCCGCTCGTGGTGACCAGCGGGTTGGCGCGCTACGACCCGGCTCATGCTTCCGGGGCTGCTGCTCATGATGCTGACGGCCGGACCCGTCACCGAAGCGTCCGTCGCCGGAGGCATCGGTCGCCTCGCCCGGCCAGGCTGGTCGGTGCAGCTCGGCGTCAGCACTGAAACCCAGGGCCTCGAGCTGAGCCTTTGGGCGCGCTCCCGCGCCGAGCGCTGGTTCGACGTGCTTCCGCAGTACCAGGGCCTCCAGGTGTTCGGGAGCGCCTTGGTACGGCTGACGAGCTGGTGCAGTGTCGGCGTCGCCACCGAAGCCTGGGAGCCCTTCTTCGCGCGGCCGCCCCTCCGCCTGGGCATGGGCCCGGCGGTCTCGATGACGTGGCGCCCATCGAACACCATGCGGCTCCTCCTGCGCGCGGCGTGGTTGCCAGTCGGGACCGCGTTCGCGCTCGGGCACCAGGTGAGTGAAGCGGAGTTCGCGTGGGCGTGGTTCATCGCCCGGGTGACAGCCAGCCCCAGCGACTTCAGTTCTGTTGGCGTCGTCGTCGCCGAGCTCGGGGTGCGCTGGGTCTTCTCGCCCCGCTGAGCGCCTGCCTGGCGTTGAAGACCGCGGAAGCGCGCGCTGCAGCGAAGGAAGCTTCCGGTGGGACTCCACGTCGGCGTTCCCGTTCACCTCATCCCGATGCTCTCGGGAACGACCGTGCGGCTCCCGCGCCGGCGAGCAGGCGTCGCGCGAGCGCCCCCATTCAGCTCCATCCATGGGCCGGCGAGGCCGGCGGGGGTGAAGCGCTGGGCGGTCCGGGAGGCGTCGACGGACGACAGGCCCTGGCCCGATTCGCGGAGGTCGGCCACGAGCCACACCTCGGTGCGCGTGGCGTGCGGTGCCTGGAGCCAGACCCCCGTCTTCGGACCTGGCCCCGTCTTGTTTCATCGTTGGGCCCCGCGACCTTCTTCGTGCGGGCGCGCACCGTGGGGACGTCAGCCAGCTCGGTGATGACCGGGAGCGCGACGGCGACGTCGTCAATGGTCGATGACGGCAGACTGGAGGCTGTCCCCGTACCTCCAGAATCGCCTGGCGGGTCACCTGCTCACGGTCGTCCCAGGCCGAACCCCCAGCCACATGGGAGGCGGCGCCTCAGCGGCGGTCCATGACGTCGTGGCGAAGAACACCCGCTCTTCTTCGACGTCTCCCTTCGTGTGGACCTCGGTGAGGCTGGAGGACGGCGCGGTACCACGGACGGCGCGGTACCACGGACGGCGCGGTACCACGGACGGCCCGGTACCACGGACGGCCCGGTACCACGGACGGCCCGGTACCACGGACGGCCCGGCACCACGGACGGCCCGGCACCACGGACGGCCCGGCACCACGGACGGCGCGGCGGGAGCGGCGCGGCCTGCTCCTCGAGCGCGACCTCGTGCGCGCTGCGGCCTCCTACTCGTCCAAGCCCACCTGCCGACACAGGGCCAGCCCGTCGTCGACGTCGGTGGGGCTCGCGCGCGCGGTCGACGCGCAGAACACCGTGCGTGGGCCGACCCGTCGGGCCGCGAGGAAGCCGTCTCGCGTGGGCCCCAGGCGATAGCGCACGGCCGCGTAGCCTTCGCCCTCGTCGAGCAGCACCTCGGTCGCGCCCTCGTCCTTCACCGCGTCACGCAGCTCGCTCGCCAAAGGCACCTCGCCGGAGCGCCTCTCGAGCGTGACGACGACGCGCCCGCGCGGTCCGACGGTGAGGCCCGTTCCGGCCGCCGTCGCGACCCACCCCTCCGGCAGCGGCACCCGCAACCCGCTGGGCGCAGGCTTCGGCTCAGGGCACGCGGCCAGCAGCAGCGCCACCCACGGCGCGCCTCTCACTTCGCGGGGGTGCCCGGCGCAGGCGGGGGCTTCGCCGACAGGTTCTCCATCTTCGTCGTGCCCTCGAAGATGACGCCCTTGTCCATCGACATCGAGGGCGTCTCGATGGTGCCCTTCACGCGCGCCGGGGCGTGCAGCTCGACGTGCCCGCTCGCCTTGATGGTGCCCTCGAGGATGCCGCTGACGATGACGACGCCCGCCGTGATGTCGGCCGTCACCTTCGCCCCTTCGCCGACGGTCAGCGTGTCCTTCGTGAGAATCTGCCCGCTGAACTTCCCGTCGATGCGGACCTCTCCTTCGAAGGTCAGCTTCCCCTCGAACTCACTCCCCTTCCCCAACAGCGCGTTGAGCTGGCCTGCCTTGCCGGACAAAGGTCTCTCCTCTTTCGCAGGCCCCGAGGGGTCCCGCTTGTCACCGAATAGCGCCATGCGACGTCTTCCCGAAGTGCTGTGTCACCGCTTGATGAGGCCGATGATCCGCTCGAGGTCCTCGAAACTGAAGTAGTCGATTTCGAGCGAGCCCTTCCCGGGCCCCTTCTCCACCAGACGGACCTTCGTGCCAAGTCGTCGTTGCAGGTCTTCGACGAGGCGACGGGCCTCTGGGCTCGCCTTCGACGTGGTTCGGCCGCGCCTGGACGACGTGGCGGCTGCTGGCTTGAGGCCCTTCACCCGCGCCTCGACCTCGCGAACGGTCAACTTGTCCGTCACCACGGCGCGCGCCAGGTTCACCATGTCGGCGGCGCGCGTGAGCCCGAGGAGCGCGCGGGCGTGGCCCATGTCGAGGTCGCCCTCGGCGAGCAGCTGCTTCACCTCGTTGGGGAGCGTGAGGAGGCGCAGGGCATTGGCGATGGTCGACCGGTCCTTGCCGAGGCGGTCGGCAATCTGGTCCTGGCTGAGGCGACGCTCGTCGAGCAGCCGGCGGAAGGCTTCGGCCTCTTCGAGGGGGTTGAGGTCGGCGCGCTGGATGTTCTCGATGAGCGCGAGCTCGTACGCCTCGGCGTCGGACGACTCGCGAATGATGGCGGGAATCTCGCGGAGGCCGGCGCGCTGGGCCGCCCGCCAGCGCCGCTCTCCCGCGATGAGCCGGTAGCCACCCTTGCTGTCGCGACGCACCAGCACCGGCTGCAGCACCCCGTGTTGCTTGAGCGAGACGGCCAGCTCCTCGAGCGCCGCCTCGTCGAAGGTCTTGCGGGGGTTCGCGCGGTCGGCCTGCACCTGGTCGACGGGCAGCCGGGTGACGCCGCCGGCCGCGGGCGCCGCGGGTCGGCTCTCCTGGTGGAGCAACGCGCCCAGCCCCCGTCCGAGCGCCGGCTTCCGGTTCGCCGAGGTCAACACCTTCACCACGCCGGGCATGACGCCTCCCTTCCTGTGGGCAAGTTCTT
>JBILEB010000308.1:0-4005 GCA_044352295.1 Myxococcaceae bacterium
GGAGTTAAAGCCTTCGGTCTCCCCGTGCGCAGCCCCGAAAACCCTTCCCCGCAGCCCGCCGGGCCCCAACGCCCCCTCGACGCCCTTCACGTTTTCAGCTTTGTTCGACTTGTCCTTTGAGCTGAGGCAAAGGGAGCGTGACGCGCGAGGCCAACACCCGAGCAGGCCGCTCCGAGAGCGCGCCATCTGCGCTATGTGACGGGTGCAGGCGATATGTCCGGGGCCGGTCGCCGTTGAGACCTTCGTGAACGCTTCGTGGTCCGACTCCATTCGCCTGCATGACCACACGGTGGTCGTGGCCCTGCTCTCGAAAGGCGTGCGGCTGGACGACGCGCGCGACCTCGCGCAGGAGAGCTGGACGCGGTTGATCGCTGCAGACCAGGCGGGCCGGCTCGAACGTATCGAGCTCCCGGGGCTCGCGATTCGCCAGGCGATGTTCCTGCTGTCAGAGCGTCGCCGGGTCAGCAAACGACGCGTCGAGGTGCCCGAGGACGAGGCGCACGAGCTGACGGGAGACGCGCAGCCCGAGACCCTCTTCGAGTCACGACAAGCGCTCGCCATCGTCGCCGCAGAGCTGTCTCGCGCCACGCCCCGCGCGCGCGAGGTGATGGAGGCGTCACTCTCGACGGCCGTTCCGCACGCCGAACACGCCGCAGCCATCGGTCTCTCGGTGCAGCGCTTCAGGCAGGTGCTCTGCATCGTCAGGGCCCGGCTCCGCGCCGCCGTCGAGGAGGCCACGAAATGAGCGGCCACCCTTCCATCTTCGAGCTCTCACGCTTCATCGAGGCCGGCGCCGAGACCGACGCGTTCGAAGCGCACGTGAGCGGGTGTGATGCCTGCTCCAGCCAGCTCACGCGGCTCGCGCACCGGTCGATGGTGGCGCAGGGACTGTCCGCTGAGGTGGCGCCTCCCTCGACGCGAAGGGTCTCTCCTGCGCTCGCTGGCTTCGTCGCGTTGACGGCCTGCATCGCCGCGTTGATCGCGCAGCCGTCACGCGCCTCGATGACGCCGAGCGCCGTCGCCTTCACCATGCTGGCGCCCGAGGGCGTGCACGGCACTCCCTTCACCGAGCCGGGGTTCGCGCGGCTCGAGAGCCCCGGCTTCAATGACGCAGGGTTGAGCAGCCCCGCGCCCTGACGCGCTGAACGTCGTTCCTCGAAATCACCCGATCCCTCAACGCCCTCGTGGCGTGGCTCGGGAGCTCTGCTTCACCGACACCCCGAAAGCACTTCATGCCCGTCAACGCCCTCCTCGCGCGGCTGCGCGACCTGTCCGTCTTTCGTCTGTCACTCATCATCGGGGCGCTCGTCGTCATCCCTCGCCTCGGCAGTGTGGGCCTCTGGGACCCATGGGAGACGCACTACGCGGAGGTCGGCCGGCAGATGCTGGCGCGCGGCGATCTCGTGCATCCCTACTGGCAGAACGCGTGGTTCTTCTCGAAGCCTCCGCTGACGCCGTGGCTCGCGGCGATGGGGCTGTGGTTCTCGGGCGCGCAGCCGTGGGGCCAGCCAGGGGAAGGCGCGCTGCCTGCTGGGACCGAGTGGATGATTCGACTGCCGTTCGCGCTGCTCATGCTCGTGGCGGGAGCGTTTCTCTCCGACACCGTGGCACGCGCGTCGTCTCGTCGTGCCGGCCTGCTCACGGCCGTCGTGTGGTGGAGCATGCCGCTCATCGATCTCATCGCTCGTCAGGCGATGACGGATGGACCCTTCGTCGCGTCCCTCGTCATCGCGGTGTGCTGCGCAGCGCGGGCCGAGCGTGACGGCGGTGACAGGCGATGGTGGGCGGGGTTCTTCACCGCGCTCGGGCTCGGCATGCTCGCGAAGGGGCTCGTCGCGCTGCTCCCGCTGGTCATCGTGGGGCTGGCGTGGGTGACGCTCGAGGGACGTGCGGCGCTGACCCGCGTGCGACGTGTGCCCTGGTGGAGCCCGCTGTTCCTGCTGTTCAGTGCGGGCCCCTGGTACTCGGTGATGATCCGCTTCGAGGGCCGTGACGACGAGGGCAAGACGTTCGTCGAGCGCTTCTTCATCGCCGACCACCTCGACCGGTTCGCAAGTGGCGTGCACACCACGACGCCGGGCGGCACCTTCACGTACTTCGTCGAGCAGGGCGCGTGGGCCATCTACCCGTGGGTGGCGCTGGTGCCGCTCGCGCTCCATGCGCTGGTGTCGATGCCGCGCGAAGGCCCACGGTGGAGACTCGCGGTGACGTGGTCGATCGCCGGCGCGCTCGTGTTCTCGCTCTTCACGCTCAGCGCGACGCGGTTTCATCACTACGTCTTGCCGATGGTGCCGCCGCTCGTGGTGTTGATTGCGCTCGGCGCCGATGCCCTGTGGGACGACGCGCGCCGGTTCGCGCCTTCGTTGCTCGGCGGGCTCGTCGCGTTGCTGGTGGTGACGAAGGACCTCGCGACCCGTCCGCGGCATCTGCTCGACCTCTTCACCTACAACCACGACCGGCCCTATCCGATGGAGTTGCTCGCCGCGCCAGTGTGGAGCCGCGCGCCAGCCTGGCTCACGCCGGGTCACGCGCTAATGCTCCTCGCCTCACTCGCCGGCGTCGGGGTGTTCGCCTCCATCATCAGGAGCAACGGACGTCGCGTGGTGCTGGCGACGTCGGCGATGGCCGTGACGTTCGCGTTGTTCCTCTCGTGGCAACACTGGGAAGCCCTTGGCCGGCATTGGACGCAGAGACAGCTCGTCGATCTCTACCTCCAGTCGCGCGCACCGGGAGAGCCGCTCGCCGCGTTCCTGATGAACTGGAAGGGCGAGACCTTCTACACGCGCAACGACGTGGTGCAGATCGGCACGACGGACCCGAGAGGCTCGCTCGCGCTGCTGCTCTCGTCACACCGGCGAGCGTTCTTCCTCGTCGAGCACCACCGGCTCGAGACGCTGCGCAGTGTCTTGCCTCCGAACACGACGCTCGCGCCGATCGAGCCACAGACCATGAACAAGTTCGTGTTGGCCGTTGCGCAGCGCGGCCCCTGACATCCGCTCACGGAGGCGTGCAGGTGTCTTCGCGTCGCCAGTCGGCCCAGTCATTGGCTGCGCAGCTCCACGAGCGTCTCGAGACGTAGGTCCCGACCCAGTCGGCGGGGTAGCCGACGCTGGGACAGCTGTTCACGACCACTTGATCGGCCTGTGGGGTGCACACTGGCGCGCTGCACGTGTCCTCTCGCCGCCAGTCACCCCAGGCGGAAGTGGCGCAGCTCCACGAACGCCGAGAAACGTATTGGCCGACGTACGAGGCCGGGTAGCCCACGCTCGCGCAGCTGTTGACGACGACTTGATCAGCCTGCGGCGTGCAGACCGGAGCGGCGCACGTGTCCTCCCGGCGCCAGTCGCTCCAGGTGTTGGTGGTGCAGCTCCACGAGCGGCGTGAGACGGAGCTACCGACGTACGAGGCCGGGTAGCCCACGCTCGCGCAGCTGTTCGTCACCACCTCGTCGGGCCGCTGCTCACATGCCGGAGGTGCGACGGGTCCGAGTTCCTGCAACACGTCGAGGTATGCGAACCAGGCGCCGTCGGGGCCCTCGGGGTGCAACACCGTGCCGTCACAGCGCGGCTCGAAAAACAGGTTCTCGAATTGAATGATGCCGACGTCGGGGGCGAGCCAGAGGACCTGCCAGAACGACGACGTGCCGGGGCGATGCGGAAACGAAGCGGGCTGGTTCGAGCAATGGGGCTCCTGCGCCGGCGGGACCACTCGATTGCCATGGGCGAACAGCACCTTGATGACGCGCTCGTAGCTGCGTGAGCGGCCCTTGCCGAACCCGGTCGCGTCGCGTCCATATGAAGGCGTGTAGTGATCGAGCTTCTCGAGCAACCTCAGCTCGCTCCACGAGCCGTATTCGGGGCCGAGCTGCTGAAAGGGCGCTGGTGCGCCGCCTGGTGTCCCTGGTGCCGCCGGCGAAGGTGCACCTCACGAGCTTCCATGGAGTGTACGCCCCGCATGCCGCCTTGCGCCCGAGGGTGACGATGCCTCCGCCACCTGCTCCGCCTG
>JBILEB010000049.1:0-41217 GCA_044352295.1 Myxococcaceae bacterium
GCGGCAGGGCCTCCGCCGGAGTCGACCTCACCGAACGAGGGCATGGCGCCCGTCGTGGCGGCCGAAGGAGCCGCGGGGGCAGGGGGCGCGTTGAAGTCGAACGCGAGATCATCCGACGCGGGCGAGGGCGCCGACGGTGCGTCGAACGAGAAGCCGCCCGAGGCGGGTGCAGGCGCCGGCGGCGCGTCGAACGAAAAGCCACCCGACACCGGGGCTGGAGCGGCGGGGGCATCGAAGTCGTACCCCCCCGTGGCTGGGGCTGGCGCGGGAGGCGCGTCAAAGTCGAAGCCGCCAGGCCCAGGCGCAGACGGTGCATCGAACGAGAAGCCACCCGACACGGGAGCAGACGGTGCATCGAACGAGAAGCCACCCGACACGGGCGCAGGCGGCTCGCCGGGTTCGCCCGGCAGGTCTGGGAAGTCGAAGCCTGCGGCCGCGGCAGGAGCAGGGACGGGTGCCTCGCCGAAGTCGTCCGAGAAGGGCACCTCGTCGGGCTCGAAGGCGGGGACGGCCTGCGGCCGCGCGGAGCCGGGCAGCGGAATGCCGCCGGAGCTGGGCCCGCTGATGTCGACCTCGAGCGAGTCGGTGGAACCAAGACCCCCGGAGCCAGGGAGGGGAACGGCTGCCGTCACCGCGCTCCTGGACGACGCCCCCGGCAACGGCAACGAGCCGGCGCCCACGCGCAAGGGGGACGAGCCTCCAGGGAGGGGAATGGAGCTGCCGCCTCCGCGAGGCGCAGCGGCTCCACCAGGCAGGGGAATCGACGCCGTCGCAGCGGTGCGGGAGGCGCCCAGCGCGGGAACCGCGGCCGTCGCGGCGCCCGAGAAGTCCATGTCGACGCCGGTTCCGCCGCCCGACACAGAATCTCCGACGCGCGTCGGCTCATTCTCGTCCCACGCGGTGGGGGCCGGCTTCGCGGCGCTGATGCCTGGCAGGGGCACGGCGCGGATGCCCGACTTCGTCGAGGGTTTCGCGGCCGGCACGTTTGACGGTGGCGCGGCGACGCGGGTCGCCCCGGGAATGTTGGAGGCCTCACTGCCGGGGCGTGGGAGCGCGCTCATCGCCTGCGGCAGGGACGACCCTCCAGGCAGGGGCACCGACTTCATCGCCGGTGTCGGCGCGTCTGGAAACGCGGCGCCGGGGAGCGGGATCGAGCCCTGCGGAACGGCTCGGGTGGGCTCGTCTTCCCAGCTCGTTGGCTGCGCCTTCTGCGCCGACAGGCCCGGCAGCGGAACGGCGCCAGTGGGCGATGACGCAGGTCGAGCGCCACCCGGCAACGGCACGGAGCCAATCGGTGACGACGCAGGCGCCGCGGCGCCGGGGAGCGGGATCGAGCCCTGCGGAACGGCTCGGGTGGGCTCGTCTTCCCAACTCGTTGGCTGCGCCTTCTGCGCCGACAGGCCCGGCAGCGGAACGGCGACAGTGGGCGATGGCGCAGGTCGAGCGCCACCCGGCAACGGCACGGAGCCAATCGGTGACGACACAGGCGCCGCGGCGCCCGGGAGCGGAACGCCGGCTGACGCCCCCGGCTTGACCGGGAAGACGTTCTGGCACGTCGGGCACTTGATGCGTGCACCTCCGGCAGGGATCTTCTTGTCGTCGATGTTGAGGCTCGCGTTACACGACGGACAGGCGACCTTCATGAGGCTCCTCGAGGGCCCAGCAGGGTGCGGGCTCAGCAGTCAGATGAGGTTACCCCGCGAGGTGGGGCAGGTGAATTGCTCTTGCGTGCCGGTTCAGTGGGGCTGTGCGCGGCCCTTTCGGACGGTGGACGGCGGGTGTCGGCATGCTAAGCGCCCCGCCGCCGATGGCCTCTGCAGACCCCCACCTCAGCGTCGTCATCCCCGTCTACAACGAAGAGTCGATCGTCGAGTCGGCTGGCCTCGAGCTGGCCAGAGGCCTCGACGAGCGCGGCTGGGACTACGAGATCATCTTCGCCGAGAACGGCTCGAAGGACCGGACCCCCGAGATCCTCGAGCGCCTCACGAAGGAACACCCGCGCCTCCGGTGGTTCCACAGCGAGACGCCCAACTACGGCTCGGCGCTCAAGGCAGGCATCCTCAAGGCCCGCGGCAACATCGTCATCTGCGACGAGATCGATCTGTGCGACCTCGTCTTCTACGATCAGGCCGTGCCGCGGTTGGAGCGTCGGGAGGCCGATCTGATCGTCGGCTCCAAGGCCGCGCGTGGCTCGAGCGACCGCCGCCCCATCATCCGCCGCGTGGCGACGCGGGTGCACAACGGCCTGTTGCGGGCGACGCTGGGCTTCAAGGGCACCGACACGCACGGCCTCAAGGCCTTTCGCCGCGAGAAGCTGCTGCCGGTGATCGCCCGCTGCGTCGTGGACATGGACGTCTTCGCCTCCGAGTTCGTGGTGCGCGCCTGGCGCGAGGGGCTCGAGGTGCGGGAGATTCCCATTCAGCTCCACGAGAAGCGTCAGCCGTCGATCCACCTCTTCAAGCGCGTGCCCAACGTGCTCAAGAACGTGGCGCGCCTGGTGTACGTGATCCGCGTTCGCGGCGAGTGACGGCGGCCAAAAGCCGGGTCGACGATTCACCGGCCACATCGGCATGCCGCCCGCTAACCTTGGGCGCTCCTCATGTCGTCCCGCCTCGCCAGCATCTCGGTCGATCTCGACTCCCTCGGGCACTACTGCCGCATCCAGGGCCTGCCGGAGTCGCTCCTCACCGATCGGGCCAGGGGCCTGGTGGCCGACGTCGCGATTCCCCGCTTCCTCGAGCTGTTCGACGCCGTGAAGACGCCGGCGACCTTCTTCGTCATCGCGAGCGATCTGCCGCAGCCGGGCTTGAGCGGGGCGCTGCGGCGCTCGGCGGCTTCTGGGGTCGAGCTGGCGAGTCACTCGTTCTCGCATGACTACGCGTTGTCGCGACGCTCTCGCGTGGAGATCGAGGCCGACCTGCGCCGCGCGCACGAGGCCATCGTCTCGGAGACGGGACAGGCCCCCGTCGGCTTTCGTGCCCCTGGCTACACGCTGTCGGCGGCGCTGCTCGAGGCGGTGGTGGCGTTGGGCTACCGCTACGACTCCTCGACCTTCCCCGCGGCCCCGTACTGGACGGCGAAGGCCGCGGTGATGACGACGCTCGCCGCGCTGGGCCGGCCTTCGCGCGCCATTCTCGACACGCCGCGGGTCCTGCTCGCACCGCGGACGCCGTACCGACCTTCGCTCGACGACCCGTACCGGAGGGGCACCGCGCCGCTCCTCGAACTGCCCATGGCCGTCAGCCCGCTCGTGCGCCTGCCCTTCATCGGCACGTTCGCGACGTCGATGCCGTGGCCCCTCGTCGAAGGCACGTTCCGGCGGCTGCGACGGGACCGCCACCTCAACTTCGAGCTGCACGCCATCGACGTGCTCGATGCCTCCGACGGCATTCCCGCCGAGCTGGTGCGGCAGCAGCGCGACGTGCAGGTTCCGGTGCGCGAAAAGCTCAGGCGCCTCAAGACGCTCTTCACCTGGCTGGGCGACGATCGGGAGCGCGTCACCCTCGCCACCGCGGCCGCGCGGCTGATGGAGTCGCTCGATGGCTGAGGAGAAGCTCGGCCGCTATCGGCTGCTCTCGCTCATCGCCACCGGCGGCATGGGTGAGGTGTTCCTCGCGCGGCAAGAGGGCCCCGCGGGCTTTTCGAAGACGGTGGTGGTCAAGCGCATCCTGCGGCACCTCGCGCGCGACCAGGGCTTCATCGATCTCTTCCTCAACGAGGCGCAGCTCGCCGCGCAGCTCCAGCACCCGTCCATCGTGCAGGTGTTCGGCCTCGAGCGCGAAGGCGACACCTGGTTCATCGCGATGGAATACGTGCCCGGCAAGAGCCTGCGCGCGCTGCTGGACGCCTGCCGTCAGCGCCAGCGCTCCGTGCCGGCACCGATCGCGGTGCGCCTCATCTCGCAGGTGCTCCAGGGACTCGAGTTCGCGCACGAGCTCAAGGACGAACGGGGCCGCGCGCTGGGCATTCTTCACCGGGACGTGAGCCCCGAGAACGTGCTGGTGGCCACGACCGGCATGGCGAAGCTCGTCGACTTCGGCATCGCGCGCGCCATGCGGGGCGCCGAGACGCGCGTCGGCCGGCCCAGGGGGAAGCTCGCCTACATGGCGCCGGAGTTGATGGTGTCGGGCGCGTCGATCGACCGCCGCGCCGACGTGTTTGGCGCGGGCGTGCTGCTCCACGAGCTGTTGACGCTCGACCGGCCGCCTCAAGGCGCCGTGAAAGACGACGGCACGCTCGAGCACCTGCCCTTCGTGCCGCGTGGCGAGCTGCCGTCGCCGCTCAACGACGCGCTGGCGAAGGCGCTCGCCCTCGACGCGAAGGATCGCTGGCCGAGTGCGCGCGCGATGAGCGAGGCGCTCGAGGGTTGGCTCACCGGCACGGGCCACCCCGTGCTGCCGTCGGACGTGACGGGGTCCTTGACCGACCTCTACGGCGCCGCGGGGGGCGCGCCGGCGCCGGTGCTGCTGGGAGACGACGTCGGGGACACTGGCGTCCAGCGGGCGATGCCCGGCACCGCGCCGATTCGTCCGTCGCGCACGCAGGGGACCGCTCCGCTCGGCACCGCGCCCGTCGAGTCACCGCGCACCCAGACCCAACCCCTGCTGGCCGCGTCGGCGACCGCGCCTGCGTTGGAGCCCGTGCCGCCGCCTCGCCGAACGGGGCTGTGGATTGGGCTCGCCGGCGCCGCCACCGCGCTCGTGTTCCTCACCATCACGCTGGCGGCCATCGCCGGCTCACAGGGGCCACGGGGAAGCCCGCCGCCGCCCGAGGTGCCGGTGGTGGCTCCGAAGCCGAACGATCAGCTGATGCCAGAGCTGTCCCTCGAGGGACCGCTGCCCACCCTCGACGCTGGCGTGCAGGTCGCAGCGCGCCCGGTGGAGCCGCCGCCCGCGAAGCCATCGGCGAAGAAGCCCCAGCCAAAGAAGCCGAAGACGGGCCGGGTGACGGTGCGGGTCAACCCGTGGGCCGAGGTCTCCTTCGCGAACAAGAAGCTGGGCGTCACGCCGTTCGACCCGGTCGAAGTCCCCGCCGGAGCCGCCACCTTCACGCTCAAGAACTCCCAGCTCGGCGTGACGCGACGGGTGACGGTGAAGGTGCCAGCAGGCGGCAACGTGGTGCTGCGGGCCGATCTCTTCAAATGACGAGCTCGAAGGCCCCCGCCTTCGTAACCACGCCGTTGGCTTGAACGTCGACGCGGTGACGGCCGGGGTGGAGTCGGCGAATGCTGACGTGGACGAGGCGGAGGCGCTTGCTCACCGTCACGCGGCTCTTCGGCTCCAGGTCGAGCCGCGCGAGGCGGAACTTCTTCACCGACGTCCCACGCGGTCGCGCGTAGTGCACGACGGCCTCGACCACGACGTGGGTCGGCGTGGTGCCCGGGTTGTGCAGCTCGGCGTCGATGGTGACGAATTCTCCCAGGCGCACGCGACGGGGTGACACGGTGCCAGAGACCTCCACGCGACCCGCGCCCAGCAACGCGAGGGCCTTGGGATGCCCCGCCTTCACCAGCGTGCGCAGGGCGTGCTCGACGAGCCGTTTCCGCTCGGGTGCGTCGGACTCCTTCTTCCAGCGCGTGGCAAGCGTGAGCACCACCTCGGGCACGTCTTTCGACAGATCGTTGAGGTGGTTCGCGACGGAGCGGCGCACGTACTCTTCTGGGTCGTCCCGCAGCGCCTCGAGCAACGGCAGCGTGCACGTCGGGTCCTTCATCAACGCCGGCACGCGAGCGGCCCAGGGGAGCCGCGGTCGGGTGCCTTCTGACACCAGCCGCCGCACGTGCGGGTTCTCGTCCTGCGTCCACGTCGAGAGCACCTCGAGCGTGCGCGCCGGCGCGTGGGCGAGCAGCGCGCGAATGGAGAACTCGGCCGTAAAGCGCTGGGTCAGCTCCCGGTTGGCGATCAGCGCCGTCTCGACGTCGCGCGGCCCGACGTCGAAGAGGAACGTCGAGAAGGGGAGGTAGCGGAAGACGGTGCTGCCGTAGCCTTCGGTGACGGTGAGCTTCGGGCCGAGCGCGCGGGTGACGACGCGCATCGCCTCGGTGGGGCTCCCCGGCAAGCAGCGCCCCAGGACGTCGCCGATGTGCTTCGCCCGGGCCTTGAGCTCGAGATCCTCGAGGCCCGCAGAAGCGTCCTTCACGAACCGGCGGGAGGGGAAGTCAGGCCAGGCGCGGGAGAGCTCACCTGAGAGGGCTCGCACCACGTCGACGGAGAGCAGGTTCTTGAAGGGCTCGGCCATGGGTGGCCGTCCTATACGCCCGTTCAGCGAACGTCTTCATCGTCGCGGCCGTCGCGCTTCTTGCGGCCGCCGTCGGGGTTGGCGACGGCTGGGGGCGGGGCGGCGGTGTCGCGGTCGACCGCGAGCGGCGCGGTGACGAGGTGCAGGGCGAGGAGCAGCATGAGGCCCAAGACGCGGTTCCCCGCCTCTGATTCACTCACCTCACGTCGCCCTGGCGGTGGCGTCCTCCCATGCCTCGTTGGGCCCTCCTCGTCCTCACGCCGAACCGTGTCGCCCCGGTCGATCTGCCGATGGGCCGGCCCTTCTTCGTGGGCCGCTCGCGCGCGGCGAGCCTGGAGCTGAAGGATCCGACGCTCGAAGAGCGGCACCTCTCGATTCGCATCGTCGATGAACGACCGGTGCTCGACCCGTTGAGCTCGGCGTCGGGTGTGTCGGTCAACGACGTACCCTGCACGACACCGACGCCGCTCGCGGCCGGCGATGAGCTGACGGTGGGAGACAGCCGCCTCGTCGTCCTGGCGTTGGGTGGAACGCCTCCGGCCACCGTGCGGTTGGCCTCGGAGGATGAGCTCGTCGCGCGCCTCGAGGAAGAGGTGCGTCGCGCGGCAGGGGCGCGGCCGTTGGGGCTGGTGCTGGTGAGCACCGCGGGGCTCAACGTCGCGGCGCGCCAGGCCCTCACCCGCCGCGTGGTGGAAGTGGTGGCCGAGTCCGGCGCCGTGGCCTGTTGGGGAGAGGTCGCGACCGATCTCCTCGCGGGCGTCATTCCGGAGCTGCCGCTCGCCGAACTGGAGCGGCTCGTCGCCCTCATCCCAACGGTGGCGGGCCCGAGAGCGCAGACGGCCGCCGCGGTGTTGCCTCAGGATGGCCGCTCGGCGGACGCGCTGCTCGACGCGGCCTGGTGCCGGCTGTTGTCGGTGCCTCGCACCCCGGACGACGTCGTCGTCAGCGACGCCTCGATGGTGCGCCTCTTCTCCATGGCCGAGGAACTCGCCGCGATGCCCGGTCCGGTGTTGGTCGTCGGTCCTCCAGGCAGCGGGCGAACGATGTTGGCGAGGGCGATCTTCCAGGCCCGTGGCGTGACGCCGCTGGTGCTCGAGGGCCGAGACGCGTCGGGGCTCAAGCTGGTGGCGCAGCGGCCACCGGCTGCGCTGCTCGTTCGTGACGCGGAGGCGGTGGAGCCCGAGGTGCTTCGGGGACTCCTCGAGGCCGGCGGCGGGCGGCGACGGCTGATGGTGATGACGGGCACGGTTCGCTCCGAGGTGTTCCCGGTGGTGCTCGAGGTGCCTCCGCTCTCGCAGCGTCCGGCGGACATCGAGGCGTTGGCCGAGGCCTTCCTCCGGGAAGCGCGCGGCGCGGTGGGGCGACCGCGCTTGTCACTCGGCGAGGATGCGAGGCGGCTGCTCACCGCCTGGGCCTGGCCTGGCGAGGTGCGGGAGCTCCGCACGGTGATGATGCGGGCCGCCCGCGCCGCCGTGCGGGACGAGGTGGGCCGGGACGCGTTGCCAGTGCGGCTGTCAGCGACGGGGCCCCGGTCGAACCTTCGCGGCGCGCTCAAGGACGCCGAGCGGGACCTGCTCCTCGAGGCGCTCGCGCGCACACGCTGGAACGTCACCGCGGCGGCGAACCGCCTGGGCTTGCCTCGACGCACCGTCGTCTACCGGATGGCGAGGTTGGGGTTGAAGCGACCGAGCCGGTGAGCGGGACGACGCGCTTGCGCTGACGCGCCGCGGGCCGCATGAGAGGCCCATCATGGCGACCTCGATGCTCGAGCTCTTTCGGGTGCTGTCTTCGTTCTCTCCGACCCGCGTGGACTTGAAGGGCGCGCCGTGGGAGCCCTACGTCGAGTGGGCCATCTCGCAGGGCCTGGCGCCGCTCGCGGCGTACAACCTCGAGTACCGGTTGGGCCTGTGCGGCGCGCCGCAGTGGGCGCGCGACCGCCTGCTGTCGCTCTACCAGGGGACCGCGAACGACAACGTGATGAAGCTCGTCAACTTCAAGCGGGCGGTCGACGACCTCGAGGGCCGCCGCATCGTGCTGCTCGGCGCGGCGTCCTTCGCCGAGAGCCTGTACCCGCACGTGGCGTGGCGCCCCGTCATCGACGTGCGGCTCTTCGTCCCCCCGGCCGACGTCGACCCCTTCGTGAGCTGGCTGCGGCGCGCGGAGTTCAAGGCCGACGCGCCCGAGGCCCAGGCGCCCACGCCCTCCGGAGAGCGGGTGCTCAGCGATGGTCGCACGGTGCTCTACGTGCACGGCTCGCTCTCGAAGGACCGCGCGCTCGACGAGGCGATGCTGGCGCGCTGTCTGCCGATCAAGTTCTACGGGCCCTCGATGCTGCGGCTCGACCTCGAGGACGCGCTGCTGGTGCACGTGATGCTGATGGCGCGGGCGGGCTTCGACGTGCCGATGCTCGAGTTCCTCGATCTTCGCGAGCTGGTGCAGGGCGCGCCCTCGATGGGCGGCGACTATTCGCGGCCGCCGAAGGCCGAGGTGGTGCTCGAACGCGCGAAGGCGCTGCACCTGGAGCGGCCGTTGTGGGCGGCGCTCGGGGTCGTCGAGAAGCTCTTCCCCGACACGGCGGAGGCGGTGGCGAAGTTGCGGCCGTCGCTGATGCTCCCGACGCGCGAGGTGCTGGAGCGGCTGGTGGTTGCGCCCCTCGCGCAGGTGGGTCGCATGGAGGCGTTTCGCGGCGAAGAGGCGCTGCGGCAGGTCCTGGCCGGCGGGTGAAGAACGGGCGCGCATTTCGGACGCCGTCACGTATCGTCGAGGCTCCCACGCAGGAAGGAGACCGACATGGCGTTCGAATTGAACAAGCAACTGAAGGGGGCGGAAGCCGTCATCAAGGCTGCCTCGAAGGACGCGGCGCGCCTCAAGGAGGTGGGCGTCACGGCGCAGGAGCTCGCGAAAGCGAAGGCGCTGTTGGCCGACGTGACCGCGGAGCGCAGGCGTTATGCCTCGCAGGCCTCTGCCTACCTCGACGCGAGCGCGGAGCTGCGCGGCGCCCGGGCCGAAGCCAAACGCCTGGCGAGCAAGGTGAAACGTCGCATCGCCATCGCGCTCAGTCGTGATCTCGCCGAGTCCGCCGAGGTGAAGCAGCGCGCCGGCATCGGGGCGAGAACGGCCAACACCAACGCCGCCCAGGCTTCCCGCGCGCTCGCGCTCGTCTCGCTCGCGACCGACGCGAAGTTCGCTGCGGCGTTCAAGAAGCGTGGTGTCTCTGCCGCTGACGTCAAGCGCCTCAAGGAGCTCGGTGAGCTGCTCGGCGACGCTGGCGAGCCGGCGAGCGCCACCGAGAAGAGCGCGCTGACCGACCTGTTCGATCTCGTCGAGTACTTCCGCGACGCCGCGGACGCCGTGTTCGAGACCGACCCCGTGAAGTACCAGCCCTACCGCCAACCGAGGTCCTCGAAGCGGAAGCCGACCACTCCGCAGTGAGTGTTTGAGAGCGCACCCGAGGACCCTGAAAGGGGTGCTCGGGGGCTCTGAAAGGGGCCTCGAAATCGCTGAAAGGGGGGCCCGGCGCACTGAGAGGGGTCTCGAAACCTCTGAAAGGGGTGCTGGGACCTCTGTGCTCGCGGAGCTGCGGCACCCGACCGACGAGGCCTTCCTTCGACCAGTCCGCGCCACGCTTCATCTTCTGCGGCTCTCGGCTCGAGACGTACAAGGCGTTCAAGGCCCACCTTGCGGAGGAAGACCTTCGCGTCATGGCCGTCGTGATGGAGTCGTGGTGCATCGCTGGCTCGGTTCCCGCGCGCGAGCTCGAGAAGATCCCGAAGGACGAGGTGCACCGAATTCTCAAGAAGTCTGGCTGGACGAAGGAGGGCTCGAACAGCTTCGACCGTGTCCGCACGGCGGACGTGGATGTCCTTCGACGACGAAGCCCCGAGTTCAAGGCGCTGTGCGAGCGACTCCGAGCACTGAGTTCGGGCTGACGGTCACTGCTTGGTGACGGAGGTCACCTCGTCGCGAACGAACCGCGCGAGGCTGACCGGATCGTGTGATGGCAGCAGGAAGGTTGGCGCGCTTCGCAGCTGCTCCCGAATGAGGCCCAGGCTGCGGCGCGCGGCGTCGGGCACCTCCGAGATGCCGGCGATGGTGCCCGTCTCGATCTGCTCGAGGCTGAACGCGGCGTCTCCCGCGAAGAGAACGTGCCGCCCATCGCCGAGGTCGGCCATCACGCCAAGGTGCCCCGGCGAGTGCCCCGTGATGGGGACGACCCGCACCTGACCGTCCGTCGTCAGCTTCGTGGAGTGCGGCAACGCGCCGAACGACTCACCCGTCTCTCCCACCTGCATGGGGACTCGTCCGGTCGGCCACCGACACGGCAGCGCGCCGTTGTGCGCAGGCCAGTCACGCACGCCCACATAGGCCGTCGCGCTCGCCGGGAGGTTCGGGAACGCATCGGTGTGATCCGCGTGGCGATGGGTGAAGACGACGCCGCGCACCTGGTCCAGTTGCACGCCGAGCGCGAGGAGCTGCCGATCGACCCGCTGCGACGGCTCGAACCGGAAGCGCAGCAGGTTCTGGTACACGAAGCGGTTGCCGGGGTCGCAGGCCGAGTCGGTGAAGTCGAGCGTCGTCTCCGACAGCCCCGTGTCCACCAGCCACACGCCCTCGCGATGCACCAGCGCGTACACGTACACCGGCATCCACTCGGTCCAGGTTTGGTCGAGGAGGATCGCCGGAACCCGCATGCCGTCGGCGCCCGACAGCGTGCGGTGCGCCTCCTTCACGCTGACCCAGCCCGTGTGGAGCGCGTGCACCGTCACCGTCGGGAACGTGCGCGTCACCGGCGCGGGCGTGGCTGAGGTCGTCAGCTCCGCGGTGGGGACCTTCAGGCCGCGCGCGCAGGCGCCGAGCACGACGAGGAGGAAGAGGACACCGATCGCCGCCAGCGACAGGAGCGCCTTCATCGCGCGCTCTCGTGTGTGGAAGTCATGGTGCACCCTATTGGAAGAACGAGTGAAAGGAGGAGAACGACAACTCAAGGAGAGGAGTGAGTGAGCATCGCTCACGAGAGCTCAAGAGCGAGGTATGCGATTGCAAGCGCGCGTGAAGGCCCTGTCCCGACGAGACCCCGTGGCGCGGCGAGCAAACGTGCTCGAGGTGGCGACGCGGTGCGCCAGGCGATTCGTGGCTTCCTCGAAGCCGGCATCGCCGCCGGAGCCTTCCGCCCCCTCGACGTGCCCCGCATAGCGGCGGTCGGGTACGGCGTCGTCGAGACCGCGATGCAGCACTGCTTCGGGCCCAAAGAGAACGGCCGACACCGGGAAGCCTGGGCCCGCATGGTGGAAGAGACGCTCGCGCGCGCCGTGCGGCCGTAGCGCTCAGGGGCCGAGGACGAAGTCCCGCACCACCGCCATGTGCTGCATGTTCACCGCCATGCTGTCGCCGACGAGCGCGGGCGCAGGCAGCGGCGCGAAGACGCGGGTGTCGAAGACGAGCCCCGAGGGGAACAGCTGCGAGCCCAGCAGCACCGGGGTCTCCTGCACGTGCAGGGCAGGTGACACGAGCACCCAGTCGTAAGGGCGAGACCGGTTGGTGCTGGTGTTGCCGTTGCCACCGTCGACGAGCGTGCGATCGGTCGGCCAGGGGCCGGTCACCACCACCGAGGCATCGAGGGCCCCGAGCGCCGGCTCGACCCGGTTGTCGGTGTTCAAGTCGCCGACCAGCGCGACGTGCGTCCCCGGCCCCACGTTGGCCGTGAGGAGTTGCGCGAGCTGCGTGGCCTGGTTCGAGCGGTTCTGCGCGGTGTTCGACAACAGGTGGAGCGAGACGACCCAGAGGTGCGCGGGCCCCGGCACGTCGATGACCGCCCAGGTGAACTCGCGATCGGTCGTGCGCGTGTCGTCCCATTCACCGGCATCGACGATGGGGTAGCGGCTGATGACGCCGTTGGGAATGCGCCCGCTGCCGCGATGCCAGAAGAACCCCGCGTCGAAGGTCTGCAACACGAAGGCGTCGATGGCCGCGTCGGAGCTGTCGCCGACGGTGAACTCCTGAATGCCGACGATGTCGCCCTGCAGGGCCTGGAGGATGCGGCGACCCTCTCCGAGATCGTACGTCTGGTTGTTCCCGCTGGTGAGGTTCGCGGCGATGACGCGCACCCGCACGCCGCCGTCGCGCAGGACCACCACCAGGCCTCCGTCGAGAACGCCCGCGTCGGGTACGCCCGCATCGAAGACACCGGCGTCCACCACACCTGCATCCAGGACGCTCCCTGCGTCCATGACGCCCGAGTCGACGGCCCCCGCATCCACGTTTCCGCCGTCGGGGCCTGCGTCGCCTGCGCCAGCGTCCACGACGTTCGGACCCGCGTCGACCTCGAGGAGCCCCGCGTCACCCGTCGTCGGCGAGGCGCCACACGACACCACCACGACCACCAGCGACAGCCACGCCCTCATGGCGACAGCCTACTCAGAAGGACGCGGCCGGCTGCACGACGAACTCATTGCGCCGCCCGGTGTCGAACGGCTTCGCGCCGTCCTGCGGCACCGTGACGTTGGGCCGGCTCTTCCGGGGCCTCAAGCGACCCGCCGCGAAACGAGAGGCCCGAGGTGCGCGCGACGCCAGGGCGCCGAGGGTGCGGGCCGGTGACACCACCAGCGCCGCCCGAGGACGGAGACCGCCGAGCGTGTCGGGGCGACACGCTCCCCTCGCCTGAAACCGGAGAGCCCAGCATCAGGACGTTCGCGCCCACCGCGAGGCGTCTGCCGCTCGCCGAAAACTGGATCAGCGCTGCAGGCCTGTCACCGTCTGTTGCATGAACAAGCGCCTGCTCCCTCGCCTTCGTCGTCGCCTTCAGGTGTGGCTCGGAGATCGGCCCGCGTTCACCAGCGACGTCTCGACGGGCGGCTTCGCGCTCGAGCTGATGTCCACCCTGCTGCCGGGCTCGATGGTGCACGGCCAACTTCGCGTCGGAGAACGCGAACTCCCCTTCACCGGCACCGTCACCTGGTCGAAGAAGGCCGAGCCCCGGTTGCAGGTGCGCGGTCGCGCCGGCGTGCGCTTCACCGGCATCGACCCGTCGTTCTTCGAGCTGTTCCAGCGGTAGCCGTCAGCGGGGCTCGCGGCTCACGACCGAGAAGCCGCTGCGAACGCCGGCCGCACCCACGGGCGCGTTGCTGCGCACCTGCTGAAAGCTGCGCGCGGGCCACGAGAGGGCCCACGCGTCGTTGAAGAGCACCTCGGTCTGCGTCGCGTCCTGGGCGGAGCCGAAGAAGAGATGGCGCAGCCCCGCGAGCCCCGCGCGTCCCGCCGCGCCACAGGACCGCTCACCACGGCGTGCTGCGTCCACGTACCGGCCATCACGTCGAACTCCCAGAGATCCGCGCGCACACAGCCCGCGAGGCACGAGGTGACGAGGAGGGCGAACGCGAGGCGCATGGGCGCACTCTCAGGGGCCGGGGCGGCCCGCGTCCATCACGCCGTTCATCCTTGATGGCTCGCGGCAGGCCGGGTCGAGCAGCTCGGGCCGGTACTCGAAGTGCATCGTGTCGTAGTGCACCCATCGCCCGCCCCAGATGAAGCCCTCGGCCTCGAAGGCGTCGACGACCGCCTGGGGGATCTTGTTCTGCCAGCGCAGCGGCTCGCCGCGCCGGGTCCAGCGCCAGTAGTGGGAGCGGTCGACGTTGAGATCGATCGCGATGCCGAACGCGTGCGTCGAGAGGTTCTTCGAGCGGGCGATCTTCCGCCAGATGAAGGTGCCGCCGATGTTGGTGAGGAACGGCTTGAGCGTCGGGGTCTGCTGCACCTGCGGCTCCAGCCGCGCGACGACGCGACGCAGCGGCTCGGCGGCGAGCTCATGGAAGGGGTAGCGCAAACCAAAGAAGCGCACCTTGCCGAGGTGGTCGAACACCTCGCCGCGGCTCGCGCCATAGGTTGACAGGAAGAGCTGCTCCACGCGCACGCGGCCCGGGTCCTCGATGCTGCCGGCGTCGCTGGTGTCGATGGGGACGATGGGGCCAGGCACGTACGGCACGCGATAGATGGACTCGAGGTCGACGCCGGTGATGCTCTCGTCATCCTCGTCGTGGCCGGCATCGGGCGACGAGGCGCCGCTCGCGCGCCAGGGAATGAAGGCGCCGCCGTCGAGCACGAAACCCCAGCCGCCGTCGGGCCGTTGGGAGACCGCCCCTGCGTAGAAGCGCGTCAGGCACGAGAGGCCAGGCGGTGGAAGTCCGGCGTCAGGCGCGGCGGCGAGTACGAGCAGCAGGGCGACAGACGACACGAGCGCATCGTGGCGAGCAACCGGCAACGCGTCGAGTTTCGCAGCAGAACGGGGCGCTCAGCGGTGGTCGAACCCAATCGCGCGCGACGCCCCGTGGACGTCCGGGGCCGCCGAGGCGCGTCAGTTCAACCCGCTGCAGGCGGTCGGCACGCGGCGTCTCGCCTGCCGAGGACGACCGCCCCATGGCCATGGGCCAACGTCAGCGGCGCGAAGGCGCTGGGTTCTCGACGCGGCGTCACGCTACCGTCACCGTTCCCATGCGCTCCCTGGCGGTCTTCAGTCTCGTCGTCCTCGTCGTTGCCTGCAGCCCCGCGCCGATGCCATCCCCCACCGGAGGGCCGCTCCGGGCAGGCGTCGCCACCACGCTCGTCGACGTTCCGGTGGGTGCCCCGACGGGCGGCTACTCGCGCACCAAGGCCTCCGACGACCCTGGCTCACCCTGGGCGAACAGTTTTCCCTCGACGCGCGGCGTGCACACCGACGCCACCGCCCGGGCACTGGCGCTCACCAACGGGCTCTCCCGCGTGGCCTTCGTGCGCCTCGACGTCTGTCTCATCACCCCATCGCTGCGCACCCGCATTCGCCGGCTCCTCGACGCAGCGGGAGAGCCCGCCACCTTCATCGTGCAGGCCACGCACACCCACGGCCACGTCGCGCGGTTCTTCGAGCCGATTCACATCGGCACCGCGACGGGTCCCGACTTCGTGGCCTTCGGCATGGACACCTACGACGCCGAGCTCGAGGTGCGCATCGCCACTGCCGCCGCCCGCGCGATCACCGGGGCCTTCGCGGCGCTCGTGCCCGTGAGCGTCGCCTCCTCCACCATCGACGCCTCGGCCCTCAACGCGGACCGCCGCTGCGAGAACGACCCTGTCTACGGCCCGAACTTTCGGGATCCGACGCTCACGGTGGTGCGCTTCGACGAGGTGGACGCGTCAGGGACGCCCACGCGGCCGCTCACCGCCCTGACGCACTTCGCGGTGCATGGCACGGTGATGTCGGGCTCCAACCCGCTCCTCACCACCGACGTCACCGGTGCGATGGAGCTGGCCGCCTCGGATACGCTCGGCGTGCCCGTGGTGTTCGCGCAGGGCGCGGCCGGTGACGTGAGCCCGCGCGGCTCTCCCCTGGGCTTCGACGGCACGCAGCGTCTCGAGTGGTCCGGCCTCGAGTTCGCGCGCCTCGTGAAACAGGCGTTCGCCGAAGCCGCACCCGGGCCGGCGCGGCGGAGCTCGCGGCTTCGGCAGGTCGATCGGGGGGTGCTGCTGACGCGCGAGTCGCTCGGCTATCCGCGCGGACAGTTCCCGGAGCACGGCGGCATCGGCTGCATGGTGGGCGGGCGCAGTTGCAGTGAGGGGGTCCTCACGCCGGTCGAGCAGGGCGCGCTGCTCTGCGGTCCGGTCGAGCCTCGGCCGAAGCTGCGCACGCCGGTGACGCTGCTCGAGGTCGACGACCTCGCGTTCATCACGTTGCCCGGAGAGGTGACCACCGGGATGGGGAAGAAGGCCGTCGAGGCGTTGGCACCGCTCGGGGCGCAGCGGGCGCTGGTGCTCGGCTACGCCCAGGACCACTACGGGTATCTGCTCGAGCAGGACGACTTCCTCCGCGGCGGGTACGAACCGACGGTGTCTCCGTGGGGGTGGCGTATGGGGCAGTACCTGCTCGATGAGATCGCCACCCTCGTCGCGAGCCGGGAACAAGCGCAGGAGAAGCCGACTGACTCGAACCCGCCTGAGCCCATGCCGCGCGCGCTGACCGACAGCGACGCGATGCCGGCCATCACCACCGAGACCCGGGACCTCGAACGGCTCGACACGGTCACCCTGGCCTTTCTCGGTGGCGATCCCGGCCTGGGGAGCCCCACCGTGGCGCTCGAGCAAGAGGTGTCCGGCGCGTTCGTGCCGGCCCAGGCGTCGCCGACCCGCGCGGTCGTGAACGGGCCTGAGGTCATTCGTCGGCATCAAGCCTCGCCGACCTTTGCTGCGGAGCCGATGGCCACCCGCCGCCGCCACCAGTGGACCGCGAGCTGGGAGACGCTGCCCGACACGCCGCTGGGTCGCTACCGGGTGGTGGTGACCGGGCGCGCCCAGGTCGGAGGCCAGGTGCAGCCGTTCCGTCTCGAGTCGACGCCCTTCCAGCTCACCGCTTCGTCGGCCATCACGTCCCTTCGCGCCCGCCTCGTCGACGCGCGCGCGGTGCTCGAGCTCCGCTACGAGCCCAACGCCATCCGGTTCGACCGCGGCGATCCCGTTCGGCATCTGCGCGTTCGAGACCTCGAGTCCCGTCCCGACGACGGCGCGCTCGCCCGGGGTGGCGCCGTCGAGGTGTCCGTCAAGCCGCCTGGCGGTGCCACCATGACCGTCTCGGCGACGTGGGACGAGGCGCTCAAGGCGCATGCGCTGACGCTGCCGTCGGCTGCGACCGGCACCTGGGAGTTTTCCGTGCCGTCAGGGGCCTTCACGGACCGCCTCGGCAACCGCAACGGGAGCACCCTGCGGACCCAGCTCGTTCGGTGACGGCGCGCAATCGTCTGGGCGCGTCATCGTCTCGAGTGACATGACCAACCTGACGCCGAAGCGCTGTTCCGCCTGTCGCACCGAGATCGACGACGCCGCCACCCGCTGTCCGGCCTGCACCCAGCGTCAGCCCGACGCGACGGGCCTCCACCGCGGCGTGCCCGGCAAGACCGTCGGCGGGGTCTGCGCGTCGCTGGCGCAGCGGTACGACGTCGACGTCACGCTCGTGCGGGTGCTCTTCATCGCCAGCTTCGCGGTCAGCGGTCCCGTCGGCTTGTGGGTCTACGCGGCCCTGTGGGTGATGACGCCGCTCGAGTCGAATGGTCGCTCGCCGCTGCTCCAGTTCATGGACGGCCTCGCGCGCATGCTCTCGCCGCCTCCAGCCCCGCTCGCGCGGGTCGACACGGGCGAGGCCCCTCGCGTGGACCGCTGACGTTTTGCGTTCCCGGTCGCGTCGGAGGCGTGCAGGCTGGAGCGCGACATGACGCTCCTGATCGACGACGCGACGAAGGCTGAGCTCGGCCCCTACGGCTTCGACGAGGCGCTGCTCGCTTCGTTCGTGGCCCGCCTCTCGGGGACCTCCTCCAACGCCGTGACGGGCCAGCTCGTCCCGCCGGCGCCGGGCGACGTGAGGAACCTGCCGGCGCCGGGAACGCCCGAGCGTGAGCGGCTCGCGGCGGTGGGGCTGTCGGCGATTCGCGCAGGCCACGTGGGGGCGGTCGTGCTCGCGGGCGGCATGGCGACGCGGTTCGGGGGCGTCGTCAAGGCCGTGGTGCCCGTGCTGGGCGAACGCACCTTCCTCGAGCTCAAGCACGACGATCTCGCCGAGGTGTCCAGACGCGCGGGCGGTCCAGTGCCGACCTTCGTGATGAGCAGCTTCACCACGCACGATCGCATCGTCTCGCACGTGGCCGAGAAGCGTCTGACCCGTGACGGCCGGCCGCCCATCGAGGTGTTTCCCCAGTACGTCTCGCTCCGGCTCACCCCCGAGGGGGCGCTCTTTCGCGACGCTGAGGGCCAGCTCTCGCCGTACGCCCCCGGCCATGGCGACCTCACCTTCGCGCTCCGCCGGAGCGGGCTCTTGCGTCGGTTTCGCGACGCGGGCGGACGGGTGCTCGTGATGTCGAATGTCGACAACCTCGGCGCGACGCTCGACCCGGCGCTCGTGGGCCTTCACCTGGAGCTGGGA
Organism: Myxococcaceae bacterium; assembly: GCA_044352295.1. Lineage (GTDB taxonomy): Bacteria > Myxococcota > Myxococcia > Myxococcales > Myxococcaceae > Xiheimicrobium. The sequence goes on from JBILEB010000049.1 coordinate 18,170, forward strand.
GGCGCGCTCACGGCCGAGGTCGTGCGCAAGGAGAAGGGTGACAAAGGCGGTGCCCCCGCGCGGCTCGACGGGGTACCGCAGATCATCGAGGGCTTCCGGTTCCCGAAGACGTTCGATCAAGACTCGATCCCCGTCTTCAACACCAACACGTTCCTGCTCGAGGCCGCGGCGATCGATCGCGACTTCGCGTTGCCGTTCTACAAGGTCGAGAAGCAGGTCGACGGGCGCACCGCGGTGCAGTTCGAGCGATTGGTCGGCGAGCTGACGGCCTTCGTGCCCACGCGCTTCGTCGAGGTGGAGCGGGAAGGTGCCGACGGCCGGTTCCTGCCGGCGAAGGACCCCGAGGAGCTCGCGCGCAGGCTCCCGATGATCGCCCAGCGCTTTCGATGACGCAGGCGCGGCCGCTCGGCGCGCCGTGAGCGCGGGTCACTCGGGCGCGAGCGTCATCACGTTGGCGAACAGCTCCATGAAGCGGCTGAACTCCAGCTTGAAGACGCCGTCATCGGGGCCGTTGTTGCGCGGCTCGGAGTCACCCCAGGGGTTGCGCAGCAGGACGAACCGCTTCGAGCCTTCGGTCGAGGCGCCGATGACCGAGTACGCGTGGTCGCCGAAGACGCCGGTGTTCGTGTAGTGCACCGGGCCCTTCTCTTCGTGGGTGCCGACGGCCACCGGGCGCTTGTCGTCGAGGGCGCTGGTGATGCGCGTCCACAAGGTGTCCGGGTTCGTACGCGCGTGGAGGTCGTAATAGTCGCCCGCCTCGCCGGTGAGCTCCTCGAAGACGTCGCTCGCCACGCCGCCGTTGCCGATGACGTCGTAGCTGCCCTTCCACTGCGCGTAGGCCTTCTCGAGGAGCGGGTACCAGAGCTCCATCGAGCCGGGGGACTGGTCGACGCCGCCGCGCCCGTACGCCGCGGTGCCCTTGTCGGGCCTGGTCCACAAGTCCGAGTCCACCGTGACGGGCACCTTCTTCGTCCTGCCGGTGGCCCAGTCTCGCTGGGTGAAGGTGACGGTGAAGGTGCCGTCGCCGTTGTCGCGCATGATGCGCTGGATGAGCTCGGGTCGAAGATGGGCGAGCGAGGCCACCGCGGCGGGGAAGTAGCAATTGGCGAGGCTGCCCTGCTGTACGTCGTGCATCGACACGCCGTCCCGGAAGAGGGGGCCCGTGTAGGTGACGGCCTTCATCTTCGGCGTGCCGTCGGCGTTGAGCTCGTCCTTGTGGAGCGCAGGGGTGGGCACCAGGCCACCGGAGCGAGCGCCGCCCGCCACGGTGACGAACCCGGCCACCTCACGCAGCGACGTGTCGTGCGCCCCGTCGGTGACGGCGATGGAGAAGCGGTCTCCCGCCTTGCCGGCCAACGCGAAGTCCTTCGGGAGTCGCCCCCGGGTGTCGAGCGTGACGCGCTCGATCGTGCCGGTGCGCACGTTGGTGAACTGGAGCGTCGCGCCCGGCTCGCTCAGGTGCGCCTCGTCGTCGCGCGACTTCACCGCCACGCGCCCACTCGAGGAGGTGGCCAGCTCGAGTCGATTCACCACCAGGCCCGCAGCCCGCTCGTCGCGGCCATCGGCGCGCACCGTCACCCAGGCCGAGGTGGTGCCGTCGTCGAAGCGGGCGCGGAGCTTCACGAAGTCACCCGGTTTCGGCCGCTGCGGGCCTGACAGGCGCGCCGAGAAGCGCCCGGCGTCGTCGGCCTCACCCACGGAGAAGACGTCGTGGCCGGAGCCAGCCGCCGCGCTCACGTTGACCGCTTCGATGGTGGCGCCCGGCTTCGTGGTGCCGCGCACGCCGGTCGCCGTCGTCATCACGTCGAGGCTTGCGTCCTTCGCGATGAGCGCACCGCCCACCACCGCCTCGAGGAACCGGCGCGCCGCCGGGCTGAGCGGCACCTCGCCCTTCGTGAGCACGGCCTTGAGGTCGGCGCGCTCCCCGGTGGTGAGGCCCTGCTTCACCAGCGCGACCTGCTGGTCCTCCGACAGCCCGGGAGTGCGCAGCTCCTCGAGGAGTGTCGTGGCCGGTCGGCCGGGCCTGTCCGCGACTTCGGCGAGCAGCTCGAGCGCCTGGTCGTGCCCCAGCGTGACGGAGGCATCGCGCGCGTGTCGGCGCTCGAGGGAGGCATAGAGCGAGGCGAGGCGGCGGTCGTTCAGCGAGACAGGCATCGGACTGTTCTTCCCTAGCACCGGTCCGTCACGGCGCGCAGTAGGCCGGGCACGCGCCGGCTGCCGAAATGAGCTGGCCTCCCACGCACGAGGCGGTGGTGCTGGGCACCCAGAGTCCCTGGGCGTTGCATGTCCACCCCGAGGAGTTGGGGGCTGGTGAGGCGAAGGGGCCTGTGCAGGCGCAGCGGCCCGAGGGGGGGGCGCCGCAGGTGAGCGCGCCCTTCGTGGGAACACAGCCGAAGAAGTTCAGGAAGCCGCCGCACGTGATGCCGCAGCCGCCGCAGTCGCTGGTGGAGTTGCTGATGTCGGTCGCGAACGCCACGCCGCCGCCGAAGGGGCTCACGCAGCAGCGGTCGGTGGGCCGGGGACCGATGGGCGTGTTGGCCGGCAGGTTCGTGCCGCGACACACCCCCATCTGGCAGACGTCGTTGGTGGTGCAGGCGTTGGCGTCGTCGCACGCGCCACCCGTGAGCGCGGTGCCAGTGCACGCGCTGTTCGCGCAGACGTCATTGGCGGTGCACGGGTTGTTGTCGTTGCAGGTGCCGGTGCGCGGCGTGCCGGCGCAGGTGCCGCTGCTGCAGGTGTCATTGACGGTGCACGGGTTGCTGTCGTCGCACGACGTCGCCAGCGTCCCCGTGCAGGCGCCGGTCGCGGTGCAGGTGTCATTGACGGTGCAGACGTTGAAGTCGTTGCAGGCGACGGGCGGAGAGGTGCCCATGCAGCTCCCGTTCTGGCAGGTGCCGGTGATGGGGCAGCCAAAGCCGCCGAAGGCCTCCTGCGTGCAGGCGGTGCCGTTGGGCCGGTTGGTGCCGGTGCCGCAGACGCCGGAGGTGGGATCGCAGACGCCCGTCGTGCAGGGGTTGGCGATGAAGGCGCAGCGCGGGAAGCCCTGGCAGACGCCGGCGTCGACGCAGCGGTCGGAGTGCGTGCAGAGGTTCCCGTCATCGCACGGCGTTCCAGCGTCCGCGGCGGTGAAGCTGCACTGTCCGGTGGCCGGGTTGCAGGCCCCAGCACCGCCGAAGCAGGGGCCCGGAGCGGGGCAGCTCCGGGGCGTGCCCTGGCAGGTGCCACCGGTGCAGCGGTCGCCAGTGGTGCAGGCGTTGCCGTCGTCACAGCCGGCGTCGGCGAGGAACGGAAAGGCGCAGCCTCCATCACCCAGACAGCTGCCCGGGCCGTAGCAGCTCGGGGTGCCTGGCGGAGCCCCACACGTCGTCGTCGTGCCGCCGCAGGTGCCGTTGGCACACCGGTCCATCGAGGTGCAGGTGTTCCCGTCGTTGCAGACCCGCGCGTCGCAGTCGGCGTCAGCGCAGTCGATGCGGGTGTCGCAGTCGTCATCGACGCCGTCGAGGCAACTGAACTCGACCGGGTTGCAGGCCACGCACGCTCCGCTCACGCAGCGCTGGCCAGAGGGACATGGGCATCCACCCCCGCCCGCGGTGCCTCCTGCCGTCCCTCCGGCGCTTCCACCCGAGGAGCCGCCCGCTGCTCCGCCTGCAGTGCCGCCCGACGTCCCACCTGCCGTTCCACCAGAGAAGCCCCCCGAACTCCCACCGGCCGACCCGCCCGACTCACCCCCGGAGGTCCCGCCCGATGAGGCCATTCCCCCCGCGGTCCCTCCAGCCGTTGGCGCGCCGCCGGCGAAGCCCCCATCGCGTGGCGGACACACCGGCCGGCACGTGTTGTCGCGGCAACACACCGCGCCCCCGGTGCACACCCCGCCCGGCTGACACTCCGGAAACATGATGGGTGGGGGTGGGGCGCTGCACTGGGCGGCTCCGAGCAACGCCGCAGCGATGGCCGCAAGCCTCCACGAGGGAAGTTGCATACCTCGAAGCCTTAGCATGCCTGCCGCGCTGCGCTTCATCCCCGACGAGGGGCGGGTGAACCGGGTGCGCTTTTCGCGAGACGGGCGGCGGCTGTTCGACACGCGGCAGGCGCTCCACTCGAGCGAGCTGGTGGACGAGAAGGTACCGGCGTCTCTCGACGAGGTGCTGTTCCGCACCGGCCTGTCGATGGAGGGCCTGCTCGTCGTGTGGACCCCGCCTGGCCCGTCAGCGGCCCCTGACCATTGGCCCTGCTCGGGGGGACGGTGTAGGTCCACTCCCGGTCGTGACCGCGAACCGTCTGGTCCTCTCTGGTCGCTTCAAGCTCATCCGCCACCTCGGAGGCGGCGGCATGGCCGAGGTCTTCCTCGCGGAGCAGGTCTCTCTCGGGCGCCTCGTCGCGCTCAAGGTGCTCAAGCGCGACCTCTCGAGCCAGCCGGCGATGGCCGACCGTTTCCAGCGTGAGGCGCGGCTGCTCTCGACCGTCGACCACCCCTCGGTCGTGCGTGTCATCGACTTCGAGTCCGGCAAGGACGGCACGGTGCTCGTGCTCGAGCTCGCGGAGGGCGAGACGCTCGAGCAGGCCCTCAAGGCGGGGCCGTTCGAGCCCCGGCGGGCGATGCGGGTGATGCTCCAGCTCGCCGAGGGCCTCGCCGCCATTCACGAGCGCGGCATCATCCACCGCGACATCAAGCCGCAGAACGTCGTCATCGGCCCGGGCCTCCGAGAAGAACAGGCGCGCCTGCTGGACTTCGGCATCGCCCGGCTGATGGAGATCCCCGACGACGACGTGAAGGCCGGCCCGCCGCCGCTCCCACCGCCTGGCTCGGACCCGTTCGTCTCGCATCCCGGTCAGGCCGTCGGCACGCCCGCCTACGTCGCGCCGGAGCAGGCCACCGCTTCACCGGTCGATTCCCGCACCGACGTGTACAGCTTTGGCGTGTTGTCGTTCCGAATGCTCGCCGGCCGGCTCCCGTTCGAGGGGCCGGACACGCGCGATTACCTCGAGCAACACGTGCGTGAGAAGCCGCCGGCCCTCGCCGACGTCGCGCCGCAACTTCGGGAGCACCCGGCGCTGGTGAAGCTGGTGATGGCGTGCCTCGAGAAGAAGCCTGGCGCCCGGCCGAAGGATGGCGCGGCGCTCGTCGAGGCCTTGCGGGGCATCGCGCCGGCGAACGCGGATCTCTCGACCCAGACGTTCAAGGCCCTCCAGGCCGTGACGACGCAGACGTGGGCGAACCTCACCCTCACCGCGGGCCGCATGCAGTCGAGCGCTGGCGCCGGAGCCCGCACCGTCGCGCGCCTCACCCAACAGCTCGATCGTCAATGGAAGACGAGCCTCATCGTCACCGCCATCGTCGTCGCCCTCGTGCCCACGGCCTGGGCGTTCTGGCCGCCGCCCGCCACCGCCCGCGTCGCTGAGCTCGTGACGAAGGACCAGACGGTCGAGGCGCTCGAGCTGATCGACGCCACCCTGCCGACCGCGCGCGGAGACACGCCCATGCTGCTCGCGCTCAAGGCCGCGGCGCTCCACAAGGCCGGCCGCAAGGACGCCGAGCGCGGCCTGCTCGCGGCCCAGCCATACCAGGCGCTCCACGCCGCGCATCCGTTGCTCCTCGAGGCCCTCGCCGAGGACTACGCCGAGGCCGAGGGCGACCTTGCGCTGGAAGAGCTGCTCCGCGTCGTTCCCCCCAGACGCCTCACGCCCGCGTTCGTGGCCTTCGCCAAAGAGCCGCTCTCCGGCCGCCAGTGGGGCGCGCTGAGGTGGCTCGATGCCAGTCAGACCGCCACCCCCCTCGACCTCGTGGGCCGGTACGCCGCGTCGCTCCAGTCGAAGTCGTGCCGCGTGCGTCAACTGTCGGCCGCGCGGCTGTCGGCGCTGGGAGATGCCGATGCCGTGCCCGCGCTGAGAGACCTCTCTGAGCTCCCCAAGGACGATGGCCCCTCGGGCCCCGTCAACTGCGGGCAGGACGAGGCGGCAGACGCCATTCGCACGCTGAAGAAGAAGAAGGTCGCGCCGGGGGCTCCCTAACCATGCGTGCTCCTTCGGGAATTGTGCATCCGTCCGGTGGATCGAAAGCGTCCGCCGCGGCAACCAACCTCAGCCATGACGGCGCTCGTCCTCACCCTTCCTCGTATGGCGACTGATTCCATCGCGGCGGCCGATCCCCTCCGGGCGCTGGCGTTGGCGGCCCGCGACGGCGAAGGCGTGGCTTTCACCCAGCTGTACGAGCGCACGCGCGACCTGGCCTGGCGGGTGCTGTACCGCGTCGTCGGCCGCTCACCAGACCTCGAAGACCTCGTCCAGGAGTCCTACCTGCAGCTGATGCGGGCCTTGAAGGGCTACCGCGGCGACTCGAAGGTGACGACGTTCCTCCACCGGGTGTGTGTCAACGTGGGGTTGATGCACCTGCGCTCGAAGCGCCGCAAGCCTGAGGCGGTGAGCGAGGGGGACGACCTGCCCGAGGAGGCCGCGCCCGAGACCGACGACCCGGAACGCGCGGCGCAGGTGCGTCAGGCTGCCGCGCTGGTCCAGAAGGCGCTGTCGACGATGAGCGAGGAGAAGGCGTCGGTGTTCGTGTACCACGACCTGTTGGGCCTCAAGCCCGAGGAAATCAGCGAGCTGGTCGACTGCCCCGTCAACACGGTGCGCAGCCGGCTCAACCGCGCGCGCGTGGACTTCACCGAGGCCGTCAAGCAGCTGAAGGGGAGCGCGCCATGAGCGTTCCTTCGACCGAGACGTTGTGGGCGTACGTGAAGGGGGAGCTCTCCGAGTCCGAGGCCGCGCAGGTGAAGGCGCAGCTCGACGCGTCCGAGGCGGCGCGCGCGGCCCTGGCCGACGTGGAGGCCTCGGTGGGGCTGCTCTCGGCGCTGCCGCCGGTGCCGCCGATGCCCGCGGCGATGGCGCGCCGGGTCGGAGAGGCCCTCGGTGAGGCCGCCGATCGCGAGGCCTCGCGCTCCTTCACCGGTTGGTGGCGCACGCTGCTCTCGCTGCGCGTGCTGATGCCCGTCTCGCTCGCGGCCGCGGCGGCCCTGGGGCTCTTCGTTGCCTGGGACCGTCCGGTCGATGGGGCGGGTGGTGGCGGGCCGGTGGCGAACGCGGTCGATCCCACGCCGTCTCTGCCCACGCTCACGCCGGTGCCCGTGGCGCCACGTCCGAAGCAGCCGGTGAAGGCGGTGGTCGCGAGCGCGAAGAAGGCGCGGGTGGTGGGCGCGGCGTCGCTGGCGAAGGCCCAGGTGCTCGAGGCAGGCGCGGAGGTGGCGACCGAGGCGGGTGGCTCGCTGTGGCTCACGCTGCCTGATGGCACGAAGGCCGGCCTCACCAGCGCGACGGACGTGACGCTCGCCACGCTCGACGCGCACGAGCTCGCCCTCGACGTGACGAAGGGCAGCCTCGCGATGGTGGTGCCGCACCGGGAAGACCGGCTCCTCACCGTGCGCGCGGGCGACGTCGAGGTGAAGGATCTCGGCACCCGGTTCCTCGTCTCGCGGGAACTCGCCCGGGTGGTGGTGGCGGTCGAGGAGGGCAGCGTCGAGGTGAAGACGCCGACCACGACGCAGGTGGTGACGGCCGGCCACGCGGTGACCTGGAACGACGGGAAGCTCGAGGACTCCGAGTGGTCGACCGACGCGCCGACGCCGCCGCCGCTGCCGGGGGTGGTGGCGCCGCCCGCGCTGCCGCCGCCGCCAGACGTGACGCCGCCAGTGGCAGTGACGCCACCTGCGCCCGAACCGATGGCGGAGGACGACGAGGACGCCGCCGACGTCGAGCCGCCGACTGGCAACCCGGAAGACGAGTGGGCCGCGCCGCCCGGTGGCCTGCAGCCGCCCGTCCCGCCCGCCGTCGAACCGCCTCCGGCCCCGCCGCCGCTCAACGCCCCGCCGCCGCAGGTGGTGACGGTGCAGCCCGGAGCGCCGGACACTCCGCGGCGCACCCGCCGCCAGTCCGGCTTCAGCCTGCGAGAGGTGGAAGAGCACCTCAGGGAACTGGAGCGGCAGGTGCGTGCGCCGTTCGAGCCACAGTCGCCGGCGGCGAGAGAGCGTGGGGCGCGGACGGTCGCTCGCGTCGCGGATGCGGGGAACTGCGAGCAGGCGCTCCAGCTGGCCGAGGCGTGGTTGCGACAGCCGATGAGCGCCGCGCGCGAAGAACCCGTGTGGCGGCGCTCGGTGCTCCAGCAGAAGGTGCGCTGCCTCAACCACCTGGGCCGCACCGCCGAGGCCCTCGAGGTGCAGCAGCAGCTGGGTCCGTGAGGCCTGACGTTGCGCCGCTTCGACGAGCGCACCCGCGGAGGCCTTCGCCCGGGTGAACGCCGCGTCATCGGTGCGCTCACTCTGGAGCCCTGGGGCGACTCCCGCACGACACCGGCAGCGCCGCCTCCCTGGAGCGCGCTTCTCGGCGGGGCCGGCCCCGCGCACGTCCGCCGAGCCTGAACGTGGTGGAGGCCGGTGGGAGCGCCGGGGTGCAGTCGGGACATCAGCTCGTGGCCGTGGGGACACAGCAACCTGCAGGGTCGAGTCGACCCTCGCTGAGGGCCTGCGGGCGCCGGAACCTCAGGGCTGCGGCCTGGCGAACTTCGCCTCGACCGCCTGGCGTGAGAGCGGCCCGAAGTGCCCGACGAACCAGGTCGTGACGAACGGGTACGCCTCGAGCAGCCCCCGAATGTCGCGGGCGTTGTCTTCGAGGTCGCACATGTAGAAGTGAACGTCGGCGTCGTTGGTGAAGACCGCCCCGCGAAGAAGGTCGCCGACGAAGAGGGCGGAGCCGATGCGCACGGCGAGGCTGCCGTCGGTGTGCCCCGGCATGGGAATCACCTCGCCGTCGAGTCCGGGCAGCCCCGTCAGCGCCTCGAGAGCGCCAGGCCCATCGACGAACGTGGTGGCTGTCAGCGGCTGGTACGTCTCGGCCTGGTCCTTCGCGAGCCGGCCGCGCGCGTCGTCGTTCGTCGGGCACAGCGGCTCGTTCTGCCCGATGCCCAGCATCGAGGCGTCGCCGCGGCCAGCCAGCACCTTCGCGCCGTACTTCTCCTGAAACGCCCGCGCGCCGCCGGCATGGTCGGCGTGCCCGTGCGTCAACACCACCGCCACCACGTCGCTCGGCGAGAGCCCCTCGGAACGCAAGCCGCCTTCCAGCTGCCCGACGTTTCGCTCGAGCCCGCTGTCGATGAGCACCACCTTCCCTCCCTGCACCAACGCGTGCACGTTGGTGAACTCGTATTGGAACGTCGTCACGCGCAGGTCGCCCACGGGCGTCTCGCGGCGCTCCGGAAAACACCCCGTCGTCAGCAGCCCCAGCAGCATCAGCGTCAGTGGTTTCATGTTGCCGACGGTAACTTATGATGTTGCCGTTGGCAACATGAGCCTGCCCGGATAGGGTGGTGAGCCTCATGGCGACAGCGGACGACCGGGTGCGGCTGAAGAAGGAGGGAGGCCGGTACCACCACGGCAACCTGAAGGACGCGCTGGTGCTCGCGGCGGAGCGCGCCATCGCGAAGAGCGGGCACGTCGATCTCCCGCTGCGTGACGTGGCGCGGTTGGCGGGCGTCTCCCATGCGGCGGCCTACCGGCACTTCGACTCGAAGGCTGCGCTGCTCGCCGAGGTGGCGGTGCGTGGCTTTCAGGCGATGACCCTCGCGCTGCAGGCCGGCGCGGCGAAGGGCAAGTCGACCGAGGGCAGGGTGGTGGAGGCAGGCGTCGCGTACGTCGGCTTTGCGCTCGACCAGCCCGGCGCGTTTCGGGTGATGTTCGACAGCGCGCTCAAGCCCTTCACCCAGTACCCGGGCCTCGCCGAGGCGGCGTTCGAAGCGCTCTCGGTGCTGCACGGGCTGGTGAAGGAAGGCCTCGCCGAAGGGGTCTTCCGCCCTGACGACTTGAGCGCCTCGGTGATGTCGGCGTGGGCGTTGGTGCACGGGCACGCGACCTTGCTCATCGACGATCAGCTCTCCGGGCCCTTCGAGCTGGGCCCTGACGATGGCCTGGCCTCGGCGCGGGTGGCGATGAAGCGCCTCGTGGACGGCCTCAAGGCGCGGTGACAAGAGGGCGGCATGCGCCTGTTCGCCATCGGAGACACGCACCTCCCCTCGTCGCGGAAGAAGGACATGGACCGCTTCGGCTGGGTGGGCCACCCGGGGCCGCTCGGCCAGGCGTGGGACGCCCTGGTGCGGCCGGACGACGCCATCATCATCGCGGGCGACATCTCGTGGGCGACGCGCACGTCTGAGGTGCTCGACGACCTGGCCTGGCTCGATGCGCGGCCCGGGCAGAAGGTGCTGCTGCGCGGCAACCACGACTTCTGGTGGGGTGACAGCACGGCGAAGCTGAAGAAGCTCTTCGAGCCGTACCGCTCCTTCACCGGCTTTCTGCAGAACTCCGCGGTCGAGGTGGGCCCGTACGTCATCGCGGGCTCGCGGCTGTGGACGGCGCCGGAAGCGCCTGCGATGCCGGGCGGGGAGCTGGGCGACGAGGCGCAGAAGCCCGACTACATCGAGCGCGAGACGAACCGGCTGTCGCTGTCCATCAAGGACGCGCAGGCCAAAGCAGCGCGGCGGGCCTCACCGCCCATTCGCATCGGCGCCGTGCACTTCCCGCCGCTGTACGTGAATGGGCTCGAGACGGCGTTCTCGAAGGTCATCGAGGCGTGGCAGCCGGCGGTCTGTGTGTACGGACACCTCCACGGGCCGGGCATCGGCGCGGGCTTTCAAGGTGAGCGCACAGGCGTGCGCTACGTGCTGGCGAGCTGCGACGCGGCGGGCTTCAAGCCGGTGTTGCTGCACGAAGGGTAGGAACCGTTCGTGCCGCTGCGCCTGCCGAAGGCCCTCGTCTTTTCGCCCGACCAGCTCTTCCGCGTCGGCACCGACGACGGGAGCGCCATCGCGCTGGGCCGCTACCACCCACGGGGCGAGCGACGCTTCCTCGAGCCGGTGCTGCTGGGCCACAGCCTCGCCACCAACCGCTTCAACCTGGACTTCGACGAGCGGTACTCGCTGGCGCGCTTCCTCGCGAGGCACGGCTTCGAGGCGTGGGTGCTGGAGCTGCGCGGGCACGGGCTGTGCGGCAGCGCCGAGGGCAGCACCTTCGACGTCGAAGCGACCTTCGACGTGACGGCGGCGTTGCGGGCGGTGCATTCCACGGGGGCCGAGCGGGTCTTCATGGTGGGCCATTCGCGCGGAGGCCTGTTGCCGCTGGCGCACCTCGCGCGCAGTCCGCAGGCGCCCATCGCCGGCATCGTCGCGCTGGGGAGTCCCTTCTCGTTCGAGCCGCAGCAGGGCCTGCGCCGCTTCGTGGACCTGGTGGAGCCGCTCTTGCGCTTCGAGGTGGCGCCGCTGGCGATGATGGCGAAGGCGGCCATTCCCATCGGACTGCCGCCCGAGCCGGTCGGCGCGTACCTGCTCAATCGCGAGAACGTCGATGGAGACGTCATTCGGCAGGCGCTGCGGTCGCTCGTCGCCGATGTGCCGCACGGCGTGCTGAAGCAGTTCGTCCGCTGGGTGCGCACGGGCCGCGTCGATGGCGAGGACGGCTTCGACTACCTGAAGCACCTGGCGCGGGTTCGCGCGCCGGTGTTGTTGGTGGCCGGCGTCAACGACCTTCTGGCGCCGCCCGCGGCCGCGCACCTCGCCGCGAAGCACCTGGGCGGACCGGTCACGGAGCTGACGGTCGGCCGCGTCTCGGGCTTCTCGTACGACGCGGGCCACGGCGACCTCGTGCTGGGCCGACAGGCGCCCGACGAGCTGTTCCCGCGCATCGCCGCGTTCCTCGAGGTGCACGCGACGCTCGCCCATTGAGCGGCGTTTCTCGCGCCCCGAGAACGGGAGTGGAGTCCCGATGTCCACCTGACGCACAGGCTCGAAAACACGAGGCGACGCGCTGGCGCACCGTTCGCTGTGAGGCCGGTCGACCCCGGGAGAATCGACTCCCGGCGTCCACGAAGGAGGACGCGTATGACGACATCGGCGACGCGCTTGACGGTCTTCAGCATTCGCGAAGGCCGCAACGGCAGCATCTGGGTCCGGGCGGGGAAGGCCACGGTGAATGGAGACGGCACCCTTTCGCTCGAGCTCGACGTGCTGCCGATCGACGGGAAGCTGCACGTTCGGGAGACCCCCGAGCGACCCGTCGACAAGCCGCTGCCTCACTGACGAGACGACCCTCGCGTTCGCTCCCAGGCGAGCGTGGGAGTCAGCAGACCTGGCGGCCTCCGGTGCACGCCCCGCGCCGGAGGCTGCTTCATGTCGTGGTCAGAACGCCGCGCCAATCGCCGCGGAGGCCATGAGTCCGAGCCGGCCTGCGACGGTCGGTGGGGTTTGAAACGGCTGTGAGATGGCCGGGGCAGGTACGACGAACACCGCGCTCTGACTGACGGTGCCCGTCGGTCCGGCGGCGGCCTGCAGCGTCAGTCCGTTCTCGAAGCGGAACGTCCAGCCCAGCAGCAGGCGCGCGCCGATGAAGGAGGTCGTCGCGACCGTGGTCGTCGCGCCCAGGCCACCGAGTCCTCCGAGGCCTCCGAGTCCTCCGACACCGGAGAGTCCTCCCAGCGAACCGAGGGCGGACTGCGTCGTTTGCTGGCTGAGGCCGACGGGCAGCGAGAGACCGAGCCACGCGCCGGAGAGCGGGGTCTGGCCGAAGTACCAGCGCACGCCCAGCTCGCCTGAGACGCCGTCGCGGGAAAACGTGCCGTCTCGGTACAGCTCGCCGTCGGCGCCCAGGAGGACGGTGAGCTGTGGCGCCAGAGCGCGCTCATACGCGACGCCGCCCGAGGGCGAGACGGTGGAGAGGCCGAGCCGGACGAGGACGACCTGCTTCGGGGCCGGAGGCGTTTCAGGTTCGGCGTAGGCGAGGGTTGCGATGAAGAGGACGACAGACGCCAGACGAGACATGGAGGGCTCCGTTCGAGAAAGGGGGAACGAGGCTGCCGCGACGCAACGCTCGTGCCCACCAGTCGAGCCCGTGGTGCCGAGGGGCATGGGCGATGGCGCCCCTCGCGCCGTGCCATCGCGTCAGTCGGGACGAGGGCTCCTCGCGCCGCGCTGTCAAAGCGACACAGGCCGTGAATACGCGCGAAGCGTTCTGCGTCGCGGGCGTCGTTTGCGCTGCGACAGGGGCGCGCGGGCCGCTACCGTGTCGGGGTGAGCTTCGGCGCGCGCGTTCGGCGGGTGGTGGTGGGTGACGGCGGCGGCGGAGCCTTGATCGGAACGCTGTTGCTGTTGGGCGTGGGGCTCGCGCTGACGTTCTCGGCGATCCAGGACATCCGGGTGGCGGTGGAGTCGGCGCCGCGACGAATGACGTGTTCCGACTTCCTGGCGAACCCGGGCGCGGCGCGGTGGGTGTTGCTGGAGGGCTGCCGGCTCGACTTGAACGCGGCGACGACTCGGCGGTGGAAGGGCTGGTTTGGGGGCGCCGATGGCGGAACACCGGCGCGGCACCTCGAGCTGTACATCCCCATCTCGGCGCTCGGTACGACGCAGCCCGAGGTCCCGAAGGTGGTGCTGGCGACGATGGACCCGGTGTTGCTCACGCTGGTGGAGACCCTCGACCGCACGCCGCCCGAGCAGGTCGAGGCGTTCATCGACGCGAAGGCGAAGGAGATCGAAGCGGTGCTCGCGCCGAAAGAGCTGCGGGCGTCGGTGGCTCCGGTGGCGCCGACGGGCAGTCGACCCGCGCTCGCACAGATGATGGCGCCGGACGCGGTGGTGCTGGAGCAGGGCCGCGAGCCGAAGCGGGCGGAGGCGCTGTGCAGCTTGCTGCTGGGGCTCGGGGTGATGCTGTTCGCGTTCTGGCCGATGGCGCGCCGGTTCCAGTTGGAGCGCGAGCTCGGCGCGATGGAGTCGTGAGCGGCCGTCAAGCCCCACGCGGCCGGAGCCACTTGACGAGTTCTCTCTGCCAGTCCGGCCGTGAGTTCATGGAACTGACCCATTCGGGGTCGTTCGCGCTCAGGCGGTCGATGACGTAGCTCTCAATTGCGCTGGCGCTCCGCCGTCGTCGGCGGCTCGGCTCGCTTTGGAGAGCTTCGACCAGCTTCAAGACTGCCCGCTGGCCATCAACGACCACCTCGGCGTGTCGTTCGTTGGTGAAGTCGAAGAAGCGCAGGGCGACCTTGGGTTCGACGAGTCCCAGGCCCGTCAAATCGAGCTCATCGGCATGCTTCTGGATGCTCGGTTTGGGCTGGACGACGTGTTCCGCCACGGCTCGAACAATCTCCGCTGGATCGACCAGGTACACCGAGGGGCGCTCATCGAACGTGTTCTCACCCTTCCCGCGAAACTCCTTCTTCGCGATCTCGGAAGTGGTGCCGTCCTCCCAGATGCTTCGGCTTCGGCCGATGCGAAGAGCGAGACGCATTCACAGTTGCTTCAGGAACTCCTGCGCGACGGACTTCACACCCTCACTCGGGTCGGTCGCAGCCATGTCACGCAACCGGTCGCGGGCCTCGAGGCTGACGCTCAAGAAGGGTGCGAGCCCCACCAGCGCTGACTCTCGAACGACTGGCCGAGGGTGCTGCGTCAATCGAAGCAACGAGGGCACCACCGCGTGGGAGGTTGCACAGCGCATCGCTTCGGCAACCTCAGACAGGTCGACCGCATCGAGATTCCCAGCGTGAACCAGGTGTACCAGCTCGGCTGGTCGTGTCCGGGCGAGGCTCTCGAGTGCATCGATGTCGAAGGCGGGTGGCGGCACGAACACGGTGGACTCCTCTGCCGAGGAACCCTGTCTCGGAATGCTGCGAACGAGGGGCTTCAGCAAGGCTGGAACCGTCATGGTGATCGCCGCGCTCATGGGTGTCTCCACTCAGTCTCGAACCGCCCGTGGTGTTCCGCAGGAATGAACTCGTCGAACGTTTGCTTCAGCTGCCGATGGGCGTCTTGCCATTGACTCACGAGCGTGTCGCCGCTCGCTGCGAGACGAACCGTCGACTCGAAGCGAATGACGACCTGTCGTGGCTCCGTCGTGAGGAACGCGCGTTGCGCGACCACCCGGCGCCGGCCGCCCGGAATCGCGAACTCACTCTGGGCGAGGAGCGCTTCAGGAGCGGGTGCAGCCTGGTCGATGAAGGGGCGAAGGCTCGGCATCAGGTGGGCGAGATCTCGGCAGTCCTTCCAGTGTCGGCCGTGGACGAGCACGTCGATCATCGTCACCTCGCAGCCGGTGACGCGCGGCTCGGTGCCAAGCGTCTCGGCGGCGAATCGTGAGAACGCCCCGAACGCCTCGCGCGCTTCCGCCAACAGGCCGGGCTGGGGGCCGTTTGCGTTGAAGCTCGGGTACGCAGGTCCCCGAGCTCGCCAATTGAGGAAGAACCGGTCGGCCTG
Organism: Myxococcaceae bacterium; assembly: GCA_044352295.1. Classification (GTDB taxonomy): domain Bacteria; phylum Myxococcota; class Myxococcia; order Myxococcales; family Myxococcaceae; genus Xiheimicrobium. Next base: position 33,447 of record JBILEB010000049.1, read on the forward strand.
GAGTTGGAGGACGCGGGTGTCATCACCGGATACGAGCCAGGTCCTGAGGAGCGGCACCGGCGACAGGTCGAACACGATGCCTTCGCTCGGCTCTGACTGAATCGCGGGCGCGAGCTGGTGATGTGGATAGGTCGTGCGGTGTCGCTCCCAGAACGCGCCTACGACGACGGGGTCGAGTTGCGGAAGGGCGTCGAAGGAAACCCCGCAGACCACTTCGACGACCGGGGGAGCGCTGAATCGTTTCGACGGCACGGCGGGAAGATACGAGGCCACATCGATCGGTCAAGACGCGTGACGTTGGGCGTCCTGCCTGAGCGCGCACCGAAACGAGCGCCGGCGCACTTTTTCGAGCGCCGGCGCTCGTTCTGGTGCGCGCTGACACCTTTCTACTCCCGGAACGCACGTGAGCCCCGATAGGCTGCTCCTTGGGCGGGAACCTCAATCTGTGCTGCGCGTCTTCGGGCGCGTCCATATCTGCGAGGCCACGCTCGGCAGTTGACGGTGAAGTCAGGGGGCTTCGACGTGGCACGCGGCGATTCGTTGGCTCGGCAGCTTCAGCTCTGGATGCTCCTCGATCGCGAGCGCTCGCTCTCCGTGGAAGAGGTGTGCACTCGACTCGACATCAACCGCCGCACGCTCTACCGCGACCTCGAGGTGTTGCAGCGCTGTGGAATGCCGCTCTACCAGGACCAGGTGGGCCGAACCGTTCGCTGGCGGCTCGACGACGGTTTCAAGCGCACGCTCAACGTTCAGCTCTCGGTCCAGGAGGTCATGGCGCTCGTCGCAGCCGAACGGCTCCTCTCGTCGATGGGCGGAACGATCTTCGCGAGCGCGGCCCACACCGCCGTTCAGAAGCTGAAGGAGCCCCTCGCAGCCCCCATTCGAGACCGGCTCGCCAGGCTCACCAGCCACGTGTCGATCTCGTCTGGCCCGGCGCGCAACCTGAGCCGGCACCGCGATGAGCTCGACATGCTCCTCGATGCGGTCGAGCGAACCCTCGTGGTCGAGATGCAGTACCAGAAGCTCGGCGCGGGGATTCCTCAGCAGTACACGGTCGAGCCACACCACGTGCACGTCCACGGAAGTTCGGTCTACCTCGTCGGCTGGGTGCTCGAACGGAAGGCACCGCGGATCTTCCTCCTCGACCGCGTTCGGAAGGTGTCGGTCACGGCCCGGACGTTCACCCGTCGCAAGGAGCTGCCCGTGGGGAGCTTCGAGCAGGGCGCGTTCGGCCTCTGGGAAGGAACGCCGGTGGCGGTGCGGCTCCGGTTCAAGGGAACGGCCGCTCGCATCGTGGCGGAGCAGAACGTGCACCCGTCGCAGTCGGTGACCCGAGGGCCCAAGGGCACGCTGGACGTCGAGCTGCGTGTCCCGGTTTCGCCGTCGTTGCTGGCGTGGATTCGCGGCTTCAAGGGCCGGGTCGAAGTCGTGGCCCCGGAGTCGCTCCGTTTGAAGCTGTGACCGGGTCTGACCCATCGGTGTCGTAAGCAGTCTTTCGAGGAGGTCGCACGTGGAACCATTCGTCGATGTCGCATTCCCGCTGAAGGGCAAGAGCCTGCCCCTCGACCACGGCTACTCACTCTTCGGTGCGGTGAGTCGGCTCGTCCCGGTCCTGCACAAGGAAGCGGAGTGGGGCGTGTTTCCGGTGCACGGCCGCCGTGTGGGACCGGGCGAGCTGGCACTTCTTCCGAGTTCGCTGCTCACCATTCGCATGCCGCAAGCGCGGGTCGGAGAGCTGCTCGGCCTGACTGGCCAGACGCTCGGCGTCGATGGTCGAGACGTGATGGCGGGCATCCCGCGAATCTTCCCGCTGCAACCGAGGCCGACGCTCCAGGCCCGGTTCGTCACGATCAAGAAGTTCCACGAAGACCCAGCACCGTTCGCGGAGGCGGTGCGCCGGCAACTGACCGAGCTCGACGTCGGTGCCGCCGCGACCGTGAGCGTCGGCGAGCGTCGCGTCATCAAGGTCGCGGAGCACACGATCGTTGGCTTCGCGGTGGGCATCGACGGCTTGGGTCCGGCCGAGTCACTCCGAGTGCAGACCACCGGAATCGGCGGGCGGCGACACATGGGCGCCGGGCTGTTCCTGCCGGTGGGGCGGCGAAGCTGATGCTCCTGGCCAAGAACCGAAAACACGGCGACCTCACGCTCGAGCAGCACCTCATCGACACCGAAGAGGCGGCGATGGCGTTGTTCCGGCCTGGCTCCCGCTGGGCTCGTCGATGGCTGGAGTTCTTTCGCCTCACAGCCGAGGACGAACGGCTCTTCCTCCGTGAGCTTCGCGTCGCGTGCCTGTTCCACGACATCGGCAAAGCAAACGAGGACTTTCAGCTCGCCGTGACCTCAGAGCCGAACCGCCAGCAACTCCTTCGACATGAGCATCTGAGCGCGCTGGTGATGAGCCGGCCGGAGGTTCGCGACTGGATGCAGCGGGGCGGCGTTGACCCCGATGTGTGCACAGCCGCCGTGCTGTCACACCATCTGAAGGCCAGTGAGGACGGGGAGCATCGCTGGTGTGCGGGCCGCGGCGTTTCCGCAGGTGTCGACCTTCGCTGCGGCGACCCGGAAGTCGCCGCCACCCTGAAGCGCATCGCCGCACTGCTCGCTGTCGACCCGCCCGTCCTGGGGTCGGGCCGGCTCGCGTACCCGCTCGGCGGGGAATGGGCTGAGGCCTGGGGGCTTGGCCTGAAGACCGCCAAGAACGTTCGTCGCCGTCTCCCGAACGACCCACGTCGGCGGCGACTGGTCGCAGTCAAGGTTGGCCTCATCGCGGCCGACTCGGTGGCCTCGGGAATGTTCAGGGTCGGAGACTCGATCGCAGAGTGGGTCGAGCAGGTGGCCCACGCACCTGCCCTCGATGCTTCGTCCATTCGGCGCGACGTCATCGAGGCGCGCCTTCGGCACATCGGTCGTGGGACGAGTCCGGGCTTGCACCCCTTCCAGGAGAAGGCCTCAGAGATTGGAGCACGTGGGCTCCTGCTGGCTGCGTGTGGGGCTGGAAAGACGCTGGCGGCGTGGGCGTGGGCCGCACGTCAGGCCGAAGCACGTCAAGTCGGCCGAATCATCTTCCTCTACCCGACGCGCGGAACGGCGACCGAGGGCTTTCGAGACTACGCAGCCTGGGCACCGGAAGGCGAAGCCACGCTCCTTCATGGAACGGCTGGCTACGAGCTCGAGCGGATGCGAGCGAATCCGCCGGACTCGGGCCGTCGGCACCAACTCGACGAGGAGGAGAGCCGGCTCTTCGCGCTTGGTCGATGGCAGCGGCGGTACTTCTCCGCGACGGTCGACCAGTTCCTCTCCGCGATGGAGCATCGCTACGAGGCGCTCTGTCTGCTCCCGGCGCTGGCCGACTCGGCGGTGATCATCGACGAAGTCCACAGCTTCGACCCCAGCATGTTCCGGGCGTTGATCGCGTTCCTTCGCGAGTTCGATGTTCCGGTCCTGTGCATGACGGCGACCTTGCCCGAGGATCGTCGAGCTCAGCTCGAGGCGGCAGGCCTGCGTGTCTTCCCATCGGCGCAGGAAGCCGCTGCCCTGGCTGACCTGGCCGCGAAAGAACGCGCTCCGCGCTACCAGGTTCGCCGGGTGCCGGATGGAGAGGTTGCCTTTGGCATTGCCGAGGCCGCGTTCGCGGCGGGAAAGCGTGTGCTGTGGGTCGTGAACCAGGTCGCACGCGCCCAACGGGCAGCCGAACGACTCGAGGCGGCGATCGGCGAACCGGTCCTTTGTTACCACTCGCGCTTCAAGCTCGAGGACCGCCAGTCTGCTCATCAACAGACGGTCGCCGCGTTCCAGCAGACGGAGTTCGCGGCGATCGCGGTCACGACGCAGGTCTGTGAGATGAGCCTCGATCTCGACGCCGATGTCCTCATCACGGAGGAGGCCCCGGTGACCTCGCTGGTGCAGCGGTTTGGGCGCGCGAACCGACGGCTGCGCAGGCCTGGCGTCCTCGCCGACGTCGTGACGTACCCGATGCCCGACGGTGGAACCCGACCGTACGCACCTGCTGATCTCGACGGCGTTGAGGCCTTCTTGAGCAGCATCGACGGGAAGCAGGTCTCCCAGGCAGACCTGGCGAGGGCGGTCGAAGCGGTCGCATCGAATGAGACCGAAGCGACAGGAGACTCCTCGCTGTTCGGCAGCGGGTACTACGCCCTCCCGCGGGATTTCCGTGACCTCGATGAGTTCTCACGCCCCTGTGTCCTCACGACCGAGGTCGGAGTGTTCGTCGACCGAAAGAAGCGAGGTCAGCCGACAGACGGGCTGATCGTTCCGGTCCCGCGTCGCTTTGCGTCCGACGGAGAGGCGCTGGGCCTTCCTCCGTTCCTCGGGCTCGCAGAGGCGGCGCACTACTCGACGAGTCGGGGCTTCGTCGCCCCAGAGCGAAAGGTGTCGTGATGGCGAAGTCGGGAAAGAAAACCGTGCAGAAGAACGCAACCGCCAAAGTCCAGGAGCGGGCCGAACCGATCACGGTGACATGGGCTCTCAACGAACTCCCGTCGTCGCAGCACAAGACGGGGCTCGTTGGTCTGCTCCTGCTCATTCGCTGGCTCCTCAAGAAAACCAAGCGCCAGAGCCGCGGTGTGCTTCGCGTGGCCGCTCTCGACGAGCGCATGGCGACGATCGAGTTCGATGTCGAGGGCCTCTCATGGCTCTTCGACGAGGCCTACGCGGCAGACGAAGTCGAGGTTGAGCGCGACAAGCCGTTCAAGGACGTGGAGCCTCTCCGCGTCGTCGAGCGTGAACAGGTCGATCCGAAGAAGGTGGACAAGAAGACGGGCAAGCCCGTCGTGAAGCAGGTGAAGAAATACGTCTACCCACAGGTGGTGCCCGCGGGTGCATTCCTGCTCGAGACCGACCCGAAGGGACCAGACGGAGCCTGGATCAAGCTCTGGCGCGATTTCGTCTGGGGTGTCCTCCGGGCGGTGCCGGCGACGCGAGCGCCGTACGAGGCTCGCGCAGCGAAGGACGCGACCGAGGATGGCCAGGACACCTTCGAGGCACTCGCCTCTGGCGGCGACGGGGTGGTGGAGTTGCCCAGTACCTACTTCGTCGGCGCGCAGGCGGCGACGGCTGAGAACGTCGCGTTTCGGGACCGGGAGCGGTTCCAGTTCCTCCTTCACTTCTGGCCGTTCGCCGTCGGAATCGGCGTGCCCACGGTGACCAATCGAGAGGGGAAGAGTGACTTCGTCGGTCACACGCTTTCGTTCCCAGATGTCGCGGTGCTCGACCTCTTCGTCACCGAGTACGAAGGAGTGCTCCGCGAGCGCAGCCCGGAGCAGGCCGCCTACCTGCCTCGTCAAGCCCTGCTCGACCTTCCGGGCGAAGCAGGCCTCCAGTTCCTCGAGGCGCTTCGGAGCCGGTTGAAGGCCAGCGAGTCAAGGAAGCGCACCGCCGATCTCGTCGTTGGGATCGACGTCTTTCATCTCCAGCGCGAGGGCAACAACGTGCGCCTGCGTTCGACGGCTCGAATTGAGCCGCTCGAGAACCTCCAGGACGAGTACGAGCGCATTCGCGAGAGCTTCCGAGACCCCATCTTTCGTCGGCAGGTCCTGACCAACCTCCTCGAAGGCCGGGACTGGTCGCACGGCTTCGACCGGCTGTTCGCCACGCTGCCCTGGGGCCACTTCATGCGCGGTCTGCGTTCGCCCGAGCAGCGCCCCAGCTTTTTCCCCAATGACGTGAAGACCCAGTTCGAACGCTTCGCCAACCCAGGAGCACCAGAATGAGTTCGCCGACACCACTGGAAGCCGTCGTCTTGAAGATCGTCTCCTCGTACGTCAGCAGTCGCCTCGACTCGAAGTACGGCCTCGAGTGGAAAGACGTGAAGGACAACCCCAGCGACAAGACGGAATACAACGAGAAGCGGAACAAGATCGCGAAGGACGCCTTCCTGGCGGTTCGTGCGCGAACCGGGGCCGACTTCGTCGACTACTTCGTCTCCACCCTCTGCTCGGTCCCGCAACGCATGACCGACGAGTCGTTTGCAGATCTGTCACGCCAGCTTCACGAGAACACCAACCGCGTTCGAACCCTCACCCTGCTCGCGCTCAGCGCGCGGAGCTGATCCCGGAGACACCATGAGCGACCTGAACCTGTTTGCCACTGTCCTGACGAACGCTGCCCCGAGCTCCAACTATCGCGGCGAGAGTGAAGAGAATCGAACCGTCCTGCAGAAGATCTCCAAGGGCGGTCACGAGTACACGGTCATCAGCCCCGAATCGATGCGCAACGCGCTTCGGGAGATGCTGGCGGCGCGAGGGCTGCCGATGAATCGCACGCGCCTCCACGACGAGGAACAGCTCGCTGTCGAGTACAAGTCGTTCCCTGACCCAGACGAGTATGCCGATGACTTCCTGTTTGGCTTCATGGTCGCTGACAAGGACGCGGTGAAGAAGAACAAGGGCAAGCCTGCGAAGCGCGACAGCGTGTTGCGGATGAATCTTGCGGTCGCCCTCACCCCGTATCGGTTCAATGCCACCTTTCATCAGTCGCCGCAGGGCAAGGGCGCGTTCACCAACGCGGCGAACTCAGCCCTCCTTCATCGGGAGGTCGCCCACACGGCGTACCAGTTCCCGTTCGCGCTCGCGCTCGGTGACGTGCGGAAGGGCAACGGACCGAGCTGGACGCGGGCCCTCGTCGAGTCGATTGGTGAGCTGTCGAACGTGGCGGGTGGCCACGCGAGGAGCCTGTTCGAGATGGCCCCGCGGAGCGTCGTGGTGAGGCTGACGAAGTCGCTGGTCGCTGGCTACGACACCTACGGCTTCGACGAGGCGGGGGGCTTCAAGGACCTGGCGCGCATCAATGACAACGACCTGCCGGGCAAGGAGTTCTGGATTGGCGGAGAGTTGGTCCGCGCCATGGGGGCCGAGGATCGCTCGCGACTCGAGAAGCAGGGCGTCCACTTCTTCGACAACCCGCAGCGCGTGCTGGCTGCCGTTGCAGATGAAGCGAAGCTCGGGAAGGGGTGACCCGTGACGTCGCTCTGGCTCCGACTCCAGGCGCCGTTCGCCGCGTTCCGTTGGATGCAGGCAGGTGTCTGGCGGGGCACGAGCCCCGTCATCCCGCCTTCAGCGGCCTGGGGCCTCGTCCTGAACCTCGCTGGCATCGAGACGCGCCTCGACGTCGAGGGCGTCACGACACTCGTTCGGCCCGATGCTCCGGCCTTCGACATCGCGTTCGGTGATGTCGAAGGCTCCGGTCGGGAACGGGCGAGCCTCTATCAACAGCTCCACACGTACCCCGTCGGGAATTCGGGAGATGCCTTTCGGGAGCGCACCCATGGCGCGAAGTACTGGATTGCACCGGTGCGGCGCGAGCTTCTGGTGGGGTTCGACGTGGTCCTTGGCGTCCGCGCGCCTGAGGCGCTCACAGAACGCGTCCGTCGCGGCCTTCGCGGAGAGCTGAGTGAGAACCGCTACGGCTTGCCGTTCGCGGGCGACAACGCGTTCCTGTTCGATCGCATCGAGGTGCTCGGCCAGCCACCCGCAGTGCGGTGGTACACCCGGGTCAAAGAGGACGAGGGTCAACGCCTTGGAAGTTGTCGGCTGACCATCGGCATCGATCGCTCGGATGCGAGTCGAACGACGAGTGCGCTCTTTGCCCCGCTTCGCGCACCGGTCGTGGAGCCACCTGCAGACGCCTGGGTTGCCGTTCCTCGCGCACCGAACTGAACGAAGTCCTCACCAACAGGAGAGTGCCGTGTCGACGAGCGACGAACCGTTGCGCGTGCAGGCCCTGCACGCCCTTAAGTACTGCGAGCGCCTCT